>JBCCLB010000117.1:0-15966 GCA_039027095.1 Myxococcota bacterium
GCCGAAGCGGGCCTTTGCCTCGATCTGCGTGGATGTCCGGGGGGCGTGGTCGACGCGGCGCTCCAACTCGCCGACGACTTTCTTCCCGACGGCGTGGTGTTGGCCCAGCGGATCGATGAGGAGGGCGACGGCGTGGCCGTGCGAGGCCGTCGCCGGCAGGCTTACGTCATGCCCTTGGCCGTGCTCGTCGACGGGGCGACGGCCTCGGCGGCGGAGATCTTCGCCGCCGCGCTTCAATGCCACGGTCGCGCCCGCGTGTTCGGCGCCACGACCTACGGTAAGGCGACCGCCGCGCGACTCGTCGGTGCCCCGGAGGGGGGGCGAATGGCGCCGGGAGGCTTCTTCGCCCGACCGGATGGCGCGCCCATCGACGGATGCGGCGTCGCGCCAGACGTCGCGACCGACGACCCCGAGCGGGAGGCGGCGACGTGGCTGGCGACATTCCGCTGAACGTGAGTTCGGATCCTACCGAGGGGCCCACGCTGAAGAGTTTGGGCGGCAAGACGGTCAAGCGCGCCATGGTGCTCGACCTGCAGCGCCTCAACCTGTTGCCGGCCGAGGCGCTCCCGCACCTCTACCGGGCGCTCGGCCCCTTGCTCGGCCATGAGCTCAGTCGCGAGCGATTCGACAAGGTGGTGGGGCCGTACGCGGAGCAGTTCCGCATTCCGATGTCCGACCTCGTGTCTGGCTTCGCCGCGGCGCGTATGCTCCTGCGCGGGGCGGCCGCCGAGGAGCTCGTGCTGCCCGACTTCGTCGACGACCTGGAGGTCTGCGGCATCGACGTCCCGGTGGCGAAGGTACTCGCCGAGGGCTACGGCCAGGCGTTGGTGATGATCCGCGGCGAACTCACGATGGCGGCGCTCATGGATCACGGCGCCGTGCTCAAACACGTCGACTGGCGCCTCGACCAGCTTCGCGCGAGCAGTCGGGCCAAGAACCTGAATGCGCCAGTGGTGACGTTAACGCTTCACTACCGCGATGCGGGCGAGGATCGTCGCCTGAGCCTGCAGGCCATCCCGCCGGTGCTGAAGGCCCTGCGCGCCACCCTCGACGAGCTGTTGGAGGACGATGCCGAAGCCGCCCCCCCCGACGTCGTCGCCCGGCCCGAGCCGCCCGCGGCCCCCGACGCGCCGTAACCGCGTGGCGGACATCGTATCGCGGCGCCCGGCGCGCGCCGGAGGTGGTAAGCCAGCGGCATGAGCGAGTGGAAGCGGAGGTTGTGGGCGGCGGCGGTCGTACTTTTCGGAGCGGGGGGGCTGGCGACGACGGGGTGTGGTCGGGACGATGGGTCCGAGGGTGACCGCGCGCGAAAAGAGCGGAAGCGCCGCGATGACGACGACGGCGGAACGAAGAAGAACGCGTCGAAGGCCGCCGCGGAACGCGACGAGGGGGGAGAGGCCAAGGTGGGCGAGGATGGTCTGCTCCGCGCGTCAGATGGTTCCATTCCTCCGCTCGAGCCCGACCGATGGCGTCTTCCCCCCATGGGGAGCTGGGCGCAGACGGGCCCGGCCAAAGACACCAAGGGCAGCCCGCCGACGACCAAAGTCTCGTGGCTCGAAAAGCGCAAAGACGACGAATATCGGGTCCAGGTCGAGGTGTCGGGGGCGCAGAGCGTACTGGCCAAGGCCTGGGTTCGGATCCCCGACCTGCGAACCTTCGACAAGAGCGGTATCAAGCTCCTTTCGTTGGAAGGCAAAGTCGGGCCGCTCGGCTACCAGAAGTTTCCCGTCGGCTCCAATCCGCTGTTCGAGCAGCTCTTTGACCGATTCCTCGGGCTCGTGACGCCATTGAAGCTCGATGCGCTACCCCGTGAAGACGTGGAGACCCCGTTGGGGCTCTTTCGTCAGTGTTACGTGCGCGAAGACACCCTCTCCGTGATGGGGATCACCGTCACCACCAAGAGTTATCTGCACCCGGCGGTCGGGGGGTCGAGTGCCGTCAAAACCGTGACCGACAAGGGGGAAGTCACGGTCCTCATCGCCCTCGACGACGATGGCGCCAAAGAGGTCACGCCCTGACGCCCTTTCTACCGCTTGCGTCGTCGCCAGACCCACCCCGACGTGGCCAGGAGAAGCCACAGCCCCGAAGGTGACGAGGGAAGGGGAGCGCCCGCCTGACGGCAGCTACACCCGCCTCCTTCCGAAGAGATCGGGGGCGTGGGGGAGGCCCCTCCGGCCGTAGCCGCGGTGGTGGTGCCCGAAGCGGCGGCGCCGCCGCCGCCCACCCCGGATCCGCTGCTGGTCACGCTGGTGGTGGTCGACAGGTCCCCGCCGGTCCCGCCGGTCCCGCCGTCGCCGCCGCTGCCCCCGGCGCCGCCACCCCCCCCGGTTCCGGGTGAGGCCGGGACCGTCGTGAAATCGAGCGGGGCGGCGCAGGCCGTATTCAATCGCGGATCGGTGGCGCACAGCTCGACCGACACCGTGGTGCCGACCGATGGGGGGACATCGATGGCGACGCGAAACAGGTCGCCGCCGACGAAGACCGCCGTCGCGTCGACGGGGCTCCCACCGTCGAGCGCCACGCGAGCGAAGGCCCGAAACAGGCGCGGGCCGCCGTCGGTGACGACACGGTCGGAGACGGCGAAGCGTAGGGCCACCTCCGTTCCCGCCTCCGCGGTCGCCGGAGGCGCCTCGAACGCAACGATCCGCGGCGGCGTGCTGTCGAGGGGTTGATTGCCGTTGCCGAAGTAGATGCGGTTGACGGAGGGGTTCCCTTCACCCTGCCCGGTCACCGCGTCGAGCCGACCGTCCCCGTCGAGGTCGGCGAAGTCGATCCAAAGCGTCGGATCGCCGACGGAAGGGAAGCCGTTGTCGGGCGCGAGGGAAAATGCGCCGGTGCCGTCGTTGAGGAGGAAGCGCTCGTTGCCGCTCAGGCTCGCGATGGCGGCGTCGAAGTCCCCGTCATCGTCGATGTCGACGCACGCAACGCCATTGTCGTCGGCGCTCGGGTTCCCGGCGACCTGCATCGACGTGACATCGGTGAACACGCCGGTACCTCCATTCCGCAGGAGTTGCTCCCGAAAGGCCCCGCCGATGTTGTCGATCCATACGTCGAGGTCGTCGTCTCCGTCGATGTCGCAGACGCCGGGGTTGTAATGAAAGTTCGTCGTCACCGGCGGCGGCAGTTGGCCGCTGACGTCGGTGAAGACGCCCTGGCCATCGTTGCGCCAAAGGGTCGACGGGCCGGCATGCGCGTTGATCAGGACGTCGAGGTCGAAGTCGCGATCGAAGTCGAGAAAGTCGATGTCGTCGGGATCGATGCCGCCGGCGGCGCCCGCGGTCGGCGTCTGCGACGGCGCCGCGGCCGCGAAGACCCCGGTGCCGTCGTTGAGGAAAAGACGCGCGAACGGTGTGTCGGGGCTCGCGTAGCCTTGGGCGACGAGGAGGTCGAGGTCGCCGTCACCGTCGACGTCTCCGAAACGGGCGGCGGCGGAGCGCGAGGCGGTGTTGGGGGGCAAGCGGAGGCCGGCCTGGTCGGTGAACGACCCGGCCCCGTCGTTGACGTACATGCGGTCGGCGTTGCCGTCGGCGCTCGGCAAGTAAACGTCGACGTTACCGTCGCCGTCGATGTCGCCCGTGGCCACGACGCGCACGGCGAGGGTCGGAACCACGCCCAAGCTCTGCAGGGTGACGTCGGTGAACGTACCGCCGTCGTTGCGAAAGATGCGGAAGGGCTGCGCGACCGGGGTGGTGAAGAAGCCGCCGCAGTTGGGGACGAGAACGTCCGGGTCGAGGTCGCCGTCGATGTCGACGAGCCGGATGTAGTTGGTCCAGTCGGCCGCCGAACCGAGGTCGGTGGGGGGAGAAAAGTACTCGATGGCGTGCGCGGGGAGCGCGCCGACGGAAGCCAACGCGACGCCGACCGTCGCGCAGAGGATTTGCTTCATGCGTGCGAGTCTAGCCCAGAGGGTCTTGGGCCGAGGCCCGGCCCAATGGTTTTCTGCCCTGGAGGGTCGACCCCGCCGTTTGGGCCTTTCTTCGCCGTTACGGCTCGGCGTCGGAGGAGGTGATGATGGTCAAGTCGGTCACGACGAACTCGCACCCGATCACGCCATCGAACGCCGCCAGCCGGGGGAACGAGATACGCTCCAGCACCTCTCTCCGGGTGAGCTCACCGGAGAGGACCGGGGGGGGGAGGCGAGCGGCCTCGGCTCCAAGGAGGGCCTCGAGCACGTCGCGGGCGGGAAACCGACGCTCGGCCAGCTCGTCGAGCGTGACGGTGTCGTCGCCATTGCGGTCGGAGGCCGCGATCGCTTCGAATTCGATGGGGCCATCGTCGCTGGGCAAGAGGCGAAAGAGCTCGCGCGGGCGGACGACGGCGCCGACCACGCGTTCGTCTCCGCCCTCCAGCGAGACCTGAAAGGGCGACCCGTCGGGATTGACGCAGCGCTGGATCGCATGGTCTTCGAACAAGACCCAGCGGAAGCGTTTTTCGACGGACCCCTTGCGGCCCGTACCCTCCACGAGCAGGCCTGCGCCCGTGCCCTCGACGGTCCCATCGTCGTCGGCAAGGCGCGTGGCGTCGTCGTCGTCGTCGTCGTCGTCGTCGCTCTGAAAACCGAGAAAGCGGTCGATGCTCTCGTTGAGAAACAACTGCCGGTCGGCTTCGTTCACGCCCGGGGCCAATAGGACGCGGTCGCTCGCCGAGCCCATGCGGTAGCGCAGCGTGCACGTCCCGAGGCCGAAGTGTTGGTGGAGTTTCGTGGTGTCGGAAGCGGCGAAGTCGAACAAGCGGTCGTAAAACGTCCGTGAATAGTCCTCACACGCCGGGTCGAAACGGTCGTCGCCGAGGCCGAGGCCGCCGAGCGCCGTGACGAAGCGGTCGAATTGGATCTCCCAGCCATCGTCCGTCGTGAAGCCGTCGCGCGCGTCGTCACTTCGTCGGGCCTCGACCAGGACCTCTCCCGGCTCGGGCCGGCCGTCGCCGGGGAGGCAGCCGCCGCCCGCTAAGGCGGCGCAGAGCCCCCATCGCCATACGGTTCGGGTCACAGTGAAGCCTCGAGCCCGAGGCTGGGGATGGTGATCGGGGGGAGCGTTTCGCCCCCGACGACCTCCCGATTGAGGGTGATGTTGATCATCTCCGCCACAAACGCGATCCAAGCTCCAGGATAGAGCTTCCAGCGCTTCTCCGCCCGAAAGTCGAACCGATAGAACGCGGGGTCGCGACGTTGGGTGCCCGGAGGGTCATCGTCCTCGGTCGGTGCGGTGGGGGGGCCGCTGAACAACGAAAAGCGAAGGCCGGTCTTCCAGCCCCCCCCGAGATCGTAGCCGGCGGCGCTGTTGAGCACATGGGTACGATCGAAGGTCGAGAGCAGTCGCTCGCGGCCGATGGAACGCGTGTTCCGCGACAGGGTGTACGCGACGAAACCGCCGAATCGCTTGGCGAGGGAGCGGCGCACGTAGACCTCGAGTCCCTTCGCGCCGCCGAGGCTTCGGGGAAGGGTCGGATCGGTCGGATCCACTTGCGAGCCCACCGCGTCGGTCATGTTCAGAAATGTGGCGGCGAATCCGGTCACCGTGGCCGAAACCTTGTAGGGGAGGTCGAATGCGAGCCCGGACGAAGCCTGGAGGGATCGCTGCAATCCACCCCGGAGACTCGCCACGGCAAAGCCGGGCACGGGCACGGCGAACGAAGGCGGTTGGGTGGCGAGACCGAGCGCGTGGAGGACGCGGACCCGAGGGTAGACCCGGGTGGTGACGCTCAGTCGCGGGTCGATGGCCCAGGCGATGTCGCCCTCGGAGGTGTACCGTTCCAAGCGCAGCCCGGGCACGATTTCCACGTCATCCAGAGGGCGCCACACGAGGTCGGCCCACCCGGCCATCGCCGTATCCGTGCGGGGAGGAAAGAGCTCGTCGAAGGCGTCGTCGTCGGGATTGTCGGGGTCGGTGAAGGCGCGCGGATCGGCGGTGTAGCGGTCGAGTTGCACATCGAAACCAGCCCGGACGGTCATCGTGTTGGTGATCGGTCGGCGGAGCCGCATCCGGCTCCCGAGCAGCAGGTTCTGTGAGTTTCGGGTCCCGAACAGTCGGGTCTGGTCGAATCCGCCGGTGACGGCGACCCGGAGAAACCCGTCGTCGTCGAGCGTGCGGTCGTACCGCACGTCCACCCGGTAGAACTCCTGCCCGAACAGTACGTTTTCGACGGGCTCATCCTCGGGATCTTCCGGCTCTTGCTCGGTCGCGAGAAAATCGAAGGAGCCGAACGCGAACACCGTCAACCGGTCGCGGGGCGTCACGTCGAACGACACTCGGGCCTGGAAGTCGCGGTAATCCAGGGTGACCTCGGGGGCGAGCGCGGACAAGAGGGCCGCGGTGTACGAGTATCGTCCCCCGAGGGCGACGGTCCCGCGCCCGTCGGCGAACCCTCCTTCGACGAAACCACCCGTGTCGACGAGACGGAGGACGGCCTCGCCGTGCCAGTCGGGTCGTGGGGCCGTCGTCTCGGCGGCCACGATCGCGCCGGCGAAGCGCCCGAAGCGAGCGGGGTAGCCCCCGGAGTACAGGTCGACGGCATCGATGAGGGCCGGGTTGACGACCGAAGGGCCCGCGGCGACGTGGAAGAGGTACGGGACCCGGACGCCGTCGAGGTAGTAGCCGATGTTGCCGGGCGGAGCGCCCCGCACGTAGAAGAAGGGCAGCCCCGATACGATGGGGGTGACGCCGGGCAGGACTTCGATGGCCCGAAATGGGTCCCCGAAGGCCCCGGGGAGCGCGCGCACCTCGGCCCGCGTGAGCCGCTGGACCGAAGGCGGCGTCTTTTCCCCCTCGACGGTGACGTCGATGATCGCAGGCGGGGGCGGAGAAGGAGAAGGGGCGGGGGGGGCCGGCTCGTCCGTCTCGTCTGGCGGCGCCGGATCCGGGGACGTCGCCGCCTCGAAGGTCACCGCGAATCGGATCTTGGCCGCGACCGGCTTCCCGTCTCGACGGGCGGGCGTAAATCGCCAGGTTCGACTCGCCGCCCGCGCCGCCCCGGCAAACGGCTCGCTCCCCCGCACGACCTCTGCCGACCGCACGGAACCGTCGACGTCGACGACGAGCGACAGCTCGACTTCGGCGCGTCCGGTGGCGCCTTCGGGGTACGGCACGTCCGGGACGAACTCGGGCCGCGGGAGCACGACGGTTTGGGCCCACGACGTCGACCCCACGCCCGCGACGAGGGCGCCGACCAGGAGCAGCGCCACGGCCCGGTACCGTGCGTGATTCCGCGACCGCGCGGCCATGATGGGGGCACCCTGCCCCGGAAGCCCACCGTCCGCCACCCCGCCCTCCGTCGCCCCGCCCTCCGCCACCTGCCCGTTTACCGCGGGTCGTGCCCCGCGCTTTGACGCCGGTGCCGACCCGCGTTCCGGTTTATAGTGCCGGTCAAATCGGTAGATTTGACCGGCCCAAAGAGAAAGGCACCCCCAAGGCAATAGAACCGGCTCTGAGGAGCGATGCTCGCCCTCGCCGACTTGTCGGCGAGCATCGCGACACCATCAACGGTTGTGGTCGAGGGTGTAGCCCGGGCGAGCCCGCGGGGCGATGCCGAAAGACCGACCTCGTGACGTCATTGCTCGAATTCGCGTTGCTGGTCGCCGCGTACGCGCTGGTCGACGTCTGGTTTCGCCGGGATGGGATGGCGCGGCTCGGGCGTCTCGCGCGCCGCGCCGAAGCGACGCCTTGGCTCTTCGCGGCGCCATGGGTCGCGTCGTCGTGGGCCTGGAGGTGGGACGACATCCCCGGAGGCGAGCCGGGACTTCGGCTCCTCGGCACGACGATCCTCGGCGGGTTGGCGTGGAAGGCGAGCACGCGCGACATCGACGTGGTGTTTGGGCGGACCCACGCGGGGTCGCGGCTCGCGGTCGTCGTCGCGGCGGTGGGGGCGTATTTCAGTCCCGCTTGGGTGTGGGTCGGCGTCGCGTTTCTGAATCGTCCCTTTCGCCTCTGGGAGCACCACGCCTCGCTTCCGATGCGGGTCTTGCAAGCGGTCGTGGCCTACCTCGGCGTCGCGGGGCTGGTGCCTCGGGGGGCCGCGCTCGTTGGGGCCTCCGCGCATTCCTTCGCCGGGCCTTCCCCCGAGGCGTTCATCGTCTTCGTGGTGTCCATCCAGGCGTCGCACTACCTCATGACGGGCCTGGCCAAGGGTTGGCTCGGTCCCCGCTGGTTCTCGTGGGTGACCGACAATCGCCTCCATCACCTCGCCGCGAGTGCGTACAGTTGGGGGTGGGCGCGGTTTTGGCCGTGGTCGCGTTGGCGTCGGGTCGTGGCGGGCCTGCGGCACGCGGAGCGCCCCCTGCAGGCTCTGGCCTTTGCCGTCGAGATCGGGGCGCCGCTCGCCCTCCTCGACGCCCGAGTGGCGATCGGACTCGGCCTGGCCTGGGCCGGGTTTCACTTCGGCGTGTTTCTCTGCTCGGGCCTTCTCTTTTGGGAATGGATGCTGACGAACCTCGCACTCGTGGGCGCGGTCTTGGCATGGGGCCCCACCGTTGCCGAAGATGCCTTCGGCCCGGCCGCGCTCGCGCTCGGGACGGCGTTCATGGTGGTCTTCCCCCTGCGCCACAAGCTCTTTCAGCCCCTGCCGCTGGGGTGGTTCGATACCCCTCTCACGCAACGCATTCATTGGTACGTCGAGGGCGAGAGCGGAGCGATATACGAACTCTACAACGATTTCATGTGTCCGCACGAGGGGCTCTACGGCAAGGTCAATGGTTGCTTCTACGCGCCGGTCCCCGTCATGACGTATCAATTGGGCGAGGTCTGGCGGGCGACGCTTCGCGACGCCATTCGCGCCGCCGGACCGCACCGCGACCGTCTCGATACGGTGCGCGACGCCTTCGGCATTCTCCCCCGTGACGAAGCCTTGGCGGCCCGCCACGAGGCGTACCTGCGCCACTTCTTTGCCGCGTTGGCAGAGGGGCGACGCAAACACGTCCTCCCGCGGGGGCTCCGGGGCCTCAAGGCGCCGGGCGGCCAGGTCTTTCATTGGGGCGAGCGACCCGCCTATCGGGGGCAAGAGCCGGCCGTTCGGGTCGAGATTCGGTACCGGGAGACGTACTTCGACGGCGAAGCGTTGGTCCCCATCATCGACGTCGTCGTCCGTGACCTCTGCCTGCGGACGCCTCTCCCCCCCGTCCAGCGCGAGCTCACGGTGAAGGAGCTCGACGACGTGCTCCTGCCGCTCGCGGTCGGTCGCCTCGTCGATCTACCAAAGTTCGCTGGCGATCTCGTCAGAGGGCATGACCGCGGGAAGCGCAATCGGTAAGCGGCATTTGATACAGAGGCCGTTGGTCGGGTCGTTTCGGGAGGGGTTGCCGTCGCCGGGTACCGGGTTTCACGACGCTCCGAAGCGGGTCTCGAGCCAGGTCCACACGGCCGCCACTCGGGGGACGTGCCGGTGGGCCCGGTGGCAGGTCAGCCACAGCTCGCCCTTCGGCAATGCGTCGAGACCCCGTCGCACGGAGCGGGTGCAAGGGACCTCGGTCAGGCCGGGGCGGCTCGCGTAGGGACGGGGTACGAGCATGAAGCCGGTGCCGGTCCGGGTCGCGGCGAGCAGGGCGGTCATGCTGTTGCTGCGCAGGACGACGCGTTCGTCGGGGACGTGGTCGCGGAGCCATTGGGCGTCGGGGAGGTGGCCGAGGCTTTCGTCCCACCCGAGCCAAGGGTGGCGGGCGAGGTCCCGGAGCGAAAGCGCCCGCGCCGGGGTCCGGGCGGCAACGATCGACCACGGAGAGGTGACGAGCCGCTTGGCCACGAGGTCACCTGAGTCGGGCCGTCGGGCGCGAAGCGCGAGGTCGGCTTGTCGCCGGTTGAGATCCACGTAGGCCACCGCGGCCGTGACTTCGAGGCGAAGCCCCGGGTGGCGTCGGAGGAGGTCGTCGATGCCATCGGTCAGGAACGCGTCGGCCAATCCGGGCGGGGCCGCGATGCTGACCTTGCCCGTCGGCATCTGCTCGATGCCGTCGAGTCCGTGGACGAAGTCCGACGCGGACTGCTCCATGGCCTCGGCGAAGGGGAACAGCGCCGTGGCGGCGGCGGTGGGAAGGGTTCCGTCGGGGGTGCGATCGAACAGCGGCGTGCCGCGCGCATCCTCCATGGCGTCGAGACGACGGGAGACCGTGGAGATGTTGACCCCGAGGTCCGCCGCGGCCCGCTTCAGCGAACCGCCCCGCCAGATCGCGAGAAACCACCTCGCGTCCTCCCACGCCCGAACCCGTCCCACGCGCCGAGGTTTGCACAGATGCAAACCCAAGTGGCGAACATTCGACTGTCGTCGTCCCAGAGCAAACCCCAGAGTGGCGGCATGAAGAAATCGAACCACACGGTTTTTGGCGCCGGTCAGGTGGGTCTCGGGCTCGCGCGTCATCTCGCCGCGGCGGGGCACGAGGTCCGCATCGTGCGCCGCTCGGCGCCGGGCCCACACCTCGATGGGGTCACGTGGCGACAGGGGGATGCACGTGACCCGGACGTCGCCGCGTCGGCCTGCGCCGGGGCTTCGGTGGTCTACAATTGCACCAACCCGTCATCCTACGCCGATTGGTCGGGACTGCCGCCGCTCTTTCGTTCGATCTGGGACGCCGCTGCGGGCGCCGGCGCGCGGCTGGTGCAGCTCGACAACCTGTACATGTACGGGAAGCCGGAGCACGAACCCTTCTCCGAGCGAACGCCCGAGCGTCCCTGTCGCGACAAGGGGCACATGCGCAAGCAGCTGTCCGACGAGCTTCTCGCCCGCCATCGACGCGGCGACCTCGTGGCGACGGTGGGCCGCGCCTCGGACTTCTTCGGTCCCGACGCCCCGCAGACCCTGCTGACACGGCCCGACGCGCTTCGCGCCATCCGCAAGGGAGGGACGGTGTGGACGTTCGGGGACCCGGACTTGCCCCACGGCTACACCTTCATCCCCGACGTGGTGAAGGGGCTCGCCGTGCTCGGCGCCCGCGCCGAGGCCCCGGGACGTGTCTGGCACCTGCCGACGACGTGGAAGGGTACGACGCGAGGCCTGGTCGACGGCTTGGCCGCCTGCGCCGGGACCCGCGCGACCACCCGTCGGGTGCCGACCTGGCTGCTCCGCGCGGTCGGGGTCGTGTCCCCCCTGGCGAGGGCCCTTGCGGACATGGCCTATCAGTTCGAGGTCCCGTACGTCCCCGACGATGGGGCATTCTGCCACACGTTTGGGGTCGCGCCGACGCCCGTCGACGAGGCGCTCGCGGCCACGGTGCGACCCTCCGTGGGGGCGTTTTGCCTCGGCGAGGCAAAACGCCTCGGTCCTGCCGTCGAGCTTGCTCCCTAAACGACGACCCGGCCCGCGCTCGACCGGCTGGTGTGTGCTTTGCAGTACTCGGGTGGCACCTGGACGCAATGTCGCGTCCTTCATCGAAAGGATTGATTTTGGCCCGTCGTTTCCGGGGGCGCCCTCGCCCCGACCGCCCGCAGTACCGTGTCAACCACCGTATCCGTTTCCGCGAGATCCGCGTCGTCGACCCCGACGGCACCGACCTCGGCGTCATGTCGCCCGACGAGGGCCGCGCCCTCGCCTCGTCTCATCGGCTCGACCTCGTCGAAGTCGCACCTCAGGCCCGTCCGCCGGTGTGCCGCATCATGGACTTCGGCAAGTTCAAGTACGAGCAGTCCAAGAAGAAGAGCCAGGCCAAGCAGGCCACCCTGAAGACCGTGCAGATGCGCCCCAAGACCGGCGAGCACGACCTCGACACGAAGCTCAACCGGGCCCGGAAGTTCTTGCTCCGGGGCGACAAGGTGAAGCTCGTGATGAGAATGCGGGGGCGCGAGAAGGGCGTGGCCGAGCGTTGGCGCAAGATGTTGCGCGAACGCTACGAGGCACGGTTGGGGGACATTGCGCGCGTCGTCACCGCGCCCTCGCGCGCGGGACACATGATCAGCATGCTGGTCGAGCCCGATCCCGCTGCGACCTGAGTCCCGACGGCCGCTGACGGCGGTCGGGCCCGGCGGGACGACCGCGAGCCAGGTTTAAGAATTTTCCCGTCGAATTAAGCGCGGCCGCCCAACTGGGGTGCCTATACTCGTGGGCGACCATGCAGGAGGACCCGCTAGACGTCGTCGGGGTGACGATCGACGACAAGTACCGCGTCGACGTACTCGCGGGCTCGGGCGGGTTCTCTGCCGTGTACAAGGCCACCCACTTGGTCTGGGACGAGCCCGTCGCGATCAAGTTTTTCACCCTTCTGGAGACGGCCAAGGAAGACGTCCGGGAGAAGCTGCTCGAGGAATTCATCCAAGAGGGCAAGCTGATGAGCCAGCTCTCGAGTCGCTCCGCCGCCATCGTGCAGGCCCGAGACATCGGTCGGTACGTCCGCGAAGACGGGAGCTGGCTGCCCTACATGGTGCTCGAGTGGCTCGAGGGCACCCCTCTCGATGACCTCGTGGCCGAACGCCGCGACGCGTGGACCATCGACGAGGCGCTCCAGCTTCTGGAGCCCGCGGCGGCCGCCATCGACGTCGCGCACCGCCGCAACATCGCCCATCGCGACATCAAGCCGGCCAACATCGTCATCGTCGGTACCCCGGGCGATGCCGCCGCCACCGCCAAGGTTCTGGACTTCGGTATCGCCAAAGTGATGAGCGAGGCCAGCGAGCTTCAGGAGCAGCTGAAAGAGACGGGGAAGCACATCTCTTCGTTCACCCCGAACTACGGGGCCCCGGAGCAGTTCACCCGCGAGTACGGCGCCACGGGGCCGTGGACGGACGTCTACGCGTTTGCGCTCGTCCTCGTCGAGCTTCTGTGTGGCCGGCCGGCCCTTCGCGGCGACACGTTGTTCGAGGTGGCCTCCCGCTCGTGCGATGCCGACCGGCGACCCACGCCGAGCGCCAACGGCGTCGCCCTTCGCTCCGAGGTCGAGGCGGTCTTCACCAAGGCCCTCGCGCTGGCGCCCAGCGACCGCTACCCCACCATGGGCGACTTCTGGCGAGACCTGAAGGCGGCCGTCTACCTCGACGGCCCCCCACCCAGTGCGACGTTTTCGAATCTCACTCGGGCCGATGGCTCCTTCGTGGCGACGTCCGTGCGGTCCGCTACGGGATCCTTCGACGATACCGTCGCGGGCGGAGACCACGCCCCACCCTTCTCGACGGGAACTCCCCTCCCGACGGGAACTGGCCTCTCGACGGGAACTGGCCTCTCGACGGGAACTGGCCTCCCGACGGGAACTGGGGCCTCAACGGCCTCGGCCGTGACGGAGGGCACCCTCGGGCCTAATGTCGTCGCGCCTCTCGAGGCGGAGACACCGGCCCCGCGCCGTCGCTCGCTGGTCGTCGCCGCCGTCGGCCTCGTGGCGCTCGGAGGGCTCGTCGCCGCGGTCGCTTTTGGTGGCGATCGGGACGAAGGAACCGCCGCAGGCGACGCCGAAGTGGCGGCGAACACCTCCTCGCCGGCCGGCGAAGACGTCGCGCCAAACGACGCGTCGTCCGCGGACGAGACCTCGCCCCCCCCGACCCCCTCCGCCTCCGCGGCAACCCCGCCGGCCGCTTCGGCAGCGACGCCCTCCTCGTCGTCGCCCTCGCCCGCCGTGCGGCCCGCGCCCATGCCGGGTCAGCCTCCCCCGGCGGCCCGTCTTCCCCCGGCGGAACCGCCCCCCACGCCCGTCCCGCCGGCCACGTCCCCCGGCGCCGACGCGCCGCCGCCGGCACCGTCCGCCGTCGCGTCCCCCCCGCCCAAGTCTGACGCCTGGGATCCCAACAGTTTTGGAGGCCGATGAATCCGGTCCGACGCTCCTCCGTCCTTGCCTGCACCGTCTCGGCGCTCGCGATCTGTGTCCTCGATATCTCGGGGGGCGCCGCGGCCCTCTTCACGACGCCCGTTCGTCTCGCGTCGGCGCAAGACGCCGACATGACGGCCGCGGTGCGCCTGTTTCAGCAAGGGCGCGCCCTGTTCGACGAAGGGGATTACGCGGGCTCCTGTCAAAAGTTCCAAGCGAGTCAAGAGATCGACCCCGCGGTGGGCACGCTGCTGTTTCTCGGCGACTGCAACGAGAAGCAGGGCAAGATGGCGTCCGCGCACGCGGCGTTCTCGAGCGCGCTGGCGTTGGCGCGTGAGCGAAACGACGAGCGGGCAAAGATCGCGGACGTCAGGGCGACGGCCCTCGCCCCCATCCTGCCGCGTTTGAAGATCGCCGTGGCGACCGCCGTCGACGGTCTCCGGGTCCGTCGCAACGGGGTCGAGGTCCCGGCCGAGGCGTGGGGGAAGGCGCTCGCCCTCGACGCGGGGGAGTACACGGTGGAGGCGACGGCGCCGGGATACGCCCCGTTCTCGCGAACCGTTACGTTGGAAGACGGCGAGGAGCCCATCGGGGTCGAGGTGCCTGAGCTGCAGCCGATTTCGTCGGGGACCGATCCTCGTGACGCGGCCTTTCGCTACCCCGATGGCGCGGACGAGGGCCCGCCGCTCCCCTGGTTGGCGATCAGCGGCGGGGTGGTCACCGCGGCGGGGGTCGCGGCGGTGACCGCGGGCATCGTGTTTGGCGTCCGGGCGCAGTCCGACGCCGACGCGGCCGAAGCACCCGACACCACGGGGGACACGCCATGCCGGGAGGCGATCGATGGGCTCAGGGTCTGCGATGAGGGGGGCCGCGCCTTCGTCGACGATGCGCGTTCTCAGGGCAACCTCGCCACGGGCTTGCTCGTCGCCGGCGGCGTGGCGACGGCGGCCGGTGTGACGATGCTGATTTTCGGGGTCGACATGGGCGACGAAGTCGAGACCACGGACACCTCGTGGCGGGTGACGCCCATGTTTGCTGGCCGTAGCGTCGGGGTCGAGGTGGGAGGAACGTGGTGGTGATGATGATGATGATGACGCGTCCGAAGCGCCCCCATCGGCACCGCGGGATGAAGAAGCCGCGGCGGATGTCGCGTGCCCTGGTCGTTGTCGCGGCCCTCGGGGCCACCGCCTGCGCGCAGGCGCTCGGGGTGGACGGCGACACGCCTCCGGTCGATCTCTGCCAGACCTACTGCAGCCGTATCAACGAGGCCTGCGCGACGACCGACAACCCGCAACCCGAAGGGCTCCCCGATGAGCCGGGGCTCGAGCAGTTCGAAAGTGAGCGGGCGTGTTTGGCCGCGTGTCGCCAGCTTCCACACGGGACGGATCCCCAGTCGACGGCCAACGACGCCCAGTGTCGGTTTCGCAACGCGCAGGCCGCGTTCGACCTCGAGAGCGATACCGAGCGGACGGTTCAGTGCCCGGCGGCCGGGCCCGGGACCACGGTGTGTGGTCCGTCGCCGTGCGAGAATTTCTGCACCCAATTCGAGCGAATATGCGGCCCTTCCGGGGTTTTTCAGCAGGTCCACGGCGACGTGGCGGGGTGCCTGGAGAACTGCAGCCGCTTCCCGCAGGTCAACGGCGGCGTCTTTTCCTCCCGGATCACGCTCGGCGACAGTCTCGAGTGCCGCTGGTACCACCTCACCGCGGCGGCGGTCGATGCGGCCATTCACTGCCCGCACGTCGCGGGGTTTGCGCTCTGTCGCGACGAAGACGCGCCGGACGGCACGGCGGCGGGCGGGGGCTATCCCACGGGCGACGGCGGCAACCGCTAGCGGTTCGACGCGTTCCCGTCCGTCTCGCAGACGCAGCGTCGCGGCGGCGCGGTTCCGTTCGTCGCGTTCGCGCTGCCTTCTCCGCGACGCCTTCTCCGCGCTGCCTTCTCCGCGCTGCCTTCTCCGCGACGGTGGGAACGCTGCACTGCGTCATAACGGCAAGGGTTACGTGGGGATGCGCGAGGCGCCGCGGTGTACTACACCGTGGCACCCCCCGCCCAAGGAGAACCCGTTGCCCTCATCCTTCTCTCGCTTGCCCCGTATGGCCCTCCGCGGTCTGGCCGCCACTGTTCCCCTCGTCGCCCTCGCCGCCCCCGGGTGCAGCTTCAGCGACCCGAGCCCGGTGCCGCGGACGGAGCCGGAGCCGCCCCCCCCCAACGACCGGGCGCACTACATCCTCCCGCCCGGCAACTTCGGAGGTTTTCCC
>JBCCLB010000118.1:0-15922 GCA_039027095.1 Myxococcota bacterium
GTAGCGTCGTGGGCGGCGTTGGGTGGTGGCGGCACTTGCGGGGGTCGGCATGGTCGGGGTGGTGGGGCTCGCGGCGGGGTGTCCGTCGTCGGTGACGCGGGACGAGGCGCTGCCCTCGTCGGGGCCAACGGAGGTGCTGCCGCCACGGGAGGGGCCGCTGCGGCCGGCGCCGGTACCGGGGGCGCCGGTGTCGACCGACGGGCGGCGGGTCACGCTGGCGGTGAAGCGATGGCTCCTCGGGGATGTGGATTGGCGTGGCGCGTACGACCCCGAGGGATGGCGAGGCTACAGCTTCGACCTGGTGGGCGACGATGCGCCCGACAACGCGTTTGGGAGGATCTTGCTCTTCGCGCTCGACGACTTTGCCGAGACGAGGTGGCTCAGCCCGCAGTCCGAGGCGGCGATCGTCGATGGCACGCGGAGCCTACTCTTGGTGGTGGACGACCTGGCGGCTGAAGGGCCTCAGTCGGAGGTGGTGGTCGAGACCGTTCTGGCTGGTCCTCGCGCGGCACCGCCCCGCTTCGATGGGGACGATGTGTGGCCCCAGCGTCGCGCAGACGCCGATGGCGCGACTCTCGTCGCGGACTACCGGGGCTACATCGCAGACGATGTGTTCGTCGCCGGCCCCGATGCGGCGCGGACGCAGCGCCTCGAGTTGACCTTTCGCACCTATCCCTTCCGCATTCGTATTCACGAGGCGGTGGTCTCGATTGACCTCCGCTCGGTCCGCACCGGCGGGGACGAGGCGTACGGGATCATCACCGGCATCATCCGCTTCGACGAACTCGATGCCGCCTACGACGGCCTTGCCATCGAGATGTTTCAGGCGTGCCAACTGCGCCCTGAGAACACGTTCGGGAAGCGCTACTACGGAGACGCCGGCCCCGAAAAGGCCGACTTCACGGTGGGCATCGGTTTCGTGGCATCCTTGGCCGAAGCGGGGTCGGTCGCGCCGGAACCGCCCGTCCGACCCGAGGCGTGCACGGGCTCCGACCCGCCCCCCGCCAGTGGCCCTCTCGCGGGCACGTGCGGTCCGTCTCCACCGGTCGCCCAACGGTTGGACCATTGCTACTCGTACAAACGCAAGAAGGACAGCCCACCGGAGTTTCGGGATCCGCCGGTGGCATGCGCGCGC
Organism: Myxococcota bacterium; assembly: GCA_039027095.1. Lineage (GTDB taxonomy): Bacteria > Myxococcota_A > Polyangia > Polyangiales > Polyangiaceae > JAPYTK01. The sequence continues at coordinate 1,136 of JBCCLB010000118.1, forward strand.
TCGCGGCCACGCGGACCGGTATGCCGCTACAGCGGCACGTGCGACTGCCACGACATGTGCACCGACGGCGTCAATGGTCGGTGCAGCGGCGGCTGTACCTACGACGCGTGTTTCTCCGACGACGACTGCGCCCCGGGAACGGCCTGCGTGTGCGCGTTCGGGACTTCACGGTGGCGCGAGGATGACGCGCACGCCTGCGTCGAAGCGAACTGTCGGAGCGACGACGACTGCCCCGGAGCCGAGCGCTGTCGCTTGTCCGGGAACGTCTGGTGCGCATTTGATTTTTACCGGGGCTACTTCTGCACCACCGCCGACGACACGTGCAAACGCGACGCGGACTGCGTGGACGACCGGCGGGGCAACGGCCAGTGCAACTGGGACGAGGCACAATCGGCGTGGCGTTGCGTCTACGAGCGATGCACCGCCCCCCCCTGAACCGCCGCCTGAAGGCCTTCCCGCCGCGACGAAAACTCAGTACGTCCCCGACATGTCCTCGTATGGTTGGCTGGGAGTCGTCGCCCTGATGGTGGTGGGCTGCGGCGGGAACAACGTGGCTTCGCAGCTCGTGCAGACCCCCGACTACGAGGCGGCGCCGGGGCAGGCGCAGTGCAAGGTGGGGGCGAGTCAGGACAAGCCCCTCATCGTCGAGTGGCCGTCGGGAGAGCGCTCCGACCTCGAGGCGCGTTCGCGGCAGGGGGGGTTGGTGGTGGTCCGGTACGAGGGCTGCGAGATGCAGATCCTCTCGCGCTGCCAGGCGCCCGGGAACTACGCCTACATCCCCGTCACCACCAAGCAGGACACGCTGGTGATCGACAACGCCGACGAGCTCTACGCCAACATGCCGATCGGGGCGGTCAAGCTCGAGAGCAAGCTGGCGAGCGCGGGCCGTCTCAACGTGAACATGACGCTGGTGGGCAAATTCGCCGCCGACCGCTTCGAGGTCGTCGACGACGAGCTGAAGGGGGCCTGCGATCGCGCGACCCACGTGGTGGTGGGCATGAACGTCGGGGCGTTCGAGTTCTTCGCCGGCGGGTCGGCGGAAGTCGGGGGCGGCGCGTCGCTGGCCGGCACGGTAGGGGCCGGGGCGAAGAGCAAGGCCAAGCGCGAGACGCTGTCGCGCGACGGGGATCCCTCGGCGTGTGGCGACGCGAAGATGGACGACGAGGGGCCGCCCCGAGGGTGCGGCGCCTCGCTGCGCTTGGAGGTGGCCCCGTTGGTCGCGGCCGAGGAGGAGCCCGAGGTCACCGCGCCTCCCACGCAGCTCGTGTGTCCGGCCGGCACGACCCTCACCGACGGGATGTGCCAGCCCAAGGTCAGCCGGGCGTGCCCCGACGGCATGAAGTTCGAAACCGGTCGGGGGTGCATCCCGGTGGTGGCGCCCTTGCGGGCCGCCGCGCTTCCCACCGCCGGGTCCCCGGTGCGCGGCGCCGCCGACGCCCCGGTCGTGATTCAATGGTTTGGCGGCTACCAAGACCCGTTCAGCCGGCTCGTGAACCCGACGGTCATGTCGCTGCTCGATCGGTACCCCGGGCAAGTGCGCATCGTGTTTCGGCAGGCGCCGCTCTCGATTCACAAGATGGCGCGCCCGGCGGCATACGCGGCGCTCGAGGTGTTCGCGCAAAAGGGCAACGACGGCTACTGGGCAATGCACGAGGCGCTGTTCGACCTGCTTGGCCGTCGGGCCCTGAACGAAGAGAGCATTCGCGGGGCCGCGTTAAAGCTCGGCCTCGACATGGCGCGCTTCGACGATGCGATCGCGCGCAACGTGCACAAGGCCAAGGTCGACGAGGACTTCGCGCAATTCAATGCTCAGGGTTTTCGCGGTACGCCTACGTTTACGGTAGGCAAGGACATCGTCAGCGGTGCCCAACCGATCGAACCCTTCTTGATGGCGGTGGCGCGGGTCAAGGCGGGGCGGGACGGGCAGCAGCTCCCTCGCCCCACGGCGGCGGCACGGGCCGGCGGCGGCAGGCTCGTGGCCATTCATTGGTTCGGGTCGTTTCAGGACCCGGCGACGTCACGCATGCTCCCCGTCATCCAGCAAGTGCTCGAAGCCTATCCCGAGCAGGTCGGGGTCTATTGGCGCGATCTTCCGCTCCCCACGCTCGACCGGGCCCGTCCCGCCGCCCGCGTGGTGGGCGCCGCTCGTGGTGGGATGCAGGCGTGGAACCTGCTCGAACGGCTGCTTCTTCAGAGCACGCGATTAAGCGACGCAGACCTGGTGGCCCACGCCAAGCCACTTGGCATCGACGAAAGCCGCGTGCGCAAGGCCCTCGCCGGCGACGACGCGTTCGTCGAAAAGCGTATCGTGGGTGACATCGACATCGCCAAGCGCTTTGGCGCCCACGCGGTGCCTACCCTCTTCATCAACGGGGTGAAGCTCGAGGGCGGGCAAAGCTTCGCCGCGGTGAAGCGGGTCATCGAAGAGGCGCTTACCCCGCTCCGCTGAGGAACGCGGCGCAGAACCATAGGCCGACGCGGTGTCATCGTGGCGGCGCGAGGACGGGGGCGACACCACCCGCATCCCGTCTCGGCCGGCCCGCTCGAGAGACATCACGTTCGTTGGCGACGGCAGCCTCGAGGTCGAACGTAACTACTTGTAACGACGTCACTTCTTCGGCGCTTTCGCCCGTCGTTCGAGGCGCCTCGCCCCACCCTGCGCGCGATGTCGCATCTTGCCCCGTCGGGGTGGACGCCGTACGGCGGGGCATGACGACGGAACCGCTGCTGTTGCCGGTCACGGCCGAGACCTTGGGGGTCGCGGCCAAGATGGTGCTCGGGTTCATCGGGGCCATGTTCGTGGGCTCGATGGTGGTCCCCGGCCTGGAGCGTCGGGGCTACCCGCTGCCCGACGGGGCGCAGCTTCCCTACAAGCTCACCGGGATGTCGCTCTTTTTTCTGACCCACGTGGTGGTGGCGGTGGCGACGTTCGGCTTCGGGGTGTCGCTGGCGCCGGTGGTGCACCATTTTTGGTCGCTCTTCATCGTCGCCAACGTGGTCGCCGTGGCGTGGACGCTGGCCCTGTTCTTTTGGGGACGGCGCCGGCCCGACGTTTTGAAGAGCGACGAGGCGACCTCGCTTCCGATTCCCCAGGTGGTGCAGGACCTTTGGTACGGCAACGAGCTGAACCCCCGCTGGCTCGGCGTGGACATCAAGATGTTCATGTACCAACCGTCGCTCATCGGCGTGTACCTCATCGTGGCCGCCTTTCCCTACGCACAGTACGAGCGCCACGGCCTCATCACCCCGCAGATGTACTGCTTCGTGGCCTTTTGGTTTACCTACCTCTTCACCCATTACGTGAAAGAGGAGTTCATGCTCTCGACGTGGGACATCATCGCCGAGAACTTCGGGTTCATGCTCGTGTGGGGCGATTTGGTCTACGTGCCATTTCTCTACTCCCTGCCGGGGTGGTGGCTGGTCGACCAAACGGCGCCGCTGTCTACGGGCCAATGGAGCGCGCTCGTGGTGTTTCACCTCGTGTGCCTGTGGGTGTTCCGCGAAGCGAACTGGCAGAAGGAGCGCTATAAGCGCGACCGCGAAGCGCCGATTTGGGGCCGGCCTCCCGAGACGATCGGCGGGCGTCTTCTGGTTTCGGGCTTTTGGGGGATTGGCCGAAAAATCAATTACACCGGCGAAATCGGCGTCTACATCTCGTTCGCGCTGTGCACCGGCGTCGCCGCCGTGTGGCCGTACCTCCTGCCCCTCAGCCTGCTCTTGCTGCTGACGTGGCGGGCGGATCGCGACGACAAGCGCTGCCGGGCAAAATACGGCGAACTCTGGGAGGCCTACTGCCAACGCGCCCGCTTCCGGATCATCCCCTTCATCTATTGAGGCCGACCCAGCCCATCCCGGAACCGCCGCCGTGCCTGCTTCATCGTTAGGTCAACGGGTCGCGCTCAGCGAGGCCCACCAGTCGACCGACCACAGTGCGGTGTGCTGCCTGATCTATGCCACCCAGAACGGGTGGAAGCTTCCCATTCTGTTCGAGGAGATGGGGGTGGCCTACGACTGGGCGCTCGTCGACTTCGAGCGCCGCGAGCAGCACACGGAGTCTTTTCTTGCGGTCAATCCCAACGGCCGCATCCCGGCCCTGATCGACCGTGAGCACGGCGTCACCGTCGCCGAGTCGGGGGCGATCCTTGAATATGCGGCGCGCCGCTACCAGAGCTCGCTCTTGCCCTCCTGGGAAACGGAACGGGAAGCCCACGTCCGGGTCAAGCAGTGGCTTTACTGGCAGGTGAGTGGGCTCGGTCCCGCCATGGGGCAGGCAATGTACTTCCAGCGGATCGCACGGGTGCAAGGCCGCGATGCCCCTTTCGCCATTCGCCGCTTCGTACGGGAGAGCAAGCGTTGTCTCGGCATGCTCGATCGGCAGCTCGAGGGCTCCGGAGGGCCGTTCGTCCTGGGCAAGCGGTGCACCCTGGTCGATGTCGCCTGCTTTCCCTATTGCGCGAGCGCCTTTTGGGCCGGCGTCGACATCTCCGACCTCTCTCACCTGCAGGCTTGGATCGATCGACTCCACCAAAGGCCATCCTTTGCGAGGGGACTGACCATTCCATTCGCGCGTCCGGCCTTCTTCGGGCCGCTTCACGCGTCGCAGTCGGAGATCGATGCCGCGATCGACCGCAATGCCCGGCAGTTCGAAGTCGCGACCGATGAGCCCGGCATCGACCCGACGACGGGCGGGTAGATTGGCGTCGTCCGCCGGGCGGGGGCGGGCGCAGTCCGTGCGGTTCCGTGAGTCTGCGGCGGTGTACGTGGACCGCGGTCGCAGCCTGCGATCCTACGGCGCCGGTATGCAGCCATCGACGCTCTCGGTGATCGTGGTGACCGGCTCACGGCCGAACAAGCCTCGAGCTTCCTCTCGCGTCGACGCGAGACCGGCTACCGCCGTCGCGGCCTCGGAAGACGCTGCGAGGACCGTGGTCCGGGCCCCGGTGTCGATTTGAAGGGCGGTCGCGACGCCGCCCACCGTCACACTGGTGACGTGCCGCGAGGTTTGCAGCGCCATCCCGCTCGCCAACTGGGTGCTGTTGACGCACGTCTGCAGGTCCACCCCCGACGGTGGGCTGAGCGAGCCGAGTTCGCTCATGGTGCGGTCGGGAAGGTCCAATCGCACCGCGAATCCCATGCGCGCGAGAAACAGTGGGTTCACGATGAGGCCGATGCGCCGCTCGGCAAACATGGGTACCGACGGGATCACCACGGCGGGCTGCTCAACGCGTCCCCATTGGTCAAAGTCCACGGAAATCGAGGCAAACGAGGCGGTGCGGCTGATCTTGGATGAGTCGGTGATGGTCACCTCATCGCCGCCTCCCAGCTCGAGGCCCGCCTCCTCGAGGAGCCACGTTTGAACGACGTTCATCTCCGCGCCAGTGTCCAAGAGCGCCTTGGCTCGGACGCCGTTCAGCTCGAGACCGATGAGCGCCGCATTGGTTTCGCGCCCCATGAGGACCAAGCCCATCTCGAAAGACGCTTTGCGGAGGGGCCTGACGACCGATTCGGAGCCGATTCTCGGGTCTGACCGTGCCCCCGGCGCGGGGTCGGCAGATGGTCCGGGCAGTAGGTTTTGGGGGATGGTGGTAGAGAGGTTGGGCCCTGCGGGGCGAGGATGGCAGCTCGTGCATACCGCACCGCAGACGAAGGCGATGCTCTTCCAGCCGATGCGATTCACGTCCAAGTTCTCGCGAAAGCACGAAGCAGCTTAGGTGTAGGTTGAGCGGAAGGCCGCGCGAACGTCCACTAATCGCCTCCCGTGGCCAGCATGCCGAGGTCGGAGCCCACCGCCAAGAGCGAACCCGTACCATCCCCGTCCTCCCCAACGAGGTCGCAGCGTGGCGCTCAAGACGGCGCACTCGGTCATTGACGCGATGAGGCTCCGGCCAGTCCCTGGGCTGACACCCGGGCATTGTCCGTTTAGGCCCGTCTTGCTAGGGTCTCGAGGACGGGGGCGCGACATGGCACCGAGCAAAGTCGTACACACCGCAATCGCTACCGGTTGCGCACTCTTCACCTTGACCACCGTGGGTTGCGGCGACGACGAGTCGGCGTCCGGCGACAGTACAACCTCAGGCCCCGGCGCGGGAGGGAGTGATGCCACGTCCACCGGCGGAAGCTCTGCTCAGGGCGGAAGAGCCGGTGTCGGTGGCCGTGGCGGGATGGGCGCTGGAGGCGTGGCTCAGGGGGGTATGGGCGGCGTCGCCGAAGGTGGCGCCGGCGGGATGATGGGCACCGGCGGTGCGGGCGGAATGTTGGGTACCGGCGGCGCGGGCGGAACGATGGGTACCGGCGGCGCGGGCGGGATGATGGGCAGCGGCGGCGCGGGCGGGATGATGGGCAGCGGCGGTGCGGGCGGAATGATGGGCAGCGGCGCGGGCGGGATGATGGGCAGCGGCGGCGCGGGCGGAATGATGGGCAGCGGCGGCGCGGGCGGGATGATGGGCAGCGGCGGAACGGGCGGGATGATGGGCAACGGCGGCGCAGGAGGTGCCGGCGGTGGCATGACCGGCGCCGGCATCGTCGTGCCCGTCTATACGACCATTGCTTCCGACCCGTCGTCGGATGTTCCAGGCGTTCCGAACCAAAAGTTCACGAGTTTTGACCGAGTCTACGGGAGCCCCGGAGGCACCTGGGCCATCACCGGGGTCACGGATGCCCTTTCCGCCGTCGACGAAGTGCTCATCGTGAACGGCATCGTCGAAGTGCAAGAGGGGTCGCCGGCGGCGTGGGCCCCCGGCGAAAACGTAGGGGCCATCGACCGGGTCCTCGGCGTCAACGACGGGGGAACCTTTGCGTTCACGACCAACACCGACGGTCCGACGAGCTCCGACGAGTACGTGGTGCTCGGCCAGGCCGGGGGGATGCTGATGGCGGTGGCCCGGGAAGGCGATACGTCGGCCGTGCTGCCGGCAAACGCCACCTGGGGCGACCTGTTGCAAACGCCCACGGTGACCGCCGCGGGCGACGTTGGCTTCGTCGTCAAGAACGTGGGCGGCGTGCCGACCGCCGAGGACGAATTCGTCATCTTAGGTTCTACCGTGCTCGCCCAGAAGGGCGTGACGGTCCCGCAGGGTCAGATCGGGGCCGAGACGTGGCAGCTCTTCGACTCCGAAGACTTCTGGGTGACCCCGGATGGCCTCCACCATCTGCTCCAGGGTGACCTCACCGGGGCCACCGCCACCGACGACATCGTCGTGGTCGATGGCTCCGTGATCGTACAGGAAGGCGTCGTCCTCGCCGGGTCGGGGTTCGTCGAACCCGTGGACCAAAACGGTATCATCGGCGTGCACCTCGCCGCCGACGGGACCTACTTCGTACGCGGGCGGAACGCGTCGACGAGTGTGGACTGGGTTTATTCCAACGGCGCCGTGCTTGCTACGCTCGGGCAGGCGGTCATCGTCGGGGCGACCGAGGCGTGGAGCGACACCGAGTTTGCGGCCGGCTTTTTCCTCCACGTCGGCAACGGCCTGGGTGACTTCGTCATCGGCGGCGTCTCCGATGGACCCACGGCCTCCAACGGGCTGCTCGCGTTCAACAATACAACGTCGTGGCCCGCGAGGGAGATCCCGTCGATGTCGACCAGAATGGGTTCTTCGACGACGATGCCTTCATTTCGACCTTCGGAAACGACGACGCTTTTCTCGCCGACAATGGCTTGTTCTACTTCGTCGCGAGCCTGGAAGACGGCAACGGCAACGACATCGGCGACGGGTTTTTCGTCGTCGACACCTCCACCCTTTGAGGGTGGCCCAGCCCGAAGCGACGATGGAACGAGCCTGCGGTCAGAAGGGTGGGGGTGCCGTGATGTCGACCGCGGTGGCGGGATTGGGATCGTTGCCCGGGTCGAAGAATTCGCCGGCCTCCACCTCAATCCGCACCGCGGGGCGGTCGTCGTCGAGACAGGCGATGACGTAGTTGTCGTTGTCGAGGTCGGTGAGGGACGATGGCAACACCGCGGCGGTCGTTCCGTCCCCGTCGTCGACGTGGACCGTCACCGCCAATCGCGCCGCATCGCCGAGGGGTTCACCGTCCGCCGCGGTGACGCCCCCCTGCCACGTCATCTGCACCGCTTGTAGCGCTCCCGGGGGGCAAGCACTCGCGGGAACGTTCGGGCCAAAACGCTCCGCCACCACCAATTGGGGGCCGGCCGCGAGAGGGGTGACCATATCGAAGGTCGCGCCGACGAGGTCGGTTCCGTCGGCGGCCAGCAGACTGTCGACGATGGTAACGCGCGTCGGCTCATCCGCCGGTGCGCTGCCGAACTCGCCCACGAGGAGGACCGTTCGCAGCTCCGTGCCGTCCGTCGCTGGCGCGAGGGTGGCGCAGAGGATCGAGGTGGCCGTATCGCCGGTCGTCTCGACCATGAACACTGATTCATCAATGGTGTCGTCGGGGAGCGGAAGCCGTAGCACCACCGGCATGCCGTCCTCTCCGGCGGCCCCGAGACAGAGGGTCGTGGCGGTGGGTGGGAGGGCATCGTCCAGGCCGTAAAAGGACGACAAGATGAAGGGGGCTTCGCCGCCGCCGCCGCCGCCCTGACCATCTGCGGGGTTCCCCCCCGTGCCCGCCGCGCCGCCTACGCCGCCGCCGGCTCCGATGGACGTCGTGCTCACGCCGGACGTCGCGGCTGCCGAGGATGCGCCGCTGCCCTCGCTGCACGCGACGAGGCACCCCATGGTAGCGAGGCCCGCGACGAAGGGCTGAGCGTTCCGCCAACGCCTTGTTCGCCCAAGTCGCGACTCGGTCTTCCTTCGGCACCACATGAAGTTAGTGTACCTACAAAAGCCATGCACGACCACCGCCGGGCGAAACGCGCGACGGAACGCCATCGGCGCCAGGGTGAAGACACCCGCGGTCGGCCGCGCCGCCTTTAGGCGGTGCGCTCATGGCGCCCGTCGCGTTCCGTCGTGACGCGGCGACCAACAGTTTCCGCGGTCTACTTCCGGGGCCCGCGGTTCAGAGCGCTTTCAGCTTCGCGAGGAGGGCGTCGACGGGGGGGCGCGTTTTGTAGTCTTTCGCGGCGTGCGCGAAGCGGACCTTCATGTCTTTGCCGATGAGAAAGATGCTGGGGATGGCAATCTTATGGTGTTTGCGTTGATTCCAACGCTCGATGTCGATCCCATATCCTTTCAGTTGCTCGACCCCGGCGTCGTCGAGCGCGTTGGCGACGCGGTACTGGTCGTGCACCTCGGCGTCGACATCGCTGAGGAGGGGGAAGGGGACGTCGTAGGTCTTCTTGGTTTCAACCGAACCCTCCAGCGCGTCCACGCTGACCATCACCGGTTGAATGCCCATCTCCTCCAGCTTGGGGTGGGCTTTGCTCAGCTTCCGAACCTGGAAGCTACAGTAGGGTCACCATCCGCCCCGGTAGAAGACGAGCAGCACCTCGCTCTTCTTCGTCAGCTCCGACAGCTTCACCTTGCCGCCTTCGACGGCGGGGAGCTCGAAGTCGGGAGCCGCGTCGCCGACGGCAATGCCCACGCCGTCGGGCAGCGTGCCCAGGTCTTGCTCGGCGGTGGCTTTGAATTCCTTCGCCGTCGCGGCCTTCAACGGAGCTGGTTTTTCCTCTGTCGCCGACGGGGATGCGGTCGTCTTCGCGACCGGCGCCGCCGTCGCCTGGGTGTCGTCGGGCGTCGGCTTCGTCTCGCCGCCGCAGGCGACGAGGAGCGCCATCGGGAGGCTCCACCAGGGGAGGGCGTGTCGATGCATGGCCGCGGTCGTACCGCCCGCCATCGCGCGTGTCTACTTTGACGGGCCCGAGGTCCCCGCCAGCGGGAGTGCCTCGTCGCCCGCTTCACGGTACGTTTTTTGGTCTTTGAGGCGCCGGGTGGCCGCGAACACCGATGCATCATCGACGAGAAGGTCGTCGGGGAACGCGGCGGCGACCCGGGGGCGTACCGCGTCGGGCCGAAGGAACGGGTTGGTGCGTCGCTCTTCGTCGATCGCCGACGGTACGGTGCAGCCGCCGTCGGCACGAATGGCCCAGACGCGTCGAATGCGCGCTGCGAGATCGGCGTTGTCGGGATCGACCGACCACGCGAAGCGCAGGTTGTCTTCGGTGTATTCGTGGCCGCAACACACGCGGGTCGACGGCGGGAGCGCGGCGAGGCGGGTAAGGCTCTCGTGCATCTTGCGCGGGGGGCCGTCGAAGAGATAGCCGCACCCGCCGGCGAAGAGCGTGTCGCCACAGAACACCACGCCGTCGAAGACGAACGACACGTGGCCATCGATGTGGCCCTCCGTCAGCATGACCCTTCCCGTGACCCCCGAGAACGCGACCTCATCGCCGTCGCCGACCCGTTCGGTGATGCCGGGCACCTCGTCGGCCCGGGCGCGCGGCCCCACCACCCGGAGACCCTCGAGCCGTCCGAGCTTGGCGAGGTCCTCGTTCAATCCGATGTGATCCGGATGGGTGTGGGTGTTGAAGATGGTCGTGAGCTCGACCCCTTGTTGCGCGCAGTAGTCGAGCAGGTCGCCCGCCACCGGGGGCCCGTCGACGGCGGCCGCGGTGTTCGAGGCGCGGTCGACGAGGAGCCAGATCAGGTTGTCGCGCCAGGCCGGCACCTGGTGCACTTCGAGCGCGCCGCTGGCGACGAGAAAGGGAGGGGTCGGGTGGCGGACGACGTGTTCCATCATCCTGAGGTTGAGCAGAAAGTCCGCGACGACGCCACCACGCAAAGATGTGGTCGCTCGACCTCAATGAGCTCGCTCGCCCCGAGGCCGACGTCTCTTCCGCTGCCTCGGGGCTCGCCTCATCCACGACCGACCAACGAATGGCCGAACAACCCCAGGTGCTGGGACGGAAAGTTCGCCGGCGCCACTACGCATGGCGGCGCGAGGACTTTCTTACGGGTTCCTCGGCGCGGCGACGTTTGGGCTGATGCACGAGTTCATCGAGCCGACGCCGGAAGAGAAGGGAGATCCGATCTTTCAGCACTGGGCACGGGGTGGAGGGATTCTGTCTTTCGGGCTGGCCGTCGGGATCGGCGGTGGTCCGGCGGCGGCGGGCGCCGAAGGGACGGTCGTCGCGGGTGGTGCTGGCCAGGGTGCCGTGGCGGTCGTCGGTCTCGAACTGACCCAGGTAGAGGTGATTGTTGGAAGCGCCGTCGCGGCCGGCGTCGGGGTGTTAGACTACGCGCTGTCCACCGGTGGAGGAGATTCCGACGAGGCCACCGTTTCGGAGCCGTTCTACGAAGAGTTCGACTCACTCGAAGCGGCGACGGGCCAGCTCGAACTCGTTAACGTATCGAAAGTGGGAAAGACGAAGAACGAGGAGATACATGCGCAAGGATACACGGAGTTCTGGATGGGACAGAACCCGCATACGGGTGAGTGGTGGTCAGGGTTCAAGCAGCCCGGCACCAATGGCAAGTTCGTAGGTGGGCACTTCTCGTCGAGGAACCGGTAGTCATGACAAAAGTTGTCCAAGTGGAAGCTCCTCGTCGGAGTTCAAGCCTCCGCAGTTTTCAAGAGAGAGATTTGGAGTTGGCGCCAGTCGTTGCTGACCTCGTCAGCCCTTTGCGAAGCTTCAATGTCGGAATCGATCGCCTCGCCCTGGAGTTCGATGAGGGGTCGATCCACTTTTTTCCGAGCGATGGCGTCGTGGGATTTAGGGTCTATAAGAAGGGACACGGGCGCCCGTTGGATCGAAGCCTGGCCGAGCCGTTCATGATTCAATATCAGGGCCTGGCGCCACGCCTCTACGACCCGAAGAGGCTGTTAAGGCCGTGCGTCGGGTCACTCCTGTTCCGGGTCCACGGAAGTTCATTCTTCTATAATATGATATTTTTGGATGATGGCGAAAGCATCGTCTTGTGCATCAACGAGATTGTCTTTAGCGAGACGCGCGAGAGTGGGCTTTTGATCGCGGAGGCGGATGTATGACTGTCGGTAACGGCATTTCAGCGGCTACTCGAGCCCGAACGGCTGGAGAGTGACAGCGCGGATGCCAAGGTACGCCGACCTGAGCCCCAGACCACTTCACACGTTGAAGAGGAAGTGGGCGACGTCGCCGTCTTGCATGACGTAGTCGCGGCCTTCGGTGCGCATGCGGCCCTTGGCGCGGATCGCGGCTTCGCCCTTCAGGGCCTCGAGGTCGGCCACGCTGTAGATCTCGGCGCGAATGAAGCCTCGCTCGAAGTCGGAGTGAATGACGCCGGCGGCCTCGGGGGCGGTGGCGCCGACTCTGACCGTCCATGCGCGCACTTCCTTTTCGCCGGCGGTAAAGTAGCTCTGCAGGCCCAGCACCCGATAGGCCTCGCGCGCTACCGCGCCGAGGGCGGGCTCGGTGAGGCCCATCTCCTCGAGCATTTCGCCCCGCTCGTCTTCGTCGAGCTCCTGCAGTTCGGACTCGAGTTTGCTGCACACGACCACGACGCCGCTGCCCTCGGCGTCGGCGTGGGCGCGTACTCGGGCGACCACCTCGGATTCGCCCTTCGGGTCTGATTCGTCGACGTTGGCGAGGTAGAGCACGCGCTTGGCCGTGATCATGCCCCACTGGCGCAGCTTGTCGCGCTCGGCCGCGTCGTCGAGCGCGAGCGCGCGGAGGGGCCGGCTGTCGGACAACGCCTCGATGCAGCGGTCCATCAGGGCCACGTCGGGCTGGAGCTTTTTGTCGTGGGTGGCCTGCTTTCGGATCTTGGCCACCATGTTTTCCAGCACCTGGAGGTCGGCGAGCATCAGCTCGGTGTCGATGGTCTCGATGTCGCGGATCGGATCGACGTCGCCGCTCACGTGCATGACGTCGGCGTCCTCGAAACAACGACACACGTGGAGGATCGCGTCGACCGAGCGGATGTGGCCGAGAAACTTATTTCCCAGGCCCTCGCCCTTGCTCGCGCCGGCGACGAGGCCAGCGATGTCGACAATGCGCACGCTGGCGGGGATGACTTTTTGCGTCGTGATGTGGCTCGAGATCACGGCGAGGCGGGGGTCGACGACGGCCACCACCCCGACGTTGGGTTCGATGGTGCAGAACGCGTAGTTCTGGGCTTCGGCGCCGCCAGCGGTGAGGGCGTTGAACAGGGTGGACTTGCCCACGTTGGGGAGGCCGACGATCCCGATCTCGAGGCTCATGGCCGGCGGGTATCGCATCCCGCGGCGCGGCGCCAGCCGAGGTCGCGCCCGAGCGCGATTGACCCGAGCCCCAGGCAACGGCACCCCAGCCCCCACCGTGCTCGCACCTGGCCTCACCCACCTCGACGACAAGCAGCTCCAGCGCCTCCTCACCGCGGTGCACCGAGGGCGCGTCGACTGCCCCCTCCGGCCCGACCAGCTGATGATGGCGGGGCTGTCCGACGTTTACGACCGCGTTGCCTTTCTTCGCGGCCTCGACCGCGCGGCCGTGCAGGCGGTCCTCGTCGCCGTCATCGCCGAGCGCCGGACCAACAACCCCCCCGGTGAGGAACCCTCCCGGTAGTCTAGGGTTCGATGACGATCTTCGTCCGGGGGACGCCGCCCCGGCACCCGGGGAGGTGAAAGGCGAAGGCCGCTTCGATCGCCGCATCGTCGATGGCGATGCACCCGAGGGTCCAGTCCCGGGTGCCGCCTCCACCGTGGAGCTGGACCCAAGAGCCGAGCGCGGTCGTCTGCGGCGGCAACGTACAGGCGCCCTGAGCCAAAACGATGGCGGCGTGCTCGGCCGGTGTGATGACCCCCGCCGCGAGGCCGGCGTCTGCGTCGTCGACGTTGGGATAGCTGAGCTGCATCGAGCGGTGAAATCTCGAGAAGTACTTGGTCGGGACGAAGTACGTCCCCTCCGGCGTGCGGCCGTCGCCTTCCCGTCGCTTGTGACCCTCCGGCGCAAACCCGAGCCCGGCCCGGAAGCGCGCCGCCACGGCCGGCCCGCACCGAAGCTCCACTTCACGTCGTCCCTTGCGCACCACGATGGTGCGGGGGGCGTGGCAGTCCTCGAGAAGGGCAGGGTCCTCCGGAGGCATCTCCGGCTCGCGCGGCGGGTGAGCGAGCGAAGTGGCGGGCGCGGCGGCCTCGAGGGCCTTCTTGGGCGCGCTCTCCACGAGGTCGGGGGGGCGACGGCGCAGGGAAGTCCCCGGCGGCGCGGGGCGGCCAACGTCGTCGTCGTCGGAAGGCGCAGCGACCGGGTCGTCGGTCGTGAGCTTTGGTGGTGGCGGCGTTCCGCAGGCGCTCACGAGTTGCGCTCCCACCAAGCTCGCCGCTTCCAAGAAACGTAGGCGCCTATCTTTCTTCATCACCCTTCGTCGTCGCAACCGCGCGGCAAAGTGTGACCGCCCCTAGGCGGCGGTGCCCGCCGGGCCCAAGCGCGGCGACCCACGCTAGTCCAAAAGCCCCATCTTTCTTCGGCGCTCCGCAACTTCGACCATCCAGCAAAAAATGGTGTCACGGATGTCGCCGAGGCCTGCCACCCCATCGAAGGTACGCACCGCTGTCCCAAAGTAGCTCCTGAGGGTCGAACGCGTTTTGCCGGCGACCGTCGGTAGATCGAGGGTCCAGCTGACCGACCTACTTCCGTCGCAAGCATTACGATTTCGAGGAGCTTTTGCGAACAGAGACGTGCGTCATGCTCGACGAGATCGATGGGCCGTGGGTTGGCTTAGACCGCACAACGAAGACCAGCGGTCTCTAGGAAGGAATCTGGAACGAGGTGCGTCAGGCCGTTGAATGGGTGCCCGGCCGACAGGGCATCTCGAGGCAACGCTTCCTTGGAGGTTTCGACCCAGAGCCCGCGGGTAATCGCTTCGACGAATTCGTCATGAAACGACAGTAGATAGTGGCTGTACTCGGTGAGCATCTCATCGACGTCACCAC
>JBCCLB010000119.1:0-15397 GCA_039027095.1 Myxococcota bacterium
CGGCCGCCGACCAGGAAGCGCGTGCCGTGGGGTGGGCGCGCGGGGCGGGCCCCCGTGGCGAGGCGCGTGGCGGCGCGGTGCTCGCCGCCGCGCATCGACAAGGCCGGGGGGGGGCTGCGCCAGGACGACCGTGCCGCGGACGCATTCCTCGCCCGTGCCTGCCGGGCCGACGCCGGCTATTGTCCCTGACGGTCAGGGCGTACCGGGTCGAAGGGGCCGGACCCCATCGCGATCGAGGAGGTAGCCCGAAGCGCCGTCGGCCCCATGGGCGAGCAAGATGGCGAAGCCGCGGCCGGCGAGCAGGTCGACGGGGCGCGCCCCCCAGTCGAGACCGCCCCGGGCGGCGTCGTCGGCGATGACATGCGCGCGGAGCGGCCCGCCCCCCGGACCGATGTGCGCACGGATGTCGCCCTGCCGACTCTGCCAGACGTAGGCGAGGGTCTCGGGATCCAGACTGGCGGCGAGCGTTCGGGTCCCGGGCAGGCGCGCCATGGTGAGCGTGGTCGTCTCCACCGAGCCGCAGCCCTCGTCCGCGCGGCAGTGGCATCGGTGCATGCGGTGCACCCCCGCGGCGACCTCGGTCCAGGTGAGGGTGGCGACGGGGGGCCGCCCGGCATCACACGTGAGCCCGGCCCATCGGGAAGACTGCGTCACCCGGTGCGCCGTCAGAGGACCATCCGGGGGACTGAAGATGATGGCGGCACGGTCTTCGATGCCGTCGTCGACGGCGGCGAGGACCGCGACGTCGCCGCACGCGGTGAGCGCGAGCGCGCTGTCGGGCAGCGGAAGCGTCACCTCCGCGTCGATGCGCCCGTCGAGCCGGTGGCGACGAAGGCGGAGTTCGCGGGACCCTTCGACCCCGGACCCTGCGACCCCGGACCCTGCGACCCCGGACCCTGCGACCCCGGACCCTGCGACCCCGGACCCTGCGACCGTGTAGACGTGGTCTCCCCACACGAGAGGGGGCCCCCCCCGCGAGAGCGGAGGCCAGCGTTGCGGGGCGGTGTCCCCAGACGCGATGAGAAAGGTGGCGCCGCGGTCGACGACGAGGGCCTTGGGTCCAGCCGCGTCGACCGTGACCCCGATCGGACCATGCCGGAGGTCGAGCCGGGCGCGGCCGAACCGGTCGTAGACGCGCCACGAAACCGGGGCCGGGTCATCGTCGGGCCGCACGAGAACGTGGAGAGGATGGCGCGGCGCTCCGTCGACGAGGAGCACGTCGCCCGCGGTGGGCATCGATGGGGGGAGGGGGCGGCACGTGGCGATCGCGCGGGCGACGTCCACGCCGCACAGGCGAGCGTCGTGCCCGCGCCGGTGCAGGAGCAGGGTGGGGGCCGCGCCGAGCCTGAGGGCACTGCGGTCGTAACCTCCAGGGCTGAGCGCGGGCGGCGGGGGCATCAGGACGATGGGCGCCGGCGGGGCCGTCACCTCGGCCGGCGTCGCAACCTCCCTCGTTGCGTCCGCGGCATCGACGGGAGGTGAGGCCAGCAAGGCCGCGACCACGCCCCCCTCGAAGCGGCGCGTACGAATTTGCTCGCGAGCCCGCGCGAGTTGGTGACGGCGCCGCGAGATGGATGCGCAGTGAGGCGCGGTGGCGCAACAAGCGCCGTCGCACCGGGCTTCAACCCGCCAGGCGGTGTAGAGCGCCCCCTCGATTTTCGCCGTCAGGGGGAGGCAGCGCCGAGGCCACGTCCCGGGCGCGTCCGGATCTATTTCCGCGCGGATGACGCGAGCCCGCAGCGTGGCGTCCTCGAGACGGCCCCCGTCGCCGCCGAGGCAGGCCCGAAGTCGGGGCCAAAGCTCCGCGAGATGGCGTCGCTGCTGCCAGGCCTCGAGGTACGGGTGCGCGCGGCTGCCCAAGAGCAACACGACGACCATCGTGCCGAGCGCGACCCAGGGGGCCCGCCGCGGCAGCGTCGGCGGCGGTGGCGGCGGGGACGACACCTCGGACATGGCCGCCGGACGGTGTCGCCGAGACCCCCACGGCGCAAGCCGGGACGAGGACGCGGGCGACGTGTAAGCTCCCGCGGTGAAGACCGCGATGCAGCTGGCCGCCATCGGCCATCTCGACTTCGGTCGCAGGCCCTCGGCGCGCGTGACGCGTTGGTCGGCACTGCTCGTCGCGGCGCTCGTCGCCGCGGTTTCATCCGTTTCGTTTGCCTCCGAGGCCCCGGGGGCGGCGCTCGCACGCGCCCTCTGCTGGGGCGCCTGGGGGGTGGCGGTGCCGGTGGCGGCGGAGCTTGCCGGGCGCGGGCCCACCGAGGCGGTTCGCGGTCTCTCGGAGATGGTCGGGGTCGGGCCGGGCGGGTGCGCGTTGGCCGCGGCCGCCGGGGCCATCTCCGGGGTCACGGGGCGCATGGCGCTCGTGGTGGCCAGTGCTGCGGCGATCCGGGGCGCCTCTGCCTGGGCCTTGTCGTTGCGCGCGCTTGGCGCGGCGGTCCTCATCGCCGCCCTCTACATGGTCGTCGCGATCGGATGCCGGCGGCTCGGGGGCCCCCGGGGGACCACGCTGTGGTGGGCCGTACTTTTCCTCCCCTGGCTCCTGGCCGACCTCGGCCCCGGCGACGCGGTCGCGTCGTTGCCTTCTGCCGTCGACGCGCTCGCGAGGCTGTTCCTCGACGGGAGCCCGTCGTGACGACGGGGTCGACCGACCCCACCGTCTTGCGGCTCGCGCAGGTCTCCGGCCGCGACGGGATGGGCGCGCGGGGTCGGCCCCGCGGTCGGCTGGATCGGGTGACGGTTCAACTCCCACGCGGCATGCATGGGTTCGTGGGGGCGCCGGAAGATGGCACCGCGGCCCTGTGTGAGTTGGCGGCGGGGCTACGGAAGCCGCGCTCGGGCGTGCTCACCGTGCGGGGCCGGCAACCGTGGCGGGACGCGGTCTTGCGGCGGTCGATCGCGAGTCTGCTCCCGGCCCCGGCGCTCCCCCTGGGGACCCGGGTCGAGGCCCTCGCGCGACGACTCGAGGCCCGCGTCCCCTTTGCCGACCTGGGCTTGGGGGCCGTCGCGACGCGTCCGGTCGCGCGTTTGTCGTTCGAAGAGTCCCGGGCGGTCGAGTTGGCGCTCGCGCTCTACCATCCGGCGCCGCTGCTCCTCGTGCTGTTCGAGCCCGAGGTCGCGATCGGGCCCCTCGACCGCGGCGCCGTGCGGCACCGGCTCGGAGCTCTGGTGGAGGCGGGGGCGACGGTGGTGATTGCATCCGCCGACGCGACGTCGCTGCGCGACTTCTGCCCGCACGTCCACCTGCTCGAGCGGGGGCGCCTCGCGGGTGGGGGCGCGGCGTTTCCGTCGTGGCCGAGGGCGACCGCGAACGATCTGGCGGTGTGGCTGGCCCCGGCGCGTTACCCGGCGTTCGCGGCCGCCCTGGAGGGCGTGGTCATCCGGTCCTGGCGTGCCGATCAGGGACGCATGGTGGTCGGCGCCGACGGGGGGGAGGGCGACTTGGGCGCGGTCGCTCGCGCCGTGGCGGCGGCCGCCGTACGTTCGGGGGTGATGATTCGGGCGTTGCGGGCGGAAGGCGTCGACGTCCCGGGGCTGTCGGCCGCGGTCCACCGGGAGCGGCGCGCGGCGGCCCCTCCGGCTGGCCCTACCGTCGGGCGTACGTCTTCGGTCGGAGCCGACCATGGGTCGTAGCGGAGAGATTCGCCGCGGCGCCGAGGTGGCATGGGCGGGGGTGGGGCGCCGGCGCGTCGTCGCCATCGTCCTCATCGGGATGGCCGCGGCCCTGGCGATCGCCATGGCCGAGCACGCCAGCGCCCCGCTCTCGGCGCCGCGGCGCACGCTGGCCGCGGTGTGGGGGGCGATCCTACCTCTCACGGGGCTCGCCCTCGTGGGGACGATCGTTCCCCGTCGCCTCGAGGAGCGGCTCTGGGGCCTCGCCCGGTTCGGGGCGTCGCGGCGGCGACTCGCGTGGGGCGCCGTGGCCGTGGCCATGCTCCTCACCGCCCTCGCGTCCGTCTCGTTCACGGCGGCGGCCCTTCCGGTGGCCTACGGGGGGCAGCCCGGGCTGCTGCCGGACCTCGGCGCCACCCTGGTCGTGGCCATGGTCGGCGGCGCGTCGTACGCCGCGTTGCTCTGCCTGGGGACGACCATCGGATCGCGCGGCGGGGGACGATATGTGGTCCTCGGGGCGGATTGGTGGCTCGGTGCCGGCACCGGTACGCTCGCGACGCTCTGGCCGCGGCGTCACCTCACCACCCTCGCCGGGGGGCCTCCTCCGGTCGCGGACCTCAGCGAGCCGGTGGCGAGTGCGGTGGTTCTCGCGGGCCTTGGCCTGGCCGCCGCATGGTTCGCGGGCCGCCGCCTTCCTCCCTGAGGGCGCCGAAGCGCGGAACCCTCTCGGTTCGTTCCTCCAAGCG
This sequence comes from Myxococcota bacterium, assembly GCA_039027095.1. GTDB lineage: Bacteria > Myxococcota_A > Polyangia > Polyangiales > Polyangiaceae > JAPYTK01. The sequence continues at coordinate 4,359 of JBCCLB010000119.1, forward strand.
TTCGCGGTAGACCCGAGCGAGCCTTACACCCTCGACCACAACCGTTGATGGTGTCGCGATGCTCGCCGACAACGTCAACGATCGCCGACGACAAGCCGGCGAGGGCGAGCATCGCTCCTCAGAGCCGGTTCTATTGTCTTGGGGGTGCCTTACTTTCTGGGCCGGTCCAATCTACGATTTGCCCGACACGATATGGTCACGCGACGCGTCCAGCCCGGCCGAGCGACCTTCGTGGTGCGTACCCGAGCCGAGGGCATGTTGCGACGCCTCGCTCACGAGCTCGAGCTTTGGGCCGAACCCGAGCACCTCGACCTCGAGCTGGACGTCGCGACGGAAGCATGGCGCGCGCGCGCGACCTTTCCCGTCGACCGCATCGCCGTCGCGGGGACGCTCGACGGTGGCCGCATGGTCCCCACGGGGGTCAATCGCCTGGAGCGACGGGAGATCCGCCGTCGGCTTCGGCGCGACGTCTTGCCGGGACCGGCGGTCCGGGTCGAGGCACGCGGCCCCCACCCCGGCGCGGGGACGCTCACCGTAGCGGCGCCGCGCGGCACCCAGACGGTGCCCCTCGACGACCTGACACGGTCGGGCCCGACGTCCTCGGGGGCACACCCGTGGATTTCGGGGAAAGCGACGGTATCGCTGGCGCGATTGGGCATCGCCGAGATCAAGGGTCCTTTGGGCGCTTTTCGGGTCGGCGACGCCGTGACGTTGTCCTTTCGCGTGCACCTTCCTCGCGGCGTGCTCCCAGAAGCGGCGACGACGCACCCCGCGGGGTCGTGACCGTGGGGGCCGCGCGTCCGCGGGCCGCGTACGCGCCCGGCGTTTGGTAGGGCTGTCCGCGAAGGCGGCGCGCCATCGTGGCGCTCTTCCACATGAGGTAACTTCGATTGAAGCGCACCGTCTCGCTCGGGGCGAAAAAGGGATTCTTCGTCCCCGCCAGGCCACTGAGCACGAGGACGAGCTCGGCCACACTCACGGGACATCCCGAGAGTCGAATCACCTGGTCGTGGCGGCTCTTGGCCAGGGTGCGGGCGACCGAGGCCATTTTCTTGAAAATGTCGTCGTGCACGGCGTGGTGCGGGTCTTTGGTTTCTCGGGCGCGGTATTGGCTATCGATACGGATCAGGCCCCGACCCGCGAGCTCCCCCGTCCACGTCGCGCAGTCTCCGATGAACAGAACTCGGTCGTCGGGGCCCGCCGCGATGTCTCCCTCGTGGGCCCCGAAGACGATGTGAAGTCGGGGGAGCTTGGCGTCGGTCTCGGCGTCGAAGAGGCGAATGATCTCGATCGCTTCTTCGAGCGCCCCGGGACAGCCTCCCCAACAGTAGTCGGTGCGTTCGGGGTCGGGGGGCGGCCCGGCGTGGGCGGTGATGGCCGAATCGACGAAGTAGTCTTCGACCCGAATGCGCCCGACCTTGAAGCCCGCCGCGCGCGACTGGGCCTCGGCGAGGGTCACGTCACCCTCGATGTCGATGTCGTTGAGGTCGAGGGGGCCAAACCCATACTCGTGGGCGAGGCGGATGTGGGCCACGGATGCGGGGTCCACGCCGATGATGTGACAACACACGCTGTCGAACGCGACGGAGTTGTCGCCCATGATGACGAGCCTCAACGGAAACGGAATCGGGGTGAGCATTCGGTTCTCCCCGGCCGTGATCGCGTCGATGGCCATGAACTGCGGTTGGGTGATGAACTGCAGGTCGGCGACTTTCTCGTCGAGACGGTGATCGTGGTCGATGAGGCGATGGCGGTCGTCCTGCAACCCGATGTAGTTTTTCATCGCGAAGGTGACGGTGGTCCACGGGTGCGACTTGAACTTGGGACAGTTGACGAAGAAGTCCGCGCGCGCCACCGGCTCCGGGGTGAACACGTAGTCGCGGAGCCGCTGGGGGTGACGCAAGGGGATCTCGACTTGGGACGACTCTTCGAAGTGGTAGTGCTTGACCGCGGCGCGTTCGAACATCGCGTAGTAGCCGGCGCCATCGAAGGCGGCGCGGGTCGGCACGGTGATCCCGCACCGCTCGCCGACCGCGAGTTCGGTCATTCCGCCGTCGCGGTCGCGGAGCGCCAGCACCATCGCTTCCACGAACTCGGCCCGGGTGTGGGCATGCGGAAAGAGAGGACCCGAAGCGACGACGTTGGGTTTGATGAGGGTGTGCCCGCGCGGTCGGAGCCCGAGGGTGTCGAGCCCCTCACGCATGACGGTCCGCATCGCCTCGACGTCGTAGCGGGGGCAGTGCCGGATGATGACCCTCGGCCGTTTCACCCCCACGATGGTAGGCGCGGGCGCGAGGATTTCGAAGCGACGGCGACGGGAGGGGGCCGATGAGGCTTGGCACCGACGGTGCGGTGGGGGCGGCCCAGTTGGCGGCCGCCCGGGCGTGGTGGGAGGGTCTCGTGTTCGGCCCGCGCCCGGCGACGTGGTCCCGCGACACGCGCCGCGTGCTCGTGACCGGATTCTCACGATTCGGCGAGCATGCGCGCAACGCGAGCGCAGAACTCCTCGGGCACCTGACCCCCGAGCTGACCGTGCCGCGGTTTCCCCCGCCCCCCGCGGACCGCCGCGGAACCCTCTCTCCCGAGCCCTACTTCAGCGCGGCGGCGGAGCCCGTGTCGTGGTCGACGGCGGACGGCGGCGACGTCGGGGTGATGGCCGTCATCGTCCCGGTGATGTGGGACCTCGCCGCGGCGGTGGTGCTTCGCGCCATCGAGCACGTCGACCCCGAGGTGGTCGTCATGATGGGCATCGCCGGCGACACCCAACCCCTGTGGATCGAACTCGGGGCATCGAATCAGACCCACGCCCGACCCGACGTCACCGGCCACCTCACCCCGGTTCCCGACGCGCGCGTGCTGCCGGGAGGGCCGCTCGTCGAGGGTCATCGTGCCTCGTTCGAACTGCTGTTGGGAGCCGGTCGGCGCGCGTGGAAGCGGGAGGAAGAGGTCCTTGGAGACGTGATGCCGTCGGTCGAGCTGGTGGGCTTTCCCCGTCCTCGCAATGCCTATGTTTGCAACGCGACCGCGTACGTGGTGGCGCACGCCTTGAACCACCCTCGGCGCGAGCTGACGTTGCTCGAAGGAAGTGACGACCAACGCGGGGTCACGTTTCGTTTTCGGCGCGACCGCGGACACGTGCCCCACGTGTTTCTCCACTGGCCGAGCCGCCTCTTGGCGCCCCCTCGGGCGGCGGCGGCGGCCCGGATCCTCCGCGCGCTCATCGTGGCGCAACTCGATGCGAATGCCGCCGCGGCGACGGTTCACACGGGGGGCGACGTCCGGCCCACCCTCTGGCCGACCGAGCCCGTGTGGACCGAGGGTGCAAGCCCCGCCCTCGATGGTTCGGTGTAGCGTACGCGCGTGAGCCACCCGCCGGCCCTCGTCATTCACGGTCACTTCTATCAACCCCCGCGCGACAATCCGTGGACGGGCCAGATCGAGCGCCAGCCGAGCGCAGCGCCGTTTCACGATTGGAACGCACGTATCGACCGCGAGTGTTACCGGCCCAACGGGTGGGCGAGGATTTTCGACGACCGGGGCCGCGTCCGTCGCATCGTCAACAACTACGAGCGGCTCAGCTTCAACTTCGGTCCCACCCTACTGTCGTGGCTCGAGCGGCATCAGCCCCGGGGCTACCGGCGAATTCTCGAAGCGGACCGCCGGTCGCGGGCCGGAGGCGGGCACGGCAACGCCATCGCGCAAGGCTACCACCACGCGATCCTTCCCCTCTGCAACGACCGCGACCTCCGGACCCAGGTGCGATGGGGATGCGCGGAGTTCGCTCATCGCTACGGACGGACGGCCGACGCGCTTTGGTTGCCGGAGACCGCCTGCGACGACCGTACCCTCGGCGTTCTCATCGACGAGGGCCTTCGCTACGCGCTGTTGGCGCCCAATCAAGCGGATGCGGTCGACGAGGGGGCGGGGTGGCGAGACGTCTCGGACGGATCGATCGACCCGGGGCGTCCTTACCGCTTCGATCATCCCGATGGGTCAGGGCGGTCCTTGGCGCTCTTCTTCTACGACGGTGCGATATCGCAGGCGATCGCGTTCGAGGGGGTGCTGTCGTCGAGTCGGGCCTTGGTCGACCGCTTTTCGGCTGCGTCGGGGGGAAACGGAACCATCGTGCATGCCGTGACCGACGGGGAGAGCTACGGGCACCACCACCGGTTCGGCGACCGCTGCTTGGCCCACGCGTTGTTCGAAGAGGCAGAGCGGCAGGGCTTTTGGGTCACGAACTACGCTACCTTGCTCGATCATCACCCCGCACCCCTCCCGCAGGTTCGCATCAAGGGGGGGGATGAGGGGCGAGGCACGTCGTGGAGCTGCGCGCACGGGGTGGGGCGGTGGATGCGGGACTGCGGCTGCCACACCGGCGGGGGGCCCGGTTGCCACCAACGATGGCGTGCTCCCTTGCGTGCGGCGCTCGATACCCTCCGCGACGCGGCCGCGACGGCCTTTGCCGCCCGCCTCGAGCCGTGGTTCGAAGACCCGTGGGCGCTGCGCGACGATTACATCGCGCTTCTTCTGCACCCGACCCGAGACCGCGCGGCCTTTCTCGCCGCGCGCGCGCGCGTCCCGCTGGACGCCGAGCGCGTCGCGACCACGCTCGGCTGGCTCGAAGCGCAGCGAGAGGCGATGGCCATGTACACGAGCTGTGGCTGGTTCTTCCACGATCTCGCCGGCATCGAGACCCTCCAAGTGATGCGTTACGCCGGACGTTTGGTCGACCGATTGGCGGGTCTCGGGGTCTCGGGCGTCGAGGCGTCGCTGTTGGCTCAGCTCGCGGAGGCCGAAACCAACGACCCGGCCTGCGGCAACGGCGCCGACCTCTACCGTCGTGAAGTCTGGCCCCAACGCGTCACCGCCGAGGGGCTGGCCGCACACGTCGCCATGTCGCAGGTCATCGACCCCCAGTCGGGACCGCAGGACGAAGTGGCCGGGCACCGGGTTCAGCTCTCCGCGCAGACGGTGGCGGGGCAGGGGGGCTGGACCGTGGCGACCGCGCGGGTCGCGCTCGAAGCGCGGGCGACCGGCACCCGTACCGACCACGCGACCTGTGTTCTCCATCTCGGTGGGGTCGACCTCCACTGTGCGGTGTGTCCCTTTCCCGGTGAAACGGCCTTTGCGAAGGCAAGCGCCCGGCTCCAGGCCGCCGGTTCGCGAGGGTCGTGGCTCGCTTTGGTCCGCGCCGCGGAAGCGGAATTCGGGGCCCAGGCGTACGGACTGACGGACGTCCTCGAGTCCGGTCGAGAGCGCGTGAGCCAAACCTTGTTCGAGGCGCTGCGTCGTCGCTACGCCGCCTTCGATGCGTCACGGTACGAGGAGGCCGCGGGCGTGCTGCGGCGCTTCGTCGCCAGTGGCTTGCCGGTGCCTCCCGAGTTGCGGGCCTGGGTGGGCGCAGGGCTTCGTCGCCGCTGGGTCGTGGCCCTCGGGGTGGCGGAACGGGGCCTGGGCGATGGCTTCGATCCGCGCGCCTACGACCAGGCCCTCGCGCTCGCCGCCGAAGCGCGCGCGCTGGGCATCACGCTCGCCGCGCCCGAGGCGGCGGTACGGCTGGAGCGGGCGTTGACGACGATTCTGGGCCACCTCGAGACGGGCGCTCCGGCCGCGGCGTTGGGGACGAATCCCATCACGGCGGCCCTCGAACTTCTCGATACCGCACGACGTCTCGGCCTCACCCTCGACCTCGAGGTGGCGCAGGAACAGGTGTACGCCTGGGTTATGCCCACGCTCGCCACGGGGGCGGATGACCCACCGTCGGCCCCGTCCTCCGGACCCGAGCTCGAGGCCCTTCTCGCCGCGTTCGAGCTCAGCGGCCTACGTGGTCGTCGCTCCGCTTCCGATGCCGGAGGCGAGACCCGGGAAGAATGAACGTCCTCAGGGAAGACCGAGACGCAGCACGAACAGCGCCTCGTCTTCGCTCTGGAGGGGGTCGCCGGGGAGGTCCCAGGTGCCTTCGTAGGCGCCGGTCACGATCGCGGCGCCGCCATCGACGATCATGTCGCGTGCCCGCACCACGTCGCCGTCGAAGCGGGCGGCGGTGGTTGGGCTCGGGGGTGACGTCGACATGTCGAAGCCGAAGAAACACAGGTCGTCGTTGCCCCCTGACGACGAAAACAGCCGCTCGAAAGCTTCGAGGCCGACCACGACCTCGACATCGATGGTCCCCGAGCAGTCGACGGTGACGTAGACGTCGTCGTTCCGCGCGGCCATCGACGTCACGCGGGCAGACCCGGGGGCGCCGGCGAACGTAATGACCCGCGCCCCCGCGAGCCCAATCGGGTTGAGACGGGCGACGAACCCCCGCTCTTCGTCGCTCGGTCCCGTCGCGACCGGGCTCGCGCCGAAGGCCAACGTGCTCGAGTAGTGCCCGCCGATGTAGAGATTGTCTTGGTCCCGCTCCACCTCGGTGAACGCTTGATTCCCGGGCTGATTGATCCCCCGGACCTCGCCGCCCATACCGTCGTCGAGGTCGAACTCGACGAAAAAGGCGTCGGTGACCGACTGCGAGGTACCGGTCGGCATGGGGAGCGGGGTCGTCGTCATGGGGCCCGGACCATTGGAGCGGATGCCAAAGGCGGCGGAGCTACCGCTGTAGCGGCCCACGGCGAGAACCTGGCCGTCGTCGAAGGCGAGGTCTTCGATCCAGAGGTCGCCGGCTTCCGTGCCCGTTGGCCCGAGTTGGAGCGCCCACTGAAAGCTCAGGCGATCGTTGGCGACCCGGGCGATGAGCGCATGACGGCCGGCCGTGGGAAAGTCGATAGGGAAGTTACCGAGGTTGGTGTTCCCGGTGAAGCTCGCCCCGAAGGCCACGTCGCTACCGGAGACCTGCTGCACGCCAACGACTCGGGTCACGGTGTCGCCGAGCTCAAAACTGGCGACGTCGTCGTCGTTCTCCAACGAAAACTCCGGGGGGGTGGTGGTGTCGATCAGCAGGGCCGTCGTGCCTGCGGTCGGCTTTTGGAGACCACCGCGAACGGCGGCGCCGGTCCGCGACACGCTGGTCAGGGCGCTGTGAACGCCCTCGAGGTCCACCATGGGCGCTGCGCCCGATACCGAAGGAGGCGTCGTATCGCCAGAGAGGACGAAGCGAAGCCCTCGGGTCGCGACGCCCATGGGCACGGACACCTCCGGCAGCATCACGCCGCTCCCCCCCAGGGTGCCGACCACCCGGATCGCGCCGTCGTTGCCCCCGGCGGCGCCGAGGGCTTGCCCGCGGGAAAACGATCCCGCAGGCGCGGTGCCGGCGTAACGCCAGACCACCACGGGCGGGGGAACGTCGATGCCGCCGCCGCCCGAACCGCCTTCGCCCGCCGAGGTCGTGGACGTCGGCGTCCCGCCGCCACCCGCAGAGGTCGTCGACGGCGGTGAGGCGCCGCTCCCGAGGCTCTCGTCGGTGGCGTAACCGCCGATGCCGGTCAAGACTTGGCAGCCCCCCACGATCGTGAGCGCCCCCGCGACCATGGCCGAGGACCGGACCGGCGGGCGCATCAGTAGGTCCCCCGGAGCCAAACCGAGGTCGGGCTCGCCGTGACGGACCAGCGTGCGGCCGCTTGCTGGTCGTCGCCGTCATCGTCATCGCGCGACGATGCATCGAGGGTGAACAACGATACGACCCCGAAGATCGCGCCCGCCGCGCCCACCGCGAACCCGACGTTGGACAGGTTCGCGAGCAGGTTCGCCCGATCGATGTCGTCGGCGCGGTCGGGGGGACACCGTTGGTCGTCGGTGCAGGCGGTGGCGAGGTCGCCCTCCTGGGCGATGGCCAGCCCTCCGGTGATGCCCCCGAGCAGCAGCCCGGCCCCGCCGACGGCAAACCCAATGGTCGCAAAAACAGGGAACGACGAAGGCTCTTGGGTGGGGGTGCCCGGTGTCGTCTCTCCGGGGTCGGGGCGTGACGGGTCTGGGCCCGGAGGGACCTCGGCGGGCGCGTCGGGGTCCCGTTCGAGACGGAGGCGCAGGACTTCTTTACCTCCCTCGGACAACACCACGTGGCGTTCGGTGCCGAGGTAGCCGGTCGCCTCGACGCGCACCCGCCGCGTTCCGGGGTCGACGCTGATGGCGTGGCCCACGGCGGCGGCATTGATCGCTTCCCCGTCGATGCTGAGTCGGACTCGGGAGGTTCCGTCCTTCGGGTCGTCACCCGCCTCCGTGTCGAAGTCGATGTCGACCCGCAAGGTCGCCACCCGTGCCGCGAGCGCCGCGGCGCGGCGGTCAGCTGCCTCTCGCGCCGCGGTGAAGACCTCGGGTTCGTCATCCCGGCGCGGGTAGCGCACGATGCGCAAGTAGGCGTCTCGCGCTTCGACGAGCCGTCCGAGCTGCTCGAGTGCCTTCCCGACCTCGCTGGCGGTGGTCGGTACGCCCATGATGGCGTCGGCCGCGCGGTACTTCTCCAAGGCGCCCTCGAAGTCGCGATCCGCAAAGCGCGCATCTCCTTCGTCGAGCAGTCGCCGCGCGGTGTCCTTGTCGATCTCCGACACTTCGCTCAGGTCCCGCGCCGTCGCGGCGAGCGACCATGTGGTCGTAGCCAAAAAGCCGAAGAGCAGGGGCCCGGCGAGGCGGCCCGCGTGTCGTAAAGGAACGTTAAAAGCCACGGTCTTTCGTCTTCGAAGAGGGGGGCGGAGGCGGCGCGGGGGGAGGACCGGGCGCCGGCGGGGAGGGGCGCGGTGACGCCGCGGGTGGCGTCGGTGCCGGCAACGATGGTCGCGGGGCCGCCGGCGTGGCCTCATCATCATCGCCTCCTTGGGTCGCGTCGGGCGTCGTCGTGTCGTCGGCGGCGGTGCGCACGTCGCCAGAGGCCCCATCCGCGCCATCGGCGCCCGGCGTAGGCAGCTGCGTGGAGGCGGGCGGAGCGCCGACCGCATCCGTCGCTCCGGCGTCGGCCCGAACGGTCGCATCATTCACGGGGTCCGGACCGGCGACAGCGTCTTCGCGCGGCGCCGATGCTCGCCACATCAACGCCATCCCCGCGACGGTGGCGGTGACGAGCATCGCGAGGATCGCGAGCGAGGTCCGCCGGCGACGGGAGGGTGAAGGTCCGGCGGCCTCCGCCGAAACCGCCGTCGTCACGGCCGCCGGGGTCACGGCGGGAGGAACCCCCGCGGGGGGCCCCAGCGGAGGGGCCAGCGGAGGGGCCACGGGAGCGGACGACGGAGGCAGGCTCGCGACCCCCGCCGGCGTCCGCCCCTCCACCCGAGTGGGGGCGGGGCCCCCGCCGAAGGCCGACGGCGGCGGAGGGTGGGAGGGAAGGGACGCGCGGCGCGCTGGCGGCACGGTGCTCTCCGGGTGGGGGGCGGCGGAGGCAGCAGGGGCGCCGACGCCCGGGTTCGCCGCCGCGGCGCGGGAGGGGGCGAGAAACGCACCGCGAACCGCATCAGCAAACGCGCGCGCCATCGCTCGCGCGTCGGTAAATCGGCCCCGTGGGTCGACCGCCAACGCGCGGGCAAACCACTGATCGACCGTGGGCGGAAGATCCGGGCGATAGTGGGACGGCGGCGTGAAGACGCCCCCAGCGATGGCCACGGCGACCGCGCCGACGGTTTCTCCCGTGAAGGGCATGCCGCCCGTGAGGCAGCGGTAGGCGACCACCGCGAGGCTCCAGCAATCCGCCTGCCCGTCGACCGCCTTGCTGCTCAGCACCTGCTCGGGGCTCATGTATTCCGGGGTCCCCACCATCATGTTGGTGGACGTGACGTTGCTCGGGGCGGCCAAGTTGGTCTGCTTGGCGATGCCGAAATCGAGCACTTTGAGCAGAAACGGCGTCTCGTCTTCGTCCGCTTCGAGGAACAGGTTGTCGGGCTTGATGTCGCGGTGGACGATCCCGAGCTTGTGGGCCCGCGCCAAGGCCCGGCCGGTCTGGCGGACGACGGCCTCGGTGGTGTCGAGGCCGAGCGGCCCCTCCCGCTTCATCAGCGCGCTGAGGGGCTCGCCCTCGAGCAACTCCATCACGATGTAGGGCCGACCGTCGTCCATCACCCCGTGGTCGAACGTTTGCACGACGTTGCGACTCTTGATCTGCGCCGTCAGCGCCGCTTCGCGGTTGAACCGCTCGAGCAGGGTCGGGTCCTCGCGCACGAGGTGCGCCGCGATGAACTTCACCGCGACCCGGGTCTTGAGGCCCTCGTGCTCCGCGACCCACACCGAACCCATGCCCCCCTTGCCGAGGAGCTCGACGAGGGCGACATTGGGGGTGACGCGGGTCCCGTCGCGCAGGTCCATCGCGCCAGTGTAGGCCGGCCCCCGGCTTGGGGCACAGGAAGTCTCGCGCGCTTTCTCAGCCTCGGGGCGAGGGGCTGAAGTCAGCGGGCGCGTCTTGGGCGCACCGGAACCCGATGAAGACGTGCGCCGTGGACGGCGGCAGGGGCCGTCGGTCGGAGAGACGATCCGCCTCGTCGAAAAAGCTCCCCCCGCGGGCGATGGGCAAGCGCGGGCCACTCGGGTTGGCCTGGTCTTTTGCCTTCGTCGAGACCCACTCGGCCACGTTGCCTCCCAGGCCGAGCACCCCCGCGGGCGTCCGGTCGGAGAAGTGGGATGCGACCCGGCACGTCGCCACTTTCTGTCGCCCCACACAACTCCCGTTGAGCCCGAAGCACGACGTCTCGCAGGTGGGTTCGCGTTCGCCCCAAGGGAAGGCGCGCGCGACGGGTACGCCGCGCGCCGCCTGGCTCCACTCGAGATCGGTGGGGAGTCGCTTCCCCACCCGCTCGCAGTAGTCGAGGGCGCCATCGTGTTTCACGCAGTTGACCGGGTGGTCCGCGGCCTCTCGTACCGTGTTGCAGCGTCCCTCCCAGGCTCCCTTGAGGGCTTCGGGATCCCCGTCGATACCGAGCGCGCGCAGGGCTTGAGGGGTCAAGGTGACGCGCCCGGCCGGCACGCACGACGTGCACGCGCGGTACTCGGCTACCGTGACCTCTCGCACGTCGAGAAAAAAGCCCTTCGGGGCCGCGATGAACGCCATCCCCTTGGGGGGCGTCGCCTCCGCCCCCGCGCCCCCCGCCCCGCCAGCGCCCCCGGCGCCGCCCGCCCCGTCGCGGCCG
>JBCCLB010000120.1:0-15373 GCA_039027095.1 Myxococcota bacterium
CCGCGGTTCGAGGCACCGCCTGCAGAACCGGCCTTCGGCGCGGATGCCCCCACGACGTCGGTCGACGCGGGGCGCCATCCGTCCCATGTCGCGGCCGCGCCAGGTCGTGATCGTCCGCTCCCCGCCGACGACTTCCCCCACCGCGCGATGGCCCGTGTCACTCCGTTTGCCGAAGCGGCCGAGGGGCCGCACGGGGGCCTGACGAGCGTCCGCTACCAGACGTTCATCTACGCCCGACCCCACAAGGCGGCCCCGCATGTGCTCGGCTACGTTCGGGTCGGGCAACGCGTTGCGCTCCAGGCCGCCGACAAGGTCGAAGGGATCGGTTGTCGCGGCGGCTTCTACGTCATCGCGCCGCGGGGCTTCGTGTGCGACGACGCGACGGTCACCCGCGAGGTGCGGACGCCGTTTCTCGACGCCAACCGCCACACCCTGCCCCGTGACACACCATTTCCCTACGCCTGGGCGATCAGCAACGGGGCGCCGATGTACGCGCGGCTCCCCTCCGCCGCCGAGCAGCAGCGCTTCGAGCGTCGCTACGGACCGGTGGGCACGTGGCACCCGCTCCCCAAAGCCTCGCGGGGCCACGAGCACCTGGCCACCACGGAGTCGGTGGCTCCGTCAGACCCACTCCCCGACTTTCTCGTCGGCGGCCGAAGCGCCCGCGGCCGTCCGCTTGCCCTCGTGCGCAAGAGCGTCCCCCACGGAACCCTCTTCGCCTTCACGCGCGCCTTCGACCACGGAGGCCGCACGTTCTTGTTGTCGGCGGACCTCACCGTGGTGCCCGCCGACCGCGTGCGCCGGTTCGTACCGAGTGCGTTTCATGGGGTCGTCCTCGACGATCCGGCTTTGCCTCGGGCGTGGTTTCGAAAGCGGGACCGCCCGCGCTTCCGTCGTCGCGACGACGGAAGGTTCGAACCCGCGGATCCAGCGTTCCCCGTGCGCACCCAGGTGGGGCTCACCGGCCGTGAAGCTCAGAGCGAACGCGACGGGACGCGGTACCTCGAGACCGAGGGCGGCGATTGGGTCGCGGCCGACGACGCCACGGTGGTCACCGCGCGCGACGCGCTCCCGTTTGGGATCGCCCCCGGCGACAAGTGGATCCTCGTGTCGCTCTCGGCCGGGACCCTCGTCGCCTACGAGGGCTTGCGACCGGTGTTCACGACCCTCGTCTCCCCGGGGCGCGGCGGGATCCCGGTCCGCGGCCGGGACCCCATCGCCGACGCCACGACCCCCCTGGGCACCTACCGCATCACCGCCAAAGATCGCGCCGCCACGATGTCCTCGCAGTTCGGGGGCGGGCGCAACATGTGGATCGCCGACGTCCCCTTCACGCAGTACTTTCACGCGCCCTTTGCGCTCCACGGCGCCTACTGGCACGAGCGATTCGGCGAGCCGATGAGCGCCGGGTGCATCAACGTCTCGCCGCTCGATGCCGCGTGGCTCTTCGGCTGGACGGGTCCCGAGGTGCCGGCGGGCTGGCACGCGGTGGTGAGCCGCGCGGGCACGTCCGCGACCTGGGTCGTGGTCACCCGCTAGCCGGGGGCAACCCGATCGCATCGGCGAGATGGGCGAGGCTCGGGAGTCGCGGGGCGGCGGTGAAGCTCGGGTGCTGGTCGAGCGCGTCGATCAAAATGGGCTGCAGGCCCGCCGCCCGCGCGCCGACCACGTCCACGTCGGGGATGTCGCCCGCGTAGAGGCAGCCCGGGGCGGAGAGACCGAGCCGGGCGAGCGCGCGCCGAAACAGCTCGGGGTCGGGTTTTCGGACCCCCTCGTTGGCGCTGTCGATCACCACGTCGAACATGTCGGTGAGCTCGGTCCGCGCGAAGAGGCGGTCGAGGTGGCCCTCCGAGTTCGACACGATCGCCACCGGACGACCCGTGGCCCGAAAGCGATGAAGGGCGGCTCGGACGTGTTTCGGGACGTGACGCCACAGGTTGAACCGGTCGTGCTCGCGGCGAAGCGCGTCGACCGACCGTTCCACGTCCTCGTGGGGGACGCTGACCTCGCGCACGAGGGTGGCCATGAACGCGCGCCAGCCGTCCTCGTGGGCGGCGCCGTCCCGCAATCGGGCCGCGTACCGCGCCGTCGCCGGGCGCAAAGCCTGCGCTACGGCCGATGCCGACACGTGGCGGTGGCCCTGATCGCGAAGCGTGGCGGCGACGACCTCCCGGTCGAGAAACACGACGGTATTTCCTGCGTCGAGGAGAAACGCTCGGGGCTGCGCGATCGTCGTCTGCACGGACGCGGCGATAGCCAGAAACGGAGCGCGCGGCGAGCGCAGGACGTGCGGCGAAGCGCAAGGCGATTTTTGACGGGCGTCGCGGCGGGAAATTCGGTTTAGCGTTCGCGCCGTGAAGTTCAGGCTCATCATCTTGCGTCACGGCAAGAGTGATTGGCACGCGGGGGCCGCTACGGATCACGCGCGTCCGCTCAACAAGCGGGGCCGCCGGGACGCGCCGCGGGTCGCGGCCAAGCTCGCCGAGCTGGGATGGCGCCCGAGCCACGTGTGGTCGAGCGACGCGACGCGCACCCGCGAGACCTACGAGCTGATGGCGCCGGTCTTCGACGCAGCGCCGGATGCGCGCTTCGAGCCGAACCTCTACCTCGCCGACCTCGGCGCGATCCGCCGCGTGGTGGCCGAGGTCGACGACGAGACCCTTCGCTCCTGCACGACCGCCATGTTCGTCGGGCACAACCCGGGATGGGAAGAGGCCGCATCGACCCTGACCGGGATCGACACGACGCTCACGACCTGCAACGCGGTGCTCATGACGGTGAAGGCGGACAGTTGGGCGGCGGCGCTGGAGCGGGAGAACGACTGGAAGCTCGTGGCGCACATTCTGCCCCGCGCCCTCCGCTAGCAGGCTGAGGGATAGCCTTGCGCGTCTCGATCCTAGGGTGCGCTTCGGCGGGCGCGCGAACCCTGAGAAACGATCCGGGGCCCCGGCGGCGGCCCACGTCGGGGTGGACGCTCCCCGCGCTCACCACCCGCTCGCCCGCGACGAACACCGCCGGAATCGCACCGGGGTTGCGGCGGACCAGGCGTTTCATCCCCCCGAACTCCGGCATCTCCGCCTCGACGATGGCTTCCACCGCATCGTCGAGCCGATCGGGGTTCAGGATCACCACGTCGGCGCGGTCGCCGACCTCGAGGCTGCCCACGTCGAGATCGAACCAATCGCCGAGCTCACCGGTGAGTCGATGCACGGCGCGTTCGAGCGGCATCACCGGGGTGCCGCGTCGCTCGGCATCCCGGACGAACTTCAGCATTCGGAGGGGGAAATTGTAGAAAGCCATGTTGCGCAAATGGGCGCCGGCGTCCGAGAAGCCGATGAGGTTGTGGTCGTCGGCGATGAGGTGGCCGAGGGGCCCGGGGCGGTCGTTGCCCGTCACCGTGTACCAGCGAAGCTTCGGCCCGTAGGCCACGACCAAGTCGAGAAAGGCGTCGACCTCGGAGCATCCTCGGGCCGCCCCGATGGCGGCGAACGTCTGCCCGACCAGCGTCGCGTCGGGACACTCCTTGACGGTCGCGTGAGCGAAGTTGCGGTGAAATACCTTCGGCAGCAGGGGGTTGTTCCACTGGCGGCGAAACCGACGCCGGTACGCCGGGTCGGCGAAGAGCTTGCGCCGCTCGATCATCGTCTCGAGGTGGAGCCCCGCTGCGCCGGCCCCGAACTCTTCGAACACGACGTTTTCGAACCCGTCGGCCCACAGATCGAACGCGACCGGGAGGCATTGGTAGCGAAACCGCGCCCCGAAGACGCGATTGAAGGCCCAGCCCAGAAAGCGGAGCAAGCGCCAGATCCCGCGGTTGCTGCGGAGGTCCATGATCGAGACGAGGCTCGTCCTGAGCGCGGGGCGCAGCCCGTGGAGCCCCATGCTGAAGGCGGCGTAGAACAGCAGTTCGTACTTGGTCGAGACGTTGGGGATGACCTGGAGGTTCAGGTCGCGCGCCCGGGTGACGGCGACCATGCGGCGGAGCTCGGACCACGAGGCGTACGTCGAGGGCAGGCAATGGCTGCGAAAGCGGTCGCCGCCCATCTTGTCCCAATAGAGGGTGTTGAGCGACAGGCCGAGAAAGCCCGCGTCGAACCCTTCGGCCACCATGGCTTCCATGCGCGCGAGCTCGTCTGCGGAGGGGCGTACACGGGCCTCGAGGGCGCGGTCGAGGCCGAGCACCGCGGCCCGAATGGCCGAGTAGCCCACGAACGAGGCGACGTTGGGGCCGAGGGGGAGGGCATCGAGGTGCGCGGCGTACTCGTGGTGGTCGCGCCACGTTTTGCCCTCGACCATCAGCGGCTTGAGGTACGCGTAGGGGATGGCCTCCACCCGCGTGAACATGTCCGCGATGTCCACCGGATCGCCCACCGCGGCGCTGAGCGAGCAGCTCCCCATGAAGACGGTCGTCACCCCGTGGCGCAGCGACTCGTGGAGCGATGGGTTGAGTTCGACTTCGGCGTCGTAGTGGGTGTGAATGTCGACGAAGCCGGGCATCACCCAATGGCCGGTCGCGTCCACGACGGTGTCGTCCGGTCCGGGCTCGATCGTCGGGGCCACCGCGGCGACGCGGCCGTCGCGCAGTCGGAGGTCGCACGGGGCGGCCGGGTTCCCCCGGCCGTCGAAGTAAAGCCCTCCCCGAATGACGGTGTCGCCGCGCATCGCCCCGGCGCTAGTAAAGCACACGGCAGCGGATCGTACCGTCGATCGCGCGCAGGGCGTCGCGCAGGGGGCCGCCGCCGCGGTCGATGTCGATCACCACGTAGCCGACGTCGGCAAAGGTCTGGAGGTACTGGCCGACGATGTTCGACGCGCTGTCGCCGATCACCTGGTTGATGGCGGCGAGCAGGCCGGGCCGGTTGTGGTGGATGTGGAGCAGGCGGTGCCCTTCACCCGGGGGCGCGGGGAGGTGAAGGGCGGGAAAGTTCACGCTGGTGGTGGTGGCCCCGGTATCGCTGTAGGCCACGAGCTTGCGCGAGACCTCGACCCCGATGTTGTGCTGCGCCTCTTGGGTGCTGCCCCCGATGTGCGGGGTGAGAATGACGTTTTTGAGGCCCTGCAACGGCGAGGAAAAGGGTTCGGCGTTGCTCTTGGGCTCCGTGGGGTAGACGTCGATGGCGGCGCCGTGGAGGTGCTCGCGCTTCAGGGCGTCGGCGAGCGCATCGATGTCGACGACGGTGCCTCGGCTCAGGTTCAGCAGATAGGCCCCACGCTTCATTTGGGCGAGGCGCTCGGCGGTCATGAGGCCGCGGGTCTCGGGGGTGTCAGGGACGTGCAGGGTCACGAAGTCGACCCGCTCGAGCAGCTCGTCGAGGCTCGCGACCGCCGTCGCGTTGCCCATGGGAAGTTTGGGGACGACGTCGTAGAAGTACACGTGAAGCCCAAACGCCTCGGCGAGAATGCTCACCTGGGAGCCGATGTGGCCGTAGCCGACGATCCCCACCGACTTGCCGCGCAGTTCGTGGCTGTGGGCTGCCGTCTTCATCCACTCGCCGCGGTGGGCGGCGGCGCTCTTGTCGCCGATCCCCCGGACCATCATCACCATCTCGGCCAGGACCAACTCGGCCACGCTCCGCGTGTTGGCGTGGGGCGCGTTGAACACCGGGATCCCTCGCTCGCGGCAGCGGTCCAGATCGATCTGATTGGTGCCGATGCAGAAGGCACCCACCGCGAAGAGCTTCTCGGCTGAGGCGAGCACCTCGCCCCCGAGCTGGGTGCGAGAGCGGTGCCCGACGATGTGGGCGGTGCGGATCGCGTCGAGGAGGTCGGCGTGGGGGAGCGCCTTCTTCTCGTAGCGAATGTTGGTGTAGCCGGCGCGTTGAAACCCGGTCACCGCCGTTTCGTGCACGCCCTCGAGGAGCAAGATGTGGATCTTGTCCTTGTCCAGCGACGTCTTGGTCATGGCCCCTCGCTACCACCGCCCGGGACGCCGAAAAAGCCGGCGGCCGCGTCTACGGCTCTGCGTCCCGGCAGAAGTCGAGGACGAGCCTCGCGGTTTCATCCGGCACCACGCTGACGAAGTCGTGGGCCGCGCCGGGCAGCCACTGGAGCTCGGCGTGGTGGATCCGGCGGGCGAGCAGGCGGCTGTTGGCCGGCGGCACCATCGCGTCGATCTCGGAACTCAGCAAGAGCGTGCGGGCGCGGACCGCGCCGAGTTCGTCGAGGGCGCGATGGCGAGCGGCCGCGAGCAACTGCAGCATCGCGGTGGCGCGCGGCACCGGGGCCTCCCGTGCGAGTTCGGCCCAACGGTCGATGATCGCCCGATGATGGGGCAGTTGCGGGTCGCCGAGGAGGTACCGCGCTTCGACTTCGGCCCGGGTGGTCTCGTCGGCGAAGCGCGCCCGGGCCAGTGACACGAACACGCTCAGTTGGGCGCGTTCGCTGGCGGGGCCCCCCGGGGAGGTGCAGCCGAGGACGAGCCGTCGCACCCGGTCGGGGTGCCGAATGGCGACCCATTGGCCGATCATGCCGCCGAGCGACATCCCGAAGAGGTGCACGCGGTCGATCCCGGCGTGGTCCAGGACCCGCACCACGTCGCCGGCCATGTCTTCGGTCGTGTACGGCGTGGCCACCGGCTCGCTACGCCCCACGCCCCGGTTGTCGATGAGGATGAGGCGCATCTCGCGCTGCACCGCGTCGAGGAAGGCATCCGGCCAGTGGCGAAGGCTCCGGGCCAGGCCCCGCAGCGCCACCAACGGGGGGGCGCTCACGGGGCCGGTGACCTCGTAGTGAATCCCCGCCGGAGGACCCGAAACCGTGGGCATCGAGCGCAGGCTAACCCGGTCGCCGTGGCGGCGAAAATGGGGGAAGGGGTCGGCGGGCTTGGATGCGGCGGCGGCAGGCCTTAGGCTCCGTTTTGGCGTGGGGACGCTCGGTGGACAGAGGACGACGGCGTGGCTCTTGCGGGTCGCGGCCGCATGCACCTTTTTCGGCGCGGCGTGGCAGCACCTGCGTTGGGATGCGCCCTTCTGGGCCCTCGCGTTCAACGAACGGCTGCTCGAAGGAGCCGTCGGCGCGCTGCTCGGGATGACGTGGCACGAGTACGCGACGAGCCCCACCGTCGAGCGGACCATCGTCGGCATCGTGAAGGCGCATGGCCTGCTGTACGCCGCCGCCGGCGTGGCTGCGCTCCTCCCCTCGCCGTCGCACGGGCGTTGGCGCCGCGCGCAGCGAGGGGTGCTGTCCGTGGGGGCGGGGCTGCTTTTCTTCCTGTCGTGGCTGTACTTTTTGGACCACAACCGCCAGGTCGGGGCGCTGCTGGAGCGCACGTCGCAGTGGGCCGCCCCCGCCCTCCTCGTCGGGTGGTTGCGGGGCGCGCAGCCCGAGGGTCGCTTTCGCGCGCTCCTCTCGATGGCCATCGCGCTGACGTTCTTCGGGCACGGTCTCTATGCGGTCGGCTTCTACGAGGTGCCCGGGGCCTTCGTGACGATGATCATGAATGGGCTCGGGGTCGGGGAGCCCACCGCCGTCACCTTGTTGCATGCGGCCGGGGTCTTGGACTTCGTCATCGCGGGGGTGGTGTTGCTCGCGCCAAAGCTCCCGCGGCGCCTGGTGCTGAGCACCCTCGCCTGGGCCGTCGCGTGGGGCGCGCTGACCACGCTCGCACGGGTGTGGTCCAACGTCTCTTGGACATTCTTCGAGGAGACGGTGGCGCAGTGGCTTCACGAGGCGGTCCTCCGCTTGCCCCACGCCGTGCTTCCCCTCGTCCTCTTTCTCTCCGTACGTCGCCGGACCCGCCCGACCGATGACGCGAACCCCACCCCTACGACCCCGCAAACCTCGAAGGCGCTGTGTCTCTCATGAACCCCTGCCCCTCATGAACCTCCTGCCTTTCATGAACCCGGTGCCCCACATGAACACGATGCCCCTCACGAAGACGTTCCGGCCCGCTCCTCTTTTCGTCGCGCTCGGCCTGCTGGCGGGCTCGCTTGCGACGGCGGGCCCTGCCGTGGCGGACACCGCGCGCTACCGGTTGAGCTGGCGCGACGACCCGAGCACCACGATGGTCGTGGGGTGGGACCAGACGTCCGGCAGCGGGGGCGTGGTGCACTACGGCAAAACCGACGAAGGAACGAATGCGTCGGCCTATCCGCTCAGCCAGGGCGTCGACCGCGTCACCTCCGCCTTCGGCATGGAGAACCACTTCGTCCGGCTGAACAACCTCGAGCCCGACACGGCGTACTACTTCGTCATTCGCGACGACACCTCGACGAGTCCCCGTTTTTGGTTCCGGACGGCCCCCGCCACCCCGAAGGCCTTCAGCGTGGTCGCGGGCGGCGACTCACGCAACAACCGCACCCCGCGTCGCAACGGCAATCAAGTGGTGGCCAAAGTACGGCCGCTCGTCGTCATGCTCGGCGGCGACTTCACGGACGACGACACCGCGACGCAATGGCGAAACTGGTTCGACGACTGGCAGATGAGCACCAGCCCCGACGGCCGGATGTACCCGATGCTCGCCACCCGCGGCAATCATGACTCGAACGCGTCGATCTACGAGCTGTGGGACACGCCCAGCGACCGAAACCATTACGCGCTGACCTTCGGGGGCACGATGGCGCGGCTCTACACGCTCAACAGCGAGATCGCGGCGGGGGGCAATCAGCGGGCTTGGCTCGACGGCGACCTCTCCGACCACGCGTGCATCACCTTCAAACTCGCGCAGTACCACAAGCCCATGCGCCCCCACACGTCGGGGAAGAGCGAAGGACAAGACGAGTACACCCATTGGTCGGATCTTTTCTTCAACCACCGCCTCGACCTCGCGGTGGAGTGCGACTCGCACATGGTGAAGCGCACCTGGCCCCTCGTTCCGGCCACCAGCGGCGACGACGAAGGGTTCGTGCGCGACGACGACGAGGGCACGACCTACATCGGGGAGGGCTGTTGGGGCGCCCCCACCCGGACGCCCAACGACAGCAAATCGTGGACGCGTGCCGCGGGCAGTTTCAACCAGGTCAATTGGATTCAGGTGCACCCCGACCGCATCGAGGTGCGCACCCTTCCTACCGACAGCATCGCTGGCGCCGACAGCGTGAGCGACGCCGATCCCTTTTCGGTGCCGAACAACCTGGAGGTGTGGACGCCCACCTCCGGCGCGGTGGTGACCGTGCCCGCGCGCGAACGCCCCGACTGCGGGCTCACGCCCGAAGAGGTCATCGCCTTCGGAGACACGTGGTCGTTTCATGACCAAGGGGTCGACCTCGGGCCGAATTGGGCCGCCCCCGACTTCGAGGATGGCGCGTGGGCGTCGGGGCCTGGCCAGCTCGGCTACGGCGACGGCGACGAGGCAACGGTCCTCACCGACGCCGATCCCAACCACCCCAGCGTTTACTTTCGCAAGGCGATCGACCTCCCCCGGCCCGTGCTCGCGGCCCAACTTAGGGTCCTGTTCGACGATGCCGTCGCGGTGTGGGTCAATGGCGCCCGGGTCTACGACGTCAACATGGACGACGGAACGGACTTTGCGACGTTTGCCAGCGCCAGCTCGTCCGACAACGAAGAGGCCCAGGCCACCCTCGACGCCGCCGGTTTCGTGGTGGGTCGCAACGTCGTCGCGGCGATGGTCAAGCAGCGGAATGGCAGCTCCAGCGACGTATCGTTCGACTTGTCGCTCCGTGTGACCCTCGCGCCGCCTCCGGGCGGAACAGGGGGCGCCGGCGGAAATGGCGGAGGCGCTACCGGCAGCGGCGCGGGCATGTCGCAGGGCAGCACCGGGGCAGGCAACCCGACGGGCGGGTCGAACCGTACCGACGCCCCCGGCGAGGATGGCGGCGGCTGCAGTTACGTGGGGGCCAAAGGCCGCTGGGGATGGCTCGCCGCGCTGCTCGGCCTTGGGCTCATGCTCCGACGCCCCCGTCGCCGTCGGGACGACGAAGGTGGCTGAGGCGTCGGGAGCGAGCGGTCCCCTCGACGGGGCGAAGATGGCGGCGGCTATGGTGGTCGGGCTGCTGTTCATGCCGGTCTTGGCGCCGATCGGCTTGGCCCGCGGTTGGCTGACGCAGCGCCGCAAGCGCCGCGATGCACTTTCGTTCCGCTGCATCGAGTGCGGACACCGGCTCGGCCATGAAGCGATAAGCCAATCGAACGAACAGTGGGACGCCGAGGTGCGCGCCCGGCAACGGGCGAATCCCGATGTGAAATTCCGCCTCGAACGCCCCCACGACGCCATCTGCGGGCGTTGCCGTGTCGCCTACCGATACCTCGAATCAGGTCGATGCTTCGAGCGATTGCGCTCACCCGCATGAAGTTGTGTTTCTTACGGGACGCGGACCGCCGCACTTGGGTGCGCCGGGGGGCGCTCTGCTAAGGTTGCCGACGCTTTGCCCCGCCCTCCTGCGCCGGTCGACCAGGTGCGCGATCTGGAGCTGCTGCTCAACGCGCACCATCCCGTTTTGTACCTCGAAGCCGAGGAGGCGGAGCGGGCGCAGGCGTTGCTCGAGCACGTGGCCGACCGGCTCGACCTGCTGTTTCTCACGTGGTCGCCGCACCGTGGGCTCGACCATCCTCTCATGCCGGAGCCGCTGGAAGACACTGCGGATCCGGCGCGCTGCCTCCAGCATATCGCCTCGTCACGTCACGAGGCGATTTATTACCTACGTGACTTCGTCCGTACCTTCGCCGACGACGCCACCCTGACCGCACGCCTGCGCGAAACACATCAGGCGCTGTGGCAACATCGGGGTGCGATCGTGCTGACGGGTCCGAGCGCCTCGGAGTTGCCGGAAGACGTGGGGCCGCTGGTCACCACCGTCGCGATCGCGCCGCCGAGCGACGAGGAGTACCACCAGTTCGTCTCCGACGTGTTGCGCGACCTCCGCACCCGCCGCGCGGTGCGGGTGGAGATGGACGGCGCGGGGGTGGCGAAGCTGTTGCAGCAGCTCCGGGGGCTAACCTTCTTCGAGGTCAAAAAGGTCGTCACGCAAGCGATCGCCGAGCGCTGGACGCTCGATGCCTCGGCCATCGCCCGCGCCCTCGAAGCGAAGAAGAAGGTCCTGCGCCGGACTGGCGTTCTCGAGTACTCGCCCGCGGAGCACAGCCTCGACGACATCGCCGGGCTCGCGCGGCTCAAACGCTGGCTTCGCAAACGGCGGGCGGTGTTCGACGACCCGGCCCGCGCCAAGGAGTTCGGGCTGAGCGCGCCCCGCGGCATTCTGCTGTTGGGGGTGCCCGGCTGCGGCAAGAGCCTCTGCGCTAAGGCGGTGGCCCGGGAGTACGGCCTGCCTCTCATTCGCCTCGACCCGTCGCGCCTCTACACGAAGTACATCGGCGAGACAGAGCAGAACCTTCGGCGCGCGACCCGTACCGCGGAGGCGATGGCTCCGATCGTGCTGTGGATCGACGAGATCGAGAAAGGCCTCGGATCGGAAACAGGGGGCAGCGACGGCGGGGTTTCGACCCGGGTGTTCGGGAGCTTTCTGTCGTGGCTCCAGGAAAAGCCCGACGGCGTCTTCGTGGTCGCCACGTCGAATGACATCGCCCAGCTACCGCCCGAGTTGCTCCGCAAGGGCCGGTTCGACGAGATTTTTTTCGTCGATCTCCCCGGGCCGACCGTCCGCCGGGAGATCGTTCGGCTCCACCTCGCCCGCCGCGGGCGAGACCCCGAAGCCTTCGATCTGCAGGCGGTGGTCGACAAGACCGACGGCTTCAGCGGCGCCGAGTTGGAGCAATGCGTGGTTTCGGCGCTGTACGCCGCCTACGACGAGGGCGCCGCGCTCGCCACGCGTCACCTGCTGGCCGAGCTCGCGGTGACGCGTCCTCTCAGTGTGACCAGCGGCGAGAAAATTACGGGTCTCCGCGCTTGGGCGACCGGACGCGCCGTTCCCGCCGACCTTCCCCCCGAAGAAGCTCAGGTTCCCGTAGGCCCGACCTAATCGCATTCCCTACGCGCTTCGGCCGCAGTGTCTAAACTCCCGGTCGTGTCGCGAACCAACATGACGCGCCTCGTGCGCGCAGATGAGCCGCACCTTTGGGACGCGCTCTATTACGCCCTGCACGTGCCTCCCGGGTCGTCCCCCTTCGACCGGGACGTGGTCACCCACCCCGAGATTGCCCGATATGTATCAGGGTGGATGCAGCGGGCGGGGGATCTCGGGTTCCGGGCCGAGCGGGACGGGCGTGTCGTCGGGGCGTGTTGGGTTCGGCGCTTTGCGGCAAACGACCGCGGGTATGGTTTTGTGGACACGGCGACGCCCGAACTCACCATCGCGGTATGGCCGGGTCATCGCGGGCTTGGGGTCGGTACGCGGCTGATTGGCGAGACGCTCGCGGAGGCGTCGGCTGTGTACGAGCGGGTCAGCCTCAGCGTCGCGCTGACCAACCCAGCGCGGCGGTGGTACGAGCGGCTCGGGTTTCGCCAGGTGGCCGCACCGGCCGACGGAGCGGTCACGATGATGCGATCGCGCTCATCCCCGAGGGGGTGACCGTCGTCAGCGGTCGAGCAGGGTGGCGATCATCTCGTCGGCGGTACGGATGGTCTCGGCGCTGGCGAACAGGCCCACGCGCGCCTGCCCGAGGGCGAGAAAGCCGTCGACGATTTGCGGAGCGGTCGGCGTAGGCTCGTTGTCGTTGGCGGGCGGAAGCTGAAAGGTGGCGCGGGCGATGTCGTCGGCCGCTCGTTGGGCGGCCGCGCTCGCCTCGAGGATGCCGTTGGCGCCGCTTTGCAGCGGGTCGATGTTGCTCATGACCCTCGGTACGGCCAGACGGCGGAGGTCTTGAGGCGCCGTGTGCTTTTGTTCCGTGCGTTTTTTGTTTGGGCTTGGCGGCGGCATCCCGTCCGAACGGCACGGTGGTACACCCGGGCCATGTTGCATCGGTTCACCCTTCTGCTCGTCGCGGCCGTCGTCGCGGGTTGCGAGCGGCCGCCGGTGGAGGTGCCGGTGGCGCCGGGGGCGACGTTGCCGCTCACGGACCGGCCGGGGTGGGCGCAGCGTCGGCAGCGGTTGCTCGCGCGGGTGCCCCAGGTCGAGCGCGCCGTGGACGCGGCGGTGCGGAAGGAGGGCTACATCGGGGCGGCGGCCGCGGTGGTGGTGGACGGACAGCTCTTGTGGGGTCGGGGATACGGGCGGCAGTCGATTCGCGGGGGCGGACCGATCGACCCGCGGAGCGTGTTTCGGGTGGGGTCGGTGACCAAAGTGATCACCGCGATGGCGATTCTACGGCTCCGCGACGAGGGGCGGTTGGAGCTCGATCGGCCGGCCGCGGTGTGGATTCCCGAGTTCGACGCGGTGCGGGCGCCCACCGCCGACAGTGGGCCCATCACCCTGCGGCAGCTCTTGACCCACACCGCCGGGCTGCCCAAAGAGGCGCCGTTCGCGTACGGGCCGCGGGGGGACGGGGGTCCTTCGGAGGGCGAAGTGGTGGCCGGGCTCGACGGGCTCGCGCTCGCGGCGGTGCCGGGGACGAAACACATCTACGCCAACTACGGCTACGCGTTGCTGGGTCTCATCGTCGGCCGCGCCTCGGGGATGCGCTACCGCGACTACGTCGACACCTACCTCTTGGCGCCGCTGGGGATGCAGGACAGCCGATGGGATCGGGACGCGGTGCCCGAGGGACAGCAGACGGCGGGACACCGGGGCCCCGGAGGCGGGCGTGAGCCGGGACCAGACTGGGAGATGGGGGCCGCGGAGGGGATGGGCGGTCTCTACGCGAGCCTCGACGATCTGGTCCGGTTCGCCGCCTTTCAGATGAGCGCCTGGCCGCCGGGCACGCGCCCCGACTTGGAGCCGCTGCGGAACGCGAGCCTCCGTGAGTCGCATCGGCTCGCGGGATTTCAGGCCCTGAACCGGCAGGGCACCGGGATCGGGTGGGGGGTGGCGCAGAAGGCGGGCTCGGCGGTCGCGTTTCATGCGGGGGAGACGGGGACGTATTCCGCCACCGTCACGCTTCACCTCGATCGTCGGCTGGCGTTCGTGACCCTCGCCAATTGCCCGTGCTCGGCGGCGCTGTCGCGGGTCGAGGCGCAAATGCTGTCCGCCCTCTCGCCTGCGCTCTGAACCGAGGCCCGGCTCATGCGGCAACGCCGCCCGACCCCACGAGATCGCGGGCGGCGCGACAGAACGCCTCGCCCAGGGTGGGGAAACAGAACTCGTGCTCCAGCCACGTGGTCACGGGGAGGCGGTGCACCACCGCGAGCTGGGCTTGGCCCACCAACTCGGTCGCGTGCGGACCGGCGACCTGCGCGCCCAACAAGTGGCCCTTTTCGGCGTCACCAACGAGTTTGACGAAGCCGCGCTCGATGCCGCTGAGGCGACCCCGCACGGTATCGGCGAGGGCCGCCCGCCCCACCACCACGTCGTGGCCTCGGGCGCGGGCGGAGGCTTCATCGAGGCCTACGGTGGCCAGCTCGGGGAGCGAGAAGACGGAGCCAGGCATGACCGTGGGCGTGCACTTCGTGGCGAGCCCGAGGGCGTGGCGGGCGGTGGTCCGGCCGGGGGGAGGGCAACGTGACCCCGCCGCGCTGCCCACCACGAAGATGTGCGGTACGCAGGACCGACCGGTCTCGTCGGCGCGGATGTAGCCGTCGGCGTCGAGGGTCAGTCCTGCGCACCCGAGGTCGAGCCGCTCGACGTCGGCCCGTCGTGCCCCTGCGTAGAGCATCTTCGCGCTCTCCACGGTGGTCGTTCCGTCGTCGAGGAGGGCCGCGACCGACCCTCCGTCGCCGATTTCGACGCGGCGCACGTCGCGGTCGCCGCAGTACCGACCGCCCTGCGCCTCAAGCGCGGCCACGAACGTCGCCGAGAGCTCTGGGTCCCACCCGGGCAGCGGGTGGGGATGGTGCCCGACCATGGTGACAAGAACCTCCAGAGCGCTGAGCGTCGACGCCCACTCACAGGCGCTCGGGCCGTCGCCTACCACCGTCATCGACGCGGGCAGGTAGAGGAGCGAGCGGATGGAGTCGGTGTCGAGCACGGTTTCGTGATCGACGGTGAGGCTCGGCGGCGGGGCCGGGCACGAGCCTACGGCGACGAAGATGCGTTCGGCGTCCAGGCTGAGCTCGGGCTCGCGGACGCGGGTCACCGCGACGCGGTGCGGGGTGACGAACCGCGCGCGCCCGTGCACGTGGTCGACCCCCGCCCGGTCGACCTCGGCCAGAAGCGACGACGCGCGTCCCGCCCCCGCCGCATCGACCCCGCCGGTGACGAGGGAGGCCACCTCGGTCGGCGCGCCCGAGAGGCCGATCGGAGGCACCATCGCCCACCGCCGCATGAAGCTGTGCTGGCGGGCGGTCTCTTGCAGCATCTTCGAGGGGGGAGCACCCCGGCGCAGACAAAGCCCCCCGACGCGGCGCGCGCGGTAGACCCCCCCCCCCCCCGCCCCCGGACCGGCGGCCCCCCGCCCCGCCTACCAGCCCGGGTGGCCCCGCCCCCGG
>JBCCLB010000121.1:0-15161 GCA_039027095.1 Myxococcota bacterium
CCCCCCCCCCCCCCCCACGACCCCCATCCCTATTGAAGCTCCTTCAGAGGTAGAGGAAGGAGTGAACAGGGAGCGTGTTCGCGAAGCCTCGTCATCGCCCCGCGCCAGGGCTAGCGTAGCAAACCCACGCTAGCGTACTTCGGACCCTTGTTTTCGGGCGAGGATGAGACGAGGGATCTCGGCGGCGCAAACCTCGGTGAAGTCGGTGACGTCCGCGACCGCTGCCGCGTGCACCGCGTCGAGGCCATCGTCTCCGTAGAACATCGCGACGACGCGCTCACGAATCGCGATCGGGATCGCAACGACGGACGCGGCGGCGGCGCCGGGCCGCCCGAGAAACGACGCGAGCGCTTCGTCCCCCTGGTCGTCGGGGTCGAACGGGCGCACGACGGGATCGCCGGTCCGCAGGGCTGTCGCGAGCAATCCCGCGCCGTCGAGGGGCAAGGATACCGACCGGTCGTCGACGACGCCATGACGGTAGCGAACGACCGCCCGGTCTTCCGCGACCACCAGCAACAAGCACCGCTCGAAAAACTGTTGCGCGTAGCGGAGCAGAACCTCGAACAAGATCCGCACGTCGACCGCCTGGCTCGCCGCGATCTCGGCTTGGCGGCGCGTGAAGGGCCCGCGATGACGAAACTGTCGGGTCGTCGCTTCCCCTCTTTCGCTCGGCTCGGGCGGCCCCCCGAAGGTGTCGCTAAAGGCGCGAGATACGCTGACCGGCGCTTCCTCGTCGTCATCTTCGGTTCCGTCCGCGTCGCGCCAAGGCTGGGTATCCCGCTTTTCCCCTTCGTCGGAGGCAGGGTCGCCCGACGACGCTTCGCCCTCGGACTCAGGGGTCCCATCGGCCGTGTCTTCATCGGCGTAAGGCTGCGTGATCCGATGAGGCTCATCGTCTTCGTCATCACCCACCGGGGAACCCGCACCATGCTCGAGCGGAGGAGGAGGCGACGAAGATGCGACTGGCGTGAAGCTCGAGCGCAGGTCGTAGGGGCGCGTGAGCGGCGTCGGCTCCGACGGCCGGGCGGGGACGCTGAGCATCGCGGCCAGCGCGTCAGGGTCGAGGCTTTGCGCCTCGGGTTGCCGGGTGGAGCGTGCGATTCCTTCGGGATGCTCGCTCATGCGGCGGTATCGCGGTCCCGGTTGCGGGGTCTCACGAATGTAACGGCGCAACTGCCGTTCCCGCTCGTCGCGTTGAAAGGGTCGCCCTGCCGCTTCGAGGGCGAGCAGCCACCGTTCGCGCTCGGCCAAGGGCCCTTCTGCATGTCGGTAGAGCGCCTCGTACAGACGGAACGGAAGGACGGCGAACGGCACGATCGCCACCTTCGTCGTCTCTGCGAGGCGTCGCGCGGCGCCCGCCGCAAGGGGAAACGGAGTCGCCACCCCGAGGGCGCCGTCGTCGTCGTGGACGAGCGGCAACACCCGCTGGGCCACCGCCAGCGCGGGCGGGAGAATCGCCCACAAGGAGGCCGGCGGCTCGGGCAGCCGCCCCGCCGGTCCCGGAGCGTATCCCACCCGAGATGACGCGTAGGCCGCGAGGACTTGGCGTTCGTCCACCCCGGCTTCGAGGAGACTCGTGCTCAGGTCACCCCCGTGGAGACTCTGCAGCGCGACGGCCCCGTCGAGGGTCTCGGTATCGGCGGCTAGCGAGGAGAACGGCGACCAAGAGGTCATGCAGCCGCGATCATCACGATGCAGTGGAGTGAGGTCAACGGCCTCGGAGATGAGGGGCGCGCCAAACCTCAGACGGACACGTCGTATTGCCGCAGTGCCGCGTTGAGCGAAGTCTTGCGGTCGGTTGATGCCTTGCGATGCCCGATGATGAGGGCGCACGGCACCGCGAACGTCCCCGCCGGGAACACCTTGTTTCGCATGCCCGGGATCACGACCGAGCGCGCAGGCACCCGGCCCACCACTTCGACGGGCGCCTCCCCGGTCACGTCGATGATGCGCGTCGACGCCGTGAGAACGACGCCGGCCCCGATGACCGCCTCCCGCGCGACATGGACCCCCTCGACGACGATGGCCCGCGATCCGATGAAGCACCCGTCCTCGATGATGACGGGCTGAGCCCCCGGGGGCTCGAGGACGCCTCCGATCCCGACCCCTCCGGAGAGATGGCAATGCTCCCCCACTTGCGCGGCACTTCCGACCGTCGCCCACGTGTCGACCATCGTGCCCGCACCGACCCTCGCCCCGATGTTGACGTATCCCGGCATGAGCACCGCCCCGGGCGCGAGAAACGCGCCGTACCGAACGGTGCCAGGGGGAACCACCCGCACCCCTTGACCGGCCAGGTCACGCTTGAGCGGGATCTTGTCGTGAAATTCGAAGGGGCCGACTTCGTGCACCGTCATCCGACGGATCCCGAAGTAGAGAAGAATGGCGCGGCCGACCCAGGCGTGGGTTTCCCAGGTGCCGTCGGCCCGCGGCGACGCGGTTCGGAGCGTGCCCTCGTCGAGGCGCGCAAGCACGCGTTCGACCGCGGCGCGATGTACCGGGTCCTCGAGACGCGCCCGGTCGTCGTAGGACGCGTCGATCGATGCCGCGAGCGCGGCGTCTTCCTCGTGCTCGGCCGTTCGTGAGGTCATGTCGCCGGGACCCTACTGGCGTCGTTCCCTGAACCGGGAAAAAACCCAGCTCAGAAACCCAGAAGAAGAACACAGTCAGAAACACGCACGGGACCGCCCCGTCAGACCGGGCCGTTTCAGGCGGCCGCAAGCGAGACGCGCGTGGTGGCGGACGTCTCGCATACGGTGGCCTGGTGGTGATGGGCCAAGGCCGCCAAAACCGCGGCATCGACCTTCGTGCCGGGGCTGAGCAGAAGGTCGGCCGCGATGAAGGTGGACGTCTCGGCATCGGTGATGGTCCCGATCGTCACCTCGACGCGACCGTCTCGTACTTCGGCCGCCAAGAGCAGAGACGGGGTGAGGTCGACGGATTCGAGAGGTGCCGTCGTCGATGGTCCTGCGGGTCGTACGGCATGACTGCGGACCGCCTGTTCCACCACCGCGCGTATGAATCGCGGCTCGAGTTCGAAGTCGAGGCCGGTCGCGGCCACCAACACCCGGTGGGCCACGCCTCCGAATGCCGGCCGCTTCCGCCACGACCCAGTGAGCACTTCGGGTAGCCGCAGGCGCATGCGCTGAGGCCGCGCCGCGATCGCGAGCTGCTCCACCAGGAGCCGCGCGGCCTGGAGCTCGGTCCCGACGGATCGCGTCACGCGCTCGAGCGCGAGGCGTCGGCGCGCGGGCAGCTTGCGTCCTCCCCCCCGCCCGCGCCGGGGCGCGCCCCCCGCCGACGCCACGCCCGCGAAGGCCTGTTCGAGGTCCGACGCCACCCGGTGCATTTCACCGACCACGCGCCGTCGGGGGTCGTCGAGAGACGCGGGAAGGGCGTCGGCGGCGTGTTCGACCCGGGCCACGATGGCCCGTCCGCGGGCAGAGAGCCCCGAGGTGGTGGCATCGAGGGTGGGCAGCAGCTGCGCCGGCCCGATGGTTCGCGACTGGAGCAGTCGCCCCAGCCCGTACAGCGACATGATGCATTCATCCATGTCGCCGAGGGCCTCGTCCCACGGTTCCAGGTCGTAACTCACCTTCCCTCCCAGGGCTCTAGCCTAGCTCAGCTCCAGCGACCGCGCACCCGGTCGCGACTACGCCGTCGGACGTACTTCGAATCCGGGAAAAAAGTATCCGATCTCTCGCGCCGCCGTCTCCGGTGCATCCGAGCCGTGAACGGCGTTTTCGCCGAGGTCGGTCCCGAACTGTTTGCGAATGGTTCCCTCGGCGGCCTCAGCCGGGTTGGTGGCGCCGATCACGTCACGCCACTTGGTGATCGCATCGTCCGCCTCCAACGCCATCACGACGATTTCGCCTCGCGACATGAAGGTCGTCAACTCGCCGAAAAAGGGTCGCTCTCGGTGCACGTCGTAGAAGCCTTCGGCCTGCGAGAGGGTGAGCTTCAGTTGGCGCATGCCACAGATGACGAACCCCTCTTCTTGGATTCGCGCGATGATGGCCCCCGCCTTGGCGGCGGCCATGGCGTCGGGCTTGATGATGGCGAGCGTACGTTGCTTGGGCATGCAGCCTGCTATGCGCTTCGCTCCGGTGGAGCAAGCCTGAAGGTGATGGGGGGCGGCGGGCCCTCAGCGACCCGTCATGTCGATGCTGATGCTGGTGTCGATGGTCATCACGCCCTGGTCGGGGATCGCCATCTGGGTGCGGCTGGAGATCGCCACCGCGGACCGCTGCGGAGACAGGTGCACCAGGCGTAAAATTCGCTTTCCCGTCCCCTTGGCCTGGAGCGCCATCAGCTCGAGTCGGGCGCCATTCGGGGCACGGATCGCTTGTCGCGGCGCCGTCTGTTCGAGCTCAACCCCCAGCTTGATCTTGCCCGGTTTCACCCCGAGCAGCTCATAGGTCGCGGTTTGCGTGACGAGCACGCCGCTCTGGCGGGCCGTGCGCACGAATTTCCACTTCGCCCCCTTGCCGACCGCTTCCTCCGGCAGCGGCGCCAGGACTTCGTTCATCGCCTGCTCCATGCTCTGCATCACGGGCGCGAGTTGCGCGGAGCCCCCTTTCGGGGGCTTGATGACGACGTCGCGCGTGATTCCGGTACCGGTCACCCGAGCGCGGCCGCCGAGACCGACCAATCCCGAGACCCCTTTCTGCACCAGACGCGCTTGGTCGGCCGGTAGGCCCTTGGTCTTCGCATCGGCACCCGTAACGAGGAAATCGTAGGCGATGTCCCCGTCGGGGGTGACCTCCGCCACCTTGAGCGTGAGCTTGAGCATCATCGGGGGAAAATTCCCGGAGGGGACCTTCTTGTCGCCCACCGACGCGGCCATACCGACCTTCATCGTCATGCTCAACGCGTCGACCTGACCGACCTTCGGAGCAAAGCGAAGGGTCTGGCGCGGCTCGCTTCCGGCCGAAATGAGCTCCAACCGACCGGGGTCCGGCGGGGGGATCGTCGGCGGCATCGCACGCCCCGTCGCAGTGGGGCGTACCCCATCGGGCGACGCAGCTACCCCGCCGTCGGGCGAGGGTACGGACCCGGCGGCCAGGCCACCGGGCGACGGGCCCTGACCGTCGGCGTAAGGAATCAGCGGCGCCGTTGCCCCGACCGATGCCGACGCCAAGGCGGAGGCCGTCGCCCTCGGGGGAGGCGTTGCGCTCGCGGAGGTCGCGGCGGGCTCTTCCGGTTGCACCGGCGGCTGCTCGCCCTTGTGGCACCCCATCGTGGGGCATACCAGCGAGGTGGCCAGCAGGAAGAGCGAAAGGCCCGCCCCCGCGGGGGTGGGCGTTCGTTTCGGGAACCTTCGGGTCGTCGCGTCCATGTCGTTGCGGGGCCGTTCGTTCGTTGGTCGTCGAGCGTCGTGGCCCGCGCACCGTAGCGGAGCGGTCGCGCGAAAACCGAATCTCGAGCCCGATTTCCGCAGGCGATGACCCAGCTCGCCTTCTGACGCCGGAAGAAGTACGACTCCGCTACGATGACGACTCCGCGTCTGACCTCCCTCGTGCAGGGCGGCGGCTGAGCGCGAAAGCTCGCGGCTGAGAGCCTGGTCCAGGTTCTGAAAGATCTCCCCCTCGGCACGCACCCCTGGGTCGACGACCGTGCGGGCGGCATGGAGGATGCTGCCGTGCTTCGCCTCGGGGTCGACGATTCGTCTCTCGTCTACACGCTCGATGTGATCACCCCGAACGTGGACGACCCCGTCGTCTTTGGCCGCATCGCCGCGGCCAACGCCCTCAGCGACGTCTATGCGATGGGGGGCACCCCGCAGGTCGCCCTCTCGTTCGTCGGCATTCCCACCGAGGTCGTGGGCGAACACGTCGTACGCGACGTCATGGTCGGCATGAACGAGGCGTGCCGAGAAGCCGGGGCGACCATCGTCGGGGGCCACACCATGAAGGACGCCGAGCCCAAGTGCGGCCTCGCCGTGATCGGCCGGGTCCCGGACGACGCGTGGATGCAGACCGGCGCACGCGCGGGCGATGCCCTGGTTCTCACCAAGCCGCTCGGCACGGGACTCTTGGGCCAAGCGATGCAAACCGACCGCGCTTCGACGGCCCAAGCGGCGGCCGCCACGGCAAGCATGGTCATGCTCAACCGCCGCGCATCGGAACTCGGGCGGGCGCACGCGGGCGGGGTGCACGCCGCCACCGACATCACCGGCTTTGGGCTCTTGGGCCACCTCCGGAACGTCGTCGCGGGGTCTTCGGTGTCCATCCGCGTCGAGGCCGACCGGGTGCCGCAACTGCCGGGCGCCCTCGCCTTTGCCGAAGCCGGCGTGGTCCCGGGCGGCTCCCGGCGCAACCTCACGTACGCCGAGGCCGTGACCACCTTCGAGGCCGACGTCGCGACCAGCCTTCGCCTCGTCCTCGCCGATGCGCAAACCTCGGGCGGGCTCTTGCTCTTCGTGCCCGAGGCCGGGGCCGACGCGCTGGTGGCCGCGCTCCACGCCGACGGGCATCCCCACGCGGCGCGCATCGGGCGGGTCGAGGCCGAGGGCGTGGCGCCGGCGGTCAACGTGACCCGCTGATGGCGCAGCGCGGGCACCTCAATTCCGACGGCGGTTCGCGGCGTCGGTGTAGGCGCGTTGGTCTTGCTCTTTCTTGATGAGGACGCCCAGGAAGGGGATCTCACGCTCGAGGCGTCGCGGCTCGAGGCCAGCGCGGTGCAACACCAGGAGCCAATCGATCAGCTCACTCGTCGACGGTCGCTTGCGAAGTCGCTCGATGCCCCGGAGACGAAAAAACGCCCGCAGCGCCTGGTCGACGAGACGCTCGTCGAGTTGGGGATGGTGGACGCGCACGATGCGCGCCATCTGCTCCGGCTCGGGAAAGTCGATGAAGTGAAAGACGCAACGCCGCAAGAAGGCGTCGGGAAGCTCTTTCTCGTTGTTGCTCGTCATGACGACGACAGGGCGCTGGCGCGCCACCACCGTCTCGTCGGTTTCCAACACGTGGAAGCGCATCCGGTCGAGTTCGTCGAGAAGGTCGTTGGGAAACTCGAGGTCGGCCTTGTCGATTTCATCGATGAGCAACAGGTGGCGGTCAACGGCGGCGAAGGCGCGCCCGAGGGGCCCGTACTTGATGTAGTGCCGAATGTCTTTGACGTCGCCCTCACCGAATCGGGCGTCGTAGAGCCGCTGCACCGTGTCGTAGAGGTAGAGCCCGTCCTGCGCCCGCGTGGTCGACTTGACGGACCAATGAATGAGAGGAAGGGACAGCGCGGCGGCGATGGCGCTCGCCAGCTGCGTCTTTCCGGTGCCGGGCTCACCCTTGACGAGCAAGGGTCGTTCGAGCGCCAACGCACAGTTCACTGCCGCCTCGAGCCCCGGGTCGGTCAGGTAGGTCGCCGTGCCCTTGAAACGTTGAAACTCCGACATCGCGAGTGCACCTACCTCGGATCCCCTCTCGGGCGAGGGGTTTTCGTCAGAACGCCTCGCCAATGGCGAGGTTGAGCGCGACGGGAAAGTCGTCGCTGTCCTGAGTGGGTTCGCCATCCGGCCCCACGACGATGGGAGGTCCGCCTTCGGCCGGGGCGAGGTCCCGAAACCCAACGCGCTGAAGAAAGGGCACGCGTACGCCGAGATCGAGACGCAGTTTGATACCCAACGGCGAAGCGTAGCGGAGCCCGACCCCCGGCGACAGATGGGGATGGGTGGCGCGAAAGTCGGCGAGGGTTCGTACGACGTCGCTCATGTCGACGAACGTCACCCCGATGAGCGTCTCGGTGAGGAGAAACCGCAGTTCCCCGGAGATCTCCCACATGCCGAGCCCACCGATGGGCGCGAGGCCATCGCGAGAGCCAGCCGCGGAGAGAAACGTCAGCTCGGCGTGGGGTCCCACGTCCCGGTAGCCGTAGCCACGGTTCGAATAGGGGCCGCCGCTGAAGAAGCCCCGGAAGCTCAACAGCTGCTGGTCGCGAGCGTCCGGCTCTGGCGCCTCGGACAACGACCCGCCGTAGTTGAAGGGAAACAGGTATCCCGTCGCCCACTTGCCCGCCAACACCACCCGCTTGGCGAGGGGGACGAAGACGCGGAGCTCCGGACGAAGACGAACGTCGAAGGCGCTGCCGAAAGCGAATTGAGCGTTCAGGGCCAAGGAGAAGCCCAGCTCGGGGTTGATGGGGTCGAGACGTCCGGCGCGATTTTTTCGCATGTCCCAGGTCACCGTCCAGTCGAGGTACGGGATGAAGACGTTGTCGTAGGCCGGGTCGAGGTCCTGATCGTTGTAGGTGAAGGGATCGGCGATCTGCAGCCGCGCGAAGGGCCGAACGTCGATGCTGAAGCCCCCGAGAGCCGTCGAACGAAACTTGCGCTCGATGCCGATGGAGCTGTCGAGCTCGCGATAACCGACGATGGTGTAGTCTTCGGGGACGATCTCCGGGATCGAGGTGGTCCGCGGGAGATAGATTTTCCCTTCCACGGAGCCGAGCAGGCTCGTGCGTTGCTCGACGAATCCCGGCTGGCGGACGTCGAACCGCAGTCCGAGCTCGGGGACCACTTCGGTCACCTGGGGGTCCGACCGAAACAGGTCTTCGAGGCGCAACGGGAACGGGATGACCGAACCCTCCAGCGTGGCGGACACGCGGCGCAGGCCCCCGAGAAAGTTCCGGTTGGCGTACCCGACACTCGCGTGGGCATCGATGAGCGACCCGAACTCGAACCCCACCCCGCCGTTGATCTCCTGCAGCTCGATGGGCTGAAGGTCGACCCGAACCGGGATCCTCGTCTCTCTCTTCGCGGGGGGCGACCCCGGGGGCGCAAACGGGGTGCGGAGCGCTTCGACTTGGATGGCGCCGAAGACTTCGAGGTCGGCGAGCGCGTACTGGGCGATCTCGAGCTTCGACGCGGAGTAGGTCGTGTTGGGTTCGATGGCGATGGCGCCCACCACTTTGGTCCGCGGGATCGAGCCCAGCTGCGCATCGTCGATGAGGAGGTCGCCAAACGTGCAGCGCGGCCCTGGCTCGACGACGAAACGAACGTCGGCTTTGCGCCGCGGCAGGTCGATGGCCACGTCCCCCTCGACCGCGGCGTAGGCGTAGCCTCGGTCGGCGAGCGCGCGGGCCAGCTTCCGTTTCATCTCGTCATAGCGGTCCTCGTCGAAGCGGGGGCGCGCTTCACCTCGGGCTTTCGGCTCCTCGAGGTAGTCTTTGACGAGGTCCAGCAGGACCGCGTTCAGATCGGGGTTACGCTCCCGGTCGGGGTAGTCGATCTCCACTTGTCCGAGGCTGACCGGGTTGCCTTCGTAGACGGCGATCTCGATGCGAACCTCGCCCCCCGGCAACGCCACGACCCGACCTGCCCGCACCTCGACGTCGTAGAAGCCGCGGGCGTGATAGAGGCGGCGAACCCGGGCGAGGTCCCGCTCCAGCACCAACCGGTCGTACACGGCGTAGTCGACGGTATAGGCGTCGATCGCCCCCAACACGGGAACCCCCTCGAGGACGCCCCCGAAAATGCGGTCCGTCTCCGCGGTGGCAAGGGCATCCTCGACGTCGGTACCGGAGACCTTTTCGGCCCCGATCACGTCGACGCGGCGGACCAGCGTGCCGGTGGGGACCGGGGCCGCGGCACAAGCCGACAGCGCCGCGGCAAGCAGCGCGACGGCAACGACCCCCCGGAGCCCGGTCATCGATTCCGGGGCATGCGACCGTCAGTTGTCGACGTTGCGGACCTTCATGCCGGGCAACACCGCCCGCTTCGGGCCTTTTTCGAGCGTTTCCATCGACCGCCACGTGATCAGGCCCGTCCGCGGGTTCGAGGCCGTCCCCTGACTGGTCGGGGTCGCCGTGAAGCCGTAGAGGCCCGTGACCTTGACCCGAGCCCCGAGGCTGGGAAGCGGGTTTGGCAGGTCGTGGCCGAGAAACTCGTCTTGCAGTTTCGCTTCTTCGTCTCGGTCCAACTCCTCGATGTACGTGAACATCTGCGCGAAGTTCGACGCGAAACCCATGACTTGAATCGCCTGCTTGGCGATGTCGGTTTCGCCCTTTTCGTCGGCGATCCAAAAGGCCGGCACGGGGGGCCGACAGTCGGCCGGGTCCTGCTTTCCCGTCTTGTGAATCGCACACTTGGGGACGCAACGTTCGCCCGGTTTCGGCTTGAACTCGTCTTCGCAGAGGGTGTCGTAGTTGGTCGCGACGACGTAGCCGATGAACGGGGTGTCTTTCCCGTCGAAATCGTCGTGATGCACCCGGCTGTGGAGGTCGTGCATCGCGCCGTAAATGTTGTAGGCCCCGTCGGTCTTCTTCGCCTTGTTGGGCAGGGTGGGGACGGCGGGCAGGCTCGGCTTCTGCCCCGAGTAGGCCGGTTGCGGCTTGTAGGTCACCTCCTCGGGCCCGCATCCGACTCCGAGGCTCAGCATCATCGAGGTCACGACAAGCGTACGAAACTGCATGAAATCTCCTGCCGGGCGCCAGCTCGCCCCGGCGCCCCGTGCTACCACGAGCCACCCGGGGCCGCCAAGACGTGGTCCAGGCCGATTCTCCAATGCCCGGCTCCCTCCCGATCGCCTTGCCGTCCAGGGTCGCCGCGGCGGTCCTCGCGGGCGGCGTCGCCGCGTGCGCCGCTTCGGACCGAGGGCACGTCGAGGGCGAGCGCGCCGTGCCCGCGAGCACCAGCGTGGCGGCCCGGGCGGCCGCGCCCCCATCTGCGGCGGCGGCGGCCCCCGCGGGCGCGACGTCGGCTCTCGACGCCCCAAGCCCGTCATCGTCCGCCTCGGCGCCGACGGCATCATCACCGGCCGCGCCCGCCCCGGCCCGCCGGTACGCGGTCGCCGCCATGGGCGACTCGCTGACCGACCCCCGAAGCCAAGGGGGCAAGTACCTCGACGTGCTGCGCCGCGCGTGCCCCGAGAGCCACTTCGACAGCTACGGCGTGGGCGGCAACATGGTGAACCAGATGCGTAAGCGCTTGTTGCCCGAGGTGTTCGGAGAGGGCGAAGGGGGCCGACGCGTCGCCGATCCACCGAAGAAGTACACCCACCTCCTCGTATTGGGCGGCATCAACGACATCATCTCCGACGAGTCGGCGCTCCGGGTGAATGCCAAAATTCAACGCGACCTCGCGTGGATGTATGAGGCAGCGCGCGCGCGAGGCGTGGAGGTCATCGCGATGACCCTGCCTCCTTGGGGCGGATTGAAGGGTTGGCACAACCCCCGCCGGCAAGCTTCGACGGAAGCGATGAACACCTGGATCCGCGGGGCCCAAGCCCGCGGCGACGTCGATGCCGTCTTCGACGTTTACCCGCTCATGTCGTGCGGACGCCCCGACTTCCTCTGTGACGACTACGCCTGGCCCGACGGCGCCCACTGGACGAAAAAAGGCCACGAAGTCATGGGGACGGCGCTACACGCCGCGCACTTTGCCGACTGTCGCTGACCAGACCGCGCTCTTTTTTTTCCCGGCGGGGAATGACCCGAGCGGCCAAGGGTTGAACCTCATGAAGGCCGGGCGGAACCCCCGCCTGGAACCAACCCAAGGAGGTCACGCACCAACACCATCAAGAGGCCATCACGGCGAACATCCATCACACCCAAGCCAAGCCAACCCTCGCGCCGTGATGCCTGCCTCTTCCGTTCTTCATCATCTCTCGATCTGACGTGCCCCTGGTTCGGTCGTCGCCCGTCGCTCTTCGCGGAGCCGACGCGGTCCCGAACCGGGGGCCGTTTTTTGTGGCGCCGGGGCACCGTCCTGGAGGGTCGAAAAAGGACCTTCGAGGTCCACGCCCTCTTCCCCGGGGCAGAGCGAAGCGAGTACGCTCGGGAGCGCGATGAGGGAACTGATGCTCGGGGGTCCCCAGGGCACCGCTTCGGTGCTGGTGATGGTGCTCGCCGGCGGGGAAGGACGACGACTCGGCCCATTGACGTCGGACCGCGCCAAACCGGCCGTCCCTTTCGGCGGGCGTTACCGCATCATCGACATCGTCCTGTCGAACTTCGTCAATTCGGGCCTCCATCGGATCAAGATCCTCACGCAGTACAAGAGCGCTTCGCTCGAGGAACACATCGCGCGGGCGTGGCGGCTGTCGCCGATGCTCGACAGCTACATCGAAACGATTCCGGCCCAGCAGCGCACGGGCAAGAGCTGGTTCAAGGGGTCCGCCGATGCGGTATTCCAATGCGCCAACATTCTCAGCGACGAAAACCCCGACCTCGTCTGCATTTTCGGCGGCGACCACGTCTACAAGATGGAAGTCCGCCAGATGCTCGCCCACCACGTGAATCTGGAGGCGGACTGCACCGTGGCCGCGATCCCGGTGCCCCGACACGAAGCGCGGTCCTTCGGCGTGATGGAGGTCGACGAGGAGGGCACCGTGATCGCCTTTCACGAAAAAGTCGACGACCCCCCGGGGATGCCCGGCCGACCCGACATGGCGCTCGCGTCGATGGGTAATTACATCTTTACGACCGAGCGTCTGATGGGTCGCCTCACCGCTGACGCGGCCGACGACGAGTCATCGCACGACTTCGGGCACAACATCCTCCCCCGAATGGTGGCCCAGGGCGACAAGGTCGTCGTCTACGACTTCGACCAAAACGTCGTGCCCGGCGAGGATGAAGGCGCGCGCTACTGGCGCGACATCGGAACCGTCGATGCCTACTTCCACGCGCAGATGGATCTGGTCAGCACGGAGCCGCAATTCAACCTCTACAACCGGCGGTGGCCCATCCGGACCGGCATCGACCACGATCCGCCCGCCAAATTCGTCTTTCGCGACGAGGCGAACGAGCGCATCGGCATCGCGACCGAGTCGATCGTCAACCTCGGTTGCATCATCTCGGGCGGGCGCATTCACCGGACCGTTTTGGGCAACCGGTGTCGCATCAACTCGTTCAGCCATGTCGAGGAGTCCGTTCTGATGGATAACGTGAAAATCGGCCGTCACGCTCGGATCCGACGGGCGGTCATCGACAAGGACGTGGAGATCCCCGCCGGCGCCGAGGTCGGCTACGACCTCGACCGCGATCGAGAGCGCTTCTTCGTCAGTGAAGGCGGGATCGTCGTCATTCCGAAACGGGCGAAGCTCGACTTCTCTCCCGCGTGAACCGGGATGACCGCCCGTCCCGGACGTACCGTTCTCATCGGCGACGTGCACGGCTGCGCCGATGAGCTCGACGCGCTGCTGACCGCCGTGGCCGTCGGTGACGGCGACCGGGTCGTCATGGTCGGCGATACGGTGAACCGGGGGCCGTATCCCCACCGCGTGCTCCAGCGCCTCCGCTCCCTCGGGGCCCGCAGCGTGCGCGGCAACCACGAGGACCGTCTTCTGCGGTGGCGGCAGCTCTCCCCGACCAACACCAGTCCCACCCCCTCCCAGCGACGGCTCCGGGACAATGGCGCGCTCCGTCGCACCGCAGACGATCTCGACGAAGAGGACTGGGCCTACATCGAGGCGATGCCGCTCTGGATCGACCTTTCGGAGCATGGCGTCCGCGTGGTCCACGCCGGCGTGCTTCCGGGTCGCTCCGTCGAGACCACCGACCCTCGCGTGCTCATGTACATCCGCCGCCTCGACGCCCATGGTGGCCCCAGCGAGCGCAACGACGGCGGCGTGCTGTGGGCCGACCGCTACGTCGGCCCTCCGCACGTGTGTTTCGGTCACAACGCCCTCGTTGGCCTCCAGGTCGCCCCCCACGCCACCGGCCTCGACACCGGCTGTGTCTACGGTCAGCGGCTCACCGCGATGGTGCTGCCCCCAGATGGCGCCGTCCCCTCCGACGCCGACGCCCGCCGTGCCTCTTTGGTGTCGGTCCCCGCTCGTCGCGCCTACTACCCCGTTGACACCCGGGGCCGGCGCCCGGCAGGAGGCCCAGGTGGGCGAGACGAAAGCTGACGACGCGAGCGCGCGGCAGCGATGGGAGGCGCTCGACGTCGAGCTTCGCGCGTCGCTGCTGCGCGCGCTGATGCAGGCGTGGCGGGAGATCAACGTCGCTCACTTCAAGGGGGCGCTGACGCCGCCCGCACTCCAACTCTCGCCGCCGGAAGAGCGCCTCGCCGACGGTGGCGCGCGCCACGGTTCCGCGGCGCTCGGTTGTTGGCGGGCCGATCGGCGGACCATCGAGCTCTCGGCCGAGCTCGTCTTGCGTCAGCCGTGGGGCGTCGTGCTCGAAGTCCTGAAGCACGAGATGGCACACCAGTACGTGCACGAGGTTCTCGGCGCGACCGACGAGACCGCCCACGGGCCCGCCTTCCGGCAGGTCTGCGAGCGTCTCGGCATCGACGCCCGTGCCGCCGGCCTTCCCGATGCCGACGCCGTCGACGAGGACCCACGACGTGTGCGTTTGCGCACCCGGGTCGAAGGGCTGCTCGCCCTCGCCCAGAGTCCCAACCGCCACGAAGCCGAGAACGCCGCCGCGCTCGCGCAGCGACTCATCCTCAAGCACAACATCGCCCTGGCGGAGCTCCCCGGTCGTCGTCGCTACAACTACCGGCACCTCGGACAACCGAAGGGCCGCCACGCCGAAGCCGAGCACCTGATCGCCACCATCCTCGGCCGCCACTTTTTCGTCGAGACGATTTGGGTGCCGTCTTACCGTCCCCAGGACGGCAAACACGTCACCGTGCTGGAAGTCTGCGGCACCCCCGAGAACCTCGCCCTCGCCGCTTACGTGCACGCGTTTCTCC
This sequence comes from Myxococcota bacterium, assembly GCA_039027095.1. Lineage (GTDB taxonomy): Bacteria > Myxococcota_A > Polyangia > Polyangiales > Polyangiaceae > JAPYTK01. The sequence goes on from JBCCLB010000121.1 coordinate 14,636, forward strand.
TCGAGACCGGCGAGCGGCTCTGGCGCGAGCACAAGCGCGAGCGCGGCATCCGGAAAAACCGCGACCGACGCCGATTCATCGCCGGCGTCATGGAGGGGTTCGCCGAGCGGCTGTCCGCCGAAAAGCGCAAGAACGCCGAGCAGGGCCTCGTGTGGGTTGGAGACCCCGAACTCGGGTCCTATCTGCGACGGCGCCACCCCTACGTGCGAAGTGTCAGCCGGCAGGGAGCGGCGCCCGACGCCGCCCGACGCGAAGGACGGGCGGCCGGCCGCAACATCGTCTTGCGGCGCGGCGTTGGCGAAGGCCAGCAAACCGGCGATCGAGGACGGGCCCTACCCCCCGTTCGACGGCGCTGACCGTCGCCGCGCCGCGAGGCTCAGGCGACGGCGAAACCGCTCGGTGACGCCACGGCGAAACCGCTCGGTGACGCCACGGCGAAACCGCTCGGTGACGCCACGGCGAAACCGCTCGGTGACGCCACGGCGAAACCGCTCGGTGACGCAACAGCGTCACCGAGCGGTTTCGC
>JBCCLB010000122.1:0-14582 GCA_039027095.1 Myxococcota bacterium
CGATGTGATGGACGAGTCTCGGCGTCGCGTAGAAGGCCTCGTCGGGCGTCTCGTCCATGCGCTGGAGCGCTCGAGCGGGGATGCCGTCGGCGAGAAGGTTGCGGAGCTGCGTCGGGTCGATGGTCACAATGTCGTCTCGAAGGCCTCTGGTTTGAACCCACGACGCGAATGAGTCGACGACGTCCGGTTGGGATGGCCGTCGGGATCGGCCATCAGCGTCATGGGGTCATCCGGGCTCGAACACGATGGGATATTTCACTGAAACGATCCCACCCTCGGGGGCGGGAAATCTCAGGGTTTCGAAGCCGTCGACGATACAGCGATTGACCGATGGTTCGGGGAAGCCGGTCTCTGCTCGAGCGTCACGGACGCGTCCGTCGAGACCGATGACGAAGGTGACTTCGATCCGGCCACGGAGGCTCGGATTCCGGGCCAGACCCTCCTCGTAACAGTACCGAAACCGTCCAAAACTCTGCCGTACGACGCGCTGAATCACCTCAGGGGGAAGCGTTCCGCCTCCGGGAGGAGGCGCTGTTTTTTCCTCCGGTGGAGGTTCGGGGCGCGCCCGCAGGGGACACGCCTCGGTGGGCCACCGCGGGCCCCACGGGCTCGTGTGGTGGGGGATGTCCAGATAGTTCCCCCCGAAGCACTGGAAGGTGACGGAAAAGGTGGTTTTGGCTACCCCTTGCCCGTTGGCGAGGCGACGGAGCCGAACCACCTCCTCCAGGGTCTCCGACATCGAACCTTCGGCGGCCCGCAATCGAACGTGGTCGGCGCAGGGCCGCCCTTCCTTTCTCTGCGGGCAATGCGCTTCGAACCATCGCTCGAGCGCGGCCTCGTCGTCGAGGGTCTCCAAGTGCCGAACGGCCACCGGATAAGGGCCCGCGAGGTTGATGGCGTCCACCATCGCTACCTGCCGACGTCCTTCCGGGAGCGCTTCGACGTACAGCGTCGCGTCGGCTCCCTCCGCGCGCCGGGGCGACGACCACCTGAGCGCTAGTGACACCCCGTCCGCGCGCAGCTTCATCTTCGCGAGTCCCGCGAGGCCGACCGAGTGAAGGACACTCAAGCCGACGTCGGTCCCGAGGCCATCGGCGAACTCGATAGTGACCTCACCCGGGTAAGGCGCGTTGGGATGAAACGACTTCCACTTGTCACGATTCCCCTTCAGAGCGCGCCACAGAGGGGTGACGAGCGCAACATTGCCGGCCGCAAAGCCCCCATCGACGACGTTCTCTCCGTTGAGCCATACCGCGTCGGATGCGACCTCGATCTCCGGCCGGGCCCATCTTGGGCACACGGTCTTGCCGTCATCCAACTCTTGGACGACTTCGTATCGCTCGTCGGCGGTCAGCTCGTAGGTCGCCGCGCATCTCGGTACGGGCGGCGCGCGCTTCGATTTGCTCGCCGCCTCCTCCGTGTCATTTTCGGCCCCAGCCGTCGGGAGCATCTCGGCGAAGCGTTGGCACCCGGTCGTCGCCATCGCTAGGAGCAGTCCGTAGCCCATTAGGTGTCTCATGTGTCCCTCGACCATCCGCGATAAAGTGTGATCGAGGTGGCCTTCAGGGCAAGCCATGCGGTGGAGCGACCAATCTTGACGAAAGCGATCCTCTCGCCAAGCGCCGACAGCTCGCGTGACGTCAGTCGGCGCAACGGCGGATGAAGTAGAGGCCGTTTCCGCCGCCCGCGAACGGCTCCCATCCCGGGAACACGCTGATCGTGACGTCCGTGGCGGTAATTGCCTTTGCTTGAATCTGCCATTCCAAACAGTCGTTCGGCGTCTGGGCCGAGGCGGTAGAGAGCGAACCCGACGAGGCGATGTTGCTCGAGGTGCTTGCCTCGGTGCCGGAATCGTCATCGTCCGACGAATCCATCGCGGTGACGCAGGCCGCGACGGCGAAGTGGATTGCCAATCCCCCAAAAACGGCTCCGGCAAGAAATTGTTTCTTCTTCATGCTCCGGCTGTACCGCACGAAAAGCGTCGCGCCCACCCACCGTAGGGGTAGGGTGCGGCATGCACACGCTCGAACTGCACGACGGAACCCTTCTCCCCGCGTTTGGCCTCGGCACCTGGCTCTCGGAGCCCGAGGCGGTCTACGGGGCCGTCCGGCACGCGATCGAGGTCGGCTACCGTCACATCGACGCGGCCTGGATTTACCTGAACGAGGAAGAAGTGGGCCGAGGGATCGCCGAGGGATTAGCCGCCGGCGACGTCGCCCGCGAAGACCTTTGGGTCACCACCAAACTCTGGAACGACATGCACGCGCCCGCCGATGTGGAGAAGGCGCTCGAGACTTCGTTGAAGCTGCTCGGGCTCGATTACGTCGACCTCTATCTCGTGCATTGGCCCGTCGCCCACCGCCGCGGCGTCACCCGTCCCAAGACGGGCGCCGACATGCTTGCGCTGGGCGACATGCCGCTGGAAAAGACCTGGGAGGCGATGGCGAAGCTGGCCGCCACGGACAAGACCCGATTCGTCGGGGTCTCGAACTTCTCGCTCGGCAAGGTCGACTTGGTGACCAAATCGGTGGGCGTTACGCCCGCGGTCAATCAAGTGGAGCTCCACCCCTACCTCGCGCAGCGCGAGCTCGTCGCGGGGTTACGGGAGCGCAACGTGGTGGCCACGGCGTACTCTCCACTCGGATCGAGCGGACGCCCCGACACCCTCAAGCGGGAGAACGAAGAGCGCCTCCTCGACGATGCGGTCGTCTGCCGCATCGCCGAGGCGCACGACGCCCAGCCGGCGCAGGTCCTCATCGCGTGGGCCCTCGCCCGCGGCACCTCGGTCATCCCCAAGTCGACGAACTTCGGCCGCATCGAGCAGAATCTCGCGGCGACGAAGCTTTCGTTGACCGCCGAGGACATCGCGGCGCTCGACGGCCTCGACCGCGCCGAGCGCTACGTCAGCGGTCGCTTCTGGTGTTTCGAGGGCTCCCCTTACAGCCTCGACGCGCTGTGGGGCTGATCGGCGGCTGTGGGCAGACGGGCCCGCGCACGAGGAGGGCCTACCCGGTCAGGTGCCGGCGCGAACGGCGCGGCCGTCGGCCCAAGCTCGGAGGCGCGCGATGCGCTCGCCCATCGTGACGCTAAGCGGCTTGGTGTTGCGGACTTCCCGCAGGAGGTGCTCGGTTTCCACTTCGACGCCGTCGGCGTAAGCGGCGTACAGGGCCGACACGACGGCCTGCTCGAGCTCGGCGCCGCTGAAACCCTCGCTCTCGGTCGCGAGCCGTCCGAGGTCGAAGGCGCGGGGGTCGCGTTGGCGCCGCTGCAAGTGGATGTCGAGGATGTCGCGGCGAACGTCGCAGTTGGGAAGCTCGACAAAGAAGATCTCGTCGAAGCGCCCCTTGCGGAGCAGTTCTGGGGGGAGGTTTTCGATGTCGTTGCTGGTGGCCACGACGAAGATGTCGTCGGGCTTGTCCTGCATCCACGACAAGAACGTGCCGAAGACGCGCTGGGAGACCCCAGAGTCCGATGATTGCCCCGGATTGAACGCTTTTTCGATCTCGTCGATGAAGAGCACCACGGGGGCCATCGATTCGCTGGTACGAATGGCGAGGCGGAGGTTTGCCTCGGTTTCCCCGATGTACTTTTGGTAGAGGCGCGCCGGGTCGAGACGAACCAAGGGCAGTCCGAATTCGGAGGCCACCGCCCGGGCGCAAAGGCTCTTTCCGCAGCCCGGGACCCCCAGCAACAGCATGCCCCGCGGGGACGAGAGGCCAAATTGCCGGGCCTGCCCAGGCGCGGCGAACATCACGCGCCGCCGCCCGAGCCACTCCTTGAGGTTCTCGAGACCGGCCACGTCCGACAAGGTCCGCTCGACCGGGGTCAGCTCCAACACGCCGCTCCGTTGAATCACCTGTTGTTTGGCTTCGAGAACGCGGTCGACGACGGCGCGGTCGAGGCGCCAGTTCTCGACAATCGCCTGCGTGAAGACCTTTTTCACTTCGAAAAACGTCAGCCCGCGCATGCGTTGCACCAGGCGTCCGGCGTCTTCGGGAGAGATGTCGACGCGGATGGGTTTTCGTTTGACGAGATCGCGCATCAACTCGGCGAGGTATTCGCGGTACTCCTCGTCGGAGGGAGGGGCGAGCCGCACCGACGTAAAAAGGCGCGCCATCGCCGGCGGCAAGTCGGCGAGGCTGGGCCCCGTCATCACCACGGCGCCCCGGTTTCGCCACATGCGACGGTGGACTTCGGTGATCCGCGCCTGAATGGCGGGCATGTCGAGCGCGACGGCGAACCCGCGCAGATGAACCAGCATCTCCTGTGGCGAATCGAGCACCACGTCGAGCGCCGGCACCGGGTCCTTCGTGTCGGGGATGGGGTCGGCATCCCCTCCAGGACGAAGGCCCGCAACGGGGTCCCACGAGAGGTAAGGGATGCTTTGGCGGTCGGCCACGTGCTCGAGGATGACCTCAGCGCGGTCTTCCTCCTGGGTCTCGACGAACACCAGCGGGTGATGCGCGACGAGGAGGAGCTCCAGGTCTTGCACGTGGCGCAGCGGGGCCGGCGGTCGCGGCATACCGCCCGAGACTACACCAGTCGCCGGCGCCGGATCAGTAGTGCCAGGCGCCGTGTTGCTGTTCGTACATCTCGAAGTAGATCTCGTTGCTGCCGTGGTAGCGCTCGGGAGCGAGGTCCGTGAAGTTCACGTCGGCATCGTCGGGCGAGATGAGGGTGAAGTTCGGTGGATCGTTCGCGGGGTCGGCGGGGGCTTCGCCGTCGAAGAAGACCATCTGGGCATCGCCGCCCGCGCGCTTCTTGCCCATGGTCAGAAAGCCGCCCCACGCGCCGACCCCGAGGGCGCTCGGGGTGGCGTCCCGGAGGTGCACGTAGTGCGTGTAGATCGGGCCCTCGGGCCATAGCCCCGAGGGCCACTGCGAGGCCGCGCTGCCGAAGGTGACGACCCGGATGGCCTCGGGGTAGTCCTCGCCGTTCCGCGTCACGGGGAACCGTCCTTCGGCCTCCAGCTGGCGCAGGGCCCGGGTGAGCGCGAGGGCAGTGACCGCGCCGCCTTGGCTGTGGGCCCATACCTCGACGTGTTTGCCGGCCCGGACCCGGTGGAGGATCGCGTTCATCAACGTCGTGGCGGCCCGGTTGTCGTGCATCTCGATGGTTTTATCGATGCCCCATTCGGCGAGTTTGTTTTCCACCTGAACCGTGAATCGGTCCCATGCGGTTTGCCACACGTCGCGGACCATGCCCTCGGTGCCGTTGTAGACCCCGATCACGACCCCGCCCGTCTTGTTGGCGATCTGCGATAGGTTGTCGCAGTGGCTCTCGGCGTCGACGCGGATCCCGTTGACGAAGAAAATCACGCGGGTTTCCCCCCCGTCGTCGTTGCCCTCTTCGCAACCAACGCACTCCATGCCGATCGCTTGGCCATCGATGTCGCTCACGCGGCCGTCGTCGGAGCGCACGCCGAACCATTCTGCCCAGAACATGGCTTCCGCCGAGGGGGTGCCGCCCGGGGACTTGGCGAAGAAACACAACTCCTCGTAGAAGTCCTCGGGATCGCTCTCGTCGGGGAAGTGCTCGTAAAGCCCGACGAGCGCCCCGTCGAGATTCATCGCGTCTTCCGTCGGCGCCACCTCCTCGAGGCCCATCACGTCGAACAGCTCATCGACCGCGGGGTCGTCGCCGGGGCGCGGTGGTACCCAGTCCGAGGCCGGAACGACCGCATCGTCCTGGTCCGCCTTGTCCTGAAAGGCCGACGTCAGTCGCCCGAACAGCCGCGTCAGCACGCCGCCTTCGTCTTCGGTGACGTCGTGGCCGAGGCCGCCGACAGTACGGTCGGAGCAGCCCCCTGTCGTCGCGGCCATCAGACCCGCCAGGAGCACCGGTCGCACACACTTCCACTTCATGTTGCCCGCATGGCTGCACACATCATGCCTACATGTAAGCCAACGTAGGACGCGGAGTGTCAGCTAGAAGTATCTGAAATTTGGGCCCACAACCGACGTTCGACTGGGCCAGCCACGATCCATGGGCCGGTGCATGGCCACGCTCGGCCAAAGGAGGTAGCGTCGCCCGGTGGTCGACGACGCGGAGGGACTCATCAAGGCGCTGGGCTTCGTGGCGTGGTCGGACGACCGCCTGGCCCCCGAAGAGCGAGAGATGCTCGAGAACGTGATGAGCGCGCTCGACATCCCCTCGGCGCGTCGGGACGAGCTGGTCGCCAAGTTGGGGAAGGGCCCTCCCGACATCACCTCCCTCGGCGACCAGTTTAGCGACGAGATGGAGCGCCGCTTTGCCCTGGCCCAGGCGGTCATGATGGCGCAGGCCGACGGTGAGGTCGACGCCGCCGAAAAGCGTGACCTGAACACCCTGGCGCAAGCCCTCCACATCGCGCCCGACGAAGTGCAGATGATCATGGCCGCCGTGGACGTCACCAAAGACCTCGTTCCCGACGAGTGAGCCTCAATCGAGGACGCCGATGCGGAACCGGTCGAAGTAGACCTCCCGGAAGTCGCCGACCTTGTTCGCCGGGTATCCCGCCTTGTAGCACGCGTCATACGCACCAAATTTGAAATACGGTCCCCAGCGACTCCCATCGTCGTCGGATTGGGCGTTGTAAACGGTGTAGGTGTCGGTCCGGTCGTAGACGAGTTCCTTGTCCTTGTAGACGCGCATGAAGCCCTCGGTGAGGTGCCACTTCGCGACGATGGTCCAGTTCGTGTAGGCGCTCACTTCGGCGTCCTCGATCGTACTCATCACGCCGTGGTTGCTCTTCGAGTACTTCCAGCTCCCGTTCGACAGCAGTTCGGGCGGTGTCCCGTCGGACTTGAAGATGATGTTGTGCTGCCGCGCCTCCATGCGGTTGCGGATGAGCGCATCCTGGAGGTGCTTGCCGTGGGTGCCGCTGTAGCGGTCCATCTTGAACTCCCACAGCGAGTTGCATTCGTCCTCCAACCCGTTGGCGGAAGACGCCGGGTCGAAGCTGTAGTTTTCCCCGATGCGGGTGCGAACCTGATAGACGACGGTCGCTCCGTAGCGCGCATACGCATTGCCCATGTTCGTCGCAAAGAGATCGCGTAAGTCATCGTTGTCGATGGCGGGAGCCTTGAGCGTGATCTCCGCGCGGGAAGCGCCATTGTCGCCTTCGTGGCCCAGCGTATCGTCGCGGTCGATCCTCATGCGGACCGCCTGGCCATCGTCGGCGAGGGGGTCGGAGACGAGCTCTACCGGTCGGTCACCCCAGACATCGAAGTGGTCGCCGTAGAGACTTCCGTCTTGCACGGACGTTTCGTTGCCAAACTCGTAGGTGCGGAGCCATGTCACCTTCTCCGGGAGCTCGTCGTCGACCGGTGGGGGCGGTGGCGGCGGGGGCGGTGGTCCGGGGGGATCGTCTGCGCCCGCTTGGAGCGCGTTGGTGTAGTAGTAGCCTTCGTTGTCGCGCACGAATACGGCAAACCACATGTTTGCCGCGTTCTCGAGTTCGAACGTCATCTCGAGATGCATGTCGTCACTGTGGAGGCGGGAAAAGTCTTCGCGCGTTCGTTGAATATCGGCCTCCGTCGGGCCATACGCGATTTCGTACCCTCCCTCGGGGACCTTTTGGCCGTGGTTGGTAAAGCGAAGGGTGACGGTCGAATCCTCGACGGTGACGGACTTCAATGCGACGAGCTGCGCCTGCTCTTCTGCGTATTCCTCGAGGACGGAAGTGGGAGCGGGCGGCGTCGTTTCGGCGTCCATCGAGCATGCGACGGGGACCAAGGCGGCCATGAGCAGTAGGGCCGAGGGGTATTTTGGCGTGAGCGGAGTCATGATCGTGTCCTTTGCGTTGGGGGCGTTTCGCCCCGAATCTTGAAAACGGGTTTTGCAAAGGATGGGCCTGGGTCGAGGCTTGGTGATGCTGCGCACTTAGGGGTCGGTTCACGTTGGGCGCGCCCATCGGGCGTTGGGAAACGCCAACAGGGTCTAACGCGCTCTCGGGGAAAGAAGCCGACGCGGGGAAAGCCGTGGTACGCAAACAGGGTGATGGACCACATCGCGAAAGGACGACGCACACGAGGAGCGGCCGTGTTGCTCTGGGCGTCGACGAGCTGCTCGGGCCCCGGGGGGTGCACGCCGTCGCATCGTTCCGGCGCCGCGCCGCCGACGCCTCCGACCCCCCAGGCGGGATACGTTGGTGAAGACGATCTCGTCGCGCGATCGACGCTGAAATTCGGCGCGCCCCGTTCCGCCGCCCGCTACGACCGACTCGAGACGTGCCTTCAGCGCCGCGGCGAAGATGGGTTCTACCATTACCCCCGGCGACGCATCGGCAACTTCGTGAAGCTCGAATGGTGCCGAGGCCCGGGCGCGCACATCAATTGCGCGGGTGGCGATACGCGCAAGGGCGCGGGCGTGGCCTGGACATCCCTCGCCGTGATGCACTACCCGCAGCGGTGGCCTGAAGTTTTCGGGCTCTCGTTCAGCGTCGCCGATGTGCCGCCCGCCGACGGCGTAGGGGTCGCGCTCGCCTGGTCTGAGGGAGGAAAAAGGGTTTTGGGCGAACACTTCAGCGTCGCGTTTCGACGCGTCGCACGAGGAGAGGTCACAGCCCAGACGTTCCTCGGCATGGGGGTGCAGTTCGAGGTTGGTCTCGAGCCCATCCGGATCACGGAGACCCGTTCCGCGGAGGAGCTCTACCGGAAGGCGCGCACCTCTCCCGAAGCGCTGCGGTCGGAGATCGAGGGCCGGCTTTCGGCGCTCGAGCGAGCGGTGACCGACGCGCTGCAGGCCGACACTCCGCGCAAGTGTATTTATGGCGAATACGAGGGCGACGGAGTACCGCCCCCGTGCCTCGAAGAGGTACCCCTCAGCGCCGAAGAAAAGGCCGACGCCTCGACGCGTCTGGCGGAACGTCTCCGCCGGGAGCGCGACTTTGTGTCGGCCGAGTACGCCACCATGCACCAGCGGTTCGTGGCGCTGCTCCCCGAGACCTGCTGGTCACCCGACGAAGGAAATGGGCCGTAGCTCGAATCGACGCGGGCACGGGGTCCCTATCGACTCCCTTTGCCCGTGCTTTCCGATCTGCAGCGACTTTTGGCATGGCTGCGCGACCACCCCGAGGCGGGCGAGCACTTCGAGGAGGCGACACGGGTGGCCAAGCTAATCCGTCAGTTCAAGGTTCCCGCCTACGTCGTGACTCAGGAAGACGAAAATGTCCTCCGTGACATTTTCGACCGCATGAACAACTACGGAAAGCGGCTGTCCCGCGCCGAGGTGTTTTCTGCTTTGCACTCGGGCGACGCCGGGGTCGACCGACCTCGAGACTTGTCGGAGATTGCCGAGGACATCGACGGCCGGATGGGGTTTGGCTTCATCGACGAAGACACCGTGCTCCGAGCGTTTCTCGCGCGTCGCGGGGCCGATGTGACGCGCGAGGTCCGGGCGGAATTCGAACCCGGCGTTCGCCGAGAGTTTGCCGGCGAGCCGATCGAGGACGCCCATCTGCACACGCAGGAAGCCCTCGAGCGTGCGATCCGGTTTCTCCAATCTGAGGCGGGCGTACCGCACTTCGCCTTTCTCCCCTATCGTTACCTTCTCGTGGTCTTGGCCCGTTTCTTCGCCCACCACCCCGAACCGGCGCAAAGAAACCGTACGCTGTTGCGACGCTGGTTCTGGCGGGCGGCGATGGTCGGCCCCGCGATGGCGCACGGTTCTTATACGAACGCGATGCGAACCCTGGGCGCTTGCGTCGACCTCGCCGACGAGACGGCATCGGTTGGAGCGTTGCTCCACGCCACCGCCGGCCGCGATCTCGGCTTCGAGATGCCGCGGTTCAGGAGCACCACCGCCGCCGCTCGCTTTGCCCTGTGCGCGATGTGGGCCCTCGAACCTCGGTCGGTGCGGAACGGCCGACCGTACGAGCAGGAAGCCCTTGCCGACCTGCTCCGTGGGGAGACCACGGCCAGCGCGGCGCTTTCGTTGCTCGTGCCGGGTGCGACGGCCGGACTGACCCGCGTGGGGAATCGGGTCGTCCTCCTGGGAGACGACGCCACCCCGGACGCAGTGCTTTACCTGGCCGTCAAGCCGACCACGCTGAACGAGGGGCAGTGGCACGAGGTCCTCCAGTCCCATGCGATGAGTCCCGCTATGGCCGCAGATCTCGAGGCAGGGCGCGCAGAGCCGCTCTTGGATGCCCGGGACGCTGCGGTCGACATGACGACGCGCAGGTTTCTCATGAGGATGGCCGAGGCCGAGATCGAGGACACGCCCCCTCTGGACACGCTCGACCTCGATGCGACCGAGCCGGAGCGCGACGCGCGCGTGAAACATGCCGGCGCCTGAGCGGCGCTTCTCGGTTGGTTTGGGTGACCGACGGGTGGGCACCCTTACCGCCCGCGCCGACTACACCTGGTTCGTCCTGGACGACGGGTACCGTCGGGACCCCCTGCGACCCTCAACGAGCTCGCAATGATGGAACTCGCCCGTCGCGCGGGCCTCGAGGTGCCAGAGACGAGATGGGTACATCGCGATCAGCTCGAAGGCGTACCGGACGCGGTGTGGCCTGAAGCGGAGTTTCACGCGTACGCCGTGCGTCGCTTCGATCGCGAGGAAGGCGGGGGCCGCGTCCACATGGAGGACTTCGCCCAGGTGCGAGGCTGGTACCCGCGTGCGAAGTACGATGGTACCTACGAACCCCTCGCCAACCTCGTCTATCGAAGGCACGATGCGTCGTCCCTGCGAAGAATGGTTCGGCAGCTCGCCTTCTGCGTGTTGACCCGAAACGGAGACGCGCACCTCAAGAACTGGTCACTGCTTTATCGCGACCCCCGGCGCCCTCAACTCTCGCCCGCCTACGACCTGGTGTGCACTCAGCCGTATCGGGACGATGGGTCGACCGAAGACCTGGCGTTGAAGCTGGGCGGGAGCAAGGACTTCGACCGGGTGCGTCTCAGCACGTTCGGCGATCTCCAGCGTCGGCTCGGGGTGGGCGGGACGCCCTTCGTGGACGAGGTTGCTGACGTGGCCGACCGCGTGGAGCGAGCGTGGCCAGAGGTTCGCGAGGTCATGGACTACTCGCCGTTGGCGCCGCGCATCGGGAGCATCCTGCAGGACAGTCTGTCGCGATTCAGGCGGCACTGACCTGCGGATGCGCGTGACGGTGGTTCGCCGCCGAAGACCGACGTCGTAGATCGAATCAGCCTCTCGGCCGTCCGATGCGACGGCGGCGGTGAACAGCGTATCGGTTCGACGCCGTCCGCGGTATTGATGCGACACGGAAGGAATGTCGAAAACCGATGCATCGTCCGTCCCTTCGGTGGCCCTCGAGGTAGGCGGCCGTGCGTTGGTCGTGTCCGAAGTGGCCGCGCGGGAGGCGCTGCACGAGCTGTACCGGTTCGAAGTCACGCTGCCGGTCGCGTTCGCCGACGAGGCCGTGGCTCCCGGCGTACCCGGAACGCTGTGTACCACCTCGCCGGAGGGCCACGAGCATCGTCGTCGGGGCCTGGTGGTGGGGGTGGACGTGACGACGGTGGTGGGGGCCGACGACCCCCGCCCCGGCTTCGAGATGCGGGTGACCCTGAGGCCCGCCGCGTGGCGGCTCACGCAGCGCCGGAACACCCGCATTTTTCAAGACGTGGCCATCCGAGAGGTCATCACCATGTTGTTCGACGAGCACCGCGTCCCCTGCCGCTGGCTCGCCGAAGGGCTCGACCGCCCCCGGGACTACATCGTCCAGTACGAAGAGACGGACTGGGACTTCGTGCGACGCCTGTTGGCGGAAGCGGGCGCCATGTTCTTCTTTGCGGCGGCCGAGCGGACCCCCGTCGATGGGCCGACCGGAGAGAACCCGTTTGACGTCATCGTCGTCGCGTCTTCGGCGTACCACTACCCGCCGGTCGTCGAGGGCGAGCTGACGCTGCCGTTCCGGCCCGGGGGGGCGGCCCTCCGCGCGGCTTCGTGCATCACCGAGGCCACCTTCCGGCGTCGCTCACCGGCGCCGCGGGTCGTGGCCCGCGGGTACGACCACCGTCAGCCCCACCGCATCATTCAACATCAGAACCGCGCCTCCGACGCCGACGGTGCCGGCGAGTTCTTCACCCACCACGCGCCCTTCGACGACGACGTAGACGCGTCGCTCGCTCGGCTCGCCGCCACCCAGCGCGAACAGCTCGAGCGCGACGTGCGCGCCGCGGTAGTGACCGCCAACGACCCGCGCCTCCGTGCCGGCCACACCCTGGCCCTCGCCGAGCACCCGGATCCCGCGCTGAACCGACGGTGGGTGGTGGTGGGCAGCGACGTATCGCTCTCGGGCGCCGCGGGCACCTTTCGGCTGACCTCGCACCTCGTGCCGGACGATGTGCCTTATCGGCCGGAAGTTCCGCGTCGACGCGTGGTTCAAGTGGCGGAGTCGGCCACGGTCGTCGGCCCCGCCGATGCCGTGATTCACACCGACCCAATGGGGCGCGTGCGCGTGCGCTTTCATTGGGACCGGAGGGCGGCGACCCCAGAGCACGCCTCGTGTTGGGTGCGGCCGCTCCAGCAGTGGACCGGCCCCCACTGGGGGGCGCAGCACATCCCGCGCATCGGTTCCGAGGTTGCGGTCGGGTTCATGGGCGGCGACCCGGACCAACCCTTTTTGCTGGGCCAGCTCCGCAATCCGATTCAGCCGCCGCCTTTCGAACTCCCCGAGGCGAAGACCCGCAGCGGGTGGCGCACGCAGTCGGTCCCGGGCGGAGGCGGTCACGAGCTGAGCTTTCAGGACGCGGCGGGAGGTGAGGAGGTGTACCTGCACTCCCAGGGCGCGCTGCGCGAGCATGTCACCACGTTTCACGAGACGGAGGTCGACGGCGAACGCGAGGCCACGGTCCACGGGGCCACCCACGAATCGTTCGTCGGACCGGTCACCCGTGACTACGCGGCGCCGGTGGTCGCCACCCACCATCAACCGCGCACGACCCAACTCGAGCAAGACGACGCCCTCATCGTGGCGGGCAACCGTCAGGCCGACCTTCAGGGTCACGTGCGGACCACCGTGGGGGGGCAGGTCGACCTCGAGGTGGCCGGTGTGTCCCGCGTGCGCCTCGGAAGCGACCACCGACTTGAAGGTGAGGGCTCGGTGATGATCGCCGCGGGAACGAAAGAGGCGCCGCGATCCATCGACCTCGACGCCTTAGGCTCGGTGTCGATCGCCGGCAGCCACGCCGTGACGGTGGAGAGCACCCAAGAGATCACGTTCCGCGTCGGTGAGAGCGAGCTGACCCTAGGCCCGAACGAGATCCGCCTTCGGGCTCCGACCCTCCACCTCGAGACGAACCGCGCGCAGATCACGCTCGACGATGACGTGGTCGCGGCCGGAGCCACGGTGTCGCTGAAGGGCGGTGAGGTGTGGTTGGCTTCGACCCAGGGGGCGAGTGTGGGGCTCACCAGCGAGGCCGCGGTCGACGGCGCCCAGATCCTTCTCAACTCTCCGGTAGAGGCGCTCGATCCGGTCGCAACGGCCCCCGAGCCCAACACCACGATGTCGCTGGTCGACGAAGACGGCGCCCCGTGCGCGCACCGTCCGTTCGTGCTCGAGATGGCGTCGGGAAGACGTCGATCGGGCCGGTTGAACGCCGACGGCGTCTTTTCCTGCCACCTCGACGAAGACGCCACGGTCTCATTTCCCGGCGTCGCCTTCGCCGAAGACTTGGAGGCCGTCCCCGATGGGCACCGTCGGCATGGCGTGAAGCCCGGCGAGGACCTGCAAACCCTCTCCGACCTCTACGGGGTGCCGCCGACGCTCATCCGCGACGACCCCGAGAACGAAGCGCTGTGGGCGCAAATGAGGGACCCGTACGTGCTTTGCCCGGGCGACGAGGTCGCCGTCCCCTACCTGACGCCGTCGCGGCACCCTCTGGTGCGCGAGAGCGACAACGCCTTCGTCGGTGAGGTGATGCCGACGGTGGTCGAGGTCGAAATCGTGGTCGAAGGCCGTCCGCTCGCCCACCATCGATGCGCGGTGTGGGCCGCGGGCGACCCCTACTACGCCCTCACCGACGGCGACGGCGTCCTCAAGATCGACCACGCGACCGTGCGCCGGGTGGTGGTCCACCCCGCAGGCCACGAGCCGCTCGCGCTCGAAATTGGTGATCTCGACCCGGCCACCACCACCCGCGGCCTCCAATCCCGCCTCCGGAGTCTCGGTCACCTGCTGGAGGAATGGTCGGGGGTCGCCGGCGTTCACACCATTCGCGCCCTCTATGAATTCGCGACGGCGGAGGGCATCAGCGAAGAAGACCTGCTCGGCGAGGACCTGATCCTCGGGTTGATCGAACGCCACAGCTGCTGACCGGGAACCGACACGATGGCAACGAAGCGATATACGGTGGTCTTCGGCGATTACCTCGCCAAAATCGCGATGGACCACGGAACGACGGTGGGGGCGATCTGGAACCACCCGCAGAATCACGCGCACCGGCAGAAACGAGCCTCGCCCGACGAGCTTTACCCTGGCGACGTGTTGTTCATCCCGGTCCCGGCGCCGCCGCCCGAGCCCGCCCCGGTTCCGGTGCCGCCCCTGGTTCCGGGCCCCCCCGCGGTCGTCGACCCGCCGCCGCCTCCGATTTCGCCGACGCTCCCCGCCGACCTCCCTCCGTTGGGTCCGCCGC
>JBCCLB010000123.1:0-14283 GCA_039027095.1 Myxococcota bacterium
GCGGCCCTCGAAGCCCATCTCGACCGGCGCTTGGTCCAGCGTACGACGCGGGCGATGGCCCTCACGCCGGCAGGGCGAGCGTTTCACCGACGCATCGGACCGCTGCTCGACGAACTCGACCGCGCGACCGCGCTCGTCGGAGAGAGCGAGACCACCCCGCGAGGATTGCTGCGGGTCGCTTGCCCGTTGGTGTTCGCCCACGAGCACCTCACCCGTTGGCTCGTCGCGCTCGGGCAGGACCATCCCGAACTCACGTTCGACCTGGTCTTGGACTACGCGCGCAACGACCTCATCGAAGACCACATCGACGTCGCCATCCGTTTTGGCGTGCTCGAACCGTCCTCGCTCGTCGCCACCAAGCTCGCCCCCATGCCCCGCGCGGTCGTCGCCAGTCCAGACTACGTGGCCCGCCACGGGCAGCCGACGCTACCCGACGAAATCGCACGCTCGTCCGGCCATCGGGCGGCGGTCTTTCCGTACGACGGCCACGGCGGCCGCTGGCGCTTCCGGGATGCAAAAGGTCGTGGCACCCGCGTCGAGGTCGACGTCCGTTACCGCGTGACCGACGGCCTGGTCCTTCGCCAGTTGGCCCGCGCGGCGATGGCCGTCACCCTCCTTCCGCGTTGGCTCATTCTCGAGGATCTGCGACGCGGAACCCTGGTCGACCTCTTCCCCGGGCACGACGTCACGTCTACCGAACACGATGGGGCCATTTGGTTGGTCTACCCCTCGCGCACGTACTTGCCCCTCCGGGTCCGTGTCTTCATCGACCACGTCAAAAAGCAATGCAATGCGGCGGGTTGGTCGTGTCTCCACCGACCATCGTAGGGGCGGGAGACGAAGGGCGAGTTCTACCCTTGGATTCCTGGCAGAACGTCACCGATTTGGGCCAGGTTGTAGTCGGTAGGCCATTGGCTCGGGTTCTTTCCCGCGGTGCTCGTCGAGCCGTACCCCGGCTGCCCATTCATTTCGTAGTCGGCGGGGTCGAGTCCCATGGCCTGGAGGATCGTCACCAGCAACCGGTTGTGGGGGATGCCCTTGATGACGTTGCCGTTTTCCTGCCCAAAGTAGGATTGCCCGTTCCAATCGATGTAGTCGAGGTATCGCCCCGGCTGGATGAACCCCCCGGCGCTTCCTGCGAGCAAGCACGGCACACTGTAGGCAATGTGGTTGAACCCCATCTCGTTGCCCCAGTAGATCAACGAGTTGTCGAGCACCGTCCGTCCTTCCCCCTCGTCGACGTCGAGACGGGCGCAGAGCTTGGCGAAGATCTCACTTGCGATCCACGTGTTGATGCCGGCGAGCATGCGGCGCGCGTTGGGGTTACCCCAATCGTGGGCGAGGCCGTGCCAGGTGCCGCCGCTGGCGTCCTCCGAGTGGTAGTGACCCTGGAGGGTGGGGTCGCCCGCGTCGGGGCCCGGTCCGAGCGCCTTGTGAATGCTCATCGTCACGATTCGTGTTTGGTCACACATGAGCGCGGCCGCGACGACGTCGAGGAACAGCTCCCACTTGCGCTCGATGTCACCCGAATTGGTGCCGGAGTTGTTCTCCAGCGACTCGGGCGCCTCGGGCATCGTGCACGACAGCGTGGTGCCCCCGTCGAGACGGGCCTGGAGCTCGGTAATGAGCGTGAGGTATCGGTCGACGCGCTGTTTGTCGTCGGCGGACAGCCGTCGGTGGTCGCGGAGACGAACGTAGTCCTCGTAGACGCGGTCGATGAGGAGCTTGTCGCGGTTGGGCCCGGCGGGTGTCCCTTCGGGGGGCTCGGCCCCTTCGAACATGTCGCGCCACGCATCGAGCGGATTGGTCCGCGCTTTGAGATGCTGAATGGTCCCTCCCGGCATCCCCAGGTCCGAGTACGAGATCGCGTCGTCGACGCCCTGCGAGACGTTGAGAAAGCGGGCCCACGGTGCCGATGCGTAGAACTTCGATGAATACGCCAGCACCTGATCGATGGTGTTGATGTCGGGCAGTCCGTCCGCGTTGCAGGGGGTCGCGCTCGTACACGACGAGTAATTGCCCAGAATGCCGCCGTAGTTGTGGTTGACGGTGGGCAGGAAGTCGAGCCCACGGATCAGGGTGAGTTTGCTTAAAAAGGGGTT
This sequence comes from Myxococcota bacterium, assembly GCA_039027095.1. Classification (GTDB taxonomy): domain Bacteria; phylum Myxococcota_A; class Polyangia; order Polyangiales; family Polyangiaceae; genus JAPYTK01. The sequence goes on from JBCCLB010000123.1 coordinate 2,103, forward strand.
CAGCGCCGGGCCGAGAATGCTCGAGATCCCGGTGTCGGACTGAAAATCGGTCAAGGGCGCCTGGGTGTAAGGGCCACCGCCCAACGGCTGGTGGAGAAGGGTGGTCCCGTCGGCCTTGTTGCCGGAGTAGACGTCGTCATGGAGTTGGTATCCGTTGCCCGACATCGTCGGGTACCACTCCTCGATGAGCTGGGTGCTGAACGACTTCATCACGACGAGCCGTTTGGGAGCCGGGGCGGCGAGCGCCTCTTTACTGGCCAACGATTCGAGGAAGGGGATGGCGAGGACGGCGCCGCCCGATCCGAGGAGGAAGTTTCGACGCGATACGGATTTCACGGGGCACCTACCTTGCGCGCTTTGAAGCTCGGGTGGAGGACCAGCGTCTTGAACGCCTCGAGCAGCGAGGCGCCGGTGGCTTCGGCCATTTGATCTTCGAGGTTGCGGTCGCCGGTCTCGCGGCCGGGTTTGCGGCGCAGGGCGTAAGAGAAATACTGCTCCGAAATACAGTCGGCGACCTTTCCGCTCGCGACGATGCGCTCGTTGAGCTCGGCCGGCCCCGAGACGAGGGAGCTGTCGCCCGCCTCGATCCGGGCGGGGGCGTCGACGTCGATGGGGAGTTCGGCGATCACGTCGCCATTCTCTTCGTCGATGACGCGTTCGATCGTGCGGTAGCGCCCGAGGGCGTCGTAGGCCTCGAGCACGTAGCCGATGTCGCTGAAGCGGGCGTGACAACCTTCACACAAGTTGTTGCCGACGACCTTGGCGTCGAAGCGCTCGCGCGTCGTGGCCTCGGCGTCGATGGGAGGGGCGTCGAGCGAGCCCGGGGGGAGCGCATTGGGGTCCGGGGCGGGAAGGCTGTCGCACAGCACGTAGCGTCGCACCACGGCGCCGCGGTGAAAGGGATTCGTTTGCTCCAATGGGTTCGCGAGAAGCGCCGCGCGTTGCAGGATCCCGGCCCGCTCGCCCTCGGGAAAGCGTGGCGGGTCGCCCTCGCCGTCGTAGGGGGCGACGCCGTACAGGCGGGCGAGGGCCTCCGAATCGGTCACGGAGACGTTCGTGGTCAACAGCTCGTCGAGGGTGCCCTCGTTCTCCCACACGACGAGGGCCACGAGGTCGCGGACCTCGCGGACCATGTCGCCGTAGTGGTCGTAGCCCTCTTCCCCCACGTTCTCCCCTTCCGCGAGGGTTTGAAACCCGGGTCGGTTGGTCTGAAACCCCGCGAAACGGTCGAGACGAAACCATTCGTTGTAAAACTGCCAAATCGTGTCGCGGGCGCGCGGGTCGTCGAAGAGGCGGTCGACCTGCGCCGCGAAGCCTTCGTCGGTGCCGAGCGTTCCGTCTTCGGCCGCGGCGAAGAGGGCCTCGTCGGGCATGGTCCGCCAGAGGGTGTACGAAAGCCGCGACGCCAACTCGTAAGGGGTGAGCTGCAGGATGTCGTCGCGTCCCTGAAACGAGGGTCCGTCGACCTCGACGTGATTGACGAACTGAGGCGACACGAGCAGCGTGACCACCATCGCGCGGATGGCCTCGGCCGGGGAGCGCTCGCCGTCGTTCAGTTCGGCGTAGCGGGCGCGCTCCGCGTCGGTGAGGGGGCGGCGAAAGACGAGCCGGCCGAACGACCGGAGAAAGTCGTCGACACAGCCATCGGTGAGGTCACCTTCGGTCGCACACGCGCCGGCCAGCGCCTCTCGCAACACCGCGTCGGCCTCGATGGCGTCCCCGATGCCGATGGCGACATTCCAGTATGCGTTGAAGTGCTCGCTCGCGATCCGGTCGTCGAGGGTCGAAAAGGTGTCGGTCCCGTCGGCGGGGATCGAAGCGAGAAATGGCTCGATCGTCGGGAGCATCGGCGTAAGCCCCGTCGCCGCGAGAAGGTCGGTGACCGTATTGCGGTACTGCTCGGTCGAGAGCTTCATCAGCGGGCTCTCGCTGGGCTCGCTGTCGGGCGGGAGAGGAGGGGCATCGCCGGCCCCTGTGCCCCCGTCCCCGATCGCCCCGATGCAACCGGCCATCGCCATCGCTCCGCCGAGGGCGATCGCCCCGATTCGCCGCCGGCACGGCCACCACGCATTCCACGACATGTCTCGAGCCCAAACTCCTGCGTGCGCTCCAGTCGAGCTGGGCGACGCATCGGGCAGAGACGTCAGCGGCAGCGGCGAGGTCAGAAAACCGCACCCCCCGTCGACTTTCGCGTCGCGATGACGTCGGTTTTGTCGCGACACTGAAATCCGCGGGTACGGGCGGACGACGTAGCGTTCCCTCAGACCTTTGGAGACATCGCACGCTGAAGTGCGCCAATGTGGCACGATCTGGCACGGGTTTCGGCCGTCAGAATCAACACGGCTCGTGATCTCGCAGCCCTACCGGTTGGAATGCGAGGTGCTGGGGGGATCGACGTGCTTTCTTTGTCTTCACGCTTCGACCGCGTGCTTCTGGTTCGGCTTGCGTGGACCTCGCTCGGGCTGTCGGGACTTACGCTGGTGCTCCATGCGTTGGCGCGCTGGCAGGGCGCGACGGTCTGGGACGACGCGTTCATCTTTCAGCGGTACGCGCAGAACGTCGCCGCGGGTCACGGGGTGTCCTTCAACGCCAGCGACGGCCCAGCGTACGGCCTCACCTCGCTGCTCTATCTCGTGCCGGTGGTGATGGTGCGGTGGGTCGTCGTCGACCCGGCGCTGGCCTCTCTCGTCACCTCGTCCATTTGCGCCCTCGTCGGCGTGGCTCTGCTCGCACATCTCGGGATACGGGCGGCGGGCGGCGGTGCGGCGGGTGGCCTCACCGCGGCGGCGGTGGCGGTCGTCGTCGCCTCTCCGGTTTCGGCCGCGCATGCGGTGTCGGGCATGGACGCATGGTTCGGGGTCGCGTTCATCGCCGCGCTGATCGGCGGCCTCGACCGTTTCGAGCGCGAGCCCTCCCGGGGTTGGCGGGTGGGTCTCATCGCGGCGCTGGCGCTGTGGATACGTCCAGAGTCCGTCGCGTTCGGGGCGGCGGTCGTGTTCTTTGCCGCCGTCTCGCCCGCTCCGAGTCACGGGCGCCGCCAGGTCCTTCGCCTCGCGCTCGCCTTGGGGCTCGGGGTGGTCGGACTGCTTCTCTCTGCGTGGTGGTACTTCGGGGTTGCGCTCCCCCTTCCGTTCTTCACCAAGGCCAGTGGGGTCTATGGCCCCGGCTTCCGCCGCGTGTACCGGGGCGTTGGGATAAAGGAGCTCGGCGTCTTTGCCGAGCAGGCGTGGCTTCTCGCCCTCCCGCTGTTGTTGGTTGTCGCCAGGGGGCCCCGGGTATGGTGGCAGACTGCCTCCGCGACCGAACGCGGCGTCGCGGCCGCGACCGTGACCATCCTCGTCTTTCATGCGCTCGTGGCGCTGCCCGTCATGGGCATGTCGGCGCGCTTCTACCAGCCGCTGCTCGCCCCGCTGGTGTACTTGTCGGGCCGAGCGCTGCGGCGCGTCGCCGCGACCTGGTCGGTGCCCACGGGCGCGGTGGCCTTGGCCCACCTGGCGTCGTGGATGCTCGTCTTGCCGCTCGCGGCCGAGGGGCTCCGCGGGACCGGCGAACGCCTCCGGCATCGCCTCACCGTCGACACCGAGGGGCTCGCCAGCAGCAAAGGCCCGCGGAAGTACTGGCCCGGCCTCGACCAACTCGCCGGCCTGCCTCCGTTGACCATCGCGGCGACCGAAGTTGGGTTTCTCGGCATCGTCGCCGCCCGCCACCGCATCGTCGACATCGCGGGGCTGAACACCGCGGCGTTCGCCTTTGGCCCGTTCGACGTCGACCACCTCACCGTCGAGGAACGCCCCGATCTCGTGTACCTCCCGCACCCTGACTACAAGGCGATGACGGCAGCCCTGGAGACGCACGACGGCTTTCAGCGCGACTACCAGGTCCTCTCGCGCCGCCGCGTCGGGGGGAGCCACTACGGGGTCGCGGTCCGCCGGGACAGCCCCCATGCGGAAGTGGTCCTCCGCGCTGTCGATCCCCGCTACGTGGCCCGCAAAGCGCGTGCTTCGGCCTTGGAGTCCAGCGAAGCGCGTGCTTCGGCCTTGGCGTACCGTCAGCCGGGACCCGCCGTGCCGTAGGGGGCCGCGCGGGTCAGCCCGTGTCGGCGCGCCTCGGGCCGCGGTCGACGAAGGCTTCGAGCACGACCTGCACGCGGGCGAAGTCGGCGGGCTTATCGAAGAAGCGGAGCGGACGATGGGTGGGGGCGACGAAGGTCCAGGCTGGATTTCGGGCGGCGTCGCCGTCGCCCGAGATGCACACCATGGGCGGGAGCGGAATGCCCCGCTCGGCAAGCGCCCGGAGAAGCTCGGCGGCGGACGTGTCGCCGAGCCACATGTCGGACACGAGTGCATCGAAGCGCCGCGTCTCCAGTGCCATGAGCGCCTCGGGCACGCTGGCCGCCCCCACGACGTCGAAGTGGGCGCGGGCGAACCACCGCACCCCCGCGCGGCGGCAAGCGTCGTCGTCGTCGAGCACCAGCAGTCGTGGCACCCGACGTATCGTCCCCGACGCGATTTTTCCCGTCCCCATACCTCTATTCAGACCTAAACCAGCCCGCGTGTCACGAAAAAGCGACACATGGGGAGGTTCTCTTCCCCCGCGATGCCCTCCGGACCCTGCGGAAATTCGATCGTATCATTCTTCCGGAGGATCGCGAGATACCTGCTCTTCTTCGAAGATAATGGCCTGCTCGGGTCGCGGATTCGTCACCCGCTCCACCCCGAAGAAGATCTGCGTCCCGAGGGTTTCGTCCGAAACAGCGATGTCGGCTACCCCGTCCCCGTCGAAGTCACCACTGACCGCAGTTACGACCTCCGACGTCAAGTTGATGTCGACCAAGCGTGATGAACTGGTGAGGCTTTCAGGGTCGACGATGGCGAGCCTCGGGGTTTCGTCGCCCTGGCTTTCGCCGTCGTTGGCGACGTCGGCTTCGATCTGCGAGATGGCGAGCTCGCGCGGCGCACGCCCGTCCAAGTCGACGAAGGCCATGCCCACGCCCGGGATGGCACTGCCGCCGACGTAGTCGAAGGAACCGTTCTCGTTTTTGACGATACACACCGAAATCGCGACGTCGATGTCCTCGCTGCTGCCGTCAGGATCGGGACCCGTCGTGAAAATGACGAAGACCAGGTCGGGGTCGCCATCGCCATCGACGTCTTCGGCGAGCGGTCCGATTTCGGAGAGAATCGCCCACGGTGCGTTCGAAGGCTGCCGGGTGCTTTCGCACGCGATCTCACCGAAGCCGTCGAGATTCTCGGTGTCGTTCGGGAGTACGTCGTTGGAATCGCTCTGCAGCATCCACGCGTCCGTCGATGTCGGTTCGAGGACACGAACGCGGAGATCGTCCACGAGGATGGCCTCGTTCGACCCGGTTCCGTCCACGTCGGCCGAGATGAGCCTCGTCGCGCCGAACTCGCGCGCGTCGGTGTAGTCCGTGGTGGCCCAAACCTCCTCGAGCATTTCGGAATTGGGGGTCACCTGAAGTGTGGCCTCGGAGATGGGTACGAGCCGAACGCTACCGTCCTCGATGAGCATCACCCCCGAGCTGCCTTCGCTCGACGGGTCGATCTCTCCAACCGCGAGCAGGACGCCCCCTCCGATTTGGTACGGGGCAATGAGGAGCCGTGACGAACGCCCCAGAAAAAAGGTGAAACTCGAGTCGCTCGTCACGAGGGTTTCTGCCGCGGCGTCCTCTTCCTCGAAGCGCCCTGTCGTCAACGCCCTCGCGTCTTCGATGGCGGCGACCTCTTGGGTCGTGACCCCGGCGTTGAAGTCGTCGCCGAACACGACTTTAAATTGCGTATTCTGGGGACCCTCGGCGAGGTAGGTCGTGTCGTCTCTCCCGTCGCCGTCGACGTCGCCGACGCTGAGCGCCGTGACGAACCCGCTTTCGGGTACGGGATTCTCCGTGAAGCCTCCCTTCCCGTCATTGATGTACAGCACCACGGTTTCTTCAATGGTCACCGCGACCAGGTCGCGATGGCCGTCGCCGTTGAAGTCACCCGCATCGACGAAAATGAGCGGTACGAAGTCGAAGCAGTTCGCGGGAAAGAACGCGCTCGAGGTGCCGCCGCCGTTGCCGCGGTCGAAGGCGCGCTCCAAGTAGATTCCGTGGGCGTACACGAGATCGGAGCGCCCATCTTCGTCGAGGTCGCCGACGAAGAGCGGCGCCAGAGCGAGGCGTCGTTCCTCAGGGGGCACCATGTCGTTCGCGAGCGCTCTTCGTCCCGATTCGCAGATGAAGACGTCGAGAGACTCTGGTGTCGTCACGTCGGTCGCCCCGGGGCCGGGGCCCGAGGCGGGAGGCGTTGCGCGGAATGCTCCTGCCCCCTGTCCAAAGCCCACGCCGATGGAGCACGTCAGGTCGAGGGGAGACTCCGTGGGGTCGGTGGGGCAGCCTTCTGCGGGCCTCGAAACGATGATGTCGAGAAAGTCATCCCGCGTGCCGGGGGCATGCGCGAGGTGCACGGTCGGTGGCTGGAGCGCCGAGTCCTCGAGCTCGAAGACCGGGGTTACCGGTTCTTGGAGGCGGACGCCTTGAGTGGGTTGGCCGACGGGAAACTGATATCCACCGGTGACCGGGTTGAATCGGCAGGGAATGGTGACGTCGAGGGTCGACTGATCTGCGATGGCGGTGACGACGAGCTCACAGAGATTCGCGTCGAGCCCGGGAGCGTCGGTCGACGGCCCGGTAGCGAACCCGGTGAGGTTGACGGCGTATTGACCCGTCGCGTCGAGCCTCACCACAGACACATCGTTGGCGCTCCCCACCACCCCAATGCCCCCGTCGCCGATCCCCACGGCGAAGTCTCGGAGGCCGCCCGGTCCTTCGACGGTGGTGATGACGTCGGCCCGAAAGTCGGTGTTCTGCGAAAAGGCGAGGGGCGAAAAGCTCCTCGCTCCTGCCCGCCCGAGGAACACGGCAAGTCCGCGGCTGAGGAAGCTTCCGTTGGCTTCGAAAACCAGGTCTTTGGCGTTGTCATCGTTGATGTCGACGAGGGTGGGGATGGCGCCTCGGGCCGGGATGGTGGTGCGGGTGCCGAGGGTGCGGGTGCCGTCGATGTACTGGAGCGTGAACGCTTCGTCGTTGGTGAGGAGGAGCTCGTCGATGCCGTCGTCGTTGGCGTCGACGGCGACCAGCGAGGTCGACGGGCCCGCGACGACGAGGCCGTTTTCGGAGAAGGTGCCCGACGGGGCCCGACAGACCTGGTCGGAGCCGCATGCGAAGCCGTCGGGACAGATGACGGAGCTACCGTCGCAGCGGAAGCGGCAGGCGTTCGACCCGGAAGCGTGGCAGCCGGGATCGGCGCGGTTGTCGCAGTCTTCGTTGAAGTCGACGACCCCGTTGCCGCAGAGGTCGAGTTCGAGGGTCTCGAGGGACTGGCAGGACGTGGGGGCAAGCGCGAAGAGGAACGCGCCGAGCCACGGGACGAGCGAGACGCCAGGCTTCCAGTGCATCGACCTAGGTTAAAGGCGTGACCCTCCCTGCGCGACCGTTGAATCGCGATCGACCGCGCGCCAGGGGGCGGCCCCGCGCTGGATGTGAGCGGTTACGCCGTTATAGTGCCGGTCGTGGCGCTGTTTTCCCTCCCCCGCGGACGCGCGGTCATCTTGCCGGCGGTCATCCTGCTGCTGGTGATGACGGGGGCCCCCGGGGGGGCGAACGCCCAGGACGCCAAGGTGGTGGCGGAGTCGCTGTTTAGCGAGGGACGGAGCGCGATGCTGCGGCGCGACTACGCGACCGCATGCGCGCGGTTTCGTGAGAGTCAAAGGGTCGATCCCCAGGTGGGGACCGAGCTCAACTTGGCGCGCTGCGAAGAGCAGCGCGGGCGCATCGCGACCGCTTGGGCGCGCTACCGGGCCGCCCTCGACACGCTGGCGCCCGCCGGGGATGACCGGGCCGCGGTGGCGCGCGAGCGGATCGCGGCGCTCGAACCCCGGTTGCCTCGTCTCGTCCTGGTCGCAGCGCCGGGGGCTCCGGCCGACCTCGTGGTGGCCTGGGCCGCGTCCGATGCGGAGGTGTTGGTCGCTTCCGCGCAACGGGTCGGCATCCCCGTCGACCCGGGGGTGACGGTCTTGGTTGCGCGGGCCGCGCGCCACGCCCCGAACAACATCGAGATACGGGTCGCCGAGGGAGAGCGCCGGCGGGTGGTGGTGGCGCCAGGTCCGCGCATGCAGCCCAGCCCGAACGCCGACCCGACGCCATCGGGGGCGCCGCCGGTACCGTTCGGGGCCGCGCCTTCGACGCGCCCCCCGGATCAGACGCCTTCCCCGTCCTCGGGTGTGCTCACCACGGCTGGGATCGTGCTGTCGGCGGTAGGCGGGTTGTCGGTCGTCGCCGGAGCGGTGACGGGCGGGGTCGGGTTGGCGCGTCGGGACGATGGCGCTGCCGCCTGCGATCCGGAGGCGCGGGTGTGTTCGGCGGAAGGCGCGGCGGCGAACGACGACGCGCGGGCGCTGCTCACGACCACGACGGCGACGTGGGTGGCGGGGCTCGCCTTGCTCGGTGCCGGCATCACGCTCCTCGTGGTCGACGGCGACGCCAACGATGACGAAAGCGCGGCGCGCGAAGGCGCTGAGCTCGCCGTGCAGTGGGCCCCCGGCGGTGCGGTTCTGGCCGCCCGGTGGTTGTTTTGAAGGCGGTCCGATGGCGACGCGTGGCGGTTGCGCTCGCCGCTTCGGCGACGGCGCTCGCGGCGGCGTGCGCGGTGTCGGTCGACGACTTCCCCGTGGGGACGGGCGAGCTGGGGGCTCGGTGCGACGACGCCGCGCCGTGCGTGCTGGGGTTGCGCTGTTGGGGGGCCGGCGCCGCGCCTCGGGGGCCGGCCGGCGGGCTCTGCACGCTCGACTGTCGCAGCGACGCCGACTGCCCGGCGAGCGGCGCCTGCACGCTCGTCGACGGCGTCGCTCGCTGCTTGCAAAAGTGCGCCGTCGGCGACGGTGACGGGCGAAAGTGCCAGGGGCGGCGCGACATGGGGTGCGGCATCCTTCGACGCGAAGACGGCACCTCGATTCAAGTATGTCGTCCGGTCTGCAACGCAGACGCCGACTGCTCGGGACGGTTCTGTGACCGGCGCACCGGCCTCTGCACGGACGAGGCGCCGACGGGGGCGCCAGCGGGGGCGGCGTGCACCCCTCCCTCCTCCGATGCGACCCCCGATCCGTGCCGCGGCACGTGTACCGAGCTCACGGCGACCACCCAGATCTGCATCGAGGTCTGTACGCTCGGGGCGCTCGAGACGTGTACCGATACCGGCGCCGCGGTCGACGAGGTGACCTGCGCGGACGTCGCCAACACCAGCGTGACCACCGGGGACGTCGCCGTCTGCACCCCCGAGTGCCGTTGCAACGAGGAGTGCCCGGGCGCGCTCGTGTGCAATCTCGAGCGCAATGGCACGCGCTACTGCGGCGTCCCCTTCGTCGGTCTCGGTCTGGGCGTCGCCTGCTCCGAATGAGCATGCCCCCTGCGACGGAGCCTCTTCTCCTCCGACACGCGGTGTCACCGGCGTCGGTAGCGCGCGGCGTCCAGGTCGAAGCGCTGGAGCCAACGCCGGATCTGCTTGCGGTCCTTCTCGAGGTCGCGCGCGATGGCGCTTACATTGCCCTCATGCCGCTCGAGGTGGCGGATCAGGTCGGCGCGCAGCGCTTCGTCTTCGGGCGACCAGGCGCGGGCAGGTTTCTCCGCGGGCGCCGACGCCGGCGCGAGGCCGAGGTGCTCGACGTCGATCGGCTCGTCGTCGGCGAGGACGACCGCGCGGGCGAGCACCGCCGAAAGCTCGCGGACGTTTCGGGGCCAAGGGTGTTGGAAGAGGGCCCGCGCCGCCTCGGGCTGAAACGCGACGTGGGGTCGATCGGGGCCCAAAAGACGCGACACGAGCCACCCGAGGTCCTCTCGTCGCTCCCGCAGCGGCGGTAGGGTGAGGACAAAGCCCGAGAGGCGCGCGTAGAGGTCTTCGCGGAACCGTCCGTCGCCCGTCATCGTCTCGATCGGCCGGTGGGTGGCCGCGATCACCCGGAGGTCGACCGGCACGGCCCGGGTGGCGCCGAGGGGCGTCACCTCTCGTTCTTGCAAGACGCGCAGCAAGGCGGTCTGCGAAGCGGGGGCCATGTCGCCGATCTCGTCGAGGAAGAGCGTCCCGCCGTGCGCGCTGCGAATGAGACCGGGACGGTCTTCGTCGGCGCCGGAGAAGGCACCCCGGCGGTAGCCGAACAGCTCACTGTGGACGAGGTTGTCCGGCAGGCCGCCGCAATTGACGGCGACGAACGCGCCCTCGCGACCGGAAGCCACGTGGATCGCTCGCGCCATGACTTCTTTCCCGGTCCCCGTCTCGCCGCGGAGCACGACCGAGATCTCCGAGCTGGCCACTTTGGCGAGCGCATCGAACGCGGCGCGAAGCGTCGGCGAGAGGGTCGTGAACGCCCCTCGTTCGAGGTCCGGGGTCGTGCCGAGGGTCTTCACCGCGCCCGCCGACTCCGGCTGTTCGCGATACATCCAGAGGGTGCGTCCCAGTTCGATGATCTGCCCGTCGACGAGCTCGGCTTGCGCGACGCGTTCGCCCGCGACGAGCACCCCGTTTTTCGAGTCTCGGTCGCTGATGATCCATCGCGCGCCGACGCGGACCAACTCGGCGTGGACGGCACTCAACCACGGATCATCGATCTCGATGTGTAGTTGGCGCTCACGGACCGACGCGCCGGCCGTCCCCCGGCCGAGTGCGACGCGGTCGAAGCGCCGGAGGGGGTAACGGACCGGCCGCGCATGCGGTCGGTCGCAGTGGTGGAGGAGATACCAGTGAGGCTCGAGCCGTGGTCCGCGACGACGGCGCGGACGATGGCGCGACAAGGTGCCAGCCATGTGCCCCGCATGGTTACATACGTCGCCGCCCGGTACAGGCGGAACCCGCCAAGCCCCGCCCCCCACCCCATGCGCCACCCCACGCCCCTGCCCGAACCGGGTGACATCCAGCAACGCGCCGAGGATCGGGTGGGGACCACCCTGGACGACCGCTGGGAGCTCGCGGCGCTGCTGGGGATCGGAGGGATGGCGGCGGTGTACGAAGCGCGGGACACCCACCGTGACCGTCGGGTGGCACTCAAGGTGTTGCACCCAGAAGTCGCGACCGACGACTTGATCCGCAAACGGTTTCGCCGTGAGGCCCGAGCGGCGGACCTGATCGCGCACCCCGGGGTGGTGCCCGTCGAGGACGTTTACGAGCGGCCCCAGGGCTTGTTCCTCGTCATGGCGCTCCTCGAGGGGGAGACGCTGGATGCGCTGCAGGAGCGAAAGGGGAGGTTGCCGCCGGCCCGTGTCGTGGCCATCGCCGATGCGATCCTCGCGGTGCTCGAGGCGGCGCACGCCGTGGGCGTGCTTCACCGCGACCTCAAGCCCGACAACGTGTTCATCACCGACCACGGCGACATCAAGGTGCTCGACTTCGGGATCGCGAGGATCCGCGAAGGAGATGGGCGCGGCACCACCCAAACCGGCGACGTCATGGGCACCCCCCTGTTCATGGCGCCCGAGCAGGCACGGGGACGACCCGACGACGTCGACGCCCGCAGCGACCTCTTCTCGCTGGGCGCGGTGATGTTCACGTTGCTGACCGGGCGTCCGATTCATGTCGCGGAGACGGCCACCGACGCGCTCGTCAAGGTGGTCACCCAGCCCGTGACGCCCCTCCGCGACGTCGCCCCCGCCGTCCCTTCGGCCCTGGCGCAGGTCGTCGATCGCGCACTCGCCTTCGACGCCAGCGACCGTTTCGAGGGTGCGACCGCGATGCGACGGGCGCTCGCGGAGGTCCGGGTCGACCCGGAAGCGGTGCCGCTGTCTCCAGGCCGCAGCGCCTCGCCGCCCCTCTCTGATGATGCGCCCCCCGGGTCCTTGCCGATGACGCCACGGCGGTGGCCCTGGGTTGCCTTTGGGGTCGGTACCCTCGCGGCCGGGCTGGGGGGGTGGGGATGGCGCGAGATGGACCCGGACCCCGCCGAGGCACCGACGCCGCCACCGGTTGCGCTCCCCTCGGCGGCTTCGGTGGTGGCGGCGCCGAACCGGCGGGCACGTCCCGCCGCCCCGTCGTCGACGGCAGCGCCTCCGGTGCCGCCTCGCGTGGCGCCGGTCCGAACCAGCGGGGCGGCGCCAGAGCGGCCCCCCCCGCCGCCGCCTGCCCCGGCGCGCCCGGCGCCGCCC
>JBCCLB010000124.1:0-13877 GCA_039027095.1 Myxococcota bacterium
CCCGCGGGCGTCGCCGGCGAGGCACGCCCGCGTTTGGAGCGCGCGTCCCTCCCGCCTCGCGACGGGACCGCCGCTCCCCTCGCGGAGCAAGGCGCCCAGGCGGCCGCACGCCGCGGGCACCGCGTCGTCGCCTTCGCACGCTTCCCGGTCGAGCGCGCGCGCACGGCGGTAGCGTTCGAACGCCCCCGCGGGGTCAGGCGGATGGGTGCGGTCGCCCTGCTCGATCCGACGCCCGCGCACGATGCAGGCGGCCGCATCGCCGAGCGTGCAGCCCCGAGCCCAGGCCTCCGCGGCTGCCTGCGGGCGCACGGGCCCGCCCAGGCCGATCTCCGCCCGCCGCGCAAACGCCGCGCATCCCGCTCCGTCCCCCGCCCTGCAGGCCGCGTCGAAGCGTTCACGAGCCCGCTCGTGATCGAGCGATTGACCCGCACCGGTCGCGTGGGCACGGCCGAGGGCCGCACACGCCGCCCCCGACCCGGATCCGCACCCGGCGTCCAGAGCCGCGAACCGAGCCTCCTCGTCGAGGCCCGGACGGGCGCGGGCGATCCGCTGACAACCGCGGTCATCGCCCTGCCGGCAGGCCCGCATCCACAGCGACGGCGCGGAGACCCCGGCCGCGTCTTGCCGACCCGCGGCGACCTCATCGCCCCACGCGACGCAGGCATCGCGCTCCCCCGCCTCGCAGCGCGCACCGAGTCCGCGCACGGACGAGACGTTCGACGACGCCACCGGCCCTGGGCCCCCCGGGATCCCGGAGGCGGCGCCACCACCGCACCCCCCGGCGAAGACCCACAACCCGATCGAGACGCGACCCCTCACGAGACGTCGCCAGCGCCAGTTCATCGGACCATCCTACTCCCGTCTTGCCGTCGCCATGGACTTCTCCCTCCCGACTGCACGCGGAGGCGCCCTCGACCCCGCGTGGGGACGCGAAGGTCCCTGTCGCGCGCCGCGCTCTGTATTACGGTGCCGCGGTGCCACGAACGTGTCGTTGGGTGCTCGCACTCTGCATCGGGATGGTGGTCGTCTTCGCGACGACGCACTCCGCCAGAGCCGAAGACGAGAAAATCGCCATCAAGGTCGAAGGGGCCAAGGCGGGGGAAGTTCGCGACCTCATCGAAGACCTGGTCCCGGACGGTCTGGAGGTGCTTCCCAAGGGCAGCTTCGCCCGAGCGCTGGCTCGATCGGGCCTTCCGGGCGGAACCATGAGCTTTGCCGTGACCTCTCAGCAAGCGCGTCCAATGCTCCTCCGGGTCATTCGAAGCGGGCTCAAGAAGGAGGGTGCGGTCGCGGCCGTCGTGGCCCGGGTACGCATGACGGGCAAAGGTTTGTCGGCGAAGATCCTCGTCGTCGACGCAGAGGACACCGACCTCGTCGCGGAGGCAGACATCCCGGTCCAAGGCGATGAAGACGAGCGCCGGGCGGCCTTCGAGGACGCCCTGATGCCCGCTTTTTTTCAGTACGCCCCGCCCCCCGAGGCCGACCCCGAGCCCGAACCCGAGCCCGAGCCCGACGACCCCATCGGAGACGACGACGACGACGGCGACGATGATGACGACGACGACGACGACGACGACGACGACGATGATGACGACGCCGCGTACCGGCCGCATCGACCGGGCGGGGAATTCGCCCAGGCGTACGTCGGCGCCGCCATGACCGGGCGCTTCTTCGGCTACAGCGAATCACCCGTAAACTCGACGAATCTGCGGGGCTACGACGTGTTCGGGGCGCCCGGGCTCGTCGTCGGCGGGGCCGTCTACCCCCTCGAGTTGATCAAGCCCGGCCTGCCGTTCGGGGTCGGCGTCACCGCAGAATACCTTCAGGTCTTCGGCCTCACGTCGGAGACGAACGACGGGCAACTACGGTTTGGCACGAGCTTTAACGCGTTGGATGTGGGGCTTCGATTCCGGTATCGCCTGGACGATGCCTCGGACCGCCCGATCGTCATCGGGGCGCGCGTGAGCTACGGCTTCTTGAACTTCACGTTCAGCCCCGAGGACGAGCCCAGTCGCGCCATCGAAAACGAGGTCGCCTCGGTCAAGTACGGCCAGATTCGAGGCGGTCTCGACGGTCGCATCCCGCTCGTCGACTTCATCGCGCTCGAGCCCTCCTTCGGCTTCTTGGCGCCGGTATTTGCCGCCAATCGCATCTACGAGCGCTTCGAGGGACCCGACGGGACGGCCCGTGACGTCAGCGTGCTCGGTTTGGACGCGGGCCTGAAGGTCGCCTTCGTGCTCCCGGTAGGCCTCGAGGCCCGGGTCGGCGGCGCCTACGTACGCTACTTTTCCTCGTTTTCCCCGGAGCCAGGCGACGTCTTCGTCGCCGGCGGCGCGCTCGACCAGTACGTCGTCCTCCGCGCGGCGCTCGCGTACCGCTACTGAACATCTCATCCGGGAGGCCCCCATGAACACCCGCCGTACCCTCTATGCCCTCGTGGGCGCCATGCTCGCCGCCTCGTGGCCGTTCGCGTGCGCCGGCGAACTCGAAAACCCCGAGCGGTTCACGGCGTCCGCCAGCACCGCCACCACCACCGGCCCCTCGACCACCACCAGCGGCGGGGGCTCCGATGGCAGCGGCGGCGGCGCCACGACGACGACAGGGAGTGGCGGCAGCGGAGGCGATGCGGCCGGCGCGGGAGGCGGTGGCGGCAACGCCGCCGGCGGTGGCAACGCGGGCGGCAGCGGCGGCGGCAACTGAGCGCACCCCCGGGCCCACCAAACCGCCCGGGGACGCATCGACCCCCTCCAGTACGTCACGGCGGTCATCGCGGGGCGACGCGTACCGTCTCGGACTGGCGCAGGACGTACCGGTAACCGCTCACGACATCGAAGCGCTGTTCGTCGAGATTGGCGTTGGGCCACCGCACGATGACTTGAGCGCGGCAGGCGGAGCCCAGCCCGAAGTGGAGGACGAGCGGTTGCTGCGCCCCGAAGTGGCCGTAACCTCCGGCCACTTCCTGCGTTTGGGTCGTGCCGTCGTCGCCGACGACGGTCACGCGCGCGCCGATCGCCGCCGCGTTCGACCCCAGCTCCGGTGCGCCTTGCAGATGGATCTGCATCCAGTTCCCGGCGGGCATCACGTTCTCGAAGAAGCGTATTTGCTGGGTGTCGTAGCAGTCCGAGGCGCCGCTGCACCGCGCCCGGGAGTGACCGACGACCACGTCGAGATCGCCGTCGCGATCGAAGTCAGCCGTCGCGACGCCGTGGCTGCGGTGGTGGTCGATCCCGTCGACCGCATCGACGCGTGTGAACGCGCCCGGCGCGGACTGGCGGTACAGCAAGCCCTCGGCCTCGGGATAGTCGGTGGAGCCGATGTAGATGTCGGGCCAGCCGTCGTTGTCGAAGTCGAACACCGCCGCGGTGATGTCGCCGTCGTTCCACGCGGTAATCGTGCGCGGGCGCACGAGTCCGGTGGCTTCGTTGCCGGGCCGTTCGAAGCGGATCTCGCCCTCTCCGACATTGAACAGCAACTCGCTCGGGTCCGACGACGTCCCGACGTCCCAGTGGACAATCTCGGTGGTCAAGACGTCCATGTCGCCATCGTTGTCGACGTCGGCGCAGACGACGGCCCCGGTGTTGCCGCCCAATCGATAGGCATTGCGGTCGCGGTCGTGCCGCCACCGAAAGACATCGCTCGGCCCATTGCACGCGATGAGCGTAGGTGCGGGCACCCCGGCACAGCCTTCATCGTCGGGGTTGAGCTGACAGTGGCACCGGGCCGACTCGTTGTCGGACCAGTCGGTGCGCGCGTCGAAGGCGAACCCCGACGCCACCCCTCGGTTGAGAAACGTTACCTGCCCGGGCACCCCCGTCGCCTGCCAGAGGTGATTGGGCGACCGGCCGTAGGAACCGGCCAACAACTCGGGAAACCCGTCGCCGTTCAGATCACACGCCGCCCCACTCCACGCCACGGTGTGGGCGCGGCCCTCGTTGAGGTCCTCGAGGGCGTTCCAGCGCTCGGTGGTCATCCCCGCCACCGCCGTGATGTCTTGGTAGACCCCCGAACCATCCGACCAGTAGAGGCGATCCTGTTGGGGCGTACTGCCCAGCGTGTTCTGGGGAACGAAGAGGTCGAGAAAGCCGTTGCGATCGACGTCGGTGAACACCGCCCCCGCAGGGGCGCCATCGGCCGGAGCGACGCGGAGCGCGCTCGCCTCCGGACCCAGTTCGAAGGTGCCGTCGCCGCGATTGAGAAGCAGCTCACTGGTCTCGTCGGTGGGTTCGTCCGGATCGGGGCCAAGCCCCACGTAAGCGTCGAGGTCGCCGTCGTTGTCCACATCCCCGAACGCAAAGACCGACCCGGGGCGACCGGTGGCGCCGGTCGCGTCGCCGGCGCGCGGCTGCATGATCCCACTCTCCGCGGTGACGTCGACGAAGCGACCGCCCCCCACGTTGCGGAGCAGCCACGTCCGCCGACGCGGGCAGGTCGCGTTGGGGTCAGACGATGCGCAATCACCGCGGTCGCAGCAGGCGGGTGCCACCGAGAAGTCGTCGGCCTGAGGACGCCCGTTTCGCACCACGAGGTCGGTCCAGCCGTCGCCGTCGAAATCGACCGCGTTGATGCGCGTGCCGGCGACGCCCTCGAGGCCGCGGTCCGCCGTATCGTCACGAAAGGCGGGCGCCGCCCCCACCGCCCACGCCGTTCCTCCGTCGACGCATACGGGCTCCGGTAGCCCTCCGGCCCCGCCGCCTTCCCCCCCGGCGGCGCCCCCGTCACCGCCGGCGGCATCGTTGCCCGACGTACAGCCGGTTCCGATGAACGACACCGCGAGGACCATCGCCTCGAGTCCGCAACGACGCCACCACGCCCTGTCTCGCACCATTCGTCCTCATACCATACATTCGTATCGCGCGCTTCTGCCGCCGACGACGGCGGCGGGCTTGCGCGCCCGTCGCCGCCTTGTCACCACCCGGCCATGGCCTCACGTGAACGCGAACCAAACCTCGACGTGGCCCGCACCACCACGTCGACCCTCACCCCCGGCATGGTCCGGGCCGCCGAGGCCGCCCTCGACGAAGTCGAAGACGGAATGACCTTGGGCCTGGGCACGGGACGCAGCGCCGAGGCATTCATCCAGGCGCTCGGCGCGCGGGTGGCGACGGGCCTGAACGTGCGGGGGGTGGTGACGTCGCGTCGAAGCGAGCACCTGGCGCGATCCCTGGAGATCCCGCTTTGCTCGCTGGCGGACGTGGTGGATGACGACGGGATAGACCTCGCGATCGACGGCGCGGACGAAGTCACCGACGCCCTCGCGCTGACCAAAGGACTGGGCGGCGCCTTGCTCCGCGAGCGCGTCGTCGCCTCCGTCGCTGCGCGTTTCATCGTCGTGGCCACCCCGGTGAAGAGGGTGGCCCGCCTCGGAACGCGGGCGCCCATTCCCATCGAGGTCGTGGCCTTCGCGACGCCGCTCGTTCTCCGCGCGTTGCGCGAACTCGGGGCCGAGCCGACGGTACGGCACGATGCGGACGGGACCACCCCGTACCGCACCGACAACGGCAATCCTGTCGTCGATGCGGCGGTCGCACCACTCGAGGACCCTCATGCGTTCGACGCGGCGATCCGCGCCATCCCGGGGGTGATCGACACCGGACTTTTTCTCGACCTCGCCGCCGTCGCCCACTTCGGCCACGAGAACGGGAGGTCGACGCGTCTCGAGGCTCCGGGCGCGCGGGGATAACCGCCGTCGCTTCCGCCGAACGAGCGCTCAAAAGGGTCGCGCGACGACGAATCCCGTGGGTCGTACGCCGAGGCGCCACGAAGGCCTGGGAGAAGCCCCACCCACCGCCGAACCGCCCGCGGGTTCGCCATCGTCAGGCCCATCGAGCGCGACCCAAAGCGCCACGCCCGCCGAGAGGGCCGCGACGACGCCCAGCGTCGTCGTCACCCCGCCCGCATGCTGCAAGGCGATCCCTTGCTCCGCCTCCCGGACCTCGGTTCTGGTGCAGTCCACGGCGGCGCCCGGGCAAGATCCGAGGGTCTGGAGCCGCCCCACGGTGAGCATCGTCGCGCCCGCCAAGGCAGAGAGTCCCCCCGCGACGAGCGTGATGTAGATCGCCGTCGCCGGAGGTTCCGTCGACGGCGATGTCTCACCCGAGACGGGTTCCGACATCGGGACCGGCGCCGGAGTCCGCGCCCGGGCGGACATTGGTGGCGACGGCTCCAAAGCGCGCGAATTCTCAGACCCTTCGAGATAGTCCCGAACGGCGCCGGTCGCGTACGGCTCGGGCGCCCGCGCGAGATACTGCCCCCGCGCGTGCTGCGCCCCCCGGTCGTCGCCAAGCCGCTCGAGGGCGGCAGCGATGTTGCGCAGCAGCGCATGGGCGGTGCAATCGAACCGGTAACTCTCGGTCCAGGCTTCGGCCGCTTCGGCGAACCGCTCGCGGGCGAAATACCACTTGGCGGCCGCGTGGAGCCCTTTGGCCGCGGCAACATCTTCCGCCGCCCTCGCCCCGCACTCGGTAGGATAGACGTCCGTCCGCGTGATCGGTCGCTCGAACGCCACGTCGTCTGAGGGCGGGTCTTTCTCGTGGTTCGCTTCAGCAACCGCGACGGAGGAGGCGGCGACACAAGCAGCCAACGCCGCTGCGGACACCCCTCCTCGTGCAGACTTCAGTCGCACCGGGTCCTCGAGACGTACGGGCCCCACCGAATCGCGGTCCGTCGGCCTCGGCAGGCTCCGAGGACGCCGCCCGGCGACCGCCCGAACGACGCCAACTCGGTCAGAGGGTGAGAAGCCCGTGGCGTAGCGCCCGAACGACGGCTTCGGTCCGCGTGTCGGCGTCGAGCTTGGCGAGGATGCGCCCGATGTGAAACTTTGCCGTGTGCTCGCTGATGGTGAGCCGCTTCGCGATTTCCTTGTTGGAAAGTCCCTCGGCGAGGAGCGCGACGACCTGCTCCTCCCGGGCGGTCAGCGGTTGGATGCGTTCGGCCTCCCTTGCCGAGGCGGAGTCGCTCGAGATGCGGCTGGGACTGCCTTCTGCGGACAAGCGCTCCTTGAGCAATCCGGGGGCGAAGCTCGGATCGAGAACGGTCAGTCCCCCTTGAACCGCCCTCAGCGCCGATACGAGATGTTGGGCCGATGGCAGGCCGAAGCTGTCCGGCTGCACGTCCACGGAGCCCACCGACCCGACGCCGCCAACGACAGCGCCGCCACGGACAACGCCGCCGCCGTCGGCTGCGTTTACGGCCCCAGCGTCGCGGGCCACCACCACTGCGTCGCGGGCCACCAATGCGTCGCGGGCCACCAATGCGTCGCGGGCCACCACTGCGTCGCGGGCCACTGCGTCGCGGGCCACTGCGTCGCAGAGGATCACCCCGCGGGCCCCCGCCCCGAGCACCGCACTCAAAAAGCTCTGTATGGCGGGAGAACTCTGTACGGCGGGAGAACTCTGTACGGCGGGAGAAGTGGGTTCGGGAGCGCGTCCCGGCATGAGCACGAGCGTTGGCAGTGCGATCGCCGCGAGCACCGCGAGCTGCTCGCCCCACGGTCCCGGCTCCGACCCGACTTCTCCCCGCGAACCAACTTCTCCCCGCGAACCAACTTCCCCCCGCGAACCAGACGACCAAACGGGTCCCGCGTCCCAGAGGGCCACGTCTGCGGCGGGGAGTCCCGTGACGACTTCGACCCCGGACTGTCCGTCCAGCCGACGCGCGACCGCCGCTTGGAGATGCACGTCGTCGCTGACGACGGCGACCCTGACGGGCGCCGAAGATGGCCCTGCAGCTCTCGGGTTGTTGTCCGACATCGTGCCCCGACAAGGTTGGGCTCGTGAAGCCCTTCGTCAAGCCGCGCCACCACCGGCGCATCCGTCGTCGCATCGACGGAGACCGACCCGCCGCGCCGGTCGGCGCCAACGCATCACGCCTCGGCATATCTGAGAAGGACACGGTTTCGTCCCCCCTCCTTCGCGGCGTACAAGGCTGAGTCGGCGGCCTCGACCAGCTCGAGCGGATCGGAGAGACCCTCGTGATACGCCGCCACGCCGATGGATACGGTGACCGGAAGCCGCTGCACGCCACTCACGAAGACGTGTGCCTCGAGTCGCGCGCGAATCCGTTCGGCGAGCACGCCCGCGTCGTCGAGGCGGATCCCGCGCAGCACAATCACAAACTCCTCGCCGCCGTAGCGAGCGAAGACATCTTCGGTGCGCAACATGCTCTGGACCTGCTGGGCGACGTCGATCAACACGTCGTCCCCGGCGAGGTGACCGAACGTGTCGTTGATGCGCTTGAAGTGGTCGAGATCGAAGAGAACCAGGCTCAGGGAGGAGCCATGGCGGCGCGCGTAGGAAAACTCGGTCCGAAGCTGGTCGATGAAGTACTTCTTGTTGAAGATGCGCGTGAGGGGATCGCGCAGCGCGGCATCGTACATCCGCTGCTGAAAGTTCTCGTCCAGACGGTCGTGAAAGGTGAACTTGAGCACCGTGCCTTCCCCGAGCTGAATCTTGTCGTTGTCGCGGAGGGGTTCGGTGGTGACGCGGCGACCGTTGACGAGCGTTCCGTTGGAGCTGTTCAGGTCGTGAATGAGCACGTGGGTCCCCTGCCGCTGAAGCTTGACGTGGAGACGCGAAATGCTGTCGTCGTCGATGACGATGTCCGCCCGCTGCGAACGCCCGATCACGGTCTCGCCTTCGTCCAGCTTGAACATCTTGCCGACCTCCTGGCCGGCAAGGACGATCAGGTAGGCCCGGTCACGCTGGCTGCGGCGGGTCAGCTCGTCCCGGAGCTTGTCGAGGTCCGAGACCTTCGTCTGCTCCAGCTCCTCGTTGTTCCACGACGGGCTTTCTTCGCTCTCGCCGCTCACCCCGGCCGTCCCTCTTCCCGTCGCCCTTTTTGCCGTGCGCCTCCGCCCCCGGCGCGCCTCCCGTCCGCGCGACCGGCCGCAAACTCGGTGGTGGTGGTGGCCTCAGGCCGGTGGGGCGCTCCCGTAAGCGCTACCCGCACGCACTGAGCGGGACGGCCTGGCGGCGTCGCGCATGGTCGGGACGTAGCATCCGGAGCGTTCATCTCGCGCTCAAGCGGCACCGGGGAGCGGCACCGTGATCTGATGAATACGAATACCATCGCGAGCGATGTCGACCAACGTCGCATGCGCAAAACGCTCGGGCCCGCCGGCGCTCGACGGCGGC
The DNA here is from genome assembly GCA_039027095.1 of Myxococcota bacterium. GTDB lineage: Bacteria > Myxococcota_A > Polyangia > Polyangiales > Polyangiaceae > JAPYTK01. The sequence continues at coordinate 9,132 of JBCCLB010000124.1, forward strand.
GCTTCGCCCACCGAGCCGGCGTTCACGATGGTCGTCACGACCTCCGTCGCCTCGAGCCGGCGCCGTATCGTGCGGTGAAAGGGCACGTGAGACGCCCCACAAATCACGAGGTCGCTCGGCTCGTCGCCGAGGAGGGTGGCGAGCGCTTCTTCGGTCATGTCGTGGGTCAAAGGCTCCGTCGGATCCGCGGGAGACCCGTGGACCAGGTGCACCCGCACCGCACCGTCCCTCGTCGATGGATGCAACGTCAGTCGCCGCTGCGATGGCAGGCGCGCCAACGTTCGCAGAAGAGGTGTCCCGAGCGCCGTACGCGCCTCGCGGAACAGACGGAGCCGCTCGTGCTCCTGGGCATTCCGGGCGCGGATCACGTCGAGGTCGACCGTGGCGAGCGCCCGATCTCCCACGCCCTGGACGCACACGGCGTCGAGTTGCCGCAGCCGACGCCATGTCGCGAGCGGCGCGGGGCCGGGGAAGCAATGGTCGCCCCCCACCAGAACACGGTCGTAGCCGTGCCGCTCCGCCGTGGCGAGCACGGCGCCGAGGGCGTCGGCATGCCCGTGGATGTCGGAGATGCAGAGCAAACGCACGAGCTGAATGACGGTAGGGTAGCCAAAAATCGGTCCTCGGTCAGGGGTCGCGAGCCTGCGCCGGGCGCTCCGAGCCGGGAGGCTACGCAGGAGCGAGGAACAGGGTATCGTTCGTCATGCCGTCGTCATCGGCACGCTGGTTTCGTCTGGCCGAACGAATCGATCCGGGCCGGGCCGCGACGTTTACCGAGCGGCTCGGTCCTCACGCCTCGGCCGCCGCCATCCTGCTCGCCACGGCGTATCCCGGCCTCGCCCCGGAGATCGAGCGAGACCCCTCGGCGGCGGGCGACCCTCGCCCGTTCGGACCGGAGACGCGCGACGCGTTTCTCGCCCTCCCCCGTGGTCCTGACTTCCCCGCCGCGCTCCGGCGACTGACGCGCCGCGTCCGGCATCGAATCGCCCTCCGCGAGCTGCTCCCGCCGGACCTCGGAGGGGCACCCATCGAGATTACGGCCCGTGAGCTCAGCCGGTTGGCCGACGTGACGATCTCGGTGGCGCTTCGCGAGGCGGAGGCGGAAGTTCGCGACCGCCTGGGCCCTTTGCTCCACGCCGACGGGGCCCGAAGTCGCATCGTCGTGCTCGGCATGGGCAAGCTCGGCGGGAGCGAGCTCAATTGCGGCTCCGACGTCGACCTCGTGGCGATCTACGACGCCGACGGCCCTGAGGCCGTGGGTCCGAGCGGACGGGTCACGACGGCCCACCGCTACTGGACCAAGGTCGTCCAGCGAATGACGGAGCACCTCTCCGCGGTCACCGAGGAGGGCTTCGTGTGGCGCGTCGACCATCGGTTGCGGCCCGAGGGGGCCCAAGGCCCTCTCGTGAATGCGCTCGGGCCGTTCGAGCGCTACTACGAAGCGTTCGGGCGTCTTTGGGAGCGGGCCGCCATGCTTCGGGCACGCCCGGTGGCCGGGGACGCGGCGCTCGGGGAGTCGGTGCTCGAGACGCTGAGACCCTTCGTGTGGCGACGACGGGTGGACCCGAGCATCGCCGCGCCGCTGGTCGATCTCGTGCGACGGCAACAGACCTCCGAAACGGAACCCGATCTCAAAGTCGGCGCCGGTGGCATTCGAGAGGCCGAGTTTTTCGTGCAGGTGCTCCAGCTCGTTTGGGGGGGCCTCGATGAGCGCCTGCGCCCCCGTCGCACCATTCTCGCCGCCGACCGACTCCACGGAGCGGGGCTCATGAGCGACCGAGAGTGGCAGACGCTCATCGACGCCTACCTCGATCTCCGCCGCGCCGAGCACGCCATTCAGTGGTCGACCGGGGTCCAGACCCACCGCCTCCCCGAGGCGCCAACCGATCGCGAGCGGTTGGCGCGAGCGTTGGGCTTCGACGACGCGAAAACATGGATCGCGAGGCTCGAACACCATCGTGCGCAAGTGCGCGGGCTTTTGGCCGGGCTGCTCCCCGACGACGCCGAACCGAATCGCTGGCGGGCCGCACTCACCGCCCTGGACGGTAAGAAGTTGGCGGCGTTCGAGTCGGCCCTCGAGGAGGCGGGGATGCCCGACCTCGGCCGTTCGCAACAGCAACTCGTCCGCGATCTCTTCGAGACCTCGCGGGTACCCGACGGTCCGCTGGGCACGGAGGTCGCGCGAGAACGGCAGCTGGCGGCGGGTCTCCTCGACGCGGTCGCGGATGCGGCCGATCCCACGTTGGCGGCGCGCCATCTCAGAGGCTTCGTCTCCCGCGTCCGGCCGGCTGGCGTCTACACCCGCCTGCTCCGCGACGACCCCATCGCGGTGCAGCGTTTGGTCACCGCACTAGGGGGCAGTGCCTTCGTGGGGGAGGCCGTGGCGCGACAACCCGAGTTGGCGGACCTCGTGCTGTTCGACCGCTCCGTGCCGCGGCCCGACGAAGCGTACGCGGAGGTGCTGGACGCCTTGGCCCGCATCCCGCCTGGCGCCGACCCCGAAGCGCAGGCAGCCCCGGTCCGCCGGGCCAAGCTGCGCATGGAGGTTCGCGTCGCCCTGGCCGATCTGGCGGGAGAGATCGATACGCCACAGGCCACCCGCGTCCTCAGTGCGGTCGCCGATGGAGCGCTGGAGGTCGCGACCCGTCTCGCGACCCCGAAGGGACTTGCCGTGGTCGCCATGGGGAAGTTGGGGGGGCGCGAGATCGGTTACGGCTCCGATCTCGACGTGATTTTCGTCTACGACCCCGACGTGTTGCCGGGGCGTCGGGCGCAACGCGCGGCGCGGCGGATCATTCAGAACCTCACCGCGACCCACCCGGAGGGCGCCGGCTACGAGCTCGACACCCGCCTGCGGCCGAGCGGCAACCAGGGGATGCTCGTCGTGAGCCGCGATGCCTTCGCCCGCTACCATGCGGTCGTCGACACCGAGCACGATGGTCCGGCCCATTCGCGTCGCGCCGCCCATTGGGAGCGACTCGCGCTCACTCGGGCGCGCTTCGTGGCGGGTGACGCCGCCATCGGGGAGGCCACCGCGGCCGTGGTGACGAACGCCGTGTACGGCCGTGGGGACAGCCTCGTACCGCTCCGGCGTGAACTCCACCGTTTACGCACGAAGATGGGCGTAGAGCTCTCTCGCGAGGCTCGGGGCCGATACGACCTCAAGTTTGGGCGCGGCGGACTCATCGACGTGACGTTCACCGTCCAAGTGCTTCAGCTTCGCCACGGTCCGGACATCCCCGAGCTGCGTACGACGTCCACCCCGGAGGCGATCGAAGAAATCCGGGCCCGAGGCCTTTTGCCTTCCGAAGCGGCGCTGGCCCTCCGTGATGGCTATGCCTTTCTCCGGCGACTCGAGCAGCGCATCCGGATCGTGTACGCAAACGCCGATCACCTCATCGATGAGGACGCTCCGGGCCTCCGGGCGTTGGCGCGCCGCATGGGGATTCGCGACGAGGCCGGACATTCGGCCGGCGCCATGCTCGTGCGGCGCTACCGCGCGCTCACCCGACAGGTTCGCGACGTGTACGAACAGGTGGTGGCGGGCGCCGAGCAAGACGCCGACCCGGCGCTACCCTGACCCTCCGGTCGGCTCTTCGCTCGCGTTGACAACCTGAGGCACGTCGCCGATAAGCGCGCATGACGTCGACTTCGCCGCGACGCGGTTCGCCTCACCGCCCCGTCTCCCGTCGGGTGGGTTCCCGGGTTCGCGACATGGCCCCCGTCGGGGCGTTGGACGAACTGGTGGCGGCGCACCCCGTCGCGCTGAGCGACCTCTTCGGGGCGGGCCCTCCGGTCGACGCCACGCGCCTCGGGGGTCGGTGGGCGGCTCGACTTCTCGCCCTCACGCCGTTGGAGCCGGTGTTCCTGCTGACGCGACCGCTCGTCCGCGGCGCCTCGATCGCGTTCCGCGGCGCGGGAAAACACTTCGAATCGGGGGGCACCGGCGGGCGGGACCTCGTTTGGGGTCGCGCCACGTTCCGCTTTCGCTGCGAGGTCGCTCCTTCCCGCGTCGATGGCGCGCCGTCGCTACGTCTCAGCTACGACGGCCTCGGCAACCCGGGCGTGGTCGCACCACGGATCGACGAACTCCGCCGCGTTGGCCCTACCGTGGCGCTCGGTGCGACGTGGCTCCGCTCGGGGGGCACGACGCGCCCGGCCTACTGGTGGGGACTCGACGCCATTCCAACCCCCGCGGATGGCGAGGACGACGACGGCCCCGGCATCACGTAGGCCCGGCATCACGTAGGCCCGGCATTCCCCACCCATCACGGCGAAATGAGGTGGGCCTCGAGCGCCGCACGCACATCGGCGGGCATGTCGACCGACTTCATGACGTCGAGGTTGCTCATCACCACCGTCTGGCGCACGGTGGCGATGAGCGAATCACCCGCCACCCGCACCATCCGGTAGGTCAAATCAGCGCTTCGCTGACCCAACCGGGCGCAGGCGACCTCGATGGTGAGCGTATCGCCATAGCGAAGGGGTGCGTGGTACTGGACCTCGAGTGCAACCGACGGCAGCCCGAGGCGCCGCTCGTTGATCAAGGCGGCATACCCGCCGTCGAGGGTGCCGAAGAACGCCTCCATCGCCTCGTGGGCGAACCGCGGATGGTTGCCAAAGAAGACGATGCCCGCCGCATCGACCTCCTCGAACCGAACCCCTCGGCGGTAGGTGAACATGGGCGCGGCATAACCCGGCGGCGCGCTTGCGTGGCCGAAGCTTTTCTGACATCTTCCGCCGCCG
>JBCCLB010000125.1:0-13827 GCA_039027095.1 Myxococcota bacterium
AAAAGCACTTAATGACCCCAGTATAAACCCGGCTACAGCAGTGTTCCTAGCCACTTCCGGCCAATGGCGGCCGACGGCTCCGAATTTCGCTACGAGTGCCATCTATCCCAGCGTGAACAATGCCCTGTTAGTATGAATTACCCACGAAACATTAATTAAATTGAAATTAATACATTTCGTGGCTCGGTCTCGTGCCGACATGAGGAAAAGACGTAGGTACTCGTTCGGCGACAACCCACAGCGGTTAGGTAAAGTGAGGGTCATCCCATGGAACTGGCTCAACATTCATAAGAAGCGGCCATAAGTTATGGTCGACGTCGCACGTTCGTAGCCATCGCTTCGCCCCATCCGTCGGGTCACGCTTCTCTATCTGACCTACCTGACGGTGGATCAGCTCGAACTTTCTCCGGAGTTCAGCGCTTGCAAAGCGCCTAAAGTAGTAGCCCGCTTCGGTACCTCCATCTTTTAGCACTGAGCGCAGAGCTTTAGAGTATCCGCTGAGATGGGTGCTATCGTACAGGCCATGAAGCAGCTCGACAACCGAAACGCCAATCCCGCCGATGATGAAAACAGGACCGACCGCGGCACCCGATAATCCAATGACACCTAATTCTGTCAAGAACATGGTAAATCCCCCTACAGCGCCAAGCAGATGGGCAAACGCCTTAATGTTCTCCGGTGGTTCTTTTGATGCATAGTGGTAACAAAGCAGCGCGTCTACCATTCCGCCTGAACCCCAGCTGACTATCGGGAGAGCTCGAGAGGCCATGGCGCCAACGTGGCCTGGTACGGCTGCGTTGCTACTGTAAAATAGCATCGACATGCGAGCTGACGCAGCTGTGTCTTTTGCCAGTTTCGTTCTTACCGCATGATCGATCGTTGAGTCGGCAACACTGACCGCATTAATTAATTCCAACGCGCCGATGGCTTTTAGATAGATATCATCGGAGTCTAGGTGGCTCAGGCCGTCGTGCATTGAGCCAAAGAAAGAAACAGCAGACCCGACATAGAAGAGAGTTGGTTCGACACGCTTCCAGCGAGTGATGAAGCCTCCTCGTTGCTCCGCAGCCATGTTCGCGAGAATATTGAACTCGCGCCTGTACGCCGTGACCATCTTGCGCACATTCTGGACTCTTTTGGCGTTCGATATGTCTGCGCCCTTGGAATCCTTTAGCTTTGCGCACTCGTGAATGAGATTGTCAAACTTTTCAACCGTTTTCATGTAGTTGGTTGTGCTTGCCTTGAAGGCGTCCAAACTAGTAACAGAATAATTGAGGTTTTTTCCGGCTACATCCAAGCCCTTCTGAGCCCGTCGGTCGAGTTCCTGTGCCTCCGCCAATACGGTGGTTCGGTATTTTTCAACGGCGACCTCGAATACGTCGCCGACCTGAGGGAACTTCGCCTTGATGATTGCTCTTCGGTTCGCTGCCAATGCCCAGTTACTTGCGTCCTTGAACTCAGGGACGTAGTTGAGCATCTTGTATCGGAAGTCTGGCGCGGCGTGGCCCCATTCGATGACAGGGGCCACCTTGAGTTCCTTGATGAAGCGTCGGCCGAGGCTAAGTACGATGAGCGAGCGGGCGAATTCGCCGACGCGGCGGACCCATCCCACCTTGGTGACCACACTTTTCACGTAGCCCATCGCGCCGGCCTCGCCCTCGGGGGGTGAACTTTCGGGGAGTTCGGCGCGGTAGGCGGCGAGCACACGGAGGGGTGAGCCTCCGTGGTCGGTGGTGACGACGGGGTAGACGCCGGCGAGAAGGCGCGTGGTCGCGGCGGCGGCGTCGTCGAGGGCCGCGCTGGGATCGAGGTTCGAGAGCGCCGGGTAAAAGGAAAGCGCACGCAGGGCGACGGTAGCTTGCTGGTACACGACGTGGAGGAGCTGGTCGAAGCCGCGCTGCTTCGACAACACGCGGTAAAGGCTCTCGGCTACGGGTTCGTCCTGGGTGAGGAGATGCTCTAGCTTTTCGATGTCCTCTTGCACCATCACGCGCGCGGGACGATGGCTCACTACCTTTTCGTAGTCGCGGAAGATCATCTCCCGTGCGTCGGTGATCAGCGACATGGCTTCTTTGGCGATGTGGCGTTCGGCGGGTGAAACGAGGCCCACCGCGGCACGATAATGCTCGAGTATCGCGACGAGGCTGTGTATCCGCCGCTGCTCTTCGAAGATGTTTCCGGTGTGCAGATCTAGGTTTGCGGTGGCCTTGGCCAGAGACTTGCCCCAATTTCGAATGTGGCTCTGGTCCTCTGAAGGCGTTCGTACGCGCGTCTTGCCCTGCGCGTTGACCTTGATGGACTGCGGGTCAAGAATTGGAACGAGATAGTTTTCCAGGTTTCGCGGGACTCGGATGGTGTAGATGAGTCGCCAACCATCGCCCTTCGCCCAATAAGCGCCCCACGAAAAAGCGGCGCCGTAGTGTTCAACGGCTTCTGGCGGAAGACCTTCGATCTTTGCGCCTCGAGACGCGGCGGCCGCATTGATGCATTCGGCGCGTTCTATTGTGTTGCCCCAATAATCAAACAGGATCCGGACGTTTTGTAGGGTCTGAAACACGGAGAGTCCACGGCCTGAATTTGGGTTGCGGACGTTGTAGAACGAGGCGGGGTACTTCCTGGAATTCAAGCGATGCAGGTTGTGCATCAGAAGCCCGATGCTCTTCGACTCTGCGACCCGGGGATCCCTCACGTCGCTCCCGATAGGTTGCCATTTCGCGTTTTCGAAAACCTCTTTGAATCTGTCGTAACGGAAGGGGTAGCCCCACGTGTCAGGAAGCTCCAGCTTCACATCGGCGTGGGGCTTGGGCGCCTTTGTCGCCGCACGAAACTTACTCTGGGACAAGCCGTAGGGCGTCATACCCGAGACCCCGCGAAGCTCCTCTTCGGGTTGGCCGAGATCTTGAGTGTCGCGGACGGTGATCCGGTACTTGATCTCTTTTTTGGGGGTCTTTCCGTTCATGAACCGTGTTTCGAGCGGAGTTCGCGATTGAGCTCAGAGGAGATCTGCCCGTCTTCATCATGCCCGACGTCCCGCTGAAACGCCCGTATCGCCTGGGCCTTGGCATCTGCTTCATCTTCTTCGTACGCTACATCGACGTAGTCCCGATGGAGAGATGTATCTCCGGTGGCTTCCGTGTTGAGGTACCCAAGGTTTGAGAGGCGATGGATGATTCCAGATGAAGAGGTGTGGTCGTCGATGTGGCCGACCTTGACCAGGAGGTGGGTATGGATCGGTTCCACGTAGATGGACACCTGGCGGACCCAGATGGGAACCTCAAAGGATAGTTCGCCTTCGGGAGATGTCGTCGCGTCTTCAGCCTCGGCCAGGGCGCCGGTGATCATGCACTTCGCGTTTGCCACCGCGATGGGCTCCCCGAGTTCGTCCCGGGTTTCGATGATGAGCTCGACCTTGTTCTTCGGTACCGTGGCACGGTACGCATTGTCGCCGCGGGCTTGGATTTGGCCCTCCTTGCGGCTCTTTGGGGGCAGGTAGATCAGGTCGCCGGGGCAGAGCTGGTTTGGGTCGGAGCGCTTGGAGCGAAGTTCTTCGTTCTCTGGAGCGTCCCAGATGACCGCGGGCTCCACCCCGACCGAAAATGCGAGGGCATCGAGAAAGTCACCCTGGCGTACGACATGGGGTTTCCACTGGGCTGGCATTATCTCTTTTCCTCGGGGAGGTCCTGGAACCGAATTTCACCATCTTCCTCGAGGTAGACGGTCGCTTTCCCTTCACGGTCGGATACCCCACCGCGGACGACACGGCCCGCCTGAACGACGTCGAACCGGGCACCGGAAATCGGGTTGCCATCCTGATCGCGGACCACAACCGTGGTTGGCGGAAGCCGCTCTGGTGGTGCGGCGTCCGTGGCTTCGACGGGGGAATTGAGCAAAATCTGGCTGCCGTCGACGCGCACCTCGCTCTTGACGTGAACGCCGCCGCCTCCGGCGTCGGTGAGGTGACCGCCCTTCGCCCCAAGCGCCAACGACGCCCCCGAGGCACTGATCACCGCGCCACCTCCAGACAACTCCTCGACCGCCGAGCCGCCGTCCAGGGTGACCCGAGGGGCCATGATGTCGATACCATCCGGTCGCATGTGAATGGTAGACTCGCCGCAACGCAGAACGATTTCTAGCGGAGATTCGAGTTCCAGGCTTTTTGAGGCGAAGTGTCTTGTGACGCCCTCGACGTGATGCTGGCTCAGCCCATTTCCGTCTTGCGCGGCAACGACGCTGGTGAGACTCGAACCGACGCGCTCGACGAGGTGCTTCGATTCGCGTTGCCATGTGCCGTGGACGTGGTGCCTTTCGTCGTGGTCGGTGGTGGTTTGCCGCATCCCGCCCACGGTGAGCGCTTCATCCCCTCGAATCTTGGTTTCTCGCGTACCACGCACCAACTCCTGAGCGTCCCCCAGGACTTCCTGATGGGCGTTTCTCCCAACGACTTTTTTCGCGTCGGAGGCAAAGTACGTCCGTTGATCGCCTTTGACCTCCACATCGTCGCTACCGGCCACCCTGACGCACCGGTCTTGTCCAGATCGGACGTCGAGCCTGCGATGAGCATGAATGGAGAGTTCTTCGTTCCCCTTCGCGTCCGACACGGAAATTTCGCTGGTTCCAGAACCATTGAGTGTGCGAGACCGGTAGCCCGAGCGATGTTTTTCCCTCGGGAGAACAAACGGTGGAGGATGGGTTCCGTTGTAGAGTGAACCGAGGATGACCGGGCGGTCTGGGTCGCCGCCATCGAAGGCCACGACGACTTCCATGCCTGCCCGCGGGATGTACTGCGTGCCCCAATTCGCACCACTCAAACCTTGCATCACCCGGATCCAGCAAGAAGAGTGCGGGTCGAGCGCCGGATGCTCCCTGTCCCAGTGAAAATGAACCTTTATCCGACCTTGTTCGTCGGTATAAACATCTTCGCCGGCCGGAGCGACGACCGTGGCGGTCAACGTGGAGGTGACGTTTCGCCGCGCTGGCCGCCGAGGTCGAAACACCACGTCGGCGGGAACGGCCTCTAGCCGGTTGCGATAAGGCCGAGCTGTGCGCGCGTTGTCGTAGTCGTGGGTGACGGATGTGATCAGGTAGTCGGCGTCGAGCTCCGCCACGGGATGTCCTGTGAGCGAGCACAGCGCTCCGGGCCGTAAGTCGGACACCGTCGATCCTCCTCGGGCCGTGTCCGCGCGTCGTCGTCGCTCCTGAAGCGCGCGTAGGGCCATGGTGTTCTGACGCGAGCCCCATTCGCTGACGATCGCCGAGGGATTATGTTCGTAGTGCTCTGCGAGTCCGTCCGCTTCGGGCCCGACCCCGTCGGCATCGGTCGATGCATGCGCGGACAATTCGATGTTGGGTCGTGAAGGGTCGTAGTCGCGAATGAGAACAGCGGTCGACGAGAGGCCCCTACGCCGCACGAAATGGGTCATGCCCGAGGACATGCCGGCGCCACTTTCGCCCGTGAAGGCGATCGGCCTCGGGACTGGCTCGGGCAGAAGCTCTTCCGCCACAGAATAGAGGCCGCGGTAGGCTTCGACGTGGTCACCGAACACGACCTTGGTACGCATGGCCTCGTCGATGGCTTGTTCGACGGGGCCCCCTAAAACCGAAGCGGGAGGTACGGGTGGGGACTGGAGATAGAAGAAGAGGCCGGCTCGAGCGGCGGTCCGCAACAAAAAAGTATAATCGCTTTCTTCGTATTGGGTGACATACTCGAGGGGGGCGAACGTCTGACGGGTCTTGAACTCGCAGGCCATGCCCACCTCGGCGAGCAGCTGCCGGAGAATGGTAGGCACATCGACGTGCTGAAAAATGCGTGAACGCCGTCTGAGCCTCGACAGGCCAAGACGAGAAATTAAGGTCAGATGCACGCCTCCGTGCTTCTTGGCGCCTGACCGGGCACAAGACGACACGACGCCCTCGAGCAACCTCGGCGCGAGCCCAGGAACGAGCAGCCAGAAGCGACGCCCAAGAAGCGCGCTTGGCGATGTATCCATGTGTGGCAGTGCGTGCACCAGAACCCGAAGGCGATACGTGCGCGACATCGACTCGCGGCCCTGCAGCTTCAACACGCGTAGCGGGAGCGCCAGCCCCTCCAGGGCCAAGGTAAAGGGGACCAGCGTAGGAAGTTGGAATGAGGCTTCAACCATGCGGCTCACCCAACCTTCACGGTACTTTGCGCCACGATTTGTCCTTTCGGGGCGTCGGCTGGGTCGTTGCAGGTGTCTACCGGGTCGGCGTGCCGGGCCACTGGCCGTCCGTCTGCCTTTACCGTGGGTGCCCCAGACTTCACGGTGCCTCGATCCGCGGGTGGTCGCTGAAAAGGCCCGCTGTTTGGCAAGTGCGGTGGCCCGTTCATCGCGACGCTACCTTCCGTGGCGATTTGCTTGCCATCGGCATACACCGTTTGACTCAGGTTTTGCATCAACGTTCCGTCGAAGGGGTTCGGTAAGGGGGTCGCGACCGGTCCGGCGGGGGAGGGGACCATCTCGATGTGGGTGTCGATGGCGACGACACGGTCGCCGAGTTTTGCGGCATCACTCATGGTTGGGGGTCCCTGATCGGTTGCGCTCGGTCGAGCCAGGCGATGTAGGTGGCGACGGCTTCCTGGTAAGCCGCGACGAGGGACGGGTCGTTAGCGAAGCGTCGGTTGTAGTCGGCGACCAGCGCCGCGTGATCGGCGTCGTCGGTGAGGCCGTACCTCTGTCGGAGGGTCGCCGCCTCGGCGGGCGCGCGGTACGTCCACACGCAAGCTCGCGTAGCGTCGCACGTCGTTCCAGAGCGAGTGTCGAGCCGACGCGACGGAGTTGGGGGCGGGCGAAGATGGTGGCGCGGGCGCGTTGGGCGCGGTCTGCGGGCTTTTCGGGGGGGCTGGCGCCGGCCTCGATGAGGGAGGCGCTTCGAAGGGCGTCGCGGCGGCGGGAGGCGCGTCGGCGACGAGGGGCACGAACGCGGTCGCCCCTGCCCCGAGCGCCGGAGGGTAAACGGTGGGAGGCAACGGCGGCGAAAGGTTCGGAGGCAGGGGCGAAGGGGAGGGCGGGGCCCATCTGAGCCAGTGCGGCCAGGTCCACGGCCGCTGTTTCGTCGATACCCGCCACTTCGGTTGCGACCTGGGGGGTCGAACCTTCTTCTGCGGCCGACGGGGCGGCCTCGGGCTGGGCGATGGGAAACGGCGACTGAGCGTCGAGGCTCATGACGATGTCGAGATTGACGACCGCGGTCTCGCCGGCGTCGGTGCGGGGTGGCATCACGACTGGGGCCGGAAGCACCGGCTCCGCGTTGGGATCGAAAGGCAGCGCGGCGAGCCCCAACTTGGCGAGGTCGACGGGGCCCGTGACGTCGATGGGATCGGTCGGCGCACTGACGACCACCGGCGCCGGAGGAGCGGCCGGGGGAGCGCTCACGGCCGCCACGACCGAAGATGCGGTCGGCGCGGCCATCGGCGGGGTGGGCTCGCTCGCGCCATCGCCGAAAACGCGGCCGAGGTGGTCGACACGACGACGGTAGAAGTTCTGCATCAACGGATCGGAGAGCAACGCGGCCGTCACCGCCGCCACTTCGGACCTCGCGGCCTCGGCCGACAGCGCCGTGCGCCGCTGAAGCGCAGCCCCGTCGTCGTCGAGGGCGAGCAGCGCCGTGAGCACCGCGGCGCGCTCGACCCGCTCGTAAGCATCCTCGTCCTCGCGAGCGCCAGGGTCATCGCTTGGCGAAGCCTCGGCCGGCGACGACGCTGAGCTTGAGCCTTGGGTGCGCTCGCCAATCGTTACCGGGGGCAGCGACGCGGCGTCGCCCGTGAACTGCTCGCCTGCCGCCCGCGCCCGCTTGCCCGCGGCCTCATCATCGCGGAACACGCCGCGCCAGTGTCGTTCCAGGCGCGCCAGGTCACCGAGACACATGCCCGATGCGGCCAACACGGCGACCGTTCCCGCCGGGTCTGTCATCGCTTTGACGTATTGCCCCCAGACCTCGGGGTCTTCGTACAGTGGCGCGACGGGGCGCGCATACCTGTCTTGCGCCGCTTCGAGCGCCGCCTGGTAGCGCTTGTAGCCTGCGGTGTCGGCGGCCGCTTCTTGGATGAGGCGGACGCGATGCTGCGCACGCCACGTGGCCTCATCGATGCCGAACTCTTCGAAGATGCCCTCGAGGGAAAGCCCCTCTTGTTCCGTCGCTTCGACGAGCGCGAGGCTTTCCAGCCCGGGGTCGGCGTCTCCGCTCTCCTCGCTTTCGACATGCGCTTGATTCACGGACGAGAGCTTAACAAAACGCGCCGCGATGAGGGCGGCCACGCAGTACGATTCTCGCCCTTGACGGCGAGCATCGCGAGACCATCAGCGGTTGTGGTCGAAGGGGAAGCCAGCTCCTCGGGGCCGACGCCGGTCAGACGGAGGAGCGCCATTGGCGAGGAGTGCGCGCATTTGCGGCGCTTGAGGTGACGTGGAGGCCCCAGATGCGAGCGAAGCTCGCCGTTCCGGCGTGTCGGTTGTGCGCCCCGGGGCTCGAGTCTCGTTAGTCCCGCCTCACGCGACGTCGGTGATCTCGAGCTGCTGGCCGCCGGCGGGGCCGGCTTTTACCTCGACCTCGTCGCCGACGCGGCGGCCGAGGAGGGCGCGACCCATCGGGCTGCCAGGGGTGACGACGCGGATGTCGCCGAGGCGGGTCCCGCCTCCCGCCGGGGCGAGGAACATGCGGCGGCTTTGGTCGTCGTCGTCGCAGACCGTGACGACGGCGCTGAGCGCGATGGGGTCGTCGGGGCCGAAGGGGCGGACGCGGAGGGCTTCGACCCGCTCGAGGTCCGCGCGCAGCGAGGCCACGCGGAGCGCCTGCCCCCGGGCGATGTACGACGCTTCGGTGGCGCGCATGTCTTTGATGCCGTCTGCTTTGGCGTCGGCGTGGGTCACGCCCTCGCTGCTCAGGCGCTGGGCCGCTTCGAGGGTCTCGAGCTCGGCCGCGAGCGCGCCCAGAAGCGAACGGTGCAGAGCCTTTTTATCCATGGGTGGGCCGGCAGGTGGGGCACGGTGACCTAAGCGCGCTGCCTGAAAGGGGCTGTTTCATCGGGGCGACGGGTCGCATCAGACCGCGAGTCGCATCAGGCCGCCATCGGGGCGGCGGGCTCAATAGGGGCGACGGCCGCCGACGTTGCCCCCCGGAGCATAGTTGCAGACGACTCCCCACCCGAACTGCAACGAAGGGCAGTTGGCGATCGCACACCCCACCTTGGTCGTCTCGGCCCACACGACCTGCGTGTAATGGCCGCAGACACCCTGACACGAATTGGCGTCGTAATCGTAATCTGCCTCTTCACTCATCCAAGCGGTCACCGCGGCGGGCCCTGACGTGGCGGCGCTCGAGGCGTAGATGTTCTCGCCGACGTACTCGGGATACGTGTCGCTGCGCCCGCCGTTGTGGTCGATGAGTCCCGCGGGGGGCTCGTCGTCGGTGCACGCGGCGCCCCAGGCCGCGGCGATCGCTTCGAGGTCGTCGTCCCACGTCAACGGCGCTTGGCCGTGCGCGGCCCGCGCGTCGTTGTGCGCGGCCAAGATCCCTTCCAGCCCCGCGGGTTCCCCCGGGTCGGGGCCACCGCTCGTCGTCGTGTCACCAGCGCGGTCGCCGCCGCCCGCGGCCGTCCCGCCGCCGTCGTCATCGTCGTCCCAGGGGCGCGTTTCCGACCCGCCGCAACCCGAACTCGCGCCCAGCAGCGCCAGCATCATTCCCACCGCCCCCGACCAACGTGCACCTCGACCCATGGTCGTAGACTACACGACGAGGCGTCAGGTGGTGGCGGCGGCAGCCGCGCGCATGAAGCGGGCCGCGGCGGCCTTGGCCGCCTCCAGACGCTCGGGGGGCGCGAAACGGGCGGGTTCTCCCGCGAGACCGACTTCGACGGCGTTGTCCCAGTAGCGATGTCCGAGTTGTACGTAGGCCTCGTCGACACGAGGAACGAGGCGCCGTAAGGGTTCAAACGGCGCGACCAAACACCGTGCGGCCGGCACCGCAAAACGCCAGGGCGATGATTTCAGCCCGAGTTGTTCGCTCATCTCGTCGCCGAGCAGGCTGCGGCAAAAGCCGTACGCAGCGTCGACTTGGGGGCGCACCCGCCGCCGCTCTTCCTCGGTGCGCGCCGTCGCCTCGGGCGAGCGGATCAGCGCCTCGACGAGACGCCGCGAGTCCTCGTCGGGTGGGGCTTGGGTGAGGAGAATGATGTCGGCGAGGGCGTCGGCCTCGGCTTCGGTGTCGGGCAGCAGCTCCGGGGGCGCGCCCATGAGGTAACCCGAGTACTTCCAAAGGTGCAGGTAGTCCTCGGCGTCTCGTTTCGGCACCGTGAAGCCGAACTGCCGGACGCCCTGAATGAAGACCAAGCTGAACAGCAGTGAGGTCGCGATCGTGTCGTGCTGGTTGATCGGCGTACCCCACAGGTCGTGGCGCCACTCCGGCGAGCGCTGGCACAACCGCCGCACCTGGGCATGCATCAGGCGCACCTTGACCGTCGTGGCGAAGCCCGCCGAGAAGCGTCGCAAGCCGCCCCGACGGCAAGTCTCGGTGACGAAGCGACCCGTCTCCGCCAAGCGTCGCCCTACCGCCGGCCCGTCGAGGCGACCGGTGAAGGCGAGCGGCTTGTTGCCGGCGGGGGAGCAGTAGCCGTAGCAGAGGCTCTTGGCGCCCAGGGTGATGCCGCCCGCGAGCGAGGTGCGAAAGAGCAGCCGGCCCCCCCGGTCGATGCGATCCCAGTCGACCCAGGCTGGCACGTCGTCGAGTTGAGCGAAGAGCGCGCGCAACGTGTCGGGAGCGTCGGCTACGGCCTCGATGCCCTCGGCGAGGGCGCGGTGCACCTGGGGCCAGCTTCCCCGGCGGGCGGCGAAGTCTTCGATCAGCGCATCCGCGAGGGCGTCGGTTTCGCTCAGTTGCGCCAAGAACGCGTCGGCCAAGTCGCCGTGGCGCGCCCGAGCGGCTTCGACGTGAAGGGCGCGACGGGGATACGGCACGCCCCAAAACTTGGCGGGTCGGCGGGACAGGTCAACCGGGGTAACGGTGGGGTTTCCTCCGTGTCTACATCCTCGACCGCAACCCTGATGGCGTCGCGATGCTCGCCGACAAGGTCGACGACAAGCCGGCGAGGGCGAGCATCGCTCCTCAGAGCCGGTTCTATTGTTTTGGGGGTGCCTCATTGTTTGCGCCGGTCAAAACTACCGATTTGACCGGCAGCGTAGGACGGTGCCGTCCTCCTACCGTGGTACGGGCGCGAGATGAGCTTGGAGGCGGCGTTGCGCCGCGCCGAGGCCCCCGACGAGCTGATCGCGTGGGTGGAGGAGGCGGGCGAGCAGGAAGCGTGGGATGGCAACGACCGCGGGGATTGGTCGCTCTGGATGGCGGCGGCCCGCGGGGTACCCATCGGACGCCTCCACACGGTGGCCCTCGACGCCCTCGCCGTGCTGCGGGCGCGGTTCGACCGCCCTCCCGCCTTGCTGCAAACCCTCGATGCGACCCTGCAGGCGGCGGCGACGGCCGACGGGACGGTCCTGCTCGCGCGCGCTGAGGAGAGCGAGGCGCTCGGGGCCGCCTCCTCGCCGGTGGGGGCCGACTATCGGGTCCAGGCACCCCCCGGGGCGCGAGCGCTCGCCCGGGCGACGGCGTTGCTCGCGCGCGCGGTGGAAGCACGGCTGGCGGCGCGGGCTGCCCTCGAGCAGCAGCTCGGCCTCGAAGCGCTCGTCCGCGCCGGGTCGGTTGGGGTCCCGCAGTTCGTGATGCAGCCGGCGATCGGAGAACTCACCATTTTCTCCGCGTCGCGCGACCAGCCCTCGTTCGCCCCGCTCGTCTATGCGCTCGACGCGGCCGGAGAAGCGATGCGGGAAGCGGCCCGGGCCGTGGCGGGGGATGACGACAGCCGGACCGAGGAAGCGGACGCGGAGATCGCCGACCTGCTCTTCGAGTCCCTCGATCGCATGATCGCTCGCCTCTGACGCCCGGGGCTTTTGGACCCGGTGGGACGGCGCCTGTGCTACCTCCCCGAAGACACCCCGGACGCCTTGGGCGCGGGACTTTTCGGTCCCCCCCGCGACGCGTGCCCAGGAGGGAACCATGACCGACATGACCACCCATGCGACGCCCGAGGAGCGTCCCGCGAAGGGCGCCGCGGGACCGACGCTCCCGCGCGAAAAACTCCTCCGCATCCACGACCTCATGATCGAGGGCCGGCTCCTCGAAGAGCGGCTGATCCGCATGCAACGCCAAGGAGAGGCGTACTTTTGGATCGGTGGGCCCGGAGAAGAGGCCTTCAACACCTGCCTCGGCCTGCTCGCGGATCGGGGCCAGGGGATCCACCACGATTACTTCCATCTGCACTATCGCTCGAGCGCGACCCTGCTCGCCCTCGGCGGACAATCGATCGACGCATTGCGTCAGATGCACAACACGGTGACCGATCCCCACTCGCGGGGGCGCAACTTCTGTGGCCACTTCTCGGTGCGCGAGTGGAACCTCGTCCCCATCACCTCACCGATCGAGGTCCAGTACTCGGTTGCGATCGGAACGGGCCTCGCCCAGGCGCGTCAGGGCGGACGTGGGATCACCATCGTGCAGGGAGGCGACGCCGGGACGGCCGAAGGCGACTTCGCGACGTGTCTGGTGTGGGCGTCGCGCCCGGTGGAGCCCTTGCCGATGCTCATCATCGTCGCGAACAACGCGTGGGGCATCAGCACCCCGGCCGCCGGGCAACACGGCGAAAAGCGGATCGCCGACCGAGGGGCCGCGTTCGGCATGAAGACGATGACGTGCGACGGCAACGACGTCGAGGCCGCCTACGCCGCGATAAAGGAGGCCATGCATTACGTCCGCACCGAGCGAAAGCCGCTCGTGCTCGAGTGCTTCTTGTCACGCCTCTACGGGCACTCCTCCTCCTCGGGCGCCAATTACGTCGAGGATGAGCCCGATTGCATGAAGATCCTCGCCGACCGGCTCGACCGCCGGGGGTGGCGCAGCAACGCTGAAACGAAAGCGATCACCGAGGCCAAAGAGGCCGAGATGACGGCTTGGTACAAGCAGGTCCTCACCGAACCGAAGCCCGACGCGAGCGAGGTGCACATGTTTACCTTCGCCGAGCGCAATCACGTCGGGGGGGAGGCCTGAGATGGCGACGGTGGCCCAAGCCGTCCGCATGGCGCTCCACATGGGGGAGGCGCACCTCGGGGTGACCGACGTCTTCGGCGAGGACGTGGGGCCCCCGCTCGGAGGCGTATTCACCGCCACCCAGGGGCTGAAGACGGCCTGGAACAGCCCCCTCGACGAGCGGGGCATCATTGGCGCCGCAATGGGGCTCGCCCTCGCGGGATGCCGGCCCGTCTGCGAGATTCAATTCTGCGATTACGCCTTCAACACGATCGACCTGCTCAAGCTCTGCGGAAACACGTTCTGGGCCAGCGCCGGCCAATGGAACGTCCCCATGACGATGATGACCCCGGTCGGGGCGGGCATTCACGGCAGCCTGTACCACTCGCATTCCTTCGACGCGCAGGCGACGCGGATCCCGGGATGGAAGATCGTGATGCCGAGCAATCCGCGCGACGCCTATGGCCTTTTGCTGCGCGCCATCGCCGAGCCCAACCCCACGATGGTGCTGCTTCCCAAGGCGCTCATGCGGGCCAAAGCGGAGGAGCCCTACGAGGTCATCCCGGGAGAGCCCGAGGATGCGCGAGAGCTTCGACGTCGGATCGACGCACCCATCGGCGACCGCAGCGATTGGGTGCCCGACTGGCCCGAGACGGAGCTGGCGCCGATCGAGCTCGGCCAGGCGCGGACCCTGCGGGAGGGGTCCGACCTTTCGGTGATCACCTACGGTCGGTTGGC
>JBCCLB010000126.1:0-13568 GCA_039027095.1 Myxococcota bacterium
CACCGACGAGTCGCGCGGCGGTCGCCTTACCGTAGGTCGTGGCGCCGAACACGCGGGCGCGACCGTGGCATTGAAGCGCGGCGGCGAAGATCTCCGCCGCCGAGGCCGTCGTCCCGTCGACGAGCACGGCCAAGGGCATGACGTAAGCCTGCCGGCGACGGCCTCGCACGGCCACGCCGTCGCCCTCTTCATCGATCCGCTGGGCCAACACCACGCCGTCGGGAAGAAAGTCGTCGGCGAGTTGGAGCGCCGCGTCGACCACGCCCCCCGGACATCCACGCAGATCGAGGCAAAGGCCCGCTTCGGCTCCGTGATCGCGCATCAGCGACCACATCCGCGACCCAACGTCGGTCGTGAATTCCCGCACCCGAATGGCTCCGCCGTCTTCCCGCGCCAGAGGCGGCCCCTCGTCGACGTCGACCGGCTCCGAGCGGCGGGTGAAGAACACATTGGTGACACTCGGAATGAGGTTGGCCCCCAACGGAGCGTTGAAGTTGTTCCCCGTCGACAGGGCACAAAGCATGATGCCGGGGAGCATGTGAATCATCACGACGGGGTTGCCCATCGAATAGCGCGCCATTCCCTTGATCGTGGGATGCGCCACCCCTCCCTCGTCTCCCGTGGTGAGGTTCAATCCCGTGGCCATGTTGATGGCGTTCACCATCGACAGCATCACCTTCGGCGAGAAGGGCACGCTCATCGCCGTGAATCCCAGGTTGGGATAGGGGATGGGCACCGGGGAAGGCACCATGGGGGTCATGCATACGTCGGGGAAGGCGAGCGTTCCGCCGACACCTCGATTGATGGCCGGTAGCATCGCTCACCCTCACCCTAGGTTGATCTGCTGGCCGTTCACCGCGACGTTTTCTTCCGCCAGGATCGTGACCCGTTTGGCGGTCTCGAGCGAGCTGCCCGAGACGTCGGTGTGACGCTCGCCCGCCTTGCTGCTCATCATTTCTCGCACGTGCGTCACCAGGTTGTGAAACCTCTCGACGGCAGTTTCCGCCGCGACGCGGAGGGTCCGCGCCGTCAGGCTCACGCTTTCGCCCGCGACGTCGACCCCACGATCTCCCCGGAGACGGAGCCGGCCGTTCATCGCGTGGAGGTCCACGTCCCCCGGCAAGCGAAGCTCGGTCGTGCCGCGCCCGCTGATGACGCCGATCACCCAGTAGCCACTCGCTCCCCCGATGACCAGCAACTCATCGTCGAGGGCAGGGCGATACGGCAAGGCGAGCGCGAGCTGGGCCGCGACGCGACGGCCTCCGATGAGCTCGACCTCCACCCGAGCGGGGGAAGACGCCACGACGGTGGCTCGGTCGAGGTATTCCGCCGCGCTCCGGTCGATGCCGGGCCGGTTGGCGGCGAGAGAGAGAGGTTGAACCATGGGCTTTTGACTCCGGGAGAGGCGTTTTCGGGGGTGGCTTACGAGCGGGGACGCACGTCGGCGGGGGGCTGCCATTCTTCGGACGTTTTCCGGGCCTCGTCGGTGCGTCGCAGCCCGATGGTGATGGCGGTTCCGAGTTGAGCATCCTCGTCATCGGTTTCGTGAAAGTTGGCGCGCGTGAGGTTCGCGCCCGAAAAGTCGGCCCCGCGCACGACGGCATGCGACAGGTCCGCGAACGGGAGCCGACTGGAGTTGAATCGCGCCTCGATGGCCTGTGCGCCTTCCCAAATGGTGTCCCGCAGGTCGGCGTCGTCGAAGCGCGCGCGGGTCAGCGTGGCCCCCGAAAAAATCGAATGGCGCAGGCGCGCCCCGCGAAAGTCGGCCTCGGCGAGGTCGGCCCGACCAAAGAAACAACCCTTGGCCATCACCTCGTCGAGCTTCAATCCGGCTGCTTTGGCGGAATCGAAGTTTGCTTGCGCGAGCACACATCCCGACATCCGCGTCTCGCGGAGGTCGGCCCGGGTGAAATTGCACTGGGTGAAGTCGCACTGGCGCAAGTCGCGCCCCGACAGATCGCAGTCGATGAAGAGGCAGCGGACGAAGGACATGCCCCTCACGTCGACCCCCGCGAGGTCTACCTTCATAAAACTCGTGGTCTCGAAGTGCGTCGCGTCGAGGACGACGGCCGTGAGGTTCGCCTCGTCGAGAATGGTCTGCCGTACCGTGGCGCGACGTAGGGTCGCGCCCCGCAAGTTGCAGCCGTACATCGGGCTGAGCTCGATCGTGGTCCCGGTTAGGTCGCAAAACGAGAGGTCGGCCCCGATCAGGGTGCAATAGCTCAATTGCTGCCCCGAGAGATCGACCCCACAGAGGTTGGCCCCCATCAAGATGGCCCCATTCAGTTTCGCCCCGGTGAGGTCGGCGTCACGTAGATCCGCCCCGGTGAGGTCAGCTTCCGAGAGATCGGCACCCCGGAGGTTGGCGCCCCGCAGATCGTGGCCCTGGAGGCCGGCCCCCGCGAGATTTACGCCCGACCACGCGAGCGGGCGCGGCCGTTCCTCGCCCGTCGGCGGTGCGGGCCACTCGGTCCCCCGAAAGTCGAGCCGCCCGTCCTCGGTGGTGGCCATGCGTTGTTCGAGGGACGCCGCGAACGCTTTCTTGTCCGGAGGCGCGGGACGCCCGGGAAGCGCGGTCTCTTCGAAGCGTGTGCCCCGCAGGGTCGATGGCAAAGCAACGTCGGGTCCGAGGACACTCCGCATGAACACGCAATCGTCGAGGGTCGCGTCGGCAAACGTCCCCGAGGGCATGTCGAGCTCGACGAACTGGCACCGCTCGAGCATGGCCCCCCGAAAGAGAAGGTTCTCCCCCTCGCTGCGCACGACCCCGAGCCCAGCGAGCGTGGCATCGGCGAACGTCGCCCGGTGAAGCGTGCACTGGAAGACTTTGAGCCCCTCGGCGCGGCAGCCGTCGAATCGGGCCCCGCTGAAATCGCTCAGGGCGAGCTCTGCTTCGTCGAGGACCGTCTCGCGGAGATCGAACCCCACCGCCTGTGCCCGCTGGATCCGCGCGCGACGCAACGATGCCCCCACCGCGCTGGCGCCGGAGAGATCGGCTTGCAGCGCGATGAGACCGTCCGCGCGTATCTCGTCGAGCTTTGCCCCCACGAACGGACATCCACTGACGTCGGCTCCGGTGAGATCCGCACCGCTCAGATCGCAGTCGTCGAAACGGACCGCCCGAAATTTGGCGCCCGCGAGCTTGGCGCCGACGAGCCGCCGGCCCTTTAGATCCAGGCCCTCGATGATGACCTCGGCGAGGTCGTCGCCCGCGGCCACCCGAGCTTCCAGTTCCTCTGGCGTTTTCGGAGCATTCATGACGGGCCCTCGTTCGCGTCGAACCGCGTGCGTTCGAGATTCGCCCCCTTGAAGTCACACCGGGGCCCGCGCGCCTCGACGAACTTCGCGTCGTAGAGGTTGGCGTTCACAAACTTGGTGTGGCCGAGGCGGGTTTTGGACAAGTCGGCCCCGTGCAAGTTGGCCCGGGAAAAGTCCGTACGGCGAAGAAGACATCGATAAAGGCGACCTCGGCGCAGGTCGGCCCCCTCCAGCCGCGCCCCGTCGAGGTTCGACTTGGTAAAGTGCGCATCCGCGAGGTCGGCGCCCGCGAAGTCGGTATCGTCGAGCGTCGTCTCGAGCCAAATGCTCTCTGCGAGACGGCTGCGAAAGAAGCTCGCCCGGGACAGGGCGCCCTGACTGAAGACCGCCCCCGCCAATTGAGCCTCATCGAAACGAGCCCCCTCGGCCTGGAGCCCGGCGAAGCGACACCCCTCGAGGTCGGCCCCGCGGAGGTCGGCGGCGCCGAGACGAGCACGCATCAGCTCGCAGCGGTGAAGCCGCACCCCCTCGGCCCGTATTTCCATCATCGACGCTTCGGTGAAGTTGACGACGTCGCCACGGGCGGCGTCGAGGCGGGCCCGGGTGAGGTCGGCGTGGTCGAAGTACCCTCCGTCGAGAATCGCCTGGTCGAGTTGGGTGCCGACGAAGCTCGCGTACGCGGCATTGCACCGACTCAAGTCGACGCCGGTCATGAAGGCGCCGTCGCATCGAGCCTTGAACAGCATCGCGCCCCGCATCTTCGCCCCGACGAGGTTGGCGCCGGTGAAGTTGGTGCGAATGCACACGCAGCCATCGAGCGTGGCGCCCCGGAGGTCAGCGCCGGAAAGGTCTCGATCCGTCAGATCCTGACCGGTGAGATCGGCGCCGGGTCCCGGCTCCCCGTCCGCAATGTCGACGATGGTCGGGTCGATGTCGCGGAGCTTCGGGTCGGCGAGACGCTTTTCCAGCGCGGCCAGACCGTCGGGCGTCGGCGCGTCGGGAGGCAGCTGGGCGCGCACCATGTCCGCCTGCGCCTTCATCACCTCGTACTGAGGCCGCAGAAACACCCTCGGGGGGATCTCCGGGAACGCCGGTACGGCCGGGGGCGGGTCGTCGGGAGGGTTGTCGTGCGCCTCGTCGATCTGTTGGAGCATCAGCTCGGTGTCGGCGCCCTGACCCTCCATCACCTCCCAGGTCTTCTTCAGCTGCGCTTGCGCCTCCGGGGGCACGGGGAGCCCCTTGTCGAGGAGCCGCGTGGTGAGGGGGTCGGGCTCGTCGATCCGCGCCACCGTCCGCATCTCTTCGAGCTTCGATTGATAACCCGTCGGATCGGCCGCGAAGGCGGCGAGCTTCGCCTCGTACACGGCGACGGGCTCGGGAGGCGCATCGAGAGCCTCTTGCGCCACGATCACGTGGGTGACGTCGTCGAGGTCGCGCTCCCGCACCGGGGTGAGGCCGCGCCAGGAGAGCTCGATGACGTCGCGATCGCCGTCGAAGACGACGGTGTCGAGGTTGAGCTTCAATTCCCGGACGGCTTCGGTGTCGTCGCGGAGAAAGGCCCGCACCCTCAGGCCGGGAAGCCGCGTCTCCAACTTGGGATGACCCACGAAGAGGTTGTGCGCGACGATGCGCTCGTCGCCCTTGAGGTATCCGCCGGGGATCCACTGGTCGGCCGGCGCGGCCATGAAGTACGTCCAGTCAAAGTCCTCGGCGTGATAAGGCGCCCGCTTCCGCGCGTAGCCCGGTCCGTACGCCGTCCCTCGCTTCCCCCGACGGGTGGGCCACGCGGGGTTGATGCCATTGAGCGCGGCCGGCGCAGGGCGCGCCTCCGGGCTTGTGATGCGGTCTTCAGGGAGCTCGAGGTTGGGGAGCCGACCGTCGTCGAGCCCGATGCCGGCGGGATTGGTCAACGATGACTCGCCCCCGAAGGCACGGGTAAAGTCGAGCGGCATCTCATCGAACAGCTCGGGGGGGGTCGGCTTGCCGTCGCGCCACCGGCGGTCTCCAGTGACGATGACCGTCTTGCTCCAATTGCCCACCCCGAGCGTGAGCTCGGTCGACGTCACCCGGCCCGGAAGGCGGCAGCTGCCGTAGACGAGAACTTCCGCCCGAGGTTTGAATTCGGCGAAGTCAGACGCTCTTCGGAGCGCGCCCTCCCGCTCGTCGTCGCCCTCGAAGAACGCATCGGCATCGAGCGCCCCGCGTTGCTCGATCGCCTCGAGACCTTCCAGCCGCACCAGTTCGCCGTCGGCGCCGATCGGAAACGTCCCCCGGACCACCAGGCTGAGCTCCGCCTGCGGGGGCTCTCGCGACGTGACGACGTACCCCTGCAGGAGCCCCGTTTCGTTCGAAATACGCATGACTCTTCGTCTGTCGATGGGGCCGTCAGTCGATCTGATTGGAGAGCGAGAATTCCCATTTCACGCCGTCGTGCTTCACGAGAAAGGCCTCGTGCTCGAAGTAGGCCGCCGCGGCCCGGGCTTCGACGATCCCGACGCTCGCCCGAGTCACGGCGAGGCGGAGCGCGGCGAGCTCGAATTGCGTCCGACGGAGGGTGAGATTGAGCTGCGTGAACGCCTTGTACGGGAGATTGAAATCCACCGACACCCATCCGTACCGCATGTCGACGAAGGCCCCGAACTTCGTCGTGATCGCCAGGGCCCCCAAGAAACACTCGAAGAAGAGGCCCTCCCAGGTCTCCTGCGCCGTCTCGCCCCTCATCTTCTGCTCGTAGTAGACGAAGGTCTGCATCTCGTTGATCTTCTTGCACCAAGTGTGCTCGGTAAAGCTCCCCATCCACCGGTCGGCCTCACCATCGATCTCCTCGACGTTGCGGCAATGGAGTCGCTCCTCGACGGTGTCGGCGAACACCTCCTCGCGAACGTTCGGTAGCCTCTCGTCACCGGGCCAAGCTACGTCCGCCGTGTGCGCCGCGTCGCTCGGCTTGTCGAAGTCGGAATCCGACCGAAAGCCGTGGTCGTCTTTCACCGCGTCCCAAGCCGCCCCTTCGAACGCCACGCGATAGGCCCCTCGCGACCCGATACGGGTCTTCAGATCGCCGCCCTGGTGCCAATCCTTGTCGACCCCGTGAAAGCGCGTGACGAAGTGCCCCGTATTGGTTTCCTCGATCACTTGCCAAGTCTTGCCGTTCGACCGACGACGCACGTCGACGATCTGCCCGGGGACCTCGTCGTAGTGGTAGGTGATGCCACCCGAGGACTCGTGGTGGAGCCCCACGCCCGCGTCGTCGTTCCACTGTTCCCGACCGAGAACCAACAACTTGTAGTTGCCGCCGATGACTTCGACCTTGTCGCCCCGGGTGGTCGTGACCCGATTGCCATCCGTGTGGTCGCGCCACCCTCCGCCGGTGTGGAGCGCCTCCGTCTGCGCCTGGCGTTCCGCGGGGCTCAGGGTGAGGAAGTCTCCCGTCCCGCGGTCGCGGGTGTCGTCGACGAAGGTCCGCACCTGACTCGCGAGATCCTCCCCGGTCTTTTTCTTGAAGGCGGCGGTATCGCTCCCTCCTTGATTGAGCCCCTCGTAGGTCGACTTGATGGTGTCGGGGACCGCCCCGATCCGAAGAAACGTCGTATTCCCGTCGGAGGCGGGCGTGACGTTGTCGAAGTTCTCGACCTCGATCAACAGATTCCTGGCGTCGTCGGTAACGGTGCTGCTCATGACCAGATGTTGAGCGATGCGCTCATGGTTTTCCGGAAACCGGAGATGTCGACCTCGTTCTCGGGCGCTTTCTCGACCTTGAGGAGCGAGAAGTCTGCTTCGGTCAGAACGGCCGCGGCGACGAAGTCGATTTTCGCCTTCGACATTTCAATGTCGATGATCGCCGCCGCCGAATTGACCTCGGCGATACCGATCGCATTGATCTCGGTCACGGTGAGGCCGAGGCGCAAATCGAAGAACCACAACGACTTCACCGCGACGTTCGTCCCGAGAAAGTTCTCGAAAAACACCGGTCCGAGCCAGATCTCGACCGCGTCATCACCGCTCATGGTCGCGTCGTAGTGGTTGAAACGGTGCTGTTCGAAGAGAAAGTGAACGCACTGGTCGTCTTCGAACTCGTCGACCCACCGGTTGGGGGAGCCGAGTTCTTCCCGCACTGTTTTTGCGACGCACTTGTCGTAGAAGTCACGGCAGTACGTCTCTTCGGTGACATGGGGCAACACGTCGGCGCTGGGCCAGGCAAAGCTCGCGTTGTGGGAGGCATCCGCCGGCTTGTCGAAGTGGTCGTCGGCAACGAAGGTATCGGGGGTTCCGGTGGTGAACCCCACCTCTTCGGCAAAGGCCTCGGGCGAGCCGATCCGCGTGGCCACGTCTCCGCCCTGAACCCACTCCTTGTGCACGCCATGGTAGCGAGAAACCACGTGGCCCTTGTCGCACTCTTCGATGACGCGCCACGTGTTGATGGCGTCTTCGAATTCCCAGCGGATGTCGACGACCTGGCCGGGGACTTCGTCGAAGTGGTAGGTGATGCCCCCCGACGATTCGTAGTTGAGCCCGACGCCAGCGTCGTCGCGCCACTGCTCGCGCCCGAGGACCAGCAACTTGTAGTTGCCCCGAATGACCTCGACCTTGTCGCCGCGGGTGGTCGTGATTCGGTTTCCGTCGGTGTGGTCGCGCCATCCTCCCTTGCTCCGCAACACGGCCGTCTCGGCCTGGCGCTCCGCCTGGGTCAGGGTACGAAACGCATTGTTTTCCGGGGCGGTGACCGCAGGCGAGCCGTCACTTCCGCCGCGGATGCGCGTGTCGTCGATGAACGAGGAGATCTTCTCGGCGAGATCGTGACCGTGGGTTACGTTCGCGTCCTCGGCCCCAATCCTGAGGTAGCTGTGACGTTGGTCGACGGCGTCGCTGGCTCCGTTGAAATTGGACAGCTCGATATCGAGGAAGTCTTCGGCGGATTTCTCGGTGGTCATGACTCACCCCAGAAAGAAGAACTTGGCAAAGCCGGCCTTGAAGCCGCACGTCTTCGTCTTCAACGTGCTCGCCGACGTTTTCGTCGGCGAAAAACAAAGATCGAAGGACGCCGCACCGACGCCGTAGTCGCCGAAGAAAACACTCGCTTCGAGGTCGACCACGTTCTTGCTCGCCTTGAGGTCGAACTTGCCGATGACGGCGTCGCACTCGACGGCGGCCCCCGCGCGCAGGTCGATGAAGTTTCCGAACTTGAGGCTGATCCCCATGCCATCGAAGACTTCCTTGAACTGGGTCATCCACAGTTCCGCCGCCACGCCGAAGCTGAAGCTGTAGTTGCGGAGCGACACGTACTTGTGTTCCTCGGTCCACGATTCGATGTGAGACTTTTCGTCGACCCGGTTGACCCAGCGGGTGAAGTCACCCATCTGCGTCGTGTGCTTTCGGCACCGAAGTTTGACCGTCACTTCGTTGGCGTAGGTTTCCTCCGACACGTCGGGCAGGTCCTTGTCGCTCGGCCAGGCCACTCCGGCCTGGTGGGCCGCGTCGCTCGGCTTGTCGAAGTCGCCGTCAGACGTGAACCCGCCGTCGGCGAGCTTTTTCCAAAAGGCACGGGGCGTCCCCGAGGCGGCATCGTAGGCCGACTCGCTCCCGATCCGGTCGACGACGTCACCGCCGCGGGACCACTCCTTGAGCACCCCGTGGTACCGATTGACCTGGTGCCCGGTGTCGCACTCCTCGAAGACTTTCCAGGTTCCGTCACGGTCCGACCATCGCACGTCGACGATTTGTCCCGGGACTTCATCGTAATGGTAGGTGACGCCCCCGGATGACTCGTAGTGAAGCCCGCTCCCCGCGTCGTTCTTCCACTGCGAGCGACCCAATACCCGCTGCTTGTAGTTGCCCCGAATGACCTCGATCTTGTCACCGCGGGTCGTCGTGATCCGATTGCCCTCGGTGTGATCACGCCACCCTCCTGAAGTGTGGAGGTTGCTCGTCTCGGCTTGGCGCTCGGCCTGGCTCAACGTCCGAAACGGGTTGTCGCCGGGGGTGGTGCTCCCCCCGCTTTCGTCGGCCGGCCCCCGCACCCGCGTGTCGTCGATGAAGGTCAGGACCTGGGAGGCCAGGTCCTCTCCGTGGCTGGTGTCGCTTCCCCAGTCGACGGTCTCACCCGCGATGAGCTGCGCGTACTTGGCCTTGATGGCCGGGTCGACGCCGCCCAGGCGAAGGTATCCCCCTGGTGTCGCTTCGTTCGACTCGACCACCATCACCAAGTAGGTCTCGGCGTCCGCGGTGCTGCCGCGCTCGTCCGCGTACTCGAGGAGGTCGATGTCGTCGTCACCCGTCGTCGGCATGTTTGCAGGCTCGCTTCTCGTCAGGGGCCAGAAAGGGCCAACTGTCGTCCCGCCGCAAGCTGGAGCGCGGCGGAGGACCGAAAGAACGCGTTCTCGTTGGCGCTCCCCTCATTTGCTGTGCATCGCTCGTCGCAAGTCGCGTGCCCAGGGACAAACGCCGCGTTTTCGCGCCCAGGACACGACGCGTCCGGTCGCCCGGACGCACTTCGTCGCCGGCGGAACCGGCACTGTCCTCCGCAACCCCCACCTCTCGAAGAAGCGACCGCAGGAGTTTTCGGCTCCGGCTGGAACGGATGGGTAGCGAAAGGTTCTTCCTATTTCGGTGAGGGCCGAGGTTGCCGTTGTCGAAAGCCGTAGACGCGTGCGACGCTGGTGGTGTGGTTGGGCGATACATCGGGGGAGGAGCGCTGTGCGCGCTCATCGCCGCCTCCTGCACGGGCGACATCGGCGACGCGCCGCCGGCGTCATCGCCGGGCGATCCCGAAGTCGCCGCCATCGCGTATGCCCCCGACCCGCTGGTGGTACGGCTCACCGACGTGCAGTACGGCTTCGTGCTCAGCGACGTGCTCGGCGTCTCGCTGACCGCGGACGAGCGAGACCAGCTCCCGCGCGACGTCCCCGCGGAAGCGCATTACGCGACGAACGCAGAAGGGCAGTTCTTCAACTCTCAGTACGTCATCGCCTACGCGGAGATCGCACACTCGGTCGTGGCGCGTCTCGACCCCGTCGCGCTCCGAAGCGACTTCGGCGGTTGCGACGATGCCTCCGCTCCGTGTCTCGAAGCGTTCATTCGGGGACTGGGTCGACTGCTCTTCCGCCGCCCCCTCTCCGACGACGAGGTCACCGACTTCGGGACCCTCGCCGAAACGGTGGCCGCGCTGCCCGAGGCCGATGCGGACGACGGGGTGCGCGCGGTGGTCGAAGCGCTGCTGCAGTCGCCCCCTTTCCTCTACCGGCTGGAAGACGAGACGTCCGGCTCGCTCGACGAGATCCGCGCCGTGGGGGGCTACGAGTTGGCGTCTCGGCTGGCGTTTTTCTTGTGGCAGTCGGCGCCGGACGACGCGCTGCTCGAGTTCGCGGCCGCGGTCCCGGCATCGGGGCTGGTCGATCGCGACGCCCTCGCCACCGAGGTCGAGCGCATGATGGCCGACCCGCGCTTCGCCCGGAGCCGCGCTGCGTTCTGGTCCGACTACACCCTCGTGTCCACCGCGCCCTTCGCGTTCGCGACGCCCGAGGTCGCCGACGACCTCCGGGCGAGCCTGTTGACCACGATGGACCGGCTTTCCGGCGTGGATGCAGAAGCGCGCCCGATCCTCGACATGTTCACCACCGAGGAGCTCTGGATGACTCCCTCGGTGGCCGAGCTCGCCGGGGCTGCGTCGACGAAAGATGGGCTCGCCGCGTACGGCACCGACGAGCTGGAACAACGCGTGGGCATCACCACCCACCCGAGCTTTCTCGGCGCCATCGGCACGACCTCCTTCGTGGGACGGGGGGTCTTCATGAGTCAACGCCTTCTCTGTATCGACATCATCTCGCCACCCTCCGACGAGGATGCCTTCAACCGCATTCAGGAGACGGCGGCGGAGACCGAAGAATTGACCCCTCGTGAGGCGAGCGTCTTCCGCTTCAATCTCGAGCCTGCGTGTCGGGGCTGCCACCAACAATTCGAACCGATCGCCTACGCCTTCGAGCGTTACGACCTCGAAGGCCGTTACACCGAGACCGACGACGACGGCCGCGACCTCTTCAGCGACGGCCGGCTCCCCTCGGCCCGGTGGATGCCGGAGATCCCCTTCGAGGACCCCGAGGAAATGCTGACGGGGCTGCGTGACACCGAGCGCGTCGGCCGGTGCTTGGTGGAGAACATGATGGAATACGCGACGGGATACGACGTGGGGCGCGCGCGCGACGCCATCGGCACCGCGTACGAGACCTTTGTCACGCCGGGCACCTTCGACGAATTGGTCCGCGCCGTGGCGCTCAACCCCCAGGTGCGCGCGCAAAAGGTGGTGGCCGAGCCATGACGCATCCTCGCATTCCAAGACGACATCTCCTGCGCGGGGCGGGCACCGTCGCGATCGCCCTCCCCTTCTTGCCCGAACTGGTCCCGCGGGAGGCGCGCGCCGACGACATGACACCGTGTCGCGTGTTCACGATGTCGTTCGGCCTGGGGATCGAGCATGACCTTCAGCTCGAAGAGTTCAGTGGACCCCTCGAACCACTGCAGCCCTTCGCCGGCAAGGCGGCGTTCTTTCGCAACGTCGACGGAGGCGCGGTGAGCGCCACCGGTACCCCTCACTTCCGGATCTCGGCCGCGCTGTTCACCGGGGTGCCCCAACAGCCGAGCGGAGGGAGCTACCACGCGGGGGGGCCGAGCATGGAGATCGTGGCCAAGCAGGCGCTGCACCCGAACGGCGTCCCCAACGTGAGTGTGCCTGAGCTTTCGGCGGGCTTGTGGTCACGTACCGGCGCGGACTCGCAGTTTACGCGCCAGTGGAATGCCGACGGCAGCCCGGGCGCGCGGCCTGAACGTCGTCCGAGCAAGGTTTTCGACGCCCTCTTCGGGGGCTTCGAACCCCCCACGATGGGGGATCCCACCCCCGAAGACCTCGTCCGCCGGCACATGAATCGGAGCGTGCTCGACAGCGTGATGGATCAATACCAATCGCTGGTCTCCGAGCGCTCACGTCTCGGGGCAGAGTCGAAGGCGCGGATCGAAAATCATCTCGCCGCCATTCGCGACGTCGAGAACCGGCTCGCCCCCGTCGAGGGCGCGATTCCGCCCGGGGAATGCGACGTCCCCGACGAGCCAAACGATCCGGGCGGATACTCGTTCTACGACGCCGCGAGTGGCCCCACCGGCGCCGGCGCCCCCGCGCTCGATTGGAACGTGGCCGAGGACGCCATGAAGCTCATCGGAGACACGATGGCCCTCGGGGTCGCCTGCGATCGCCTCCGCTTCGGGAGCCACATCATGGTCGGCGGGGGCGGTCACGTCCGCTTTCAGGGCAACTATTCCGCCCTCGGATCCAGCCTGAACTTCAGCGACCGCTTTGCCAATGGCACCCCGCACGATCGGATTTTTCACAGCTACGACAAGCAGGCGATTCGCATTTATCAACACTTCGTGATCAAGCAACTCACGCACTTCCTCGCCGCCCTCGATGCCATCACCGAAGTGAACGGAGCCACGGCCCTCGACAACTCCCTCGTCTTGATCGGGACGGAGTACGGCGAAAACCACGATGCGCGCCACAGCTTTCACGGGATCGTAGGCGGAGGCGATCGGTTCAACTCGGGCTGGTACGACCAGGCGTTGATCCCTTCGGACGTCTACCACCAGGCCTTGGACGCCTACGGCATCGACTCGGGGATCCCGGGGCGATGGAACGACTACAGCCCCACGACGATCAACGGCCTTCGGAACGTGTAGTTCAGCTCGCCGTCGGTCCGGCGAGGAGTCGCTCCAGCATCGCCACGACGAGCCCGCTGCGAATGAACCACGCGACGGTGCGAATCCAATTGGTGGCGACGAGGCGGGCGTGGGCTCCCTCATCGAAACCGCCCGAGAGCGCGCTGTGCGCGGGCACCTGGATCAGCGCCGTCGACCCCCAGATGATGACCACGAGCGCGAGCCCCGCCATCGGCATCCAACGGGGAACCGCTGGTGGTGCCTCCACCGCGAGCGCGAGGGCCGTCAGCAGCTCGACGACCATGGGCGGCATCACGACCCAGGTGATGAGGCGCGCATGCTCATGCTGATACGTCGCAAACCCCTCGGCTCCGACCCGAGCGAAAAGTGGGTAATGAACGACCTGAACGACCGCGATCACCCCGAGCATGAACAGGGTCGCCACCGCGTGGGCGAGGACCAACATTTTCATGGGTGCGTTCCCTTCATGAGCCGGCACCGCAGAGGGAAGCGACGGGATCGTGGATGTAGCGAGCCCAGTTACACCCTCGACCACAACCGTTGATGGTGTCGCGATGCTCGCCGACAACGTCGACGACAAGCCGGCGAGGGCG
>JBCCLB010000127.1:0-13149 GCA_039027095.1 Myxococcota bacterium
GCGGCGAGCTGATCAAAGCCATTCGCAAACACGAAAAGTACTACGAGAGCTCGGGAGGCGCGGCCCGAGACGCCGAGACGACGTGCGAGCACGTCGCCGAAGAACTCGGCGACGTTTTCAACTACCTATGTGCGATTGCAAATCGACTAGACATCGATATAGAAGCGGCGTTCCGCAAGAAAAACGCACGCAATCAACGTCGCACCTGGGGGCCGTCCCACCGGCCCGAAGACCCTCATCGGCCCCAAGACCCTCATCGGCCCCAAGACCCTCATCGGCCCCAAGACTGAGTCAACTTGTCTCCCTCGCGCCTCCGGTACGATTGATGCCCCAGGTTTTGTCGCCGATCGTGGCCGCCGTCATCGGGTTCGGGATGGCGCGCGGGGTGACCCGCCGTGACCTCTTGAGCGCCGCCCGCGTGCGCGAGGCGGACCTCGAGGACCCCGATGGGCTCGTCCCCTACCAGGCCCTCGTCGAAATCTGGCGTCTCTTGGTCGCGCGGTTTCCCGGCGAGCCTCTCGGCCTCGAGTACGCGGGCTGGCAGCGTCTCGAAGTGTACGGACTGGTCGGCCAGCTCTGCCTGGCGGCGGCCGATGGCGAGGCCGCGATCGGCTACATTCAGCGCTTTCTCTCCCTCGTGGACCCGTACATGGAATTGGTGCTCGGTCCGACCACGGCCGGATACCGGATGGAGATGCGACACGAGCCGCAGGTCTACGCCCTGGAAGAGCCGCTGGAGATGCTCATCGGCACCAACGTGCGGCTCACCCGCGAGGCCTTGGGGGTGACCGACGATGAGCCCGGGGTGGTGCGGGAGGTCGCGTTTCGACATCCGCGACGACACGCCGAAACCGTCTACCGGGAGTTTTTCCGCTGCCCCGTGCGCTTCGAGGCATCCTACGATGGCGCGACCTTCGACGCCGCCGTGCTGGCGCGGCCCATGGCGGGCGCCAACCCGCAGGTCGCCCGCTACTTGGGGGAGCTGGCGACGCAGCGCATGAACGATCGGGGAGCGACGGCGACGGACGACCCCTGGCGCGACCGGCTGCACGAAGCATTGGGCGCGGCGCTGACGGCGGGAACGGCCTCGGCGCCCGCCGTGGCCCACCGGATGGGCATGAGCGCGCGCACCCTCCAGCGTCGCCTCGCCGAGCGGGGTACGACCTACCGGGAGGAGCTCGACGCGCACCGGCGTGAGGCCGCCTACCGCCTCCTCGAGGAGCCGCAGCGCCAGGCGGGTGAAGTGGCCTTTCTCCTCGGCTACGCGGACCCAGGACACTTCTTTCGGGCCTTCCGCCGCTGGACGGGGACCACCCCCCAGCGCTGGCGCCGCGCGTCTACGTCCCCCGCCCCCGCCCCAACTCGAACGCCCGGGTGAGCGCACCGCGTCGCCCTGGCGCAAATCGCCACCGATTCGGCGGCAAACGACATGGCGGGATCCGCCGGGGGTGGGCACCTTGAAGAAGCCATGTCGCATCTTCCTCCCGGTCCTCGTGCCCCGAAGCTCCTGACGACCCACCGCCTCCTCGCCGAGCCGTCCAAGTACATGACGCAATGGCGCGATCGCTTCGGCGATCCGTTCACCGCGTCCGCCGTCAACGGGACCGTGGTCGTGACGGGGCGCCCCGACCTCATCGAAGCGATGTTTCGCGCCGATGCCCGTGACTACGACCCCTTTGCGGCGGAGGCCGTCGCGCCCCTCGTGGGCGAGCGATCGTTGTTCACCCTGCGGGGAGAAGCGCACCGACGCGAGCGAAAGCTGGTCATGCCTCCTTTCCATGGCGCCCGCATGCGTGCCTATGCCGACACGATGGCCGAAGCGGCCACGGTGGGGTTCGCCCCGCTCGCCGACGGGACGACCCACCGCATGCAAGACGCGATGCAGGCGATCTCGCTCGATGTGATCCTCCGGGCCGTGTTCGGGCTCGAAGACGATGATGGCCCCGACGACTACGGCGAGGCGATCGTCGGGCTCATCGAAAGTGCCCACCCCGCCCTCATCTTCATGCCGTTCCTCCAGGTGGAGCTCGGCGGCTGGGGTCCGTGGGCCCGCTTTCGCCGACGCTTCGACCGCGTCGATGCGCAACTCGATGCCCAGCTCGCCCGTCGTCGCGAGGCCCCGGGCGACGACATCCTGTCGATGCTGCTCGGGGCGCGGTACGAGGACGGGGCCGCGATGAGCGACACGCAGATCAAAGACGAGCTGCGGACGATGGTGGTGGCAGGTCACGAAACGACGGCCCTCGCCCTTTCGTGGGCCGTCGACGCCGTGCACCGACACCCGGAGGTCCTCGCACGTCTGCGCGACGAGATCGACGCCCTCGGTCCGGACCCGAGTCCGGAGTCGCTCGCGCGCTGCCGCTATCTTGACGCCGTGATCAAGGAGACCCTGCGTCGGTATCCGATTCTCACGGAATCGATGCGCCAACTGAACGCCCCGTTGCGGTGGGGCGATCATGACCTGCCCGCGGGTGTCGCCGTTGCCGCGAGCATCATTCTCGCCCACCAGAACCCCGACCATTTTCCCGCGCCCGAACGGTTCGACCCGGATCGGTTCGTCGGTAAGAACTACTCGCCACCCGTGTACCTGCCGTTCGGCGGCGGGCACCGCCGTTGTGTCGGCGCGGCCTTCGCCCACTTCGAGATGAAGATCGTGCTCGGACGGCTGCTGGCCGACTACGACGTCGCGCTACAGGCCCCGTCGGCACCACGACCCCATCGACGGAACATCACGATGGCGCCCCACGACGGGGTGCCGGTGCGCCTCACGCGACGACGCTCTCGCGCCTCGGGCCGCTGCGTGTCCGCCGCCTGACACCCCGGGCCCACCGTGCCATCACCACCCCATGTTCACGGGGATCACCCGGGGGATATTCGACGTCACCCACACCGAACGAAGGGCCGACCTGTTGCGCTACGTCGTGGACCTCGGCGACTACGGACGCGGGCTCGAACCCGGGGCGAGTGTCTCCATCGACGGCTGCTGTCAGACCGTGGTCACCCGGAAGGACGCAGGAGACCGTTGTCTCGTCACCTTCGATGCCATCGTCGAAACGCTCGAGAAGACGACGCTCGGCGCGTTGGCACCCGGGTCGCGGGTGAGCGTCGAGCGGAGCGCCCGCGTGGGGGACGAAATCGGCGGCCACGACGTTTCGGGACACATCGTCGGGACGGGGCAGATCGTGGTCGCGCGCACCTCGGGCCACGACGTGAGCCTCGAGCTGGAGGTGCCACGCCCCTGGATGAAATACCTCTCGCACAAGGGCTACGTGGCGCTCGATGGCTCGAGTCTGACCGTGGGCGACGTCGACCGCGAGGCCGGTCGGTTCGACGTCCACTTGATTCCCGAGACCCTCCGTCTCACCAACTTCGGGGCCAAGGCCGACCGCGTGCACGCCGGGGAAAAGCCCCTCGTGAACGTGGAGCTCGACCCCAAGACGGTCGCCATCGTCGACACGGTTGAGCGCCTGCTCCCCGCCATGCTCGCCGCCCGCGACGCGTCACGCGGGTGAGCGTGAGCGTTTCAACCGCCGCGACCGACGTCGTCGGTAAGGATGCGCAGCGCCGGGGTGTCGAGGTCGTCGAATTGACCGCGGCGCGTGGCCCAGACGAAGGCGCCCACGGCGGCGCCGGCGATGGTGAGGGCGAGCGGAACGACGATGAACAGTGCTTCCATGACTAGCTTCTCCGAGGAGAGGGGAACGTTCGAGCTTGATACGAGCTCGCCACCACGGTGAGCGAGCTGAAGGGCATCAGCACCGCCGCGCCGAGGGGTCCGATGACCCCCGTGGCGGCGAGGGTGATGCCCACGACGTTGTAGAGGAGGGAAAAGACGAGGTTGCGGCGGATGACCCCCATCGTGCGACGGGCGCCCGCGACCAATTCGACCACCGGGCCCACCCCGGCCCGGGTGATGAAGACGTCCGCCGCCGCGAGGCTCGCCTCGGCTCCCCCGTGCACCGCCACCCCCACCGCCGCCGCCGAGAGCGCCGCCGCGTCGTTGACCCCATCGCCCACCATGACCGCGGGGCGGACGCTCGCCTCGACCACGTCGAGCTTGGTCTCCGGGCGGGCGCCCCCCCGGGCTTCGGCGACCCCGAGGCGTTCGGCGGTGCGGGCGACGGCGGCCGGGTGATCGCCCGAGAGGATCTGCACCTCGTGCCCCCACGCGCGGAGGGCATCGAGACTCGCCCGCGCATCGCTCCGAACCTCGTCGCCCAGCCCGACGACGGCCACCACCTGCTCCCCCCGCGCCACCAGCACCGGTGTCGCCCCCGTCGCGAGCACGTCGTCGAGCCGCGCCGAGGCCCACCCATCGAGGTCCGCCGGGCCGCCCGGCGCGATCCACGCCACCGACCCTACGCGATACCGACCGTCGTCCAGATCGGCTTTCAACCCCTTGCCGATGGCGTGGGTGATCCGCTCCGGAGCGATCTTCTCAGGGTCGCCCGCGTGCGCGACGAGGGCCCGGGCGAGGGGATGAACCGCGTGCTGCTCGATGCCGGCCACCCGCGACACGAGCCCCCGTTCGCCGGGGCGCTCGTGCCAGGCGAGCACGCGAAAGCCGCCCTCGGTGAGGGTGCCCGTCTTGTCGAAGAAGAAGGTGCACGGCCGCGTCAGTCGCTCGAGCACGTCTCCCCCCTTGATGAGGATCCCCGCCCGCGCCCCGCGTCCGAGCGCGGCCGCGACCGCGAGGGGCGTGGCCATCCCGAGCGCGCAGGGGCAGCTCACGATCAACAGGGCGATGGCGCGGTCGACGGCCAATTCCACCGAAACGGTGGCCCACGCGGCAAACACCCCCACCGCGAGCACGACCACCACCGCGACGAACCAGCCGCTGATGCGGTCGGCGAGCGAGGTGATCGGCGCGCGCCGCCGGGCCGCCTCCTCGACCGCCTCCATGATCTGTCCGACCCGCGTCTCCAGTCCGGTGCGCTCGGCCCGCATCACGACACGACCGCTGAGGTTCACGGTGCCCGCGTGCACGGGGTCGCCGGGGCGCACCGCCACGGGACGGGACTCTCCGGTGAGCACCGCCGCATCGACGGTGGTCTCGCCCTCGTCGACCGCGCCGTCGGCGGGAAAGGGCTCTCCGGGGCGCACTTCGAGCCGATCCCCGGGGGCGATGGCCATGACGGGGATGTCGGTCGCCACGTCTCCGTGAAGGCGGCGGGCGTGAAGCGGGGTCAAGGCGTGCTTGAGCTCGGCCGCGTCGGCCGCGATCCGTTGCTGACGCTGCTGCAACCTCCGACCCACGAGCAAAGCGAAGATCAGCGTCGCCACGGAATCGAAGTAGATGTCGCCTTCGCCCCGCACGGTGTTCACGACCCCGGAGAAAAATCCCGCCAGGATCCCGAGGGCGATCGGCACATCCATCTGCGCGGTGCGGGTGCGGATGGCGTTGATGGCGCCGCGCAGAAACGGCTGCCCCGCCCAGAAGACCGCGGGCAGCGCCAGCAACATCGACCCGTAGCGGAAGAAGTGCGCATACGGGGCGGCCATGCCGAAGAAGTCGCCGCTGTAGAGCGCAAAGCTCATCAGCATAATGTTGCCCGCCGTGGCCCCGGCGACGGCCATGCGCATCAACCATCGCCGGTCTTCACGCTTCCGCGCCGCCTGGAGATGGCTCGCGCGATAGGGATGGGGTGGGTAGCCGAGGCGATCGAGCCAGCGCGCCACTGTGGACAGCTCGACCTCAGCGGGCGACCAGCGGACGCGGACGACACTGCGGGTGATGTCGAGACGGGCCTCCCGCACCCCGGGGACGAGCTCGGGAAGACGCTCGATCAACCACAGGCACGCGACGCAGTGCACACCCTCGAGGTACAGGTCGATGCGGGCGCCTTCGGGATCGCCCACCACGAATCGTTCCGCGAACGTGGGGTCGTCGTACTCGCGATAGCCGTGATCGGTCGTCGCCGCGGCCACGCGCTCCCCGTCCGCGTCCTGCGCCTTCAGATCGTAATACGCGGTCAGACCGTGGTCGTGGAGGATCGCGTACACCGTCGCGCATCCGTCGCAACAGAACGCGTGGCCGTCGCCGTCGCCTCGTCGCGCCGACGGAACCGGCAGTGCGCAGTGCGCGCATTCCCGCACCCCTGCCGACGCATCCGTCGAGGCATATCGAGCCGAGGCAGGAAGGGCAGCGGTCATGGTTGGGCTCAGTGACAGGGTGGATGCTCCGGATTGGGCATCACGGCGTGAGGAGAAGGCGTGCCTTCGTGACGCTCCGATACGGGAGCCGTCTCATCGGCGGTGCGCCCCTCGCGAGAAGGATCCGCATCCGTGGGTCCAGCCTCCGCGACGCCGGCCGTATGCGCGCCCCCGCCGGCGCTGCCCACGCGCAACCAACGGTCCATCGCGCTCGTGTTCCCCGCGCGCATCCAGACCGTTCCGAGCCCGACGACGATGAGCGACATCGCCGAGACGACGGGAAGGCGGCTCGCGAGCGGTCCGGCCAACCGGCGCACCCCCTCGCCCACCACCGTCAGCGCAGGCACCGTCCCCAGCCAAAAGACGAACATCACCACCGCGCCGCCCGCGACGCTGGCCCGGCCCGCCGCCACCGCGACAAACGCGTAGAGCCACCCGCAGGGCAGCAGGGCCGAGCTCAATCCCAAGCCCAAGGCACGCACCGCCGGCGGGTGGGCATGGAGGCGCGCCACCACCCGACCCACCACCCGTTTGACGCGGGGCGGCGCCCCCGCGGCGCCGGCCCACCGCGCGTCGTAGTGGCTCAAGAGCTTCAGCGCGCCCCAGCCCGCGACCGCCGCCCCGGCCGCCGCCGCCGCGAGCGTGGCCATCCCCATCAGCGCCCCCGCGACGTCGAGAAGACCCCCTAGACCCCCGGCGAGCGCCCCGAGCCCGACGTAGGTCAACAGACGCCCCCCGTGGTAAGCGCCGTGCGCGCGAAGGCGCCGGCCTTCCTCGACGCTTGCGTACACCGCCACGAGCGGACCACACATGCCCGCGCAGTGAAGACTGCCGAGCAGGCTCGCGCCGAGAACGGTGGCGAAGAGGGCATCCACCGGATCACCTCACGTAGACGTCGGTACGTACCCGCTGGAGATACACGTCGGGCCCCGCCTGAACTTTGAAGTCGAGCTCCCACAAGCCGGGCCGGGCTGCGTCGAGGGTTCCTCGGTACGCCGTTCCCACCGCCGGCACCGCCCCCCCCACGACGTCGGCACTGCGCGCGATGGCGAACGCTTTCACGAACACCTGCGCGTTCTGCACCGGCCTCCCCTGCGCATCCGCGACCCGCACGTCGAGCTCGATCTGACTCGGATCGGCGGCCGCAATGCGTGCGTCCGCTTCAATCGCCCAGCCGAGCGCATCGCTCTGGCGCTGGGCCTCTTGGTCAACATCCCAATTGAGCGCGTTCTCATAGTAATCCTCCTCGATGACGAACGAGGGATCCGAGCTCGCCCGCACCACGACCGCGATGTTCGCGATCACGCTGCTGCCGAGAATGGCGACGACCAACAGCGGCCATTGCAGCCCCTTTTCTTTGAATGCCTTCCACATGACGTTACCTCGACAGTCGCGGCGGCGTCGCCCGCACCTTCCCCGCGCGCACCACGCCTGAGCCCATCGGCCCGAGCAGCCGAAAGGGACGCTCCTCGCGAAATTCTCCGCTCGACACGACGATCTTCACTTGGAGGTCGCCGCCGACGAACTGACCCTGAGGCGCCAACACGAATACCTGGGCGCTCTCCGTCTCGTGTGGCGCGACCGGCAGGGGATTGATGGGGGCGATGAGCTCGGTGCCCTCCGGCCCCATCACCTCGATGGTGTACCGTTGGGTTTCATCGGTTCGGTTCGCCACCCGCACGCGCACCTGGTTGCGGACGACGTTGGATTCGACAGTGAACGGCGCCCCCGTGCCCCGCAGCACCTCGACCTCCGAGGCGCCGTGACTGGCCACCGCCACCGCAAGGCCGCCGAGGAGACCGACGAGGAGCAGGGGATACACCACCGTACGCACCCGGAGGAGCTTCGTCTCTTCGCCGTCCTCGAGCGCCGCCTGCGAGGAGTAGCGGATCAAGCCCGTCGGGGCGCCGAGCCGCTGCATCACGTTGTCGCAGGCGTCGACGCACTGCGCGCACGCGATGCACTCGAGTTGAAGTCCGTCGCGAATGTCGATGCCCGCCGGGCACGCGGCCACGCAGGCGCTGCAATCGATACAGTCACCGTGGCGGCGTTGCACCATCGGCAACTTGCGCTTCAGTTCCTTCGCCGCCCCCTTCCCCCGAGGCTCGGCCCGACGTCGGTCGAACCCGACGATCAACGAATGCTTGTCGAGCAGGGCCGACTGCAACCGGGCGTACGGGCAGACGACCGTACACATCTGCTCCCGAAAGTAAGCGAAGTCGAACATCATCAGCCCGACCGTGCCCGCCATGATCAAAAAGTGGACGGGCTGCTCGAAGGGGGAGCTGAGCATCCAGACGGCGAGCTCGTCGACGCTCACGAAGTACGCCAAGAACGTGTGGGCGAGCCCCATCGAGACGAGGAGAAAGGCCACGTACTTCAGCGTCGTCGCGAGGCCCTGGCGCCGCCCCCGACTGCGCTTGGTCATCCGGTCGGCGAACCGTTCGATGGGGCGGTACACCAGCTCCATGTAGACCGTCTGCGGACATCCCCATCCGCACCACACGCGACCGAGGAGCGCCGAGAGGAGAAACACGGCGACGAACACCGAGAGCATGCCGAGGAGCAGCACCTCGGTATCGGTGGCGAGGAAGACCTTGCCGAACATGACGAACTGTCGCGCCGGAAGGTTCAGCCATACCGCGGGGTAACCGCCCACCCGGAGAAAGGGCAGCCCGACGAAAAGCACGATGAGCGACCACCCGACGAGCTTGCGGGCCCGGTCGTAGCGCCCCGGCGCGTGCTTGGGTTTCAACCACCGCCGCGTCCCATCCTCGTTGAGGGTGGGCAAGACCCGCTTCTCGGGTCGCAACAGCGGCGGATTGGCCATGGCCACGGTGTCCGTCTTTCAGCTGTCGCTGCCGACGTCGTGGCCCGTCGGCGCACGGTATTGCGTGGTCGACGAGGGCCGGTCCGAGAACTCGGCTGGCTCGTTGCCTGCCGCCGGTCCCACCTTGCCGTGTGGCTCCGGGGTCTCGGGGTCGGCGGACGGCGCCACGCCATTTGCGGCGGGCTCACCCGCCGGAGCTTCGGTCGGCGCGCCCGGCGGCTCCGGTGCACCTTCCGTCGGCACCGTGGGGCTGGGTCCCTCGGGACGTGGCGGCACGAGCTTCCCCGGCACCGTGCCCTGGGGTTCTTTTCCCGGTACGTTCGTGTTGCGGATCGACCCGAGGTAGGCGACCACACTTCGGAGGTCGGTCGGGCTGAGCTGTTTCTTCCATTCGGGCATGCCCTTGGCGAGCACCCCGTCGGCGACCGTCCCGTAGATGGCCATCATCGAGCCATCGCCGTGAATCCATGCCTCGTCGGTGAGATTGGGGCCGATCTTCCCCTCGCCCTGGGCGCCGTGACACTGCTGGCAGACCGAGGCGTACGTTTCCTTGCCCTTGGTGATCGACGACGCATTGCTCGCCATTTGGGACAGAACGTCCTCGCTGACGTCGCCCATCGCCATCAACCGCTTCTCCTCCGCCTTCTCGAACGCCTCCATCTCCGCGAGGTAGTCGTCGTGAATCCCGGCCCCGCTGCCCACCAGGTAGTGGATCCCGTAGCCGACCGAGAAGACGAACGTGCCGAAGAAGATGTAGGTCCACCACTTGGGCAACGGGTTGTCGTACTCCTGAATCCCGTCGTAGTTGTGGTCGTCGATGAGGAGGTCACGCTGGGGGTCCTCCGCCGGGGTCGTGCGCTCACTCACGGCGTCACCTCGTCCCGATCTCCCTCGCGCTCGTGCACGGGGGTGAAGTCGTCGAGGGGGATCCGTCCTGCCTCTTCGAGCTCCGCCTTACGACCTTTGCGAAAGGTATTCCAAACCACCCCCGCGAACACGGCGAGAAAGATGATGAGACCAATCTGCGGGTAGATCTCCAAACCCGCCTTACCCATGATTCCACTGAGTCCCACGGTGCCAACCTCCGTTCGTCAACGCACCACCGACGCCGTGGGAGACTCGGACGAGCCTTCCTTGTTGGGCGGCGCCTTGAAGATGTCGGTGCCCAATCGCTGCAGGTACGCGATGAGCGCAATGATGTCCTTGTCCTTCAGGTCGGGCCCCCCTTCGGCGATGATCTCCTGTCGGATCTGCTCCGCCTGCGCCCGGGCCATCTCCTCGGCCGAGGTTACGGCCTTGCCGTAGGGCACCCCGAGCATGGCCATCGCGTCGACCCGTGGCTGAATCGCGGGATAATCGATGTCGTCGTCGAACATGTGTGGGTACCCGGGCATGATCGACAGGTCGACGACGTCCTGGGGGTTCTTCATGTGGCGGACGTGCCACATGTGACTGTACTTGCCCCCGATGCGATGGAGGTCGGGCCCGATGCGACGCGACCCCCACTGAAAGGGATGGTCGTACACGAACTCCCCGGGCTTGCTGTACTCGCCGTAACGTTCGGTCTCCGCCCGGAACGGCCGAATCATTTGCGAATGGCAGTTGTAGCAGCCCTCCGCAAGGTAGATATCTCGGCCGTAGAGCTCCAGCGGCTGGTACGGCTGGACCGACGCGATCGTGGGCACGTTCGACTTGATGAGAAAGGTCGGGATGATCTCGAACAGCGACGCCACGATGACGGCCGCGCCGACCCACAGCGAGAACTTGAGCGCCTTGCGCTCCCAGATCCGGTGCCACTTCGCCTCGACGAAGTAGGCGATCTTGTACGCG
This sequence comes from Myxococcota bacterium, assembly GCA_039027095.1. Taxonomy (GTDB): domain Bacteria; phylum Myxococcota_A; class Polyangia; order Polyangiales; family Polyangiaceae; genus JAPYTK01. Next base: position 10,814 of record JBCCLB010000127.1, read on the forward strand.
GTCGGGAGCATCCCTCCCGCGGCGGCGAGCGCCGGGACGGGGGCCCGGTCGGGGCCGGTGTCTTCGCCCAACGGCGGCGCCTCCGCGATGGGATCCTCGTACTTCTCGGGGCGGTTTCGCCAGGTCATGAAGACGTTGCCCGCGGCGAGGAACATCCCGACGAGGTACATCACGCCGCCCACGACCCGCACCCAGTACATCGGGATGATCTCGGTCACCGTCTCGACGAAGTTGGGGTAGGCGAGGCGGCCCGACTCGTCGAACGCCCGCCACATCAGGCCCTGGGTAACGCCCGCCGCGTAAATGGCCACGATGTAGAAGAGGATCCCAATGGTGCCGATCCAGAAGTGCGCCTCCGCCAGCTTCTTGGAATAGAGCTCTTTGGTCTGAAAGATCCGGGGCGCGAGCCAGTAGACGAGCCCAAACGTCATGAACCCATTCCAACCCAAGGCGCCCGAGTGGACGTGGGCGATGGTCCAGTCGGTGTAGTGGCTCAACGAGTTGACGCTCTTGATCGAGAGCAGGGGGCCCTCGAACGTCGACATCCCGTAGAACGTGATCCCGACCACGAAGAACTTGAGCACGGGGTCACGCGCCACCTTGTTCCACGCCCCGCGGAGCGTGAGGAGACCATTGATCATGCCGCCCCAGGACGGCATCCAGAGCATCACCGAGAAGAGCATGCCGAGGGTCGAAGCCCACTCGGGAAGCGCCGTGTAATGAAGATGGTGGGGGCCGGCCCAGATGTAGATGAAGACGAGAGACCAAAAGTGGAGGATCGAGAGGCGGTAACTGAAGACCGGTCGATTCGCCGCTTTCGGCAGGTAATAATACATCAAGCCGAGAAACGGGGTCGTGAGGAAGAACGCGACCGCGTTGTGGCCGTACCACCACTGCATGAAGGCATCCTGGACGCCCGCGTAAACCGAGTAGCTCTTGGTCGGACCCGCGATGACCCAGATGTTGTTGAAGATGTGAAGGATGGCGACCGTGATGACGGTGGCGATGTAGAACCAGATCGCGACGTAGATGTGCCGCTCGCGCCGCTTCGCGATGGTGCCGAAGAAGTTGATGGCGAAAATCACCCACACCGCCGCGATGGCGAGGTCGATGGGCCACTCCAGCTCGGCGTACTCCCGACTCTGGGTGATGCCGAACGGCAGGGTGAGGGCGGCGCTCACGATGATCCCCTGCCATCCCCAGAAGTGAGCTTGACTCAGCTTGTCGCTGAAGAGGCGCGCCTTGAGGAGCCGCTGCGACGAGTAGTACACGGCGGCGAACACCGCATTGCCGGCGAACGCGAAGATGGCCGCGTTGGTGTGCAGCGGCCGGAGACGGCCGAAGGTCGTGTAGGGGAGGTCGAGGTTGGCGGCGGGCCACGCGAGCTGAATCGCGATGATGACGCCCACCAACATCGCGACCGCACCCCAGAGGAGGGTGGCGCCGACGAACTTACGGACGATGTCGTCGTCGTACTGAAACGTCTCGACTTTGGTGCTCATGACAAGGGCAGCTCCAGCCCTTCGCACCGCGCCGACAACCGACGACGGGAGGGCCCAACGCGGTCGTGCAGAGCAGCCATCGTGCCAGCGAACAGAACTTCGACAGGAGGGGAACAAGGGGCGAACGGACACCGGTCAGGTGAGGCGGATGGCAACGCTCCCGCACGCGATGCATTGGGGCCCGGTGCCCGCGCAAGAGATGCGTCCGTACGCCTGCGGTCGGTACCGTCGCCCGCGCCGCCTCGAACCCTCGCCATCGCGACGACGGCACCCACGGCGCGGATGCTGCGCGCTATAGGCGTCGCGACCGCGCCCGACACGGCTTTCTCGCCGCCCCTGGGCTGGGCGCGTTGCGCCGCGCCGCCGGTACGACCGCGTTCAGGGTGCGGCGCCTACTCGGCCGCGTCGAGCAGGCCCGCGAGCTCGAGACTCAAGCGGCCATAGTCTACGGGCTTGGGATGAATCACCGTCACGTCGACGCACGGGGCGGCGCCGATGAGGTCGGGATAGCTCGTCACGAACATGATGGGCATGTTCGGGCGGCGAGAGCGCGCGTAGTCGGCCACGGCGTTGCCATCGACGTGAGGCATGCGAAAGTCCGTGAGCAACACCGCGGGGACCGGATCCCGCGAGAGCCTCGCGATGGCGGTCGCCCCATCAAACGCGAGCTCGACGTCGAACCCGTCTTCCCGGAGCATCCGCGCGAGCAGGCGCGCCGTACGACTGTCGTCGTCGACGAGGAGGACACGGGCTCGAGGGGGGGATTCCATGATGGCCTCACCGGCGTGGGGGGGGGGGCAAAAAGGGCCCGACCCCCCCCAATTTGGACCCCCC
>JBCCLB010000128.1:0-12983 GCA_039027095.1 Myxococcota bacterium
CACCTCATCCAGCAGCAGGTCCTGGACCACCTGCACATCCTCGCGAACTACGAATGGGACAGCGCGGCGCTCCTGTCTCTCGTTCTCGTCGGGCTCCCCGGGCTTGACGACCAACTTCGCCTCTCGAAAAACCGCTCCCTCTGGTCGCGGATCCACACCCGCGTCCACCTCGGGGAAGCTGCCGTCGACGACACGGCGGAGTACATCCACCAGCGGCTGCTCGGAGCGGGCCACGCCAAGGGCAACGACCTCTTCGACAGCGACGCCCTCACCATCCTCCACGAGGCCTCCGAGGGGCACTTGCGCGACATCGACCGCATCGCCACCGATGCCCTCAAACGCGCCGCACGGCGAAAGCTGAGGAAAGTCGACCGCCAGCTTCTTCGCCGCGTGCTCGCCGAACACGACGTCGACTGAACATCGAGGCGCGCGCGATGCCCGCATCGCACGTGATGGTCATCGCCGGCGAAGCCCATGGGGTCGCCGGCCCCTGCTTCTCCGACGGGGGCCATCGCTCCACCTTGCGATGCCCATCCCTCGTGGCGCTCTCCCAGCCCCCAGCGGAGCACGTCGAGCGATGGCCATCGCCCACGGACCGAACGGGACCCTTTGCGACCATCAAATAGCCCGCAGGTCCCCCCCTTAATCAGCCTGCTCCGTAACACTTGTGAGCATCTGGCCGCACTTGACGACACTGCCATGGACGCTCCTTCCGCAAACACCATGAAGCCCTGTATGTCAACGTGACGCGAGTGAGTCTGTCCCCCAGAATCAGAGAGCGACATGTTGGAGACGCCGCTTCTATGGTCTCAGTAATTACAAACCCGAATGGAAAGCTTGTCACCGCTTTTCCAGGACTTCCATAATGTCATTAGATCTAGTGATATTGGATGACGATGGTTTCCCAGAGTCAAAAGTCGGCCTAGATGCGAACATCCACGCAAGGCTCATCCGGCATGCCTTGCGCCATGAATCCAAAGTTCTACTGAGCATAGAAAACTACTACGAAGATGCGGTGTTCTCGGAGCGCGAGCTCGCCAAACTCGTCAACGAACTCGAACTGCTTCGTGCCGCCGATGGCGCCGACGAACAGCTCAGGAGGGTCATCGACGACATTGCGTCTATCGCCAGGTTGGCGAGGGCTCGCACGAAAAATCTTGAAGCGTTGGCCGATTAGCCCGTACGGTTTGGGGGACCACCAGGACAGTTCATCCCTTGGTCCGAGGTCAACGCCGCAGGATTCTAGGGTTTGATGAAGGCGCCCACCGCAACATGGCTAACCAAGGTCCGCTATGCACCGCTTCGCTTTGAAGGAGAGCCAGGCACTATCGCTAACGAAAACATGCTCATGTTCTCAATGTCCTCCGAGGAGGCGCGACAGACAACCACCCACGACCTCGTCGGTTTCCTGGAGAATTCGTTTCGCGAGTATGCCCTTAAGGCGAGCGCCGCAGCGGCACGTTCCTTTTGGTTCTATGCGTGGCACGACGAAATGGCAGGACAGCTTCGTATTTCCGCTGCTCAAGCGGCACGGGCGGAAGAGCTACCGTTTGGGTGTCAGTTGAAGATCACGGACAAGGCGAATCGAATAGCCGAGAGCCTCCTTCGTTCTGACTACCTCGGAGGCATTCCCTTATCGGAGTTGACCGTGTCGTCGTGGGAGGAAGACGATGTGGGCCATGATGACTTTGTGCTGGAGGTTTTTGCGCGGCCAATCTTGATATCTGCGTGATCGCTGCACCGCGACCGACCGAACTGGAACAGGGTCATCGGCACAACCTGCTCGTCACACCAGCGGGGGTCGAGCATCGAGGTCGAAAACGATGAAGGTACAACTCAAGAATAAGGCCGCTCCCGCGAGTGAATTGGAAATCCAACGCCTGCGACGCGCAATTGGAGACGATCCGCCGTCCGACTATGTCAGATTTCTCTCGTCAAACAACGGGTGCCGAGTTTAAACCAACATCTTTCGAATCGACGAATCTAATGACTCGGGAGTCAATGCCTTTCTGGATGTTTGTAGGATTATCGATGAAAAGGTGGCTCTTCGTGGCCACATCTCGCAACAGGCGTGGCCGATTGCCGATGCAGAAGGCGGGAATTATGTTTGCTTGCGACGAGAGCCCAGCGGAGCCTGGGGCGTTGTGTTCTGGGACCATGAGCTCGAGGAGGAGACTGCGATCAGCTCAACGTTCTCGGAATTCCTCGACTCCCTTAGAAACTTCGACCCGGCTTCGGTCGAGCTGAAACCGGGCCAGTTGATTAGCGTGTGGATCGATCCTAGTTTGCTCGCCAATCACGACGAATAAGGTGGATCGGTCATGATGTTAGGTTGTAAATGACCAATTTAACCGCCCTACTGGTTTCAGAGCTCGAGACGAATCCTGCTCGATTCAAGGTGAGAGGCGGCTACGAACGGCTCCTGAAGGCGCTCCGTGACCCTACCAACTCCGCCGAGTCTGTCTGCCGTGCGTTGCGCGTCCACACGGACTACACGGGCGATATCCTTTGGACTATCTGCGAGCTTGAGCACGTTGAGGCGTTCGTCCGTGACGCTTCGGAACACATTTCCGATGCCGATCCCGGGACAGCCGCCTACGCTGTGGAAATAGTGTTACGCGGGGCGCACGACGACAACACCCTTCAGAAAATCGTCGACTGCCTCATCTCGAGAGAAGACTACGCCGTGGTCGAGCACGCCGTCCGGACCCTATCTGGAGAGGGGTTGGCGAGAATAGAACAAGTATTCCTTGCCACAGGTTGGCCATGGGTGAGCCAAACGCTTGAAGAGATACATCATCATCCTTTCGAGCTGGAGACCATCCAGGCACTGATTGAGGAGGACAGGGCTGACCGTCGATTTCTTGGTGTAGTGCTGGCAACGTTGGCGTCCGAAGAGGATGAAAGGGGCATCGAGCTTCTGGAAAACTCCACTCAGCAATGGATCCGTGAGCATGGCGAGTGGGCTAGAGAAGTGTTCGGCAAGTAGCGCCTCGCGTCACGTTGGGGTGCCCGGGGCCCAGCGACGGTTGCGTGAGTTCGGGAGCAACGACCAGGGTCCGTTCAGCGACATGGACGCCGCAGAGCGCATGAAGCTTCATGCCGCTCTCGACCAAGCGGAAGCCGACATGGCGGCGTGCCGCAAACGGCCGATCGACGAGTTCTTGCACCATCTCCGAGCGCGCTGAGTGAACATCGAAGTCGCGGCGCATACTGATCGCGGACGTTTGGAGTTCACAGCGCGGCAGCGGCCCCGACCTGGGTTGACTCGCGTCGGGCCGTACCGTTGCACGCAGGCCCGGTCGGCGGCAGGTGACGAACATAAGCAGGTAGGGCCCGCCTACCGCACCGGTCAGAAGGCGACTTCGGCGGCGAGGCCGGCGGACCAGATGGCGCCGCGGGTGTCGATCGGGGGGGCGGAGGGTTTTTGGTGGGGGCGGGGGTGGAGGAGCTGGGACTGGAGAAAGCCGTCGAGGGAGAGGCCGAGGGTGGGGAGGGTGATGCCGTAGCCGAGGCTGAAGATGCTGCGCTGGTTGTCGAAGTAGTTGGTGGCGCCGGTCTGTTCGGGGGCGTTGGCCGATTCGAACGCGTAGCCGGCGCGGGCGGAGAAGGTGTTTTCCTGGCCCAGGGGGACAGTGTACTCGGCGCCGGCGCGGGGGGAGACCACGGGGCGAAAGGCGACGTCGGCCGGAGGCGGAGCGAGGCACGGCAGGGTGGGGTCGGGCTGGTCTTCGCAGCGAACGGTGGCTTCGACGGGGCCCGGGTAGGCGGGCCAGCGCTTGTAGGTTACGCCGGCGGCGAAGCGGAAGTCGCCGTGAACGCGGGCGAATTCGGCCGCGAGCTGCCACGGGTCGTACTGGGCCACGCCAGAGATGTTCAACGGGGGGATGGTGAGCTGGCCGAGGTTTTCTGCCTCGATGACGACGTTGAAGCGGGCCTGGAGCACGCCGCGAAAGGTGAGGCCGATGCGGTAGGCGTCGAATTCGTAGGTGGCACCGACGACGGGGGCGTAGGCGGCGACGAGGGTGTCTTCCACCACCGTGCCGAGACGGCCGGAGGCATCGGTGGCGACGGTGACGGAGCCGGTGAGCGCGGCCAGCGCCATCACCCCCGCCCCCACCCGCACGCCGTGGCCGATGTCGACGCCGAGGCCGCCCTGGATGGCGACGGTCTGCACGCGGTCGCCGAGGAGGAACTGGGGGTTTTCTGGGTAGAGGATGCGGCCCCGCACCACCACGTCCGTGGGGGTCACGAACCCGAGGCCGATGGTGACGCGGTCGGTGAGGACCCCGCCGAAGGGCAGCGGAAGCAGGCCGCCGATGGTCGTGGCCGACAGGGCGCCGTAGTCGACGAGGGGAACTTCGGTGTCGTCGGCTTCGAATTGAAAGACCGAGCCCAGAAGGCCGAGCTCGAGCGCCAGCGCCCGGCTCGCGGAAAGGAGCGCCGGGTTGTGGTAGACGGCGTCGACACCTTCGGCCGCCGCCGCCCCCGTGTTGCCCATGGCGATGCTCCGGTAGCCGAAGCCGATGACGTCTTGGGGAGACGCGAGCGCGGTCGCGGGGCACGCGACGAGCCCGCCGCTCGCCAGACAACCCACCAGCACCGCGGCCCGAAGGCGCGACCGCCTCACGACACGACCCTCGACCTGGGGAGCCCCGACACGCGCGCCAGTGTAGGCCGGGGTCGCAGCGCATGGCGGGGATTTCGCGGGCTTGCGTCGGGCTTCGGTCGGCGTGGGCCCCTGGCTTTGCCGGCCGCGGCGGCGGTAGACCCGTTCGGTCGGTCGGGCTAGCTTTCTCGGGTGTTTGGCCTCGGGTTCGGCGAGATGGTCGTGCTCGGCGTGGTCCTCATCGTCGTGGTGGGGCCGCGCGAGCTGCCCAAGCTGCTGCGCTCGGTGGGCTCGGGGATCCGCAAGCTCCGCGACATGAGTTCCGACCTGCGCGAGCAGAGCGGCATCGACGACATCATCAACGAGGAAGGGCTTCGCGAGGACCTCGACACCATCCGCTCGCTTTCCAAAGGTCGCGTCGTCGACAGTTTCGTCAATTCGAGCCGACCCCGGGTCCGGGCCCGTCCCCGCCGGGTCGTGGCCAAGACGCTGGAGCAGCTCAAAGAGCCCGAGGGCGAGCGCCCGCCGCGGCAGGACGAATATCCCACCGTCGGCCCCGATGCGGCCGGCGCCCTCCCCGACGACGCGACCGATGAAGAAGTCGCCGCCGCCCTCGCCGCCCTCGAGAAAAAGGAAGCGGAGGCGGCCGCGGCGAAAGCCGAGGCCAAAGCTCGCGCCGAAGCGGAAGACGACCATCTCTCCGACCATCACCTCGGCGACCACGAGCACGGCCACGACGATGATGACCCCTACGCGCTGGATGGTGCGTATCCCCGCCGCACGTCATCAGGCGCCGCCGCGGTGCCCGCTCCGCTCCTGACCCTCGCCGACGATCTCGCCGCGCAGCGGCAGCACGACGACGACCATGAAGACGGCCCCCCCGAGGGGGACGCGACCGCCGCCGGCGCGTCTCGGGCGCGCACGCCTCCTGCGAGGCACGACGCCGTAGCGACCGATGGCGCCAACGGCGGCGCCGGGCCCCCACCGGAAGCCGACGGGTCATCCGATCAACCCCAGCCGGAGGAGGACGAAAACCCCTTCGCCATCCCGAAGGGCCTGTTCGACTTGTCGCCGCCGGAGGGACAGGTGGAGGCCACGCCGCGCGCCCGCGCGCCGGACGAGTCTTCGTCGCCCCGCGGCGCGATACCTGCGGAAAAAGGAGCGTCGACCTCTTGAGCCTCACTCCCCCCCCTGCCGACGACGGCTACGACGACCCGCCCATGACGATTTGGGAGCACCTCGGGGAGCTCCGCCGGCGCATCGTCTTCGCGCTCATCGCGGTGGTGGTGGCGGCCGGGGTCTCGTGGGAGTTCCGGGAGTTCTTTCTCGGCATCATGACCGCGCCCTTCATCGCGGCGTGGAAGCAGGAGGGGTTGCCCGGCAATCCGATGCTCCACTTCCAGACCCCGGCGGCCGCGTTTCTCGCCTACTTCAAGCTCTCGGTGCTGGCCGGCGTCGCGGTCGCGGCGCCGGTGGTGTTCTACCAAGTGTGGGCCTTCATCGCGCCGGGGCTCTACGCGCGCGAGAAGAAGTTCGTCGTGCCGTTCGTGCTCTCGTCGAGCCTGCTGTTCGCCGGGGGCGGCTACTTCGGGTGGCGCTTCGTGTTTCCGAAGGCGTTCGAGTACCTGCTGAGCCTCTCGGGCGCCATTCAACACGGCGATCTGGCCGTGAGTCCGACGGTGATGATGGGCGACTACATCGACTTCGTCACCCGGATGCTGCTCGGATTCGGGCTCATCTTCGAGATCCCGCTGTTCATCTTTTTCCTGTCGGTGGCGGGGATCGTCAATTACCTGCAGCTCATTCGATTCGGACGCTGGTTCATCGTCGCGTCGTTTCTGTTTGCCGCGATCCTCACCCCGCCCGACATCACGAGCCAGGTGATGATGGCGTTCCCGATGATGGGGCTCTACTTTCTGTCGATTGGGCTGGCGTACGTCTTCGGGCAAAAGCCCACCCCCGAGCAGCGAGAGGCCTACCGCGAGCGCAAGGCCGAGCAAAAGCGCCTCCGCGCCGAAGACCGCGCGCGCCGCAAGCTCCAGAAGGCCGCCGAAAAGTCATCGTCCTGAAGGTGGCCGCAGCTTCGGGGCGGGGCAGGCTCGGGGAATGAACTCAGTCGGGAATGGGCTCGAGGTCGACCTTCACCACCTCGGGCTTTCCCTCCTCGGGGACGACGATGATGACGTCGTAGGGGAAGTACCCCGTCTGCTCGACGGTGACGCGGTATTCACCGGGGGCGAGCAGGACACCCTTTTTTTCGAGCCGCTCGAGCTTGCCGATGTAGCGATCTTCCACCGTGACGAGCGCATCCGCGGGCGCGCCGGCAAACCGGAGGCGCTTGGGCGGCACGCTGCCACAGCCGACCAAGGCTGCCGACAGCCACACCACGATCGAAACGCGGACGGTCGTCATTCCCATTCGATGGTCGCCGGCGGCTTGGACGAAATGTCGTAGGCGACGCGATTGACGCCGCGGACTTCGTTGATGATGCGGTTGCTCGCCCGGGCGAGCAAATCGTAGGGCAGGCGCACCCAATCGGCCGTCATCCCGTCGTGGGAATGTACGGCGCGCAGCGAGACGACCTCGTCGTAGGTGCGCTCGTCGCCCATGACGCCGACCGTCCGCACCGGCAGCAGCACCGCAAACGCCTGCCACGTCTTGTCGTACCAGCCGCCGCGGCGCAGCTCTTGGATGAAGATCTCATCGGCGAGCCGCAACACCTCGAGGCGGGCCGGGGTCAGGGGCCCGAGACAGCGGACCGCGAGCCCCGGTCCGGGGAACGGATGGCGACCGATGGCCACGTCGGGCAGCCCCAGCGCCCGCCCCGCCGCCCGCACCTCGTCTTTGAAGAGCTCGCGGAGCGGCTCGATGAGCTTCAGCTTCATCACCTCGGGGAGACCGCCGACGTTGTGGTGGCTCTTGATGACCGCGCTCGAGCCGTGGATGGGCACGCTCTCGATCACGTCGGGGTAGAGCGTGCCCTGGACGAGCCACGACACCGCGCCCCCCTCGTCGGCGGCGACGATCTTGTCGGCCTCGCTCTGAAACACCTCGATGAAGACCCGGCCGATGATCTTTCGTTTCTGCTCGGGGTCGACGACGCCGTCGAGGGCGTCGAGAAACGTCGACGCGGCGTCGACGACGACCACCCGGAGGTCGGGCATGTGCTCCCGGAACATCGAGGCCACGCGCCTCGCCTCGTCGAAGCGCAGGAGGCCATTGTCGACGAAGATGCAGGTGAGCCGGTCGCCGAGGGCGCGGGCGCAGAGGGCCGCGGCCACGGTGGAGTCGACGCCGCCCGAGAGTCCGCAGATCACGCGCTCTCCCGGCGGGACCTGGGCCGCTACGGCCGCCACCGCTTCGTCGACGAAGGAACTCGGCGTCCAGTCGCCCTTCAACCCGACGACGTCGAACAAGAACGCATCGAGGATCTCGCGGCCGCGCTTGGTGTGCGTGACCTCCGGGTGAAATTGGAGGCCGAAGATCTTACGGTCGAAGTGAGCGATCGCGCAGGCCGGGGTGCTGTCGTTCTCTCCGATCGTCACGAAGCCGTCGGGGAGCGCGGCGATGCGATCGCCGTGGCTCATCCACACCTCGATGGCGTCGCCTGCCGCCAAGCGGCCGAACACGCCGTCGGCCCGCGTCACGGTGACGGCCGCACTCCCGTACTCGTGCTTGTCGGCCCGCTCGACGCGCCCGCCCAAAAGCTGCGCCGTAAGCTGCACCCCGTAACAAATCCCGAGCAACGGGACCCCGAGCTCGAAGACGTGCGGCCCAATCCGCGGCGCATCGTCGCCGTACACGCTGGATGGGCCCCCGGAGAGAATGATGGCGGTGGGGGCGAGCGCATCGATGCGCGCGTCGGCCAGATGAAAGGGGTGGATCTCGCAGTACACGCCGGCCTCACGAACCCGACGGGCGATGAGCTGCGTCGTCTGCGAGCCGAAGTCGAGGATGAGAACGAGCTCGTGCTGGCGCGCCGCGGACATGATCAAAGGCGGCGGTACCACGTCGGGGCGACCGTCGCGAGAGGCGGCCCTGCGGGGGCGCGAAGGAGCGCGCGGCCGCATCGTCGGGGCACGTTTCACGGTAGACTGACGCACCATGGTCGTCGGACGGTCGAAGCAGATGCTCGTGGAGGTCGCGCTGCTCGCCGCGGTGCTGCTCGCGGGGGGGTGCGGGGACGACGGCGGTGCCGACGCGCGAGCCGCCCCCGCCGCATCGACCATTCCGCGCGCGGCGCCATCGGCGACCGGAGCCCAGTACGACCTTCCCCCGCCGTCCGCCTCGGGGAGAGCCGAAACAACCGAAGCCCAGGAGGAAAAAGACGATGGTGCCCCGGTCGACGGCACCGAGATGTGAGGGCGGCTTCTTCTGCTACCTTGGTAGCGTGAACGCCACGTCGTCACTGCTGGACCCCAACCTGCCGATTCTTCGGCTGAGTGTCGCGCGGTACCACGCCATGCGCGACGCCGGCATCCTCACCGAAGCCGACCGCGTCGAGCTGCTCGGCGGCTTGCTCGTGCCGAAAATGACCAAGAATCCTCCACACAGCCTCGCGACCGAGCTCGTGCGCCGCGCGCTCGCCGACGTCGTGCCGCCGGGCTGGTACGTCCGGATCCAGGAGCCGGTGACCACGAGCGACAGCGAGCCCGAGCCGGACCTCGCGGTGGTGCGAGGTGACCCGCGCGACTACGCTGAACGCCACCCGCGAGGCGGCGACGTGGGTATCGTGGTCGAAGTCGCCGCGGAAAGCTTGAACCGGGACCGAACTGACAAGCGCCGCATCTACGCCCAAGCCGGCATCGAGACCTACTGGGTGGTGAACCTCCGGGAGGCCTTGGTCGAGGTCTATGGCCGCGGCGGAGGCATGAGGCGGCATCGGCGGGGCGAAACGGTCGCAGTGGTGGTCGAAGGCGCCCGGTGGGGACAGGTCGACGTCGACGCGATGCTGCCGTGAATCCGGGGGGGGGCGCGGAGGACACCCCCGCAGGCGAGACACAGGTCTCGGCGGTCGTCGTGGTAGGCGTCGGGTCGTGCAGGTAGAAGGCAAGGTGCGCGCGGCAGAAGATCAGCATCGAGGGGGCGTCGTCCGCGGGGTCATGGGGGTGATTCTGATCGCGCTCGCAAGTGGGTGTCCCGCGCCGGTCGTGTTGCCGGGAGGGCCACCGCCCGAGTACGAACCGCCCCGCACCTACGACCTCGAAGGGCCGAAGCCCGCCGAGCCGGTGCCCACCGACCCGGTGCCCGCACCTTCCCCGGAAGCGCCGCCTCCCGTAGCGCCTCCGACGCCGGCCCTGGGGCCCAGCGCTTCCGCGGAAACCAACGACGATGGCGGCGGGGGCAGCGCTCCTGCCGCGGAGGACGGGGGTGACGGTTCGGACGAAGGGAAAACGCCGTGAGCGACGGTGATGGGGCAATGACCACGACGACCCGCCGTGAACTTCTCGATCGCTGCGTGGCGGCACGTGAGGCGAGCCGGCAGCTCGCGACGGTCGAGCGCGCACAGAAAGACGCCGCGCTGCGGGCGATCGGGCGGCGCCTTCGGGCCGAGACCGCGACGCTGCTCGAGCACAACGCCCGCGACCTCGCGGCCGCTCGGGCGAACGCGCTCAGCCCGGCGATGGTCGACCGCCTGGCGCTCGATGCGGGTCGGATCGACGGGATCGCCGCCGCCGTCGAAGAGGTTGCCGCCCTCCCCGACCCCGTCGGCGAGGTGGTGGGCATGTCGCGGCGCCCCAATGGGCTGCTCGTGGGCCAAGTCCGGATCCCGCTCGGGGTGATCGCGATGATTTACGAGTCGCGCCCGAACGTCACCGTCGACGCCGCCGCGCTCACGCTGAAGAGCGGTAACGCCGTCTTGCTGCGCGGGGGGAAAGAAGCCCATCACAGCAACCGGGCGCTCGGCGAGGTGGTGCGCCACGCGCTCGATGAAGCGGGGCTTTCGTCGGATGCGGTGCAGATCCTTCCCCCGTTGAGCCGCGACGATACGCGCGTGCTGCTGGGGCTGTCGGGGCACATCGACCTATTGATTCCCCGCGGGGGCGAGGGGCTCATCCGCTTCGTCACCGAGCACGCCCGGGTCCCGGTGGTGCAGCACTACAAGGGCGTGGTGCACGTGTACGTCGACGCGAGCGCAGACCTCGACATGGCCGCCGCCATCGTCGAGAACGCAAAGCTCAGCCGCACCGGCGTGTGCAATGCGCTGGAGGGCTTGCTCGTCGACGAAGCGGTGGCCGATGCCTTTCTGCCGCGGCTCGGGAGGCTGGTGCGAGAGCGGGGGCTCGAGGTGCGTGGCGACGCGCGGGTGGTGGCCGCGGTGCCGGAGGCCAAAGCCGCCACCGACGAAGACTGGGGAACCGAATTTCTGGCGCCGATTCTCGCGGCGCGGGTGGTGTCGGGCCTGGATTCGGCCCTCGCCCACATTGCGCGCCACGGCTCGGGACACACGGAGGCGATCGTCACCGAGAGCTACCCGCGGGCGCAGCGATTCCTCCGCGAGGTCGACGCGAGCTGCGTGCTCGTCAACGCGAGCCCGCGCTTCAACGACGGCGGCATGCTGGGCCTCGGCGCGGAGATCGGCATCTCCACGACCAAGCTCCACGCGTACGGCCCGATGGGCCTCGCCCACCTCACCACGCTGAAATGGACGGTTCAAGGCACCGGACAGGTCCGCTGACGTGGTGATCGGCGCGATTGCTGGCATAATGCGTGGTGCGGGGTGGGCGCAATTCGCGACCCCAGGGCCCGCCGGAGACCCTCGTATTGGACGTACAGAAGCCGCACAGCGAATCCGACGACGCAGTCTTTCCCAGTGATCTCGAGCCGGGGACCACTCCGGAGCCCGTCGCCTCCGACGAGGCGCGACGGGTGGCCACGGCCATCGCGGCCTCGGGCCTCGACAAAAAGGCGGCCGGCGTCGAGGTCATCGATGTGACGGGAAAGGTCGACTACGCGGAGCTGCTGGTGCTGATGACGGGGCGCAGTGACCGCCACGTGCACGCCATCGCGAAGGGCGTGCAGGAAGACCTGAAACGCGACCACCGGGTGGCGCCGCTGTCGGTCGAGGGGATGGCGAGCGCGCAGTGGGTGCTGCTCGACTTCAACGACGTGGTGGTGCACGTGTTTCAGCCCGACACCCGGACCTTCTACGACATCGAGGGGCTCTGGATCGACGCCGATCGGGTGGCGATCCCGGTGCCCGAGCGTGAAGACGCGAGCGCGTGAAGCTTCGCATCGTGGCGGTGGGCTCGATCAAGGAGCGCCACTTTCGCGAGGGGATCGACGTCTACCTCGGCCGGCTCCGCCGCTACTGCAACGTGGAGGAAGTCGAAGTCAAAGGCGGCAAAGAGGTGGGGCCGGCGCTTCGGCGCGCGTGCCGCGGAGCCACCGTGGTCGCGCTCGACGTGGCCGGCGACACGATGAGCTCACGCGAGATGGCCCGCCGGCTGGAGCGGTTGGCGGCGCGCGACAAGGGGATCGTCGCGTTCATGATCGGCGGGGCCGACGGGCTGCCGAGCGCGTTATGCGACGAAGCCCACGCGAGGTGGTCGCTATCGGCGTTGACCTTTCCCCACCGACTCGCGCGCCTGCTGCTGAGCGAGCAGCTCTACCGTGCCCTCACCATCATCCGCGGCGCTCCCTACGACCACTGAGCGGCGACCGAGCTTGACCAGACCGGCATTTTGGCTCAGTGTTCGCCGTCCCGAAGGCCCCTCATGGCCGCGGTGAACACATCGACATGGCCAACTACAAGGTTTTCAACGTTCGCAAGAAGCACGAGTGGCTGCAGACGCCCCTGAAGAAGAAGCGGATCAAGCGTCGCTCGGCGATGCGGGTCGGTCTCTGGGATGCGTGGGAGCGTAAGGGCCTCGTGGGCGGCGACGCCGAAGAGGCCGAGGCCGAAGCGCCCGCCGAAGACGCCGCCGCCGAGAGCTGACCGCTCCGCTGCGACCGACCCTGGGCCCGAAACTGCGCCCGAATCTGGGGCCAACCGGCGCGCTGCCGATCGATGACGTCCTCGGCGACGTCGTCGCGGCCGTGCGTGCGCACCGCGGCGTCGTGGTCGAGGCCGAGCCGGGCGCGGGCAAGACCACCCGCGTCCCCGCCGCGCTGCTCGATGTGGTCGCCGGGGCGGTGGTGGTTCTCGAGCCGCGCCGCCTCGCGGCGCGGCTCGCGGCGACCCGCGTCGCCGGCCGGCGGGGGCCCCCCCGCGGCGCCGCGGGGGGGGTGACAAAGGGGGTGGGCCCACCCCCCCCCCCCCCCCCCCCCCCCCCCCCCCCGCCGCCGGGGGCCAAAGAACAAGACCGCGGGGCGCGCCGCGCCGGGCGCCCCCCCCCCCCCACCCAGGGCCCCCCCCGCGCGGGCCCCCCCC
>JBCCLB010000129.1:0-12697 GCA_039027095.1 Myxococcota bacterium
GCTTTCGCCCATTGCGCAAGATTCCCCACTGCTGCCTCCCGTAGGAGTCTGGACCGTGTCTCAGTTCCAGTGTGGCTGATCATCCTCTCAGACCAGCTACCCGTCTAAGGCTAGGTAGGCTTTTACCCCACCTACTACCTGATGGGCCGCAGGCTCATCCCGGAGCGCGAGCTTTCATGAAGAGGCCCGCTTTCATCTTGCGATCGTATCGGGTATTAGCGCTCCTTTCGGAACGTTATCCCCAACTCCAGGGTAGATAACCTACGTGTTACTCACCCGTGCGCCACTGTACTGGGGCTCGAAAGCCCTTTCTCGTTCGACTTGCATGTGTTAGGCGCGCCGCTAACGTTCGTTCTGAGCCAGGATCAAACTCTCCAGTTAAATCTGGAGCGCTGAACCACCTGCCCGGCAGGAAACCGGACAGGGACAGGCTCTTGGTTTGACGTGTTGGCAGCTTGTCGCTGCCGTTGGGACCCACGTCGGTTTGCGCGGCCACGTCGCTGACGTGGCGTTGCACGTACAATCCAGTTTTCAAGGAGCGAATCGGTTCGCGGGACACAGCCTGACAGCGTGCCCGGCGAGGCCTTGGTCTCTAGGTCCGCCTCGAGCGGCGGGCCGTGGAAACTAGTGGGCTGATGCTAGTTGGTCAACCCTTTTTCCTTCGAGGTTGCCCTCGACTCCCGGCTGACGTCGACCGGCGAAGCCGGCCTTCCCCGCGGGAGGAGCGGCAACATAGTCAGGCCAGCGCCCAGATCAAGAACAAAAGACGTGAGCAACCCCCGACGCCGCACGGAGCCGCGCTCCGAGATCTACCGAGCCGACGCGTCGGGTCATGCCGCGGCGACTAGACCCCGCCACAGAGCGCGCGGGAAGCCTCGCGCGCGTACCAAAATCCACTCCGCTCACGTACCAGGTGGAGCCGTCGTCCGCCCGACTCGGGTCCCTTGGCCGCGACGTAAGCGCGCTCCAATCGGCCCGTAGCACCGTCGACGACGTCGACCTCCGCGAAGCGCCCCGACCACTGCGCCGGGTCCGGATCGAGCCTCATCTCGAGAGGCCGACCGACCCGGTCGGTACGAATTTGCACGCGCCGCCAGCAAGGCTGCTCGGGACGCGGCACCGTCCATCCGGCTTCCGTACACAGCTCTACTTCAGCCTGAAGCAGCGCGCGATGCGACACGTCGTCGAGCCGACCCGGACGGCAGATGATGCAAAGCACGTAGTCGTAGGGAAGGCCCACGACGACGTAGTCGTAGCCCGCCGCCCGCACCCACAGCTGCTCGGTCAGCCCCGTCTCACGCTGCTCGCGCACCTGGCGGAACACGATCTGCCAGTGCGCGCCCGTGACGCGGATGTCGAAACCACTCGGACGAGCCGCCCCCTGCGCCGCCGCGAGATCGACGCCCTCGCCCTCTTCGTCCACCAAGAGGACGGCGACACCCCCGAGGCACGTACCGAGAAACCGCTCGAGGATCGGCGTGAACCCCGACCGAAGTTGTCCGTCGCGCACCGAGGCCGGTTCCGAGTTGGCCTCTTCCGGAGCGCTCATGGCCCCGCAGCCTCCGCCAGCACCTGCAGCAGCGCGTCCGCGTTGTTCGCGTGGCGCACCCTGGGCCGCGTCGCTTTCAATACCGCGTCGATGGCATCCTGCGCCCGCTGCCGATGAATGAACGGGCGAAGGCGTTCGCGTCGCGTCGCGTCGTCGACCTGCCGCGCGGGCGTCACTTCGAGCAGCATCATGACGTGCCACCCCGCATGCGACGACACGATCGGCGACATCGTCCCCCGCGCCTCGAGCCGTGACGCCGCTTGGGCAAAACGGACATCGACCGTCGACTGTGAATCCGCGTGGTCGATGATGTAGCCCTCTTCGGTCACCGGAGGTAGCTGCTGGACTTTCATGCCCATCGCTCCGGCGGCCGCGGTGGCCGCCTGCTCGAGTTCGTCGAAGATGGGCTCGCGGCTACGCGAACCTTCCCAGCGAAACATCTGCTCTTCGTCACGCTCGGGCGGCGACGTTCCCCGCAGTCGCTCTCCAAACGGGGCCCAGGCGTCGCGAATGAGAGCAAGCCGTCGCTTCGCTTCTTCGTGAGCTTCACGGGGTGCGTCGGGCGGCACCAAGACCACGGCGTGCACCGTACGGTAGCCCCGGGGTCGCGCGTAGTAGGTCCAGAAGGTCTCGGTGGCTCGCCCCAGTTCGTCCTCGGAGATCGCAGACTGGCGCGTCTCGACCACCACGTTTCGATACATCGCCCGGGCCAGCACCCCTCGGGTAGCGACCCGGAGCAGCGAGGACGGGAGCACCCGGCGCGCCTCCGCTTCGAACAAGGCATCGCGAATCGCCCGCTCACCGGCGACGCTCGGCGCAACCCCAAGCTTTGCGGCCACCCTCTCGACCGACGCCCCGCGTATGAACACCTCGTCTCCCACGCGCGCGACGATGCCCTCGGGCAACCGTGCAGACCGCGAGGGATCGCGCTCGGCGGGTCCGCCACACGACAGCGCGAGCATCACCCCCCCCGCCGTGACCCTCCGTCCCGCGCGCAGCCCCCGAGCGGCGCGACGCGTTCCGTTCGCGGTCATCGTGCGCCCCCATCGACGGCTCGCGTCGCCGCCCGAAGTCCGCGGAGCGAAAGCACGCCGAGAACGGCCAGCGAGCATGCCAACAGGTCGAGGGACCGGGCCAACGCCAGCAGCGACAGCGTGAACCCAGCGACGGCGAGCACGAAGAAGATGCTCAGTACGAGAACCGTCCGACTGGGCACCCTAAACCCTCGACCACAACCGTTGATGGTGTCGCGATGCACGCCGACAACGTCCAAGAGCGCCGACGAAGGGCCGGCGAGGGCGAGCATCGCTCCTCAGAGCGGGTTCTATTGTTCTGGGCGTGCCTCATCGATGGCGTCCGGCCAATCACCGATTTGACCGACGGTACAGAACCCTACACCGTCGCGGGACCCCGTCGATCCTTTTCGATGCGGGATCGCGTCCGCATCATCGGGAGACGTAAAGCCCGAGGGCAGCCCCCGACACCATGGCCATCAACAACAACGTGTTGACCACGGTCCGGTCGATCGGCCACCGCCGACGTCCTCGGTCGCGACGTCGTTCACGGCCGCTGACGGTCGCCACCGTAGACGCCGCGGTGAGCACCGCCACCGCCGCCCCCACGGCGATCGCTTGAGCAAATACCGCGCGATCGGGATCTGACACGCGCCACGCCAATCCCAGGCACGCCGCGGCGCCGACGATCCCCGCTCCCGCCATCCCCACCGCAAACAGGGGCGTCGTTCGCCGTGGCCGAAGGCCGGAAGTGTCTCCCTCGGGGGCGTGCTCGAGCTTATCGTCGGGAACCGACCACGGATGCGACCAGCCCAACGCGTACACCCCCCACCCGACCGAGCCGAGGATGGCCCGAAAGGGGTCAAAACCGGCGAAAACGTCGTCGAGCGAGGCGAGGGCCCAGGTCACGGCAGAGAGACCGAGGAACAACGAGATGCCGAGCCGACGCGCCTGGACGGGGTTTCGACGCAAAGAACGGGAACCCAAGAGGCCGACCGGCAACGTCACCAGCGCGCAGCCACGAACCCACCAGGATGCGCGCCCACTCACGACGATCGGGGCCAAGGTCACCGACCATGCGGCCACCACGCCCAACGTGCAACGGAGCACCAACCCGCGGGCGCGCACTTCCCGCGCGAGCGCGGCCACCCCCGGGCCCGCCCCGACGGCCGCCGCGTCGCTCTCGGGGCCATCATCGGTCGCCACGGACGTCCTCGCGCGATGCCGGCGGGGCAGACCGACGTCGGCCCAGTTGCAGCAGCGGTTCCGCCGTCGGCTCGGGCGTCTCGGGCCCCTCCCGCGCCACCTCGAGTTCGAGGTCACGCCAGAGCCCTGCATCGAGAAGTTGGGACGGACGAACGTTTCGCGTCGCGGCGAGCATGCTCGCCCGCACGCCCGGTCGTCGTCGGTCGAGGTCGGCGAGGAGCTCCCCCACGATACGTCGCTGGTGGTTCATCTGACCCGAGCAGAGAACACACGGAATGATCGGATAGGCTCGCGCCGCGGCGTAGGCTCCGATCCGCTCCTCGGGGCAATACGCGAGGGGACGGATGACGACCACATCTCCCGCGTCGTTGACGAGTTTGGGAGGCATCGCCTTCAGCTGTCCCTGGAACAGTAGATTCATCATCAACGTGGCGATGATGTCCTCGCGATGATGACCGAGGGCGATCTTGTTGCACCCGAGGCGCCGCGCCGCCGTGTAAAGGATGCCCCGGCGCAACCGCGAACACAGCGAGCAGGTGGTCTTGCCCTCGGGCACCTTCGCCTTGACGACCGAGTAGGTGTCTTCGTGCACCATGCGAAAGGCGTGACCGTGGGCGTCCATGTAGGCGTGGAGACGCTCTCGCGGATAGCCAGGGTGTCCCTGGTCGACGTTGAGGGCGAGGACCTCGAAGCTCACGGGCGCCCGACGTTGGAGGTCCGTGAGCACCTCGTGCATGACGTAGCTGTCTTTCCCCCCGGACACCGCGGCGAGGATCCGGTCGCCCTCTTCGATCATCGAAAAGTCGGCGATGGCGTCCCCGACGTCGCGTCCGATGCGGCGACGGAGCCGATGCAGCTCGGACGGCGTCACGTTTGGATGAGGTGCTCGATGAGCTCGAGGTAGGTCAGCACGCCCTGCCCCGTGCCTCCCCGCGTGTAAATGTCGTAGTCCTTCGACGCCATGGAGGGACCCGCGACATCGACGTGAATCCACGGGATATCCCCCACGAATTCCTGCAGAAATAGCGCCGCCGTGATCGCTCCGCCCCACCGGTCGCCGACATGCTTGAGGTCGGCCCATTTGCTCTGAAGCTTCTCCCTCAATTCTTCGATCAGGGGAAGGTGCCATAGCCGTTCTCCCGCGCGCACGGACGCCGCCTGAAGGGCTTCGGCCAGCTCCTCTCGGTTCGAGAAGAACCCGCTGTACGTCATGCCCAGGGACACGACCATCGCCCCGGTGAGCGTCGCATTGTCCATGATGAAGTCCGGTTCGAGCTCGGTCGCGTAGTGCAGCGCATCGGCCAAGACGAGGCGGCCCTCGGCGTCGGTGTTGATGACCTCGACGGTCTTGCCGCTGTAGGAACGAAAAATGTCACCCGGGCGATAGGCATCGCCGTCCGGCATGTTCTCGGCCGAACCCACGATGCCGTGGACCTCGGCCTCGGGCATCGTCTCGGCAACCGCCGCCATGAGCGCGATCGTGTTGGCGGCGCCGCCCATGTCACCCTTCATCTCCTCCATGCCCGGCGCGGGCTTGATGCAGATCCCGCCGGTGTCGAAGGTGACCCCTTTCCCCACGAAGACCAGCCGCTTCAGACCCGCGCCTTTGCGCGTTTTCGGCTTGTACTGGAGGTGAATGAGCACGGGCTTTCGCGCGCTTCCCCGTCCCACGGCGTCGATGAGGTTCATGCCTTTGGTCAGGAGTTGACCGTGCTTGAGCACCCTGCAGGTCAAGCCCCGGTCCTTGTACTCCTTGGCCATCGAACGGGCGTAATCCGCCATCGCCTCGGGGTAGAGGTCGTTGGGCGCGGTGTTGATGAGGTCGCGCGCGCGACACACCGCGGCGGCGACCCGACGCCCCAGGTCTGCATCCGCCTTCTGCTTCGCCGTCACCCGGCCGGGCGTGAGGAGGACGACGCGGCGAAGCGAACGCGACGCGGCTCGGTCGCCCGTCTTGTATCGTTCGAAACGGTACCCGCCGAGGACGACCCCCTGGGCGATGGGGTGGGCGACCGACGCATCGTCGTCCGGGCGTGCGGTTTCCGCCGGCATGACGACGGCGAGGGTTGTCGCCTGCACCGCGGCGGCCCGTCGCGCCGCCTCGGCCGCGAACCGACGCCACGCCGGCCCATCCAGCTCCTCCCCTGGCCCGAGCCCGATCAGGACCAAACGGGCCGCTTTGGCGGCGCCCGCGGCGAGCGATTCGAACACTTGGCCGGCCTGTCCCGTGAACCCCTGCCGCTTCACCTCGGCGCGCCCCCCCGGAATCGCCCCCAACAGCTCGCCGCATAGCCCCACCGTGGCCTCGCCTTCAGGCACGCCCAAGGCGAGGGTGTCGACCTTCTGGGTGCGCGGATCGGCGCCGCTGACGGAGATACTCGATGTCATGTTGTTCCTCTGGAGCCCCTGCCGGTATCGGAAAGCCAATACATTTCGCGGAGGTCGCGGATTCAACCACAGGACCCGGGCCGGGATAAAGCCCTACGTGGGCGCCACGGGCGATGGGCGAGGGACACCGGTTGACGAGACGCGACGCGGACGCGCACATTGTCCGCCATGGAGACCTACGAGCCCGCCGCCCACCGCGCCTCGCGCACCGGGCTGACCCTGGAGACGTACATCCTCGAGGGCATGCTCGGGCGTCCCGAGGCACGCGGCTACTTCACCTCGTTGCTCAGCTCGCTGGCCCTAGCGGCGAAGTTGGTCACCTCGCGGGTGCGGCGGGCGGGCCTCGCCGACGTGCTCGGCGTGACCGGGGACGAGAACGTCCAGGGAGAAAAGGTCCAAAAGCTCGACCGGGAAGCCAACGAGACCCTGATGCGGGTCCTGTCGCGACGAGGGGTGTGTGCGGCGGCCGCGTCCGAGGAGGAAGAGGAGATGCGGGTGCTGTCGGACGCCCCGCAGTCGAAGTACGTCGTCATGTTCGACCCGCTCGACGGGTCGTCGAACATCGACGTCAACATTTCGATCGGCACCATTTTCGGGGTGCTGCGCAAAGACCACGATGGCCCGGCCGTGGTCGACGATTTCCTTCGGCCAGGACACCGACTGCAGGCGGCGGGCTACGTCATCTACGGCTCCTCCACGATGTTCGTGATCACCACGGGAGACGGTGTGCACGGGTTCACCTACGACCCGACCGTGGGGGAATTCTTGCTCTCGCACGAGAACATCGTCGTTCCGGAACGAGGGACGACCTACTCGATCAACGAAGGCAATGCGTCCCGCTGGACCGAGGACGTGAAGCGCTGGAACGCGTGGGTCAAGGACCGGGATCCCGCGACGCGCCGACCCTACCGTCAGCGCTACGTGGGAACGCTCGTCGCGGACGCGCATCGCACCCTGCTGCGGGGCGGGGTCTTCGCGTACCCGGGGGACACGACGACGCCGCAGGGCAAGCTCCGCCTCTTGTACGAGGCCAATCCCTTCGCCTTTCTCTTCGAAGCGGCGGGCGGCGCCGCATCTACCGGGCGGGAACGCATCCTCGACATCCGCCCCACCGAGCTTCATCAACGGGTGCCCCTCGTTCTCGGCTCGAGGGGCAACGTGGCCGACTTCGAAGCGTTTCTGCGCGGCGCGACGCCGGCCTGAGCGTCCGTCGCCGGCCCCGCGTCATCGGTCCAGCGTCATCTGTCCAGCGTCATCGGTTCAGCGTCACCGGTCGCCACGGCCACTGCCGCTCAGACCCCTTGCGCCGCCGCCCCCCACACGAATTTGTGGAGCTGAAGCTGCATGCGCGCGCCGGGAATCGTCGCGGCGGCGACCCAGTCGGCCAAGTCCGTAAGGGGCACCTTGCCCCACACCGCGCTGAACAAGATCGGGCAACGACCCGCGAGCCGATGGGTTTCGATCACGTCGCGTGCCCAATCGAAATCACCGCGCGAGGCCACCACGAACTTCAACTCGTCACGCGGTCGAAGTCGCTCGAGATTGGGCCAATAATTGCTGTCCGACTCGCCGCTGTCCGGGCACTTCACGTCCATGATGATGGCGACGCGGGGGTCGACCAGGGCGATGTCACGGCCACCACTGGTCTCGAGGAGCAACTCGTACCCGAGGTCGCACAGCCCCGACAGGAGGGGATGTACGGCCGCCTGGAGCAGCGGTTCGCCCCCGGTCACCTCGACCAACGCTTCGGGCCCCGGCGGCTGCAAGGCGACGACTTCATCGATGACGGCTTCCGGTCGACGGACGTCCCCGTGGTGAAAGGCATGGCCCGTGTCGCACCAACGGCAGCGAAGATCGCAGACGGACAGGCGGATGAACACGCAGGGGCGACCCTGGTGTGTCGACTCGCCCTGAAGGGAGCGGTACACCTCGTGCACCAGCAGCGACCCCTGCGGCACATCATCCAGCATCGCGAGCCGACGGGAGGCGCGGGGGCTCACGATACGACCTCTCCCGAGCGGACCTCCACGAGACGACCGTCGGGCCCACGGAGGCGCAGCGCCCCGTCGTCGGCAAAGCCCTCCGCCAAACCGGTCCGACCGTCTTCTAGGCGGAGGCGTGTCCCGAACAGAACGTCCCGTCGCCGCAACGCTTCCCGGGCGGCCGGAGACCACCCCTGGCGACGATAGTCGTCGACATGACGACCAAGCGCGACGAGGAGTTCGGCCACCACGCGCTCTCGCGGGGGCGCGCGACCCTCGAGGGCGAGCGATGTCGGAGGTCGTCGGAAGCGCGCGCCGGACGCTCCGAAGTCGGTGGTGCCCACATTGAGCCCAACGCCCACGATGGCGACCGCCTCTCCTTCTCGGATGGTCGTCTCGACGAGGATGCCCGCAACTTTGCGACCGGCGACGAGCACGTCGTTGGGCCACTTGATGCCGACGCCGTCGCTTCCGATGTGGTTCGCCACCACCTCGCTCACGGCGAGCCCCGCGACGAGGGACAGCGGGGCGAGCGCGCGTGGGGCGAGGGCGAGCCGAAACAGAACCGAGAGGTACACGTTCTCACCCGGGGGCGAGTGCCAGTGTCGCCCGCGGCGGCCCCGCCCGCCCCGTTGATGATCCGCCACCCACGCCGCGCCGTCGGGCGCCCCGGCCGAGGCGCCAACTCGCGCATCATCATTGGTCGAGACCGTCGCGTCGCGCACTTCGAGCGGGCGAGCGCTCACCGCGCCGAGGCGGCCGAGCTCGCGTCGAATCAGCGCCGCATCGAGGCCCCCGCGGACGTCTTCAAGGGGAGGGCGCACGTCTTCAAGGGGAGGGCGCACGTCTTCAAGGGGAGGCATGTTGCGTCGCGTCGCGGCCCCCCGCGCCAGGCCGAAACAGGAGCGAAATGTCCGCGGCCGGAGCCGAATGCGTGAGCGCCCCGACGCTGATCACGTCCACGCCGAGCGCG
The DNA here is from genome assembly GCA_039027095.1 of Myxococcota bacterium. Lineage (GTDB taxonomy): Bacteria > Myxococcota_A > Polyangia > Polyangiales > Polyangiaceae > JAPYTK01. The sequence goes on from JBCCLB010000129.1 coordinate 9,112, forward strand.
CTCAGGACCGCGATCCGCTCCCGGGTGATGCCGCCCGAAACCTCGACGAGGGGACGCATGGGGGCATCGCCCACGAGCTCGAGCGCGCGTCGCACGGTGTCGTCGTCCATGTTGTCCAACATGACGATGTCGACGCCGGACGTCATCGCCTCGTCGAGTTGCTCGAGGCTCGCCACCTCGACCTCGACCCGGCACGTATGGGGCGCATACGCCCGCGCCCGCGCCACCGCGGCCTCGATACCGCCTGCCGCCGCGATGTGGTTGTCCTTGATCATCACCGCCGCGCCCAGGTGGTCGCGGTGGTTGTACGCGCCCCCGACCCGTACCGCGTAGCGCTCGAGGGGGCGGAGCCCGGGCGTCGTCTTGCGGGTGTCCACGATTCGGGTCGCGGCACCGGAGGTCACCGCAGAGGTATAGGCCGCGGCGAGGGTGGCGATGCCGCTCATGCGCTGCACGAAGTTGAGCGCGACCCGCTCGGCGGCGAGCAGACTCCGCGCGAGGCCCGCGACCCGCCAGATGACCTCCCCGGGGCCCACGCGGTCTCCGTCCTGGACCGCGACGGCGACCTCCACCGAAGGATCGACCAGGGCAAAAGCTCGAGCGAAGACCGCACCGCCGCAAACGACCAACGAATCGCGGGCGATCGCTTCCGCGTGCGCCATCCTCGTCGCGTCCACGCAGGCCGCAGAGGTGAGGTCACCCCCGCTCAGGTCTTCCGCGAGAGCGCGTCCGACGACCTCGTCCAGGTAGACGGCCGGCGGTTCGGGGGGCCGCCGCAACGCGGCCGGGCGGTCGTCGACGACGTCGTCGTGCGTCACGGGAACCGACACACGCTACCCGCCCAGGTGTACCCGCTGCCAAAGGCCGCCATCAGGATCGTCGCCCCGGCGAGCTTTCCCTCGGCGAAGGCTTCACTCAGCCCGATGGGGATCGTGGCCGCCGTGGTGTTGCCATACCGCTGAATGTTGTGGACGACTTTTTCCTCGGGAATGTCGAGCGCCGTCGCCACCCACTGGTTGATGCGCATGTTGGCCTGGTGGGGCACGAAGAGATCGACGTCGGCGATGGCGAGGTCGCAATCGGACAGAACCTCACGCGCCACCTCCGGCATCTTCTCGACCGCCCAACGGAAGACCTGTTTGCCGTTCATCTGGGGCCACTGGAGGCCCTGGTCCAGCATCTCGTGGGTGATCCGCGGCATGTTCTTCGACATCGGCGCCGGCAACCACAAGTCCTCCGCCCCCCGCCCGTCGGCGTGTAGCTTCACCGATAGAATGCCGTGTTCTTCATCGTCACTCGCCCCGACGAGCGCGGCGCCCGCCCCGTCTCCGAAGAGCACCGACACCGACCGACCGCGCTCGGTGAACTCGATCCCGGTGGAGTGGACTTCGCTCCCGCAAATGAGGACGTTGTCGTACGTACTCGTGGCGACCCAGGCATTCGCCACGCTGAGCGCGTAGAGAAACCCGGAGCACTGATTGCGAACATCGAGGGCGGGGATCCCGGGAAGCCCGAGTTTCTCCTGGAGAAAACACCCCGAACCGGGAAACGTTACGTCGGGGCTGAGGGTCGCGAAGATGATCGCGTCGACGTCTTCGAGCGCACGGCCCGCCCGCTCGAGGGCCTGCTTGCAGGCCGGGACGCCGAGGTCGCTCGCGCCGATCCCGGAAGTCTCGACGAAGCGACGCTCGCGAATCCCGGTGCGCTTTACGATCCAATCGTCGCTGGTGGGCATGATGGCCGCGAGGTCGTCGTTGGTCACGACCTTCGACGGCACGTAGTGTCCCACCCCGAGAATCGCCGCGCGACGCATAGGGCCCTATGCCGTCGGCCCCACGAGAGTTCAAGCGTGCGGCCCTGGCCGCGCCCTTTGACGCACCGCGGCGCGCCGGGATTCAATCTTTCCGACGCACCGCCCACGTCTCCTCGTGAACCCAAAATTCCCCGCATTTTCGCGGGTGGGGTTAACACTATTTGGCGCGGCGCACCGTCCTACCCTTGTGACCGCCGCGCATCTGAGACACACCGATTTTGGTGCACCGGCCGCCTCGGCCGCCGCGCTCGCCCGGTCGGAACCCTCGGCCCGAGGACGCATCGTGATGGAACCCCAGGTCGGCCAGCTCATCAACAACAAGTACCGCCTGGTCCGACTCATCGGAGATGGGGGGATGGGGAGCGTTTACGAAGCGCGACACGAGCTCCTGGGCACCACCGTCGCGCTCAAGTTTCTCCACGCCATGCTGTCGCGCCGGAAAGGGCTCGTGGAGCGATTCCTCCAGGAGGCCCAGGTCTCCGCGCGGATCCGCAGCGTTCACGTCGCCAATGTCTCCGACGTCGACCGGACCCCCGAGGGTCTCGCGTACATGGTGATGGAGTACGTCGAAGGCGACACCCTTCAAACCACCTACGAAAAAAACTACCGCGAGGGCCGCCGCCTCACCGAGACCGAAGCCTTCGACATCATGCTCCAGATGATGGAGGGCGTCAGCGCAGCGCACGGGCAGGGGATCGTGCATCGCGATCTCAAGCCCGACAACGTCATCTTGTCGCGCGACGACAAGGGTCAGACCCTCGTCAAAATCCTCGACTTCGGCATCGCGAAGCTGAAGGCCAGCGGCGAGATGGACCGAGGCCTCACGCGACCCGGGGTCGTGATGGGGACCCCGGAGTACATGGCCCCCGAACAGGCGTTTTCGGCCGACCGGGTCGACGTGAGGGCGGACGTCTTCTCGATGGGGGTCATGTTTTTCGAGATGCTCGCCGGGCGCCGACCGGTCGGCGGCGACAACGCGCACGCGATCGCCGCGCAATACCTCGAAGGTCGGGTCGCCCGCCTCGACGAGTTGGCGCCGCACCTCGCCGGGCCCCTGTGCGACGCCGTACACCAAGCCATGTCGGCGGAGCCGGAGCAGCGCTTCTTGTCCGTCGCCGCGTTTCGCACCGCGATCGCCGACCACGCTCCGAGCGATCTCGAGGCGTCTCTGAGTGACACCGCGGAAGGTTCCGACGGAGCGCTGGCGGCCGCGGCCGCAGGCATCACGGCGGGTGATGAGAAGGGTCGCGGCCCCCGCGGGCCGGGGGACGAGCACGACGACGACGCCGCCGCCGCCCCCGCAACGGCCGGGATGGGGGTCGCCGAGGCGCCGCCGCTTGCGGTCGACCCCCACGCGGGCGGCCTCGACGATACCGCCGCCGCCCTTTCCGGAGACGACGGCGAACCCCCGGCCGTCAACCCCACCGGAACGGTGGCCATGGACCATCTGGTCCCTGCGCCCGCGGCGCATCCCGGTACCGACCCCATGGGAACGCCGGGGGAGGACCAGGTCACGCCTCCGGCCGGAGGGACCGTCGTCGGCGAGGGATTCGTCCCGCCCCCCTTCGAGCCTTCCGGCGCGCCGTCCCCATTCGAGGGCCCTGCCGGCGGCCTCGGGGCCGTCCCGGCGACGAGCAGCCTCGGCGTCACGCCCCCCCCCGGCGGGGGGCCCGGGGCGCCCCCCCCCCGCGGGGGCGCCCCCCCCGGGCCCCCAAGGGGCGGCGGGCCCCCCCGGAGAGAGGAGAAAATAAGACCGGGGGGGGGGGGGGCGCC
>JBCCLB010000130.1:0-12468 GCA_039027095.1 Myxococcota bacterium
CGCCGCGCTGAGCCCGCCGCGCTGAGCCCGCCGCGCTGAGCCCGCCGCGCTGGGCCCGCCGCGCTGGGCCCGCCGCGCTGGGCCCGCCGCGCTGGGCCCGCCGCGCTGGGCCCGCCGAGCCACGCTTACCGACCGGCCATCGGGTCGGTCGGCACCGGTGGTCCCCCATCTCGGGGCCACCGGTAAAAGCCGCGACCCGCCTTTTTTCCCGTCCAGCCGGCACGAACCATCTGCCGTAGCAACGCGGGCGGCCGAAACGCCTCCCCGACTTCTCGGTGCAAGTGCTCCAGGATCGCGAGGCGCACGTCCAGGCCCACGAGGTCGCCGAGCTTCAACGGTCCCATGGGGTGCCGGTAACCGAGCTCCATCGCCCGGTCGATGTCGGCCACGGGGGCCACCCCCGTCTCGACCATCCGAATGGCCTCGGCGCCGAGGACGACCCCGAGGCGACTGGTGGCAAAACCGGGCGTGTCCCTTACCTCGATCGCGGTTTTGCCCAGACGCGTGGCGAGGCCACGACCGCGCGCCATGGTCTCCTCTCGCGTGTGCAGACCACGGACGAGCTCGAGGAGCGCCATCGCCGGCGGCGGGTTGAAGAAGTGCGTTCCGATGAGGCGTTCGCCCTCCCCGACCCTCATCCCGAGCTCCGTGATGGACAGACTCGACGTATTCGACGCCAGCAGCGCGTGACCGCGGGCGCGCGCGGCGGCGCGGCGGAGCACCTCCGTCTTGACCGTGAGGTCCTCGACGACCGCCTCGACCACGACGTCGACCTCTTCCGCGGCGGCGTCCAGGCTGTCGAAGGCGACGGCGCGCGCCAACAGGGCCGCCCTCGTCGCCTCATCCATCTTGCCTCGTGCGACACGACGCGCGGTCGCGGCGGCGATCGCCTCCTTCGCCCGCGCCGCCGCGCCCGGTCGTACGTCGACCAGTCGCGCCTCGAAACCCGCCGCGGCGGCCACCTGGGCGATGCCGCGGCCCATCGTGCCGGCCCCGATGACGAGAAACCGTCGTTCCTCGGCCCCCCCGGGGTCGATACGTTCCTTTGGACCCGTCATCGTCCCGAAGGCGTTTGGGGTGAGGGTTCCTCCGGCGCGGTGTCGCCGGTCGCGGGGGGCGGCGGCTCGTTGCCGGGGGCGACCCACGTCGATGGGACGCCGCCCGCGGCGCCGGGAGCTTCGCCGCCACGGTCGCCCACCGCCCACCACAGCATCCCGACGACGAACAAGGCGAGACCCAGCGCGGTCATCCAACCCGGGGTCGGTGTTTCGTCGGGGGCCATCGCGGTGGCGGGTCGTCCTCGTCGCTCCTCCGTCGCGCCGACGGCGTCGGGTGGCGGCCCGTGCTCGCGGTTGGCCATGCCGGAGGGTTAGAGGGATCGTGGCACCGAAGTCCATAAAAACCCTGGCTGTTTTTTCTCCTTGGTCTTAATCTTCCGTCCGCGTCGCGCAGGTGTTGGATGTCCGAAGACGAAGTGCGAATCGAGGTTGCCGGCGAAACCAACGTAGGTCGGAAGCGCAACCACAACGAAGACAACTTCGCGCTCATGCCCCAGTTCGGCCTGTACATGGTCGCCGACGGCATGGGCGGTCACGCTTCGGGAGAAGTGGCGTCGAAGATGAGCATCGACGCCATGGAGAAGTTTCTCGAGGAGACGGCGGACGACCCTGAACGAACCTGGCCGTACAAGATGGACCGGACCCGCGGGTACGAAGAGAATCGCATCATCACGGGGGTCAAGCTCGCCAATCTGCGCATCTACGAGGCGGCGCAGCGGGACGGCAAGAAGCGGGGAATGGGGACGACCTTCGTCGGTCTCTACGCCTCGGACGACGGCGTTTACGTCGCCCACGTCGGCGACTCACGCTGTTACCGCTACCGCGACGGCGAGCTCGAAGCGCTCACCGAAGATCACTCGTTGCTCAACGATTACATCAAGATGAAGCGGCTTACGCCCGAGGAGATCGAGGCGTTCCCGCACAAGAACGTGATCGTGCGCGCCTTGGGGATGAAGGACACCGTCAAGGTGGACACCAACTTCGTCGTTCCGGAGGTCGGGGACACCTTTCTCCTCTGCTCCGACGGCCTCGCCGGCCCCGCCTCCGACGAGGAGATTCTCGACGTGTTGCGGGCCAACGAAGGCGCCGACATCAAGGACACGACATCGCAACTCATCGCCAAAGCGAACGAGAACGGCGGTCCCGACAACATCACCGCGGTCCTCGTCCGATGGTCGCCGGCGGCCTCATAGTGTCGGTCAAATCGGTAGATTTGACCGGCCCAGAAAGTAAGGCACCCCCAAGACAATAAAACCGGCTCTGAGGAGCGATGCTCGCCCTCGCCGACTTGTCGGCGAGCATCGCGACACCGTCAACAGTTGTGGTCGAGGGTGTGAGCTGAGCGCGAACGGACAGGAGCGCCTCGGGGCGGTGTCAGCCCCCTGATGCACCTTCCGTCGGAGCGGCCCCTTCCGTCGGATAGGGGCGTGCCGGTTCCAGCGTTCGCGGGGCGAGGGCGAACCAGGCGAACACGAGAATGCCGAGCATGAGCACCGTCGTCACGAGAAACGTCGTCCGAGACGTCCGCGCCTGGCTCCAACCGTCGGCGTAGAAGCGCCCTCGGCTTTGCTCCCGAATCCGACCTTGAATTCGCAGGGTCAGCCGGCGCTCCTCGGCGCGAGGCGCGGCGAGCGCCGACCGGAGCAAATCTCGTACGTCCACGTCGTCGAGTTCGAGCTCCCCCGCCGTGGACAGGGGCGCCGTCTCCTCGTCGTCGTCCGTCTCACGCCTGGCGTCATTCACCGCCCGGTCGTCGCTCATCCGTCCTTCTTTCCTCTTCCGGTGGCCCGGGTGCCCCCGATCCGCTCGCCCAACGTCTGCTCCACCTCTTCTCGGAGCTGGACCCGCCCGCGGTGGATCCGGCTCTTGACCGTACCTCGGGGCAATCCCGTGACCTCCGCGATCTCCTCGTACGTCAGATCCTCCACGTCGCGGAGCACGACGAGGCGCCGAAACTCGGGGTCGAGCCGGTCCAGGGCCAACTTGACCACCTGCTCCAGCTGAACGCCCGCGATGATGTCGTCAGGACGAGCGATCGTTCCCACGCTGACCCCGCTCGCGGCCCCGAATTCCTGGTGGTCCACGATACTGTCGAGGTCCTGGTGGGCCGAAGAGGCGCGTCGCACGTTGCGCTTCATCCGGTTCTTGCTCAGGTTGACGGCCACGCGAAAGATCCAGGTCGACAACTTCGCATCGCCCCGGAAGCCATCTACGTAGCGAAAAACCTGCACGAACGTCTCCTGGGTGACTTCTTCCGCCTCGGAGCGGCGCCCGAGCATCCGGAACACCAGCGCGAACACCCGCTGTTGGTAGAGCTGCATCAGCTCGGTGAAGGCCGCTTCGTCACGCGCTTTCAGACGTGCGACGAAGGCTGCCTCTTCGGCGCGGGGTTCATCCGCTCCCACGGTTGCACTCTACCCCGGCCGGGCTGACGCCGACGAGCGGAACCCAGCGGATACCCCGGCGTCCCGACCACGCCACCCGTGGGGCGCCGTAGGTGAGACTCCTACCCAGTTCCGGCGCTAGGATTCGAACCTAGATTAGAGGATTCAAAGTCCTCCGTCCTGCCATTGAACGACGCCGGAAAGTCGTTGGTAGACGACCACTTGAGGCCGCCACCCGCCGAGACTGTCGACATGATGGCCCGACCCCGTCAAGGCCCTCCACATCTCGGGCTTCTTTTTTGAGCTGGCGATCCCTGGGTCCGGCTCTGCTTTTCGAGACTTTTCGAGACTTTTTGAGGCTTTCTGAGACTTTTAGAGACCAGGCGTCATGCGTGAGCCCCCCATCGCCTCTCCTCCCGATTCCTCCGCGACCCCCGGTAGGTCGCCGGAGCCGGCGTCGCGCGCGCCCGCCGCCAAGGTCCGCCCCGAGCATGTTGCCGGGGCGCCGACGGACGCCGTGTGGCTCAACCGCAATTGGCTCGTGGTGGCGGAGCGTCTCGACACGTCCGCCGCCATCGGCTGGCGACGGGTTCGGCGATGGGGGTGGGCGGCCGCCGCGGCGACCACCGTCCTCGTCGCGCTGATCGCCGGAGGCGCCTCCCTCGCGCCTCGCTTCACCGCCGGTGACCATGATGCGCCTTCCGTCCTCGCCGACGCGACCCTGGAGAGCACCGACGCGCCGATGCACGTCGCCCTCGCCGATGGCTCCCGCGTCCGCCTCGCCCCGATGTCCCGGCTCGTGGTCAAGAGCGACCATGCCGAACGGGTCTCCCTCGACCTCGACCGCGGCGAGGGTAGATTCGACGTGACCCCGGACCGCGACCGTCGCTTCGAGGTGCGTGCCCATGGCGTCATCATCCGCGTGGTCGGGACGGCCTTCGACGTCGCGACCGGCAACGTAGCGGGCGAACGCCACGTCAGCGTCGCGGTGACGCACGGCGTCGTGGAGGTGCGACGCGCCGACGATCCAAACGGTGCCGTGCATCGGCTCACCGCGGGGGAGCGCTGGTCTGCGTCTTTTCCGGTTCCCACCGTCAGCTCCCCGTCGGCGGCAAGGGCGCCCGAAGGCGAGGCGGACGGCCGTTCGGATGACGGCCGCGCCCACGAAGGGGTTTCGCCGGCGGCGAGCACCACGGCGTCGGTGCGCGCCGCGGGACCTTCGGCGAAGGCTCTGTTCCAACGGGCCATGCAGCTCCGGCGCGCCGGAGCGTACCGCCAGGCTGCGGCCGCCCTCGAGCAGCTCCTCGCTGCCTACCCCAACGACCCTCGGGCGGGCGTGGCCGCGCTCGAGCTCGGTCGTCTGCGCGCCGATAGCTTGGGCGATGACGAAGGCGCCATGGAGGCATTCGACGAAGCAGCTTCAAAACAGGGAGGCCTGCGAGCGGACGCGCTCGCGCGACGCGTGGCGGCCCTGCAGCGGCGAGGTGACCTCCCGGGATGCCGCAGGGCGCGGGCGGAGTACCTCACGTCCTTCCCCCAGGGCGTACACGCGGGGGTGGTCCGGGCAAGTTGTCAGGAAGAGAAGCCGGGCGACGAGACGCGTTGAAGGTCGTCTGGCGCTCGGTGGCGGCGCTGGGTTCGATCGCGCTCACCAGCGTGACCTACGCAGACCCGGCGGCCGCGGAGGCGTCCGGCGCGGGATGCCGCGCGGGCGCCCCGCATCTTTCGCTCCGCGTCACGAGCGACGCGGACGACCTCTCCCGCACCATCCGGATCGACATCGCGGACGGGATGCGGCGGCGCGGCTTGGCCGTGTGCGGCGATGATGCGGCCCGCGAAGGCAGCGTCGGTCAGTTACGGGTCGACGCCCGGGACCCAGCTTCCGTGGTGATCACGATGATCGACGACATCACCAACAAGGAGGTCACCCGGCGTCTCGATCTCTCCGAGCTCCCCGCAGACGGGCATTCGTTGGCCATCGCGATCGCGGCCGAGGAGCTCGCGCGCGCGAGCTGGGCCGAACTCGCGCTCGGGCCGGTCACCGCGGAGCGTCCGGCGGCGCGGGTGCGCCCTCCTCGTCGTGGCCTTGGGGAGGCCCTTCCGGAAACACAGGGGACCGACGGAGACGACGCCAACGCCGCGCCCGGGCGCAACGCCGTTCGGGTCGCAGCCGGGGTCGAGCACTACACGACCTCACTCACGTTGCTCGGTCCCGATGTGGCGTACCGGCGCCACCTCGTGGGGTGGCTCTGGTTCGAAGGAGGCGGGCTCTTCCGAGCGGGTCTCGGCGTCGACGCGGCGCGCGGCCGCATCGACACCCTCGCGGCGGGGGGCCAGCTCGCCCTCGTCGCGCGCGCCGTCGACTCCGGTCGGTTCGCGCTCGACGTCGACGCGGGTGCGCGCGCCCTTTGGGTGCGCTTCGACGGCGATGCCCGCGCCGACGCGGTCGAGGATCGCTTTTCCACGTGGGCCGCCCTCGTCCGGGCCGGAGCGTCCATCGGCGTGCGTCCCTCGGCACCGCTGGAGCTATCGGCTCGGGTCGGGGCCGGACTTCCCGTACGCGCCGTGTTCGCCGGTGATGGCGGACGAGACGCTACGGGGGTCGGAGGGGTCGCGCTGTCGACCTCGCTCGGGTTGGGGGTCGTGTTTTGAGCCGCGGGTCATTCTGGTGGTGGCCCCTCGGCGCGATGGCCCTCAGCGCCGGCTGCGTCGAGCGCGCCGACGTGCTCGGGCCCGGTCCTCCGCCGTCCTCCTCCACCCTCGGGGCCGGGGGCATCGGCGGTGACGGTGGCCGCGGGGCGGCCGGCGGGGCGGGCGGCAACACGGTCGACCCTCCGGCGACGAACTTCGACCTCGTGGACGCGGGCACCGACCACACCTGCGCGCTGAGCGATGGGCGGCTCTACTGCTGGGGAGGCAATGGGAAGGGCGCCCTCGGCCTCGGCGACGGTCCGCCGCGCGCCGTCCCGACCCGGGTGGGGGCGGACGACCGCTGGGTAGGCCTCGCGACGGGGTCGCGCTTTACCGTGGCCCTCCTCGAAGACGGCAGTGTGTGGGGCACCGGGGAGAATGTCGCCGGACAGCTCGGCCTCGGCGATGACGTGGGGCGGACGGTCCTGAGCGCCATCGCCGCCTTCGGACCGATGACGGCTGTTCTCGGAACCCGCGAGCACATGCTGGCCCTCGCCCCCGGCGGTGCCCTTTGGGGCTGGGGAGAGAACGCCGAAGGACAGTTGGGACAAGACGATCCGTTCCCCGGCGAAGGATCGGACCGGCGGTCCCCGGTCCCGATCGCCACCGAACGGGTCTGGGTCCACGCGGGCGGATTCGCCGGCCACAGCTGCGCCATCGACGACGAGGGGGCCCTTTGGTGCTGGGGCCGCAATTCGTCGAACCAGCTCGGACTCGGCGGCGGCGCCGCCGGGCAACTCCGCACGCCCCAGCGCGTGCCCGGGCCCGCCGATTGGACCCGCATCGTGGGTTCGAATCCTCACTCGTGCGGCCTTCGCAACGACGGCTCGCTGTGGTGCTGGGGCGACAATGGTTCCCGCCAGCTCGGTCTCGGTGACAGCGTCGACGGGGTCGACATCCCCACCCGCGTCGGACAGGACAGCGACTGGAGCGACGTATCCGTCTCCACCTTTCACACCTGTGGTGTGAAAACGACGGGGTCGCTCTGGTGCTGGGGCCGCAACGACGAGGGCCAACTCGGCACCGCCGACATCACCGACCGCACGACCCCCACGCGGATCGGTGACGACGACGATTGGGACCGTGTGAGCAACGGTCGTTTTCACACCTGCGCCACGAAGCGCGACGGCACGGCCTGGTGTACCGGCCAGAATGGAGACGGGCAGCTCGGCGTCGGCGACTTTGAACGAAGAAGCGCCTTCACGCGCGTGTTGCCGAGCGTCGCCCCCTGACCCGGCGCCGGCCGTGGCGTCGCGGATGCCCTCAGCCCCGGCCGAGGCGCTTGGCCAAGCGGGCATCGGCGGCCGCGATGCGTCGTTTCACGGTGGCCAGGCTGATCCCCATCTCTTCGGCGATGGTGGCGAGCGGGAGGCCTTCCACGCGCTGGAGCAGGAGCGCAATCCGCTCCTCCGGGGGGAGGGTTTCGACCACGGCGTAGAGTTCGGTGAGTTCACGCACCACGTCGGGAGGGGCCCCGGGGGCCACGGAAACGTCGGGGTCGAAGAGAGGGACGTCGCGAAAGCCGAGCCGCCGACGGAGGCGACGACGACGCAGCACCTTGTAGCTGCGTCGGATCGCGATCGACCGCAGCCACGCCGCAAATGCCGCCGCGTCACCGAGCTGGTCGAGGCGACCGAGGGCGGTGATGAAGGCATCCTGCACGACGTCGTCCGCATCGGCGTCTGACGGCAGAATACGAAAGACGAGCCTTTTCAGGCCGCCGGCATGCCTCCGAAACAGCGCCTCCTGCGCCCAGCGCTCGCCGGCGCGCGCGGCGACGACGAGGGCCGCGTCGGTCGGCCCGTGGCCCGACCGGGTATCGGTGGCGCTCCGCGCTCCCTCGGACGCCACCCGGATGTCTTTTGGCTCACCCAACCCAAGCTTCGCGCGTCGTGTGCGTCTTTGCCGCCCACGCCATTACCGCGTCGCATGGTAGGGGACTGGAGCGTGAAGCGCGAGCGGCCCGGCGGTGGCCAAGCCCTTTTCCGCGGCCGCGACCGTCGGGCCCGACGAGAGGACGAACGGGAGACCGAGCGTCCCTCCGATGAGCAGCCCCGCGAAGAACGCAGAGCTGAAGGCATGGGTCCGCCGACGCAACCCGGGCCCCGGCCGCCCGCGCCGAAGGTGCACGCCGGCCCCCGGTCGGGCGCGCTCGCGCGGCGTCGCGCTCGGGGCGTACGTCCGGCAGCGCCTCGGGGCGGGACCCAGTTCCGCCACCTCGTGCGCCCGCTGCCAACACGGCCGACCGTCGCGCCACACCTTGGTCGTGGGACCGAGGCTTCCCGCTTCGATCTTCGCCCTGAGCGCGGAGGTGGTCATGACCTCGATCGCGCGTCCAAAGTCCACGCACCATGCCCAATCTTCGTCGTGGGAGGCGTCCATCGCCCCGCCACGAGGGACATAGCCACCCCCGTTGGGCCAACAAACCCGAGGTTAAGCTCAGGAGGTCGGTTCGGGACCGATGGTCTCGGCTCCGAGATGAGGCCGGAGCACCTCGGGGACGACCACGGTCCCATCCGCCCGTTGAAACTGCTCGAGGATCGCGACGACCGTGCGCCCGACGGCGACGCCCGAGCCGTTGAGGGTGTGGACCGGCCGGGGCTTGTCCCCCCGCGCCGGTCGATACCGGATGCGAGCGCGACGCGCCTGAAAATCACCACAATTCGAGCACGAAGATATCTCGCGAAACGCCTGTTGCGATGGCAACCAGACCTCCAAGTCGTGCGTCTTGACCGCGGCGAAACCCATGTCTCCCGCACACAACGTAACCCGCCGATGGTGCAGCCCGAGCCGCTCGAGAACGGTTTCGGCGTGCCGGGTGAGCATCTCGAGCTCCTCCATCGCGCGCTCCGGAGTACAAATGCGAACCAGCTCGACCTTGTTGAACTGATGCTGGCGGATCATGCCTCGAACGTCGCGCCCGTGGCTTCCGGCTTCGCTGCGGAAACAAGGCGTGTACGCGCAATAGGCCCGGGGTAGCCCATCGCCGTCGAGGATTTCCCCCGCGTGGAGGTTCGTGAGCGTGACCTCGGCGGTGGGGCTCAAGTAGAGGTCGTCGCCCCGGGCGGGGTCGTCGTCGTGAATGCGAAACACATCGGCCGCGAACTTGGGGAGCTGGCCGGTGCCGAAGAGCGCGCTCCCCTTGACCAAGTACGGCGGCGCGATCTCGACGTACCCGTGCTCACGGGTGTGCAAATCGAGCATGAAGCTGATGAGGGCTCGCTCGAGACGCGCGCCGAGGCCGACCTCGACCACGAACCGGGCGCCCGAGAGCTTCGCCGCGCGTTCGAAGTCGAGAATGCCGAGCGCGCGGCCCAGCTCGTCGTGGGCGCGAGGGGTGAAGTCCAGGTCCGGGGGTGAACCCCACACGTGGTCGACCACGTTGGACCGTTCGTCGGCGCCATCGGGCACCGACGGATCGGGAAGATTCGGCAACACGGCGAGCGCCGCGTCGAGCTCGGCTTGGACCTCCGTCTGGCGACGTTCGAGGTCCTTGACCGCCTGGCTCAACGTTCGCAGCTCCTCGCGACGCGCCGCGAATTCGGGAGACGAAGGGTCGCCGCCGGCCATGGCCTTGCTGGCTGCGTTGCGTCTCGCTTGCTTGTCCTGAGCGTCGGCGATGAGACGGCGCCGCTCTTCGGCGAGCGCCGCCACCGGCGCCAACCGGTCTGCCACTTCGGGCGCGCGGCGGGCGAGGGCGGTCCGAACCGCGTCGAGGTGGTCGACCACGAAGCGCACGTCGTACATCACGCGGCTCTACCCGGGGAAACGACCGGGGTCCAACCGGGCAGACGCGCCAGCGGGTGGCCCGAGTGGACCATCAGCCGCTATAGTGCGGGTCCGGGGGGCGGCGAACCCCGGGCGGCCCCTCAACGATATCCATGGACGTCACCTGCGAGCGGTGCGGGACCCGCTACGACTTCGACGAGGCGCTCGTCTCCGCCCGGGGGACGACGGTGAAGTGCACGAACTGCGGACACCAGTTCAAGGTCTACCGCCTCGCGGGAGCCGACGACCCCGACGGGTGGACGGTGCGCACGAGTGATGGGCGTGAGCTCAACTTCCGCGCCATGCGCGAGCTGCAGGCGGCCATCGCCAGTGGGCACGTGGCGCGCCGCGACACGTTGGTGCCGCGCCGCGGAGGAACGGGTCGGGCGCTGGGACAGATCGAAGAACTCGCCAGCTTTTTCGCCGGATCGCATTCAGGGCCGCCCCCGGCGAACGAACCGGAGGCCCCCACGATCCGCACCCCGCGGCCGCCCCCGTCGTCTGGGCCCGTCGCGCGGGCCTCCCTCGGCGTCGGCACCTCGTCGTCCCCCCCGTCCCGCCGCCACGGGGATGCCGCGAACCGTCATGCCTCGCGCAAAGGGACCCTTCTCGGCGGTACGACCGCGCCGGTGCGTCCTTCCTCGGCCCAGGCTTCCTCAGCCCAGGCTTCCTCGGCCCAGGCTTCCTCGGTAGGGGCCGCCCCGGCCTCGCCCCCGAGGATTCCAGGGGCCACCTCGGCCGCCGCCGCCGCCGATGACGACATCACCCCACCCGTCATCCGCGGCGAGGATTCATCACCACATCCTCAACCGTCGACCGCGGAACCCGCCGCGAAGAACCCTTCGCGGCCGAACATGGTGCCGTCCCTGCCGGCCCCCGCCGCGCCCCCGACGCGCGGTCGCAAACGTCCGGCCAGCCCGGACGCCGTCGCGTCGGAGGGCGGCTTGGCCACGACGTCGGTGTACGACCCCGACGACGACACCTCGGTCATGCGGCGCGTTCCCAAGGCCGGTCCTCCCGCCATTCCCCGGTCGTCGGCGCCGCCGCCGCCTCCCCGTCGGCCCGGGCCGCCGGGTCGCGACGAACCGAGCCGGCACGGACTGGCCGAAGCGGTGGCGGCCCTCGAGACGGCCGTTCGCGACGGGATCGTCGACGACGATGCCGACGACGTGCTCGTGGGCGACGACGCGACCCTCGGGGACATCGAGCCGGACGACGAGCTACCGATCGCCGTCGTCTCCCGCCCGGACGGCCCGCGCAGCGCCCCCTCCTCCCCTTCCGCCGACGTGTCCGTCGGGTCATTGCCTCCCCCGCTTGCCCACGACGCGGACCTCTCGACCCGTCCCGCGTCAGACCCTCCCGCCACGTCCCCCCGCGGCAGTCGCCCCCCGCCCTCGTCCGCCCCCTTGACCCCCACGCCGAGTCTCTCCCGTCCTGGCTCCGGACGGCGGATTTCCGAAGTCTTCAGCGACCCTCGATTCAGCGGGTACCGCGACGCCAAACGTGCCGGCGTCGCGCGCTGGGCCGTCGGTGTGATCCTACTCGGCGTGTTCGCCGTGGGGGTCGCGACGTGGCTGCGTCGCAGCGCCGCGCTCAAAACGAGCGCCGCCGCGACCTCTACCCCCAGCGCGCCCGCCGGGGCGGACGGGGCGGCCGATACGTTTCTGCGTGATGGGCGTCGTCACCTCGACGAGGGTGATGTCGAAGCCGCGCGCGAAGCCTACGTGCGGGCGAGTGCCGTTGCCGCTTCCGATCCACGGGTGTTGCGGGCGCTGGCGCGCGTGGCGATCGTCCAAGCAGACTTCGATTGGCTGCATCTGCGGCTCGTGGCCGAGGGCACGCCTCACCACGCCGCCGTGCGTCAGGCCTTGGCGCGGCGGGTGGTACGCGCCACCGAGGCCGCGCGCGCCGCCGCCGCGGCCGAAGACGGGAACGCCGGTCCCGCCACCCTCGCGGCCCTCGTGGACGCCGCGAGGCTCGCCGGCGATGTCTCCGCGGCGCGGCAACGCGTGGCGCAGATCGATCGCTCTTCGCCCGACGGCGCACGCGCGCTCGCCGCCCTCGACCTCACGGAGGAGCAACCCAACTACCCCACCGTCCTCGACCGACTACGGACGGCGGTGCTCGCAGAACGCAAGCTCGGCCGGGCCCGGGCGATGTTGGTCTACGCGCTCGTGCGCGCAGGCCGGACCGATGAAGCGGAGGGCGAGCTCCAAACGCTGCGACGGCAAAGTCCCGGGCACCCGCTCGCCGCGCTGCTGCAGCACTTGGTCGATGGCACCGCGCCACCGTCCGAGGCAGAGCCGTCCGGCCTGGCGTCCGCCACGTCGGCGCCAAACGAGCCGACCGCGTCCGCCCCGCCCGCGACGCCGCGCCGTCCCTCGGCCCCGGCCGCGGCACGTCCCGCCCCCGCGGCGGGTGCCGACGAAGCGGAGCCCTTCGCCACGAGCGAGCCCGACCTCTCCGATATCTTGCCTCCTGCGTCCGGCCCGGGGTCAGAAAAGGACATCCCGCCGCCCGCGCCGACGGCCGCGCCCCCTCCCGCCCCCCCCCCGCCAAGCGACGGC
>JBCCLB010000131.1:0-12357 GCA_039027095.1 Myxococcota bacterium
CACTGGTCACCGCCTTAGCACGAAGCACTGGTCACCGCCTTAGCGCGAAGCACTGGCGGCACGAACTTCGACGTAGGGTTTGAGCTGGCTCGCGAGGGGCGCGTGAACTTCGTCGCGGAGCGATACGTCGACGCGACGGTCCCACCCGTGGGCGATGAGTTCGCTTCCTGAAGCCTCGGCCCGCCTCTCCCCGGCTGACGTGACGTAGATGCGCTCAGGACGAACCCCCTCGCCGACCAACGCCTGCGATACGGCCCGCGCACGACGGAGGGCGAGCTCGTCGTTGTAGCCGAGCGTCCCCCGTTCATCCGCGTGACCCGTCACGATGATGTCCCGGTCGCGCACGAGTGGGTCTTGGAAACATCGTGCGAGGGCAGCGACCCGTTCGCGGTCGTCCGCCTGAAGGCGCGCCTCGTCGAACTCAAAGTGGGGTTCCTTCCCTGGGCATCTCGTATTGAAGTCCTCGCTCACCACCATGAGCATCGTCCGCGCCGGAGGCTGTTTCACCGCGGGAAAGTCAACGGTGTAGGTTTCGTCGGCGCCGGCGTCCGGAAGGCCCGTGGCGTCGGCGTTCTGCGCGGGAGGCTCGCCCACGGACGCGCATGCGATGGCGCTAGAAGCGAGGAGAGGAGCGAAGAGTAGATGATTGAGTTTCATGCTGAGCGAGAATGAAAGAAACGTACCAACGGTACGTGCGTCAGCGTTTGACCTGCCATCGACCCGTCGTGCGGTCGTAGGCGACCCAGCCGTGGGCCAGAAGGCGGTCGACGGCGCGCTCAGCCGCGAGCGAGGATGCGCCGAGAACGTTCATCACCTCATTTCTCAACTGCGTTTTTCCGTGGAGGTAATCGGGCGCCAGAGGTGCGTCAGACAGCGCCGACGCGAGGCGACCGAGCGTGACCTCGTCCTGCTCGTCGGGACGTGGTTCGGAGATGATGGCGTTTTCTTTAGTGTCGATAACTACGGTCATGGTGAACGACGATGCAAACGGGATTCCATTGGTTGGGAACCGGCCGCGACCGCTCGACGGACCCGACGAGACGTGGGGCACCGTGCCCCACGATGTCGCGATTGTGGCCACAGCTGGGAAAGCGGCGTCGCGGAGATGGCCTCCGAGCCCGACATCCCCCTGGCACCGGCCTTGCAATCTCCACGGCCATGAGAAAATTCAAAAGCAGCGTCGCGCTCCCGGATGACGTCCGCGAGCCCATCATCAAGCAACTCAACGTCGTGCTGGCTACCGCGACGGACCTCACGAGCCAGATCAAGCAGGCCCACTGGAACATCAAGGGGCCTGAGTTTTTCGCGCGTCACGAGCTGTTCGACAAGGTCGCGGACCGGACGCGCGATATGGTCGACGAGTTCGCAGAGCGGGCGGCGACGCTCGGGGGCTACGCCGAAGGCACCATTCGCATGGCGGGCGAGAAGACCGTGCTCGAACCGTACGACGTGACGGCCATCAAGGGTCGCCGGCACGTGGAGGTGCTCGTCAACCGGTTCGGCGCCTACACGGCGCTCTTGCGGCAGAGCATCGAGCAGGTCGAAGGAAAAGACGTCGCCACCGAGGACCTCTACACCGAGGCACTACGGCAGGCCGAGCTGGACATGTGGTTCCTGGAGAGCCACATCACCGCTGCGACCGAGGAATCGAAGTGAGGGCCGCGGGGATGGTGGGCGACACGACCGACCTGATCGCCATCCACTACGGCAATCTCGATTCGGCAGAAGAGGTCCGCCGCGAGCTGTTCAAGCTGCAACGGCAGCATCTCATCAGCTTCGACGACGCCTTGGTGGTGACCCGAGACGAAGGAGGCAGCGTCAAGCTCAACCAACTTCACGACCTCACCTTATCCGGCGCGCTCAACGGCGGTTTTTGGGGCCTGCTCCTCGGTGCGGTCTTCACGCTGCCGTTTTTCGGGCCAGGGCTGGTGGCGCTGCCGTTCTTATCATCGCTACTCGGCGCGGGGTTGGGGGCGGTTTCTGGCCGACTGGCCGACATCGGCGTCGACGACGACTTTGCCCGTGACTGTGGGGCAGCGTTCCAACCAGGAACGTCCGCGCTGTTCGTACTGGTGCGAAAAGCCACACCCGACAAGGTGATCGAGGCGATACGTCCCTTCGGCGGCAAGGTGCTCACCACGTCTCTCTCCCGCGAACAAGAAGCGCGGATCGAATCGATGCTGACCCCCATCGCGCGACAGTTTCGATCGGCCGAGCAGTACGTGAAGGCGAGCGGCGACACATCGAGTGACACATCCGTCGAGCCTTCGAGCCGCATCGCGCGCCCGCCGACCGGGGCCGCGGCGGAGACGACCTCCCAAGCGGTGGCAACTTGACGATAGAGACGCCCCGCCCATGGCGCCTGGCCCGCGGTCAGGCGCTTTTCTTTGTCCAAGAGAAGAAGACGGCACAAGTGTTGCAAACTTTTTACTCTATGGAACTAACTAACATCATGGGAGAAACGACAGACGCGGCGCGACTCGACGGTGATCTTCGAGCAGAGCTCGCGGCGGCGACCACCTACGAACAAGCCTTGCTTCACGTCGAAGGGCCTCAGCTGCGAAACCTCTTCGAAAAGAACCGAAAGTCTCACGCCGCACGCGCCGTGACGCTCGGCCAAATGATTCGTCGGCGCGGCACGACACCATCGCAAACTGCCGGGTTGTGGTCGGCGTTCGCCATTCTGGCCGAACGCACCGCGGCCAACATCGGCGAGCACGCTCTCATCCAGGCCCTTCATCAGGGGGAGAAGCTCCTGACATCACGGTATCGGGCGCATCGAGAAGAGCTCGACGAGGCCATGGCGCCCGCGTTCGAGTCCCATGTCCTCGAGCCGCAGATGACGTGTCAGCGACGCCTCGCCGAGGTGCTCCCGTCGTGATGGAGACATTCTCGGCCGAGGGGTGCGCGCAACCGCGATGGGGCGCTCCCGTCGTGATCGTGTTGGACGGCGCCGCCCGGACGGCGCTCACGCTAGAGCGTGGGCTACGGTGGGCCAAACGCGTCCACGCCCCGGTTCACATCGTGGCCGCCATCGCGCGGGAGGGGTCGCCAGAGGCTCGGGAACGTGGGGCGCTCGAAGGTCGACTCAGAGGCGCGTGCCAAGAGGTCGACCCCGACTTCGCCGGCGCCATCACGCTGGTCGACGACCACGGGCCGGCAGCGCGATCCCTTCCCGAAGTCGTGTCCCACGTTCGGCCTCACCCCCAATTGGTGGTCATCGACTACGAAAACCGCTCGTGGTGGGCGCGATGGGCCGGTCCCAAACCTACCAACGCTCTTCTCGCGCACAGCGACCTCTCGGTGTTGGCGGCGGGACCCGCCGCCACACGAGGACCGGTCGTTGCGGTCGCGCGAGACTCCGAGCACCTCGCAACCGCGTCCTTCGCGGCCGCGGCCGAGGCGGTCCGTCGGGACGTCCCGCTAGAAGTTTGGTCTCCGCCCCACGCCTCGAGCTTGAGCCTCGGAGCGGCAATGACCCGCACCGACGCCGACCTTCCTGAAGTCGTGGGGAGCGATTCGGCCGAGCGGCTGAGCACCCTCGCGCGTAAGGTCGACGTCACGACCCTCCCCGACGTTTCCCCGCAGCGTCTGGAAGACTTGCTGGAAGCGCGAGAAGCGGGGCTCGTCGTGGTGGCCGAGCGTGAGGCCCAGTCGCGGTGGGACGACGTCACATCGCCACGCCTGGCGCCAGCCGTGGCCAGGCGCACGGAGTGTTCGGTGCTCGTGGTGCGCCCCCCGGGCCCTCCGCCCGGGTTGCCCCCGTCGGCGGTCGCGCTGACGCCCGCCGCCGCCCTCTCATCTTCACCCCTGCCGAAAGGAATCTTCGCATGAAGAAGCGTCTCCGTCTCACGAACAAACAAATCATGAAGATCGCCGTCATGGTCTGGTTCGCCAGCCTGATGTTCTTCGCCCTTCCGTTCGCTTTCGCCCTCGAAGGCGTGGCGGAAGAGGCGCACGAGTTGCCACCCCCGACGGAAGACGTCGAGTGCGTCACGTCCCCCGACCAGGTCGACAGCCGGCTATGTCACTTCATCGAAGCGGCTCCGGAAGACCGCCCGTGAGCTACCCCCAACCAAGGAACGAATGAACAAGAATCAAACCTACATCGACACCATCAATCAGCTCATCAGCTTTCACCGCGCTTCCCTCGAAGTATGTGACGCCGCCGCCTCTCGTCTCGACGACGTCGAAGATCGGAGCGAGCTCCGCGACATGGTTGAAGACCACCTACGCCACGTCGACCGTCTGGCGCGGTGCGTTGAAAGCATGGGCGGCTCGGCGACCCGAACGAAAGCCGATCTTCCCCATTCCCGAGACGATGTTCGGCCCGTCCGGGATTCGTCGGCGCTTCTGCACATGCTTCGATCCGACCACCAAGTGGTGGCAAACGCGTATCAAGACCACGGGGCGTTCGGAGACGTTCCCGACCTCGTGTCCGACGCCGTAGCGCGCGGACAAGCCATCGTCGAACAACATGGGACGCGGCTCGCGCGCACCATGGGTGCCCTTCGCGCGGGGTAGCGTCGCCACCCCGGGCCGCGGCTCGCACGCACGCTCAGGCGCCGCCGCCCGCGCCACCTGCTCCGGCGGCCCCACCTGAGCCACCATCTCCGCCGGCGCCTCCCGCGGCTGACCCGCCTGCCGCCGACGCACCCCCGGCCGAAGCGCCGCCGGTACCGTCGGAGCCTCCCGCAGCGGCGCCACGCCCGCCCACGGCCGACGCTCCCCCTTCCGCTTCGGCCCCTCCGCCCCCGTCGCCTCGAGGCGTCCGGGGGCGTTCATCATTTCCGCACCCCGTCGAAGCCAGCGCCCAGGAAAGGGCGAAAACGGCGGCGAGGACCATACTCGGTTTCATCGTCATGCGTATGCGCGTCCGGGTGAGGGCTCAAAACAAGTAGACGACTTCCAGAGGCAAGCTGATGTGCACCGCGCGCGACGTCAGCGACGTGTCCTGGCTGCCCACGCTTTCACCGCCGGCCAGCACGCTGATGGCGAGACCGCTGCGAATGCGCCAGTCCCGATGGGGTTGATAGGCGCCCGTGAGATGCAGCGTGCCGCTGAAGCCCGCGGTCGATGTCGATTCATTGGCCACCTCGCCGGTCGGCAACACGAGGTCACGTGCGCTCCCGCCCGCGTAGAATCCCAAGCCGAGACCGGGGGCGAGGCCGAACCCCTCCCCGAGCGGCACGTGATAGAACCCGGCGGCCTCCATCAGAAACCCGGTCTCGCGCGACGAGCGCGAGTTCTCCCGCGAAAGCAGCTTGGAGTAGAGCCCGGCCGACACGGCGACCTCTACGTTGTCGACGATGAAGTACTTGCCCGTCGCGACGAAGCGCGTGAAGAGCGTTTCGGACGACTCGTCGCCGCCCACCAATACCCCGTTTGACGTATTGGTGTAGGCAAACTGAAACTCGCCGCCGACCGACCAGGTTCCCTGGTCGACGCGGTAACCCACCCGCGAGCCCCCCCCCGATCCATCTCCCGACGGCTCCACGGTGACCTCGGAGAGCTTGTCCCCGCGCTCGAAGTCTTCGAACGGATTGGGGACGTCGTCACCGCCCTCGGGCTGAGCCGCGGCGGGGACGGCAAAGGTGAGACTCGCCAGGGCCAGCGTGGTCAGCCGGCCGGCGTACTTGAGAGAGCGATTCACGGCGTCTCCTTTTTCAACACGAAGTGGACCTCCACCCGACGGTTCGCCTTGCGCCCGGCCGCGGTGGTGTTGTCGGCGATCGGCGCCTCTTCGCCCCGCCCCTCGGCCGCGAGGATGTCCGCGGGGACCCCGAGTCGGATGAGCGCGGCCCGCACGGACTTCGCCCGCCGCGCCGAGAGTTGCTTGTTGAGCGCCGCGTTACCGGAATTGTCGGTGAAGCCGAGTACGTCCACCTTCTCCAGCCGTGACGCATTGGCGATCAAGACCTTCGCCAACGCCTCGAGGCCGGGCTGGCTCGCGGGGGTGATGGTGGTACTGCCAGAGGCGAACGAGATGGCGGGGCTGACGTAGAGCTGGTCCCCACTTCGCTTCACCGCGCCGGCATCGTCGGGGATGACGAATTCGGGCGCGGTTTTCTCGATGGCGCGGTACGCCCCTTCCGCTTGAGCGGCGAGTCGGGCCGCGCGCTCGAAGTCGCCGTCGGCACGCGCTGACTTGGCGGCCGACAGGTCTTTCTGCGCGAGCAGCCACGCCTCGAGATCGATCTTCTCGCAGGCCCGCGGCGCACAGAGTTCTTGTTGCACCTCGGCGGTTCTGAGGGCCTCTTCCGCCTTAGCCTTCAGTTCGGGGTCGACCGGAGGCGGCTCGGTAGACTTTCGGGGCTTCGCTAAGATTTCGTTCAGCGAGGCCGTGGCCTTCTCCGCGAGCTCGACCGCGTACCCATACTTCGTCGCCTCGAACGCCGACTGAGCCGAGGCGATCGCCTCTTCTGCTCGCGTGAGCGCCTCGAAGTCTCGGTCGCGGCAGTCGTCGCGTTGGCAGAGCTTCTGCACGACCTTGGCCTCGCGCAGCGCCGCATCCGCCTCTTCGCGGGTGGCGGGGGCGGGTTGCTCCTCATCCTCTTTCCCGTCGGACTGCCCTTCGGCCCCTTCGGCTGCGGCCGCGAGAACTTCAGCGAACAGCGTGCTCGCGCGACGTGCTTTTGCCGCCGCGTCGTCGTACCCGCCGGCATCCCAAAGCTTACGCGCCGTCCCGAGAAGTTTGGTCCCTTCCTCGAGCTTCGGCTTCGTCGCGTCGGTGACGGCCTTCTCCGCCGCCCGGCGCTGTTCGAGCGCTCGGTACACCACGAAGTAGGGCTTTCGCCACGGCTCGCCGCCCCCCACCACCACGCGTCCGCGCGGCGCGGGTTGCGCGCGGGTGGCCCCCGCTTCGCCGGCGACCGTCACGGTCTCGTTGCCCGAGCTATCGACCGCGGGCGCGGGCGTCGCGGGCACCGACTCGAATGCGCGCGCGGCCGACTTGGCCTGTCGCTCCGCGACCTCCCAGTTTTTCGCTCGGTACGCGTCCTGGGCGCGACCGAGCGCGGTGACGCCACGATTGAACGACGCAGCCGCGCTCGTTCCCGCCGCCCGCGCGCGAGCTTGGTCGCGGAGGGACGTCGCCCGGTCGATGGCGTCGAACGCCGCCCGCCACGGTTCGGCCGGTCCGGTGACCGCCCCGGACGAACCGGTGGGCACGGGCGGCGCCTCCGCCGAAGGTGACGCCCCCTCGCGCGCGGCCGCGGGCGCCGCGCCCGGCAGCGCGATGCGTCGGGCTTCGGTCGCGAGTGAAAGCGCCGCGCGGCAATTGTCGGCGTCGAGTTCCCGCTGCGCGGCGTCGAAGAGCGAACGCGCGCTCTCGCGGCGCGACGCGTCGAGGCGGTTCGGTCCGAGCAACGTCGACCGAAGGCGCGCTTGCTCGGCGTTCGCCTGGCGGCACGTCGGATCGTCGCCGCTTTCCTCACCTGACCCCCGCGCGAGGCGCTCGTACTGCCCCCGTGCCCGGGCGGCGAGGCGCGCGGCATTCGTCCACTTTTTCGCCCCCAAGGACCGCTGCGCCGTGGTGAGCAGGCGGTCGGGCGACGCCATCTCCTCGTTCTTCGCCCCTCGTTCGAGGGCCGCGAGCTGGGCCTCGGCCGCCTCGCCGACCGCGCTTTCGGCCCGCTGTTGCGCCGCGCTCACGGGCGCGTCGGCGGGTGGGGGCGGCGGCTGCACCCGCGCCGCCGGCGATGCGGCGGCCTTGACCGACCGCAGGATTTGCTGGGCCTGCCCCGCGAGGGCGCTCGCCTCGCGGTAGCCGCCTCGGTCGAAACCGGTCTGCGCGCTGTTCAACAGACCTCGGCCCGCGGTGAGGAGGGCGCTTCGAGGGTCTCGGCGGCGGGCCGACGCCAACTCCACCCGCGCGGCTTGCAAGGCCGAGAGTGCCGCCGCCCGCAACGCGGCGTCGTCGGCGGAGGGCGCCGTTTCGTCGGCGGACGCCGGCGCGACCATCCCCATGCCGGCCATCGACCGCTCACACCGCTTGATGCGCTCCTGCGCGCGAATGGTGAACTCCCAGGCCCGGAGCACATCGTTCTTTTCCAGCCGCTCTTTGGCGAGGGCGACAACCGCCTGAAACTCGCCGAAAGGCGCGCGGCAGGTCTCGTCGGCCCCCGCCCCGATCAGCTCCGCCCGCCGCAATTGCATCGCGACCAGCATCTCCTCCGTGCGCTCCCGCAAGTCTCTCGGGCCCAGCGCCGACCTCGAAACCCTCGCGTCGTCATCCTTCGGGGGTTTCGTCTTCGCGGCGGCATCGAAGTTGCGCTTGGCCTCTCCGGCGAGCGAGCGCGCCTCGTCGAACACCTCGTCCTCGAAACTCGAGACCGCGGCCTCGAGAAGCGCAGATCCGCCGGCAAAGTCGGGGGTCATCGTCGCCCCCGGGACCGACTCGGCCCGCGCCCGCGCGGCCTTGGCCCGTACGATCGCTTTCTCGGCGGCCCGACCCCGATCTTTCGGATCGGCGTCGGTCGTCGCCACTGCGTCGCCCTCGTCCGACTCCGGCGGAGCCTTTGCCTCCGACATCGCCCGCGCGAACTCCGCCTGCGCCCGTTGGCTCTCCCGCAACGAGACGCGGTAACTCGCGAGCTCGAGCGATTCGACCGCGGTCCCGATGTGCGACACGGCTTTCGCGTACACGACCGGCGCCAGACGCGGCGCATCCTCGCCGATCGCCTCGGATTGCTTTTCTCGGGCCTCGAGCAGCGCCGCCTTGGCTTCGTCGCGGATCGGGTCGGGAGGCGCGGTGGCCGCCCGCTCGTCGAGACGCTGCACCAGCGCATCGATGCGATCCGTGATCTCGAGAAAGCGATCCGTCTCCAGTTGGCGTTGCTCGTCAGGGCTCAACGAGGCACTCAAGCGCGCCGCGAGGACGTCGGCTTTGGCTGCCGCGACCAGGTCGTCGGCCATCCGGTAGCGCGCGCTCGAGCTCTGCGCGAGTACCACGGCATCCTCGGTCTCCCCCGCCTCTTGGGCCCGTTTGGCCCGCCGTAGGAACGACTCCGCCTCTTCGATCAGCGCCGGTCGCTCTTGGCGGAGCGCGTCGGTGCGCGGGCCGACGAGCGTCCGCTCGGCGTCGGTGAGGGCCCGGGGCGGGGGGGTGCTGGCGCAGCCCGCCGTGGCCGCCCCGACGATGAATGTCATGACGGTAAGGGACGGTGACGCCACGCCGAGGGGCGAGTTCCTGGTATGCGGTCGTCTCAAGGTTGGTTCTCCACGCGCTCACGCAGCGCCTCGTAGTTTTCTTCGGCGCGAGCGCGCGCGTAGTGGGCCTTGACCGCGGCCAGCTGGGTCGCCGCCCCCTCGAGCAGAAGGCCAACGCGTTCGGGCTGCTCGTCTTCGGCGTTGAGCCGCTCCGCTTGCGCGAGCCACGTCTCGGCTCGGTCGAGCTCCGCCCGCACCTCCTCGGCGCGCGGTCCCCCCCGAAGCTCGGCCAGGGACGCGGCGAGCTCCTCCCGCTGCTCGGAGGGGGCGGCCTGGGAGACACCGTCCGCCGTCGCCAGATGCGCGGGAGGACCGCAGCCGACGAGCGACAGCGCCACCACCATTGAACCCCAGATCGGACGAATCATCAGAAAACCCTCGCTTGAAGCGTCAGCGATACGTTGTGTACGTACTGAAGTTGGTCGACGACCACCTCGTCGCGGGCCAGCAAGAATCCGTACGTCGTCGAGACGTACTCGGAAACACCCAAGTTAACGCGGCTCTGCCAGCGAAAGGGAAAGCGATCGCCCTCGATGTCGCCGCGAAACAGGTCGGTCGGATAAAAGCTGTCGAACTCGCTTTCCAAGTCGACGTAGCGACCGATGCGGAGGCCCACCGAGGCCGTAGCCTCCGCCCCAAACTCTCGCCGGTCGTCGACGCGGATGAGCGACAAGCGCGCCCCGACCTGGTCGTCGATGAAGCGCCCGTCGTCGTAGAAGGCCTGGCGGGCGCTGCCGCCCACGCGAAACCCGAAGTCGAAGACTTCCCCGTCCACCGGCGTGACCGACACGCCGACGCCCTGTTGGAGGACGACCGGCCGACCCGCCTCGAACAGCCGCACGCGGTCGAAGGCCGACGCCTCTGTTTCGTCGACGAGGTTCCCGTCCTCATCGAAGGTGTCGATGAGGACGTCTTGGCCGGGGATGTAATGCTGCTCGAGATAGCTCGTCGTCGCCTTCGCCCGCGCGTAGGGACCGAAGATGCGGCCCAGACGGGCCACGTAGAGCAACTCTGCCTCCGCCCGGCTGTCGAGGTTCCGAATGGGGATGTCGGCGCCGAACTCGCTATCGAGCCACGCCACCGTTTGGTTGGCGTCGAGGCTGAACAACAAGAGGTTGGGTCCGCGGTCGAAGCCCACCTCGAGCTGATTGAACAACGAGCCGATGAGAAACTCACGGCCCTCCTGCAGGAGTTGGGTGTTTCGGCTGTCGAACGCCAAGGACCCCCCCACCACCCACCGGAGGCGGAGATCTTTTTTCTCGACGGTCACATCGTCGTCGGCCAGGTCGGCCCGGAGCAAATCGTTTCCGTCCGCGACGAGCCGGTATCGAAGGAGTTCGCGGGCGTGCAGCGAAAAGGAGACGGCGCCCTCGGTTGCGCGGGGGTTGCTACCCAGTACGAGTCGGTAACGACCCGGGGGAAGGAGCCACGTCTGGGGG
Organism: Myxococcota bacterium; assembly: GCA_039027095.1. Classification (GTDB taxonomy): domain Bacteria; phylum Myxococcota_A; class Polyangia; order Polyangiales; family Polyangiaceae; genus JAPYTK01. The sequence continues at coordinate 10,650 of JBCCLB010000131.1, forward strand.
GGCGGCCCATCTTCGGAGGGCGCCGTCGTCACCGGCCCGTAGACGGTTTGACGGTCGATGGATTGGATCACGTAGGTGCGCGCCCGCGGCGTCTGCGACGCGTCGACGACCTGGACGCGAACGGCCCCGAAGAACGCCTCGACCGCGGCCGTCTGGCCGGCGGCCACCTCGACGGTAGCGCGAGGGCGCCCCGCGGGCGCGCCCACCCCGACGACGACCTCATAGCGTCCGGGGGGCGTAACGATCCGCGTGCCCGTGCGCCCTTCCGCGACGAGGGTGTCGTCGGCGTAGACGCGTACCGGTGGTTCGAGACGGCCCTCCGAGAGCGCGGGCACGAGGATGGCTCCCTGCCCGCGGGGGATGGGGGTCACGTCGACCGTCGACTGCTCCGCGGCCGAGGCGGCCCGGACCGAAGACGTCGTGTCCGCCCTCGACGCTTGCGGCATCACCCCGAGACCCAGCAGCGCCGCGCCCAGAGCGAGGCACCATCGCCCCCACCCGCCGCGTCGACCGGGGCGTTGCGAGATGGCGTATCTTCGTCGTTCCTCGTGCATCGTGTATTCCGCCCCCGAGTTGCGCCATCACGTAAGGTGCTGACGTTTGGTGGCAACCGAGCGGCCTCATCGAGACGCGAACTGGGTCGCCCGTAAGGTCATCAATTCAGACTTTGGCTTCGCTTTTCGATTCGTTGACGACGACGAGGGGCGCCTTCGCCTCGACCACGTGGAGGTCCATCTGCGGGAACGGGATCCCGATCTTTTCGTCGTCCAAGGCGTATTTCACCGCGCGCATCACTTGTTCGTGCATCGCCCAGTAGTCGGGGTTCTTGGACCAAGCCCGGACGTTCCACACCACGGCGTTATCGCCGAGTTCGCGGAGAAAGACCGTCGGTTCGGGATCGTCGAGAACGAGGTCTACGGAGCGCACCGCCTCGAGAATGACCCGGCGCGTCCCGTCGAGGTCCGCGTCATAAGCGACGCCGATGTCCATGCTCGTGCGTCGGACGGGGCTCGCGCTGAAGTTGGTGATGACGTCGGCAAAGATCTTCGTGTTGGGCACGACGACCTTGCGCGCATCGGCCCCTTTAAGTTCCGTGGTGAAGAGCTCGATCTCGACCACCGTGCCCGAGGTACCGGCCGTCTCGACGAAGTCGCCCACGCGGAAGGGACGAAACACGAGGAGCATGACCCCGGCGGCGAAGTTGCTCAGCGTGCCCTGAAACGCGAGACCCACCGCGAGGCCCGCGGACGCGATGACCGCGGCGAAACTCGCGGTTTGGATGCCAAACGCGCCTAGGCAACCGAGGACCGTGGCAACCACCACGAGCCACCGGACGAGACTTCCAAAGAATTTGGCGAGGGTCGGATCGAACGATCGCGCTTCGAGCTGGCGGACGAGGTTGCGGCTGAGCGCGCCCGCCACGATCCACCCGGCGAAGAGCGCCAGGAGAAGCCCGACGATCCGCAGCCCCCACACCGCGACGAGCTCGACGAGCGCCGTCTTCACCTTGTCCAAGTCCATGATCGCCCCGCTCTAATCGTCACCCACGACAAAGTCACGAAGACGTCGACAACGCCGGCACCCGCGCCCTCTCGCGGTGGTGGGGGGGGGGCGCCGGGGGGGGGGGTGGGGCGGCGGGGGGGGGGGGGGGCCCCGGGCGGGGCGGGGGCCCCCACAACAGCCGGCGCGGCCCGAACCCCCCCCCCCC
>JBCCLB010000132.1:0-12344 GCA_039027095.1 Myxococcota bacterium
CCAGGACCAAGACGCGGTTGGCGACCCCGAGGGCCAGAGCGCCGCCGCTGCCGCCCTCGCCAATGATGCACGCGACGATGGGGACCCGAGCGCGGGCCATCGCCGCGATCGACGCCCCAATCGCTTCGGACTGGCCCCGCTCCTCGGCGCCGATCCCTGGGTACGCGCCCGGGGTATCGATGAAGGTGAGGATCGAGAGGCCGAATTTGTCGGCGAGCTCGAACAGCCGCGTCGCTTTCCGGTAGCCCTCGGGTTGCGGCATGCCGAAGTTTCGGCGCACGTTGTCCTTGGTGCCCCGGCCCTTCTGGTGGCCCACGACCACCACGCTCTGCCCGTCGAAGCGGGCGAGGCCGCCGACGATGGCCGCGTCGTTCGAGAACCGGCGGTCTCCCTTCAGCTCCACGAAGTCTTCGCAGAGCCGGTTCACGTAATCGAGCGTGTAAGGCCGATTCGCGTGGCGCGAGAGCTGTACCTTTTCGATCGGATCGAGTTTGCCCAGCACGTCGCGGGCGAGGGTTTCGGCCTCGCGCTCGAGCCGCACGAGCTCCGGGGCGTAGCTTTGATCCTCGTCGGCCAGCGCACGCAGTTCGCGAACCCGCGCAAAGAGGTCGGCGATGGGCTTCTCGAAGGGGAGGACGGTCGTGGGGGCGGGCATGGGCACACCTACGGGTCAGCTCGGGTCCGATGCGGCGGGGCTGGTGGGCGGGTCTTGGATCCGAGGGTTCGCGCCGCTTCCGGAGACGTCGCCGCCGATGACTCTGTTGCCCGCGATGTTGGGGCCGGTCACGCTATCGGGAACCTGGGCGCTCGGCCTCGCGCGGATGAGGTTGAACAATCGAATCGCCTGGTTTTTGCCCCGAATGCGCGCCGCCGCGAGTTCTTCGCACTCGAATCGGCTTCCGAGCTTGTCGCGCGTCGATTCGCTGAGGATGATCTGTCCAGCCAAGGCCCTCGAGCAGAGGCGCGCGGACGTGTTGGCGACGTCACCGATCACCGTGTAGCTCAATGCGCGACTGCTTCCGATGTACCCGGCCACGACGGGGCCGCTGTGAATGCCGACCCCCACCCCGAGGGGGGTTTTGTCCTGGGCCATCCGCTCGCGATTGAAGCGACCCAAGACCTCGGTCTGCTCGAGGGCACATTCGACGGCGCGCTCCGGGTCGTCCGGATGGCTCACCGGCGCCCCCCACAACGCCATGATGCCGTCGCCCATGAACTTGTCGAGGGTGCCTTCGTATTTGAAGATCGTGTCGACCATGCGCTCGAAGTACGAGTTGAGCATCTCGACGATTTCTTCCGGCGGGACGTGTTCGCTCATCCGCGTGAAGCCTCGAATGTCGCTGTTGAACACGGTGCATTCGGTGCGGGTGCCCCCGGGCATCACGTCGACCTGGCCCTGAATGACCCGCTCGGCCACGTTGGGCGAAAGCAGGCGGCTGAGCCGTTCGCGGTTGAGTTGCTCGGCTTGGATCTGGCGCCCCAGCACGTTGATCTCGATGAACATCGCGGCCTGGTTGGCCACCGAGCTCACCAGCTCCAGGTCCTTCGGTTGAAACTGCGCGAGCGACTTGCTGTCGAGCCACAGCACCCCGAACAGCTCGTCCTTGTGGAGCATCGGCGCGACGATCGCCGATTGGATCTGGTTGAGGATCATGCTCTTCCCCTTGGACGCGGCGAAGTCCATCGCTGCGTCGTGGGTCAGCACCGCTTTGCGGTCCTCGACGACCTTGCTCAGGATCGTGGTCGACACGCTGATGCCGCCCTTGTCGCCGTCGGTCCGGTGCTGCGCGGCCGGCTGCATCTCCCCGTCGACATTGAGAAAGATCACGCCGCGCTGGGCCGGGATGAACCGAAAGATGCTCTTCAGGATCTTCTCGAGGAGCGCGGTGGTGTCTTTTTCGTCGGCGATGTCGCGGGTGAGCTCGTACGACAGCCGCAGGCGCTCGTAGTCGGCGCGCAGTTGTCCCTGGTTTTGCGCGATGGCGTCGAACGGCCGAAAGTCGCGCTCGGTGGCGACGATTTCGGCGCCGATCTGGCGGGCTTCGTCGTCGGTGTCGACCTCCGTCGTCCGGGTGATCGCCGGGAGGTAGGCGGTCGAGAACCCGCGGGAGGCGGCCCGCGGGGGCGGAGGACGACGTCGGGAGGGAACCGCGGGCGCCGCCCCCGTCGGCGGCCGTGACGCACGGTGGTACGCGGGCGGCGGCACGGGTTCGGGCGGCGGCGGACCGCTCCCGCCAGCTTGGCCCGGCTGCTGGTGCGGGTAGGCCGTGCTCGGGATGTTGGACATCGGGGGTCCGGCGGGCCGTGGGTACCCGCCTGCCGCCGAGGACGGGGCGGCCGCTGCCCCCCAGTTTTTCACCGACGGTTGCACCCACTGATTCGGCGCCTGGGGATGGTTGCTGGCGCCGCCGTCCTCGAAACGTGCCTTGGTCTGACCGAGCGCGATCTCGTCGCCGTCGGCCAACTCTCGGATCCCCTCCATCGGCACGCGCTCTCGGTTGACGAAGGTGCCGTTGAGGCTGCCGAGGTCGCGGAGGAAAAACGTCGTGCCCCGCAGCTCGATCACGCAGTGCTCCTTCGACACGATTTTGTCGAGGAGCTGGATCGTGTTGCTCGGATGACGGCCCAGCGTGTTCGTCTGGCGTAGCTCGACGACCTGCTGTCCCTCTGCCGTTTGAAGCACCAAACGCGCCATGGCGTGGCGCAAGCTTACTCCGAAACGGACGCTCGGGGACCGGGAATTCCCCCTCGCGCGGGGGGGCGGCTTCGGCTTCCGGCCGCCGCCGGGTCGCGCTACGGCCTCCCCCATGACCGCCGCGGACTTGCTGCTCGCCATCGATCAGGGAACGACGGGAACCACCTGTCTCGTGATGGATCGGACGGGCCTCCGCCGGGGCCGAAAAACCGTCGAATTCGCGCAGCACTTCCCGCAGGCGGGGTGGGTCGAGCACGACCCCGACGTGATCTGGGCTTCGGTCGAGACGGCCGCCGCCGGCGCCCTCGCCGATGCCGAGGTGGAGGGCGCGAGGATCGCGGCCGTTGGGATCACCAACCAGCGGGAGACGACGCTCTTGTGGGACCGCGACCGCGGCCGACCCATCGCCCGCGCGATCGTGTGGCAGGACCGCCGTACGAGCGCGCTCTGCGCCAGTTTGGCCAAACACGCCGAGATGGCCCGGAAGCGGACCGGGCTCGTCTTCGATCCGTACTTCAGCGGAACCAAAGTGCGATGGCTCCTCGATGAGGTGGAGGGAGCCCGCGCCAAGGCAGAGGCGGGGAAGCTCGCCTTCGGCACGATCGACAGTTACCTCATCCATCGCCTCTCGGGCGGCGCCGTTCACGCCATCGACGCCACCAACGCCTCGCGAACCTTGCTGATGAACCTGCGCGGGGGGTGGGACGAAGAGATGTGCGCGCTCCTGCGGGTACCACCCGCGGTGTTGCCCCGAATCGTCCCCTCGGTCGGTGAGGTGGCGCGGACTTCCGGCTTCGGACCCTTGCCCGACGGGGTGCCGATCACGGGGATCGCCGGCGATCAGCAGGCCGCGCTCTTCGGACAGGCTTGCTTCGCGGTCGGGGAGGCCAAGTGCACGTACGGCACCGGTGCGTTCGTGTTGGCGAACATCGGGTCCGAGCCCATCACCAGCCGCTTTGGGCTGCTCACGACCGTCGCCTGGCAGATCGGCGACGAGATCACGTACGCGCTCGAGGGCAGCGCCTTCGTGGCGGGGGCGGCGGTGCAGTGGCTTCGCGACGGCCTCGGCCTGCTCGAGCAGGCGCGGGACGTCGAGGCCCTGGCCGCATCGGTCGAGAGCAGCGAGGGCGTGTATTTCGTGCCCGCGCTGGCCGGACTGGGCGCCCCGTACTGGGACCCGGAAGCGCGGGGCCTCATCTGCGGGCTCACCCGAGGGTCCACGGCCGCCCACCTCGCGCGCGCCACCCTGGAGGGGATCGCCCATCGCGTGACCGACCTCCTCGAGGCCATGGCCGACGACCTGCGGGCGCCCCTCGAGAAGATTCGCGTCGACGGGGGGGCGGCGGCCAACGACCTGTTGATGAGGGAACAGGCGAGGCTCGCCGGGCTCCGGATCGAACGACCGCGCGACCTCGAGTCGACGGCGCGCGGGGCGGCGATGCTGGCGGCCCTCGGCGCCGGACTCTTCGCCGACCGCGCGGAGGTGGCGGGCATGGCCCCGATCGCGCATCGCTTCGAGCCGCCCGAAGACGGGGCGTTGCGCCGTGAGGCCCGCCAGGGGTGGAAAGAGGCGGTGGCCCGCACGCGCACCTGAGGTTTCGGTTCCACGACCCCGCTTTCGGGGCCCCGCCGCTTTCTGGAACGAATCGTCGACCGCGTCTGTTAGGGTTTACAGGGCGTCATGAGCAACGAGGACCACCCGGGCGGCGGCAAGCGTCGCGGCGAACAGAATTGGCGCGACGTGCCCATCGACTGGGAAGCGCTCGAGGACGCCTTCGAAAACAACGCCCCCGAGGTGCACTCCTACCTGCACGTCCCGACCGGCGACGTCCTCCGCATCGTCGACGGCGTCGCGGACCCGCAGATGCACGCCCGCATCGCGGCCGACCAAAGCTACCTTCGGATCGAGCCCGTCAGCTCTCGGGAGCAATACCGGTGGATGGAGCGCTTCATCCCCATGGTCGACGACCCGACGCTGCAGCAGCGTCTCACCCGCGCCATCGACGGCAAGGGGGCCTTTCGTCGCTTCAAGGACGTTCTGATGAGCTACGGGGCCGAGCGCGAACGATGGTTCGCCTTCCGGAGCGAGCGCCTGCGGATCTTCATGGAGGCGTGGCTGAACGCCCACGCCCTCCGCCCGGTGAAGCGACCGGTGTGGGTTCCCGACCTCGTCGATGAGCGACCCAGCCAGCGCGGCGCCCGCGGCTCACGCCCCGGCGGTGGTGCCGGCGCCGAAACCCCCTCGTCGCCCGGCGGCCGGAAACCCCGGTCCGCCGAGGCGCTGCGTCGACAGCTTCGCGACCTCGTCGATGCGCTCGGGCCACGCGAGCTCGACACGCTGGCGGCGTTCGCTGAGTTTCTCCAGTCGCGAAAGCTCGCGATGGCCGCCGTCCCTCGTTCGGCCCCCGGGTCGGCGCCGGCATCTTCGGGGCGGGCCTCCTCCTCGGGCATGGCGACCGCTTCGGGGATGGTGGGGCCAGACGACGAGGAAGAAGAGGGGACGACGGATCGCGACGAGCCTTCCTCGGCCCGGGTCGTCACCAAGATCCGCGCGGCCGCCAAGGACGGATGACACCCCCGGCGGCCGGCGTCGCTTTTTTTTGGCTGGCGCTCGTCGCGACGCCGGCGGCGTACGGGCAGTCGGCGCAAGACGAGGCGGCGAACCGTGAGAAACCCGCCGCCGCCGTGGCGAGGTCGACGCCGCCGGAGGAGATCGACCGGGTCGTGGTGCGGTGGGTTTCCCGGGCCACCGGGGGGGTGCGGCGTCCGCAATTCATCACGGCGCGCGAGCTCGCCTTCGAAGCGCGTCTGGAGGCCATCGTCGATGGGGCCGCGCGCGGTCGAGAGCGCACCCGTCCCAGTGGTCCTCCTTACCTCGACAAGCACATCCGCTCTGCGCTCGAGCGCCGCATCGCCGAATCGATGCTCGCGCAGCTCCCCGTGGACCCGAAACCAAGTCCCCGGCAGGTGGCGATCTACGCGGAGTCCGCCCGGCGCATCATGATTCGGCGCGTGGCCGCACCCGGGCTCGACGCCCGCATCGCGGCGGGCGGCGGGGTACGCAACCTGACCCCTCAGGCCCTGGTGGCGGCGCGGCGGGACGCGGAAGCCGAGGCCGAAGCCGCCCTCGAGGCGGCCCGCGTGACGGAGGGGATCGCGCGCGATGAGTTCGATACGGTCCTCCGCCGTCGGGCGCGGGCGAGCTGGTACCTCGACCAGACCGTGGCGCCGATGTTGCGGCCCAGTGAGCTCGACCTCCGCGAGGTGCACCTCCGCGGCGAATCGCCGTACGCCGAGCAACCGTTCGACGAAATCGCCGACGACCTTCGCCAATGGTACGTCGCGACCCGTCTCGGAGCCGCGCTCGACCGCTACTTTCGCGCCGTACGGTCCAAGGTCCAGGTGACGCTGATCGAGCGGCCCACCCGATCGACCCTTCGGAAGCGACGACGACCACCACGGCGGCGGTCCCCCCGAAGGGTGAACTTCGCCCTCCCCCCCGCGCCCGCCCACGTTCTTCGTTGTCGTCGGTGACCCGGGCTTCAAACCGAGGTCATGGCCCGCAGACGACGGACGCCGTCAGAACACCGAGACGAGCTCGAACCGGGCTCCTTCGAAGGCCGGGTACAGGCGGCAGACGCCCCCGATGCAACGGAGGGCCGAGCGACGCTGGCCCACATACGCCGTCACCGTGTTGAAGACCTGGTCGTACCAATGCTCGTCGCTCTTCGAGCGGTATTGGATGGCGCCGTTGAAGTACGTGTCCGGGAACCCGGGGCGCGTGAGGTACTCGAAGCCGAAGATGAAGGCGAAGTTGGGGTTGTAGTTGAGGGAGAGCAGATTCTCCCCTTCGTGCCACGGGCGCTCGACGATCGCGGGCTCGTAACGACGCTGGTGAAAGCCGAGGGCTGTGATCGAGAAGTCGCCCGCGAGGTGCTGGGTGATGTCGTACCGAATGTAGGCCTCGCGATAGAAGATCGTCAGCGGGGGAATGGCGGTGCTGCCGCGCACCGGCACCGTGTGTTGCTGGTCGCGGCCCCCGACCCAGACGATGTAGTGGCTCCGGCCGCCGTCGACCTTGAAGTCCGTCCCCCCCGCGAGGTCGACGGTGTTCGTCACCAGCTCCGGAGCGTCGACTTCGATGGTAGGGCCGCCTGGATCGGCGGGGTTCGGCGCGTTGCGCGTAGTGCGACACTCGTTGTTGATCGGGTTCGCCTCGCTCAGCGAGCGGTAATAGCCGCCCCAGCCGTAGAGCTTGAAGTCGTCGCTCAACGAGACGTCGGTGCGCACGCGCCCGCCGGTCATGCAGATGTCGGGCGAGCCCAGGAACTGCGTGTAGATCGGCGCGATGGTGGGCGGCCGGCTGTAAAAGATGATGTTGTATTCCGGCGCCGAGGTGCCGGGGTTCACGAGATCGATGTTGGCCCCGAGGGGGAAGAACCGCTGGTAGTGCTTGCCCTCGACCGTGAACGACGCCGGGCCGGCGTGAACGTTGACGTTGGCGTAGATCCCGTACCCGTTGAGGTCGTCGACCTGGAGGAGCTGACCGTCGTCGCCGACGGAGAATTGGCCCTGCTGCTGGTGCTGGCCCGCGACCTCCACGTAGGCATCGAAGACCTTTTCGATGGTGGGGATGCGAATGACCCCGCTGTAGGTGATGAGTCGGTCGTGCGAGCGGGTCGCCTCCGGGTTGCGAAAGACGGGAAACTCCGAAGCGCACACGGCGGGGTCGTTGCCGGCGAGAATGCAATTCGCGTTGTCCCGACTGTTCGCCTGCCGGAACATCGTCGCGACGTTGGCCTCGAAGGTCGCGAACTTGGGGGCCACCGTGACGTTCCCGCCGACGACCGCATCTTCGATGTAGCTCGGGACGGCCGGTTCGAGTCGTTCCTCGAACGTGTCGTTGCCCGTGGCTTCGAAGAACGGAAAGTCACCGGCCTGGGGAAAGCCGAAGAAAAAGGGCGAGCCGGTACCGTGGAGGATCCGTCCGTTGGGCACGTCGACCCGTAGGGGATTGAGGAGGCCGGCGAACGCCATGCCCTGCACGTTGACGCCGCCCGTCTTGAAGCCGCCTTTGACCTTGGCCCCCCGAATGGTGGTGTCGACGCCGAGCTCGTCGACCTTGCGCACGCTGAAGACCATGCCGCGGCCGAGATGGACGTAGAAGTCGCCCAGCGTGGCTTCGAAGCGCTTGTGCTTGAAGCGAAGCGACAGCTTCGCCGGGTAGATGAGGTCGGTGTAGCGAGAGTGAAGCTCGCGATTGAGCCGGTTTTCCAGCGACAGGTCGCCCGCTTCGCCGATACGGTCCCGAATGAGGTCCTGTACCCCCTGGCGATCGAGCTCCTGGGCGTAGACGGCGCTGTCGAGGCGCACGCTCGCCCGAAACTTCCAGTAGTCCACACGCGCATACAGGCGGTTGTAGAACTCGAAGTAGTTGTCGTTGACGACGTTCTGGGGGACGAGCACGGCGGTGCCCGCGTTGTTGTCGTCGCGGTTGTCGAAGCGGTAGGCGACCTCCGACGTGTTGGTGAGCAACACGCGCATCGTCTCGCCCCCGACGTCGGGGATGTCGATGGCGTGGGCGGCGGGCGTCGCGAGGCTCACCAACCCCATCGCGCCGATCCCGGCGAGCGCACGCGCGGCGAACGTCGCCGACCGGGAGCGCAAAGTGGCTCCGCGCGCGCGCCATCGCGGGGCGCGTTCTCGGGAGGGCACGGCGGGGGGCCCTATCGTTTGGCGAGCGCGGCGTCGACCTCAGCCGCGAGCGACTCCATCGCCTTGGTGTCGCCGGCCTGGAAACTGGCCCGGGTGAACACCATCCCGCCGCTGCGGTCGACGATGACGGTGAAGGGGAGAATTCCCTTCGGGTTGTAGAGGTCCATCACCTCGGTCTCGGGATCGAGGAGAATGGGAAAGGGCATGTCGTACTTGGCGACGGTGGCACTGACCGCCGCCTGGGTCTGCGAATCGTCCGTCGCGATGGCGAGAATTTCGAAGCCCTGGTCTTTCTTCTTCTCGTAGAGCTCGATCAGCTCGGGCATCTCGGCGAGGCAAGGGTCACAGGTGGTCGCCCAGAAGTCGATCAAGACCACCTTGTCGCCCTGGAAATCCGACAGCGACACGAAGTCGCCGTCGAGGGTGGCCAAGCTGAAGTCGGGGGCGCGCGCCACGTCCCCCCCGCCGCTGTCGTCGCCGGTCCCGCTGCCCTCGTCGCTGACCGCGGCGCCATCGTCGGACGCGTCGTTGGCGGGGACGAGCGCGCCCGGCGTCGAACCCGCTTGGGCCCCACCCCCGCACGCTACCGCCCCCATCATCAGGGCGAGAACGATGCCTCCCGTCTGCAGGACCATCCCAAGCTCACGCTGCTTCATTTCCGCTGTGTCTCTTTTCCCCGGGTCTTCTCGCCCCTCAGAAGAGAGACCCAGCGTCTCTCTTCCCCGGCGCGCCCGGGTCAGTCGTCGTCAGATGCCGGCGATGATGTCGTCGACGGTGTCCCAGAACCTCGGGTCCAACGCGCCGCTGTTCGGGTCGAAGGTGAGGCCGTTGTGGAACTGGACCATGCGCATGTCGGAGGTGCGAATGATGACGAGGCCCGGGATGGACCCCGAGGGGTACAGGTTGCCGACCGACGAATCGGGATCGAGGGTGATCGGGTAGTCCGGGTCGTAGTCCTGGCCCCACCCCGTGAGATCGTCGACATCGGCCCGGCCCGGGTCGTTGGGATTGCCGTCGTCGAACAGGGTCGTGATGAACATCACGTCGTCGCCGTACGCGGCGCGGTGCTCGGGGGTCTCGGCCGCCTCTTGGTTGCAGGGCGGGCACCAAACCGCCGACCGCGTCAGCACCAGGACCTTGGGCAGCGCTCGTCCGGCGTAGGGATGTTCGGCCGGGTACACGGCGTCGCCGGTGGGGTTGTAAAAGTCGGCCAGCTCGATGCGGTCGAGCGCGTTGGACGTGACGAAGCTGTAATAGCCGATGAACGAGACGTTGCCGATGACCTGCCCCTCGGTGGTGCCAAACGGTCCCTCCGGGTAGGCGGCCGCAGGCGTGGCGTCCCACGGGGCCTGGCCCTGGCCGTCGGCAAACTCGGGCGCGCTGCCGTCGTTGCCCTCGTCGTCGACCTCTTCGGTGGTCGTGCACCCGACGGTCGCCAACGCCATCGACGTCGCCAAAACCCAAACCAACTTCTCGCGCTTCACCATTTCGCCGACCCTCGTATGTTCCTCTCCGGCATCGGTTACCGCCCCTGCGGGATGCCGGGAGAGAACGCTTAGATTACCCGTCCAGCGCAACGGTAGCACAGGGGCATGTGGGGGCCGCGCCTACTCAACGAAAATCGCACTGGCTTTTTTTGGTGGGGAAACAGCAGGCGTGCCTGCCTCGGAGCAAGATCCCGGGATTGCTCGACGCGCGGGCCGGGTGCTATGGCTCCGCAGCGCTGCGGAAGGAAGTTGGATGAAGGATTTGCGCAGAGGCCCAACCGGGCCCGAAGGCCGGGGCTGGGGCCGCTCAGCGTGGGGTTGGGTGGCCGCCGTGGGGCTGTTCGTGGCCGCGGCCATGCCCTCCTCGGGGTGCTCGTCAGATAGCGAGTCCGACGACGACGGCGGAGGCTGCGAGGGTGGCGTGGTGGTGGACGGCGAGTGCCGGGCCAAGTGCGACCCGGCGAAGTGCGTCGAGAACAACGTCTGCGTCGACAACCAGTGCAAGCTGCTCTGCACGGCGCACGATCAGTGCGTCCCCGGCTTCCAGGTGTGTCAGGAGGCGCTGACGGATGAAGTCGACGGCGTGTCCCGCCGGGTGAACGTCTGTGAAGACAGTCGTCTCACGCCCATCCGCGACGCGGAGACTGGCTTTCCCTTTGGCTGGTGGGGACAGGAGTGCCCGTTCGGCGACAGCCAGTGCGAGCTCCAGACCGCCTGCCCCGACGGCACGCCCTGCACGCTCGCGCCCCCGGCCGGCTGTACGTGCGAGCGGGACGACGCAGCGTGTGGCGATGCGGCCAAGTGCAACCGCGGGAAGTGCGCCGGGTCCGACCAGGAGTGCATCTTCAACACGTGCGACGTCGCGGAGTGCACGCCGCTCGAGTGCGTCGACTTTCGCAGTGAGGGCGATGCCGACGCCTATTGCAGCAAGCGGGGATGCGCGACCGACGACGACTGTGCGGCGGGTTTCTACTGCGGGCTCGAGCGCGACGTGCGTCCCGCCTGCGGCGACGAACCCGACAACTTCTGCGGCACCCCGGATGCCCCGGGAGACTGCGTCGACCTGACCGACCCGCGCTTTCAGGCCGGCACGCGCTGCGCGATGCAAGGCGTCTGTCTCCAGCGGGACCCGTGCGCGCCCTGTGCGACCAACCTCGACTGCTCGCTCGCCGACGCCGACGTGTGTGCCGCCCATCTGGGCGACGACGTCTGCGCCCGATTCTGCGTCGACGACAGCAACTGCGCCGCGGACGAAGCCTGCGTGCCCTACGCCCCGGCCGCGGCCAAGGCGAACGGCAGCAACGCGACGTGTGGCTTTTCGCCGACCATCGACTGCATCGATCCCGCGCTCGACTGTCCCGTCGCGGGCGATACGTGTGTCCCTCGCAACGTCTGCGTGCCCGAGAGCGGCAAGTGCGACAGCAGCGACATCACCGGCGACAAGTTCTGCGCCCACTGCACGGACGACACCGACTGCGGGCCCCCCGGCTCCGCTTGGATCTGCCTCGAAGACGACAACGGTGACAACGTGTGCCTCGACACGGCCTTCCCCGTCACCTGCAGCACCAACGCCGACTGCCCTACCTCGCCCAGTGGCCTGCAAGGGTACTGTGTGCGGCCGGGGGATCCCTTCGGCCCTGGACTCGAAGATAGCTGTTGGTTCCCGGAGCGGCAGTCGCCGTTCGATGGCTACGGGTGTTACCCCCGTTGAGGGGTGTCCTGCTGCGGGCGGTAAGGTCGCTCAGCCCCCGGGCGGCGGGGTCCGGCTCTGGTTGGGCGAGGCGGTTGGCCTCCTGCCTGCAAGTTTACGTCGGTTCGGCCTCTGGACGGGGTCGCAACGATGGGCAAGACTGGCAAGAATTCTTGAACACGGGAGCCGCCTGGTTCCCTCCCACAAAAAGAGTCCTTTCCGCGCCAATTCCTTTGGATGGACGCGGCGGCGGGTTAAAGGGACGCGAATCGGATGATGGCTTCGCTTGGGGAAGTCCGCCGAGTCTGAAGAGACCTGAAGAGGAGATGACGTGAGCAACGAAACCAGCTGGCTGACGAAGCCGAAGGCGAAGACGGTCCGCCTGTCGACGACCGGACTTTCCATGTTGGGGCTGCTGGGAGTCGCGATCGCGGCTCCGGGCTGTGGTGAGGACAACCCCCTCTGCTGCAGCGAGGACGACTTTCAGGTCGGCGGCACCATCGAGCTCGAAGGGACCTCGGGCGTGGCGCTGCAAGCCGTGGCCGACTTCGCCGGCATCGCCGCGGCGTCGGTCGACGACTTGACCATCGCGTGCCGGGGCATCGCCGAGGGGCTCGACGCCACCGCCGACGACCGCGCCGCGGCCGAGGCCATCGTCGACAAGCGCGCCCGCATGGAGGCGTACTGCAACCTCGCCGTCGATCAGATCGGGGTCTTCACGGCGCAGGCTTCGATCACCGTGAACATCGAGCCGGCC
>JBCCLB010000133.1:0-12271 GCA_039027095.1 Myxococcota bacterium
CGACGCGGAGACGGAGACGCCCATGGCCGGGGTCACGCATCTGCAGCACGCCGTGCCGTCGACGGTGGGGTACTGGCTCGGATCCATCGCGGCCGCGCTCGCGGACGGACTGGTCATGTTGCGGGCGGTGCGGCGATTGGTGAATCAATCCCCGCTGGGCGGAGCGGCCGGATACGGCGTCAATCTGGCGCTCGACCGAGCGGGAATCGCCGCGGAGCTCGACTTCGACGACATCACGCTCTCTCCCCTGGCCGACCAGGGGAGCCGGGGCGTGGTCGAGGTGCAGGTGCTCACCGCTGCGTGGCATCTCATGACGGCGGTGCGGCGGCTCGCATGGGACGTCTCACTCTACACCACCCCCGAGTTTGGTTTCGTGGCCCTCGACCCCGCCTTGACCACGGGCTCGTCGATCATGCCCAACAAGCGCAACCCCGACCTCGTCGAGCTGATGCGGGCCGCGCCCGCGGTGGTTCAGGGCGCCGTGACCGAGCTCATGGGCGTCCTTTCTCTTCCGAGCGGCTACCACCGAGACGTTCAATTGACGAAAGCGCCGACGATGCGCGGCCTCGACGAGGCCCTCGCGACCCTCCGCCTCGTGCCCCGGCTGGTCGCGGGGATCTCGCTCGACCGCGAGCGTTTACGGCAGAGCATCGACGCCGGCTGCTACGCGACCGACCGCGCCGTCGAACTCACCGCGGGTGGCGTTCCGTTCCGAGACGCCTACCGCCGGGTCGCCGACGAGCTCGACACCCTCGACGGAACCCCCGAAACCAGTCTCGCCGCCCGGGTGTCGCCCGGGGGCGCCGGCCGCCCGGAGCTCGACCGGATCCGCGCCCGGCTCGCGCGCTGAGGCGCTCCGCCCTCGGCCGGAACCCCCCGCCTCATCACGACACCGTTGCAAAAGCGATCCGAGTGGGGGAGAAAGCCGCTCCGCTGGCGTAACAACCGGCGACGAGATGAAAGAACCAAAGATGAAAATCCTTCGACGTACCGCCGCTTCCGTATGTGCCATGGGCCTCGTGCTCCCCGGTCTCGCCAGTTGCGATGCCATCGGGGGCCTCGGCATCCCCGGGGCCGACTGTCCCGCGCTGAAAGACGGCAATGTGGCCGCCCTGAGCCTCCAGGGCAGCGCCGAGATTCAAGGTCAGCTCAAGGGGTTCATCTCGGCGGTCTACTCGTTCGATCAGACCGCCGCGACGCTCGAAGCCGACCTGCTCGCCTCCTGCAAAGAGCTGGGGACGGCGCTCGGCATGGAGGAAGCCGAGCTCGACGCCGAAAAAGGCGAAGGCGACGAGGAAGGCGCCAAGAAGGTCTGTGGGGCGGTGACGGCCAAACTCGAGGGCATCATTAGCGCGAGCGCCGACTTCCAACTCGAGATCACGGCGGGCGAACCGGTGTGCGAGCTCCCCATCGACGCCGTCACCGAGTGCCTCGGCAACTGCGGAGCCGTGATCGAGCCCGGCAACCTCGAAGCATCGTGCGAGGGCGGCTCCATTCGGGGCGAGTGCTCGGCAGAGTGCACGGGCACGTGCATCGTCGAAGGCAGCGCCAGCTGTGGCGGCACCTGCAACGGGACCTGCGAGGGCACCTGCAACGGGGAGGACGTCAGCGGCACCTGCGACGGCACCTGCGAGGGCTCGTGCAGCGGGAGCTGCTCGGCCGAGGCGAGCGGCACGTGTGAGGGCACATGCGAAGGCGGCTGCAGCGCCGAGTTCGAATCCCCTTCGTGCACAGGTACGTTCAAGCCCCCGTCGGTGTCGGTCGAGTGCCAGACCCAGTGCGCGGCCCAAGCCAGCGCATCGCTGAAGTGCTCGCCCCCCACCATCGGGATCGAGCTCAAGGGTGAAGGCGAGGCCAGTGCGGACTTGAAGGGCCTGGTCGACGGCCTCCGGGTCGCTCTGCCCAAGATCATCAACATCCAGAAGGGCCTCGCCACCCGTCTGGTCGCGCAGGGCAAAGGCCTCGTCGAGCAAGGCCAAGCGCTCCCCTCGGCGGCGAAGGAAACCGGCCTCCAGGGCATCGCCTGCATCGCCATGGCCGCCGAGACGGCCGTGAGCGCCAGCGCCAGCGTCAGCGTCAACGTCGAGGCGAGCGCCAGCCTCAGCGGCGCCGTCGGCACGAACTGACGCTCGCGGCGAGGGTCACCGCCTCGGGGTTTTGCGTCGACCGCACCCCGAGGAGGTGACAATACGGCCGGATGGCGCAGGTCCTCGTGGTCGAAGACGAGCCGGCGATCGCCGAGTCGCTGGCCTACGCCTTGCGGCGTGAAGGTCACGAGGTGACGTGGGCCGACAGCCTCGCCGCCGCCCGCGACCACACCGCGCGCCACGACCTGGTGGTGCTGGACCTCATGCTGCCGGACGGGAGCGGCTTCGAGCTGCTCACGTCCCTCCGGCAGCGGCGCCCGGCGCCCGCGGTGATCATTCTGTCGAGTCGCGACCAAGAGGCCGACCGCGTGGCGGGTCTCGAGACCGGCGCCGACGACTACATCACGAAGCCCTTTTCGCCACGGGAGGTCGTAGCCCGCGTGCGGGCGGTGTTGCGGCGGACCCTCGAAGGCCGCTCCGGTGAGGAGCGTGACCGGGAAGCGGGGAGCGCGAGCGCGTCGGCGTCCCCTCCCGGGCGAGTTCTCGGCGACGCCCTCCCCATCGAGGTCGACCCCGAGCGCCGGCGGGCCACCGCCCGCGGCATACGACTCGAGCTGACCAAGGTCGAGTTCGACCTGCTCCGCCACCTCGTCGGGTCCCCCGGGCGGGTCTTCACCCGGGGACAGCTCATCGAGAGCATTTGGGGCGACAACTTCGCGATCACAGACCGCACCGTGGACTCCCACGTGAAGGCGCTGCGGCGCAAGCTCGCGGTGGCGGGGGGCGACGCGCAATGGATCGAGACCGTACGCGGCGTGGGGTACCGACTTCGCGAGGGCGCGCGGTGACCGCGAGCGCGCCCGCCGAGAAAGGCGACCCGCCGTCGTGCTGAACATCGTGGTGCTGGGGGCGAGCGCGGCGGGTCTCATCCTGTTCGTCGCGTTCATCGCCACCCGGCTCGTCCGCGCCCGCTCGGCCGGCCTCAGCATCCGGATGCAGGTCTTTCTCGCTCTCGCCGCGATCGTCGGGGCCTTCGCCTTTGGGCTCGGGCTCATGGTGCTCGACCGGGTCAAGGCGCGCGCCGACCTCATCGGGGCTCAGGCCGCTCGGAGCGAAGCACGGGCGATCGCGGCGCTGGTGGGGGCGGAGATGGAAGAGCGCGGGGACGGCTTGGTCGAGGTGGCGGCGCGACTCGAAAAAAGGGCCGAACACCCCCGCTCGCGGGAGCTCGATCTCACGCTCTTCGACCGCGACGACCGTCCCGTGCTCGAGTCGGGGCGACGGCCGGACACGCCGGGCGTGGTGGCGGTGACGGTTCCGATCTTCGTCGACGGCGCGGCGGTCGGCCGCGCGCGGGTGGTGAAGCCAACCCTTCTCATCCAGCAGGCGCTCGCCGACTTCGCCCCGGCGGTCTTTTTCATCAGCCTCCTGTTGGGGGCCGTGGCCGCGAGCGCCGCCGCCTTGATCGGTCGTACCATCGCTCAGCCCATCGAAGCGCTGACCGCGTACGCCGAACGGGTGAGCGACGGCGACCATCGCGCGCCGGCTCCCGTCGGTCACGGCCGCGAAGTGGCCCGGCTGCGGCGGGCGATCGACTCGATGCGACGCGAGCTCCAGGGGCGCCCGTTCGTCGAGACGTTCGCCGCAGATCTGTCGCACGAACTCAAGAACCCGGTGGCGGCGATCCGCGCCAGCGCCGAAGTGCTCGAAGACGGGGCGCTCGACGAGCCCGCCGAAGGGCGTCGCTTCGTGGCCCGGATCATCGAGAGCACCCAGCGGATTCAGAAATTGCTCGACGACCTGTTGGGCCTCGCTCGCCTGGAAGCGCGGGGCGTCGCCGACGCCATGGCGGTCGACTTCGGACGGCGGGCCCGCGAAGCGGCCGAAGAAGCACGCGCGGCCGGGGCCGAGGTCACCGTCGAGGCGCGGGGGCCTCTGACCGTGCGCGGCGATCCGACCTGGTTGGTCCGCGCGCTCGCCAACTTGATCGACAACGCACGGGTCCACGGAACGCCAGACACCACCATCGAGGTGGTGGTGCGGCGCGAGGGGGACGAGGTGTGGTGCGAGATCACGAGCTGCGGCGAGATCCAGCCGGGGGTGCGCCGCCGGTTGTTTCGGCGCTTCGTAACCACGCGGGCGACCCGCGGCGGCACCGGCCTCGGACTGGCGATCGTGAGGGCGGTGGCCGAGGCGCACGGGGGTCGGGTGACGTGCGAGCGCACCGGGCCGCCCTTGGTCTCCTTCCGCGTCGCGCTCCCGGCCGCATGATGCGGATAACGGGTATTTGCGGGTGGAGTGTGGTAGGGCGTGACCCACCATGAGTGACCGCCCCCCCCAACACATCGCGATCATCATGGATGGCAATGGCCGTTGGGCCCGCGCCCAGGATCTTCCCCGGGGTGCGGGCCACGAGCGCGGCGTCAAGGTGGCCGAAATCGCGTACCGCGCGTGCCACGAGCGGCAGGTGCCGCACCTCACCCTCTACGCGTTCAGCTACTCCAACTGGAGCCGACCCGACGCCGAGGTCGCGATGCTCATGCGGTTGTGCGGCGAGTTCGCCGAGACCAACCGTGAGGAGTTGGTGTCCCGATCCATTCGCATGCGGGTGATCGGCGACCTCGACGAGTTGCCTACGCCCACGCGCCACCGGATCGAGGCCACCCTCGAAGCGACCGCGGGGGGCGAAGCGATGACGCTGACCCTGGCCCTCGGGTACGGCTGCCGGAACGACCTGGTCGGCGCCGTGCGCGCCATCGCGGCCCACGCGCGCGCCGGCCTTCTGCTGCCTGAAGAAATCGACGAAAAGGCCATCCGCCGATTCATGACCACGCGGGACCTGCCCGACCCGGACCTCATCATCCGCACCGGCGGGGAAAAGCGCTTGAGCGACTTTCTCCTGTTCGAGAGCGCGATGAGCGAGCTCTATTTCAGCCGGGTGATGTGGCCCGACTTCACCGCCGAGATCCTCGATGCGGCGATCGCCGCCTACGGCCGACGGCAGCGTCGGTTCGGTCGGACGCCCGAACAGCTCACCGCCGAGGCTTGAACACGCCTCCCTGGTTCATCGCGAGCCTGTGCTTCATCGCGAGCCTGTGATTTATCGCGAGCCTGTGCAGCTCGAGCCGTGTTCATCGTGAGGGTCTGCGCAAGCCGGCGATGAGATGCGCGAGGCGCGCGTTGGCTTCCCGCCGCGCCTCGCGATAGTCGTCGCTGCCGACCAACGAGGCGGCGAGGCGACCGTCCTCGCCCCGGCGCTGGCCCAACGTCCACATCGCGTAGAGCCCTTTGGTCGCGTCGGCGGCGCACAAGGTGCGGAGCGGCTCGTGGGCCGGCCAGAGCGCGGGATGATCGAGGTCCCACACCGCGAGGTTGGCCAACGCTCCGGGCGCCAGCGTCCCGACCGTCACGGCGGGATGAATCCGCCCCGGTACCGCGCATACGCGCGACCACACGGCGGCGGGTTCGGGGGTGCGCTGATGGTGGTGCTGCCGCACGTGCCACGCGGCCGCCGCCTCGTGGCCTGCCCCCCCCGCGAGGTAGCGCGCGTACGCCGGGTGGTGGGTCGCACGCAGCGCGCGGCCGGCCGCCAGCGCCCGCAGCTCGAGCTGGAGGTTGATGGTGTCGTTCGAGCAGGGGGCGTCGGTGGCGAGCGCCCAGTCGACCCCGGCGTCCTCCCACGCCGCAAACGAAGCGGGAAAACCAAAGAGATAGGCGGCATAGGGACAGTACACGAGGGTCGCGTCGACTTCGGCGAGCCGTCGCAGGTCGCGCTCGGGGACGAAAATGGCATGGGCGAGGACGAGGGGCGCCGCGTCGAGAACCCCGAGCCGATCGAGCCATGCGACGGGCGTCATCCCCTCGCGGTGGGCGATGCGATCGCGCTCCTCGGGCGACTGGGCCAAGTGAAGGTGAAGCGGGAGGTCGTGGCGACGCGCGACCGCGACGGCACGCCGAAACAGTTCGCCCGAAACGGTGTCGGTGGCGTGCGGCCCTACCGCGGCGTAAATCCCCGACGCGGACCACCGCGCGTCGGTGAGATCGACGGCCGCCTGCAGCGCGGCGTCGGGCGCATCCCGACCGGGACCGCCGAGAT
This sequence comes from Myxococcota bacterium, assembly GCA_039027095.1. Classification (GTDB taxonomy): domain Bacteria; phylum Myxococcota_A; class Polyangia; order Polyangiales; family Polyangiaceae; genus JAPYTK01. Next base: position 6,184 of record JBCCLB010000133.1, read on the forward strand.
CTTGAAGGGTGGGGGCGACCACCCCGGCGAGGCCCACGTCGCGAAGCCCGGCCGCCACGGCCTCGGCTTCGTAGTAGTGCTCCCACACGAAACCGATCCCCTGGAGCAAGCACTCGTAGGCGCCGATGCGGGTGAGCGCCCGCACGTCGGCCGCGGTGAGCTGGGCTTCGAAGCCGAAGAAGAGATCTTCCACCACGTTGGTGCCCGCCGCTGCCCCGGGGTCCCATCCGCGCAGCGCCACGAGGGCGAGATGGGTGTGGGCGTCGACGAGCGCAGGCGTGACGAACCGCGACCCGTAGTCGACGTCGACCTCTCGTCCGCGTCGGGGCGCGTCCAGGGCCGCAATGGTGGGCCCGTCGATCGTGAGCACGCCGGGCGCGATCCGACCGTCCGGCCACAAGACCCGCTCCGAGCGAAGGGTCGTCGTCACGTCTCGTCCCTCCCCTCTGACGTTGCCGTCTCGCCGCCGCCGCCCTGCCGGAGCGACCACAGCGCCCGGGTGTGGGGCGCCACCGCCGCGTAGAGCCCGGTGTACACACCCCGGTAGAGGTCGCGGTACGTGGCGGCGTGGCGCGCGTCGGGACGGAACCCTCGTCCTCGCCGCCGCCGGGCTCCGAAAGCACCGACGGCCGCCTCTACGTCGGGGTGCCAACCGGCGCCGACGGCGGCCAACAGGCCCGCGCCCAACGCGGTCGCCTCCGGGGTGACCGCCCGGACGAGGGGGCGACCGATCACGTCGGCGAGGATTTGGCACCACAGGTCGCTGCGGCTGCCGCCGCCCATCAGCACCACCTCGTCGAGGTCGGCGCCGGCGGCCATCAAGGCCTCGAGGTGAAGACGGACCTCCAGGGCGATCCCCTCCAGGGCCGCGCGGTAGAAGTGGGCCGGGCCGTGGTGCGGGCGCAAGCCAACGAGCACGCCCGCCGCCGTGTCGTCCCAGTAGGGGTTCATCACGCCGGCGAGGTACGGAACGAGCACGAGCCCCTCCGCGCCCGGGTCGATGCCCGCCGCCTCGGCTTCGAGGGCGGTCCGCGACACCGCCCCTCCGAGCAGGGTTTCGGTGAGCCAGGTGAGGGTGAGGGTGCCCCCCTGCAAGTCCGTCTCGCGAAGGTAATGACCCGGAACCGCGGCCACCATCGTGCGATAGCCCAGCCCGTGGTCGTAGGTCGCGCTCAGCGCGCCGCTGACGACAGCCGTCCCGAGGTTGAGGTAAGCCCGCCCCGGCTCGGTGATGCCCGCCCCCAAGCCGGCGCACTGACCGTCGCCCGCGCCGGCCACCACGGGGATCCCCGCCGGCAGGCCGAGGGCCTCGGCCGCGGCGGGGGTGAGCGGCCCCATCACCGTGGACGGCGTCACGAGGCGAGGCCACGACCAGGAGGCGGCCGCCACCGGGCCGAGGACCTCGGCCGCGAGGTCTCGGGCCCAGGTGCCGCGCTGGAGATCGACGAGACCCATCGGGCCCGCGCTCGCGGTCGACGTCACCGGCGCCCCCACGAGGCGCTCGGCGAGAAAGCCGTGCACCTCGCGGACGCCATCGACGTGAGCGGCGGCGACCGCGCCCGCGGCGAGACGCTCGCTCAGCTTGAAGACCGACGGGGTGGTGCTCACGGGTTTGCCCGTCACGGCAGCGAAGCGTGCGCGGTCCCCGGTGAACGCCGCGACGCGGGTCGCGCTGCGCTTGTCCATCCACACGACGGCGGGTCCGACGGGGGCCCCCTCTCGATCCACGAACACCGCCGTCTCGCGCTGGTGGGTGAGACAAACGGCTTCGACCGACAGATCGCCAACGCGCGCCGCCTCGCACGCCGCGCGCATCGCCGTCCACCACGCGCTCGCGTCCTGCTCGAACCCATCGGTCCCGACCCGGTCGAGGCGATGGGGCGCCCGTCCCTCGGCGGCGACCGCCCCTTCGCGGTCGAAGGCGAGCACCTTGCAGCCCGTCGTGCTCGAGTCGACGCCGAGCACGACGGCCCGGGGTCCGCGACCCATCAGCGCGGCGCCCCGAAGAACCGCTCGAGGGGCAACCGCACCGGCGCGCCCTCGAGGGCCACCTCGACGAGGTGATGCAGCAAGGGGAGCGGCTCGGGCCAAGACGCCATCGCGTCCCGCATGACCGTGAGGATTTCGAGGCACTCGAGCGTCGCCCCGTCCATCTTCGCGATCGCTTCGTCGCGCGTGAGCCCCCGCCCGAGCCACCGGCCGAACCGACCGGTGCGCCCCCCGTTGTTGGTGACGTCGAGATCGCCCGCCCCTGCGAGTCCGGCCGCCGTCTCCGCCTCGCCGCCCAGACGAACGACGATCGCGCGCATCTCGGCCACCGCCTGGGCGAACACCGCCGACTCGAGGTTGTGCATGGCCACGCTCCCCGCCGGGGCGTGGGCATCGATGCCCGTGGCGGCGGCGTGAAGTCCGGCCGCGAACGCCACCCCCATCGCGTACGCATTCTTGAGGGCGGCGCAGACCTCGACGCCGACCACGTCGGCCGACACGGTGGGGAAGTAATAGTTGGTGCGCAGCCATGCCTGGAGACGCGCGCACCACGCGCCGTCGGCGCCGGTGACCACGACGCAGGTCGGCACCCGCCGGGCGAGCTCACCCGCGATGCAAGGCCCCGCGATCGCCGCCGGCGCCCCGCCGAGGGCCGAGGCGACCACGTCGGGGAGGGTTCGCACCCCTGATGCCGCCGGGGCCAGCCCTTTGGTGATCATGAAGAGCGGCCGCCGGGGAAAGGGGGCGAGCCGAGCGCACGCCCAGCCGATCCCGGCCGAGCTGACCCCGAGGGCGACCGCGTCGACCCCCGTCAACGCGTCGGCGAGGTCGTGGTCGTCGTACACCGACAGCGCTTCCGGCAACCTGACCCCGAGCCGCGGATGGTCGCGCGTGGCGCGCATTGACCGCACGGTGTCGGCGTCGTTCGGGGTCCCCACCAGCCGCACGTCGTGGCCATTGTCGACGAGGGGCACGCAGAGCGCGCTCCCCATCATTCCCGCCCCGAGGACCGCGACCGACGCCATGGCGCCTCCGGTATACCCGCCGTGCCGGGGCAGACCAACCGAGGCGGCGGGCCCCCGGGATGTTTGGTGGCGCCGGCCCTCGTTGCTACACCCGAGAGCGGCGAGGTCGCGTCACCTCGGCGCCGCTGCTCATGGTCGCCCCCTTTCGCATCTACAACACGCTCACCCGCGACATCGAACCGTTCGAGCCCCTCGTGCCGGGCCGGGTCGGGCTCTACGTGTGCGGCATGACGGTCTACGACCACTGCCACGTGGGCCACGCCCGGGCGATGGTGGTGTTCGACGCCTTCGTTCGTTACCTCCGACACCGGGGCTGGACGGTGACGTTCGTGCGCAACTTCACCGACGTCGACGACAAGATCATCCGGCGTGCGCACGAGCAGGGACGCGACCCCGCCGAGCTCGCGCAGTCGTTCATCGATGCCTTTCACGAGGACGTGGCCGGCCTCGGGTTGCTGCCCCCCGACCACGAGCCGCGCGTCACGACCTCCATCCCCGACATCATCGCCATGATCGAGCGGCTGGTCGCCGCCGGCCATGCGTACGCCGCCGACGGTTCGGTGTGGTTCGACGTATCCAGCGACGCGCACTACGGGCAGCTGTCGCGGTGCCGTACCGACGACCAGCTCAGCAACCCCGACCGCGGCGCGGGCAAGCGGGCCAACGCCGATTTCGCCCTGTGGAAGGGGGCCAAGCCCGGCGAGCCCCAGTGGGAAAGCCCTTGGGGCCCGGGCCGTCCGGGGTGGCACATCGAGTGCTCGGCCATGGCCGAGCAGTGTTTGGGCGCGACCATCGACATTCACGGAGGGGGGCTCGACCTCGTGTTTCCCCACCACGAAAACGAGATCGCTCAGAGCGAAAGCGCCCACGGCGGCGCCCGCTACGCCCGCTACTGGATGCACAACGGGCTGCTCACCATGGGCGGGGGCCAAAAGATGGGAAAGAGCCTCGGCAACGTCATCAACCTGCGCGACGCGCTGGCGGCGTTTCCCGCTGAAGCGATCCGCCTCTACTACCTCCAAAACCAGTATCGATCGCCCCTCCCCTGGAACGAGCACGCGCTCCCCGAAGCGCTCAGCATGCTCTCGCGGCTCTACGCGGCGCGAGAAAAAGCAGAGGCGATGGGCGGCAGTGAGCCCGCGGCGCGGGTGGCCGAGCAGCTCGGCGCCGACGCCCAGTCGGTTCTGGAGCGCGGGCGCGCGTTCGCCGAGCGCTTCTACGCGGCGGTCGACCACGACTTCAACACGGCGGAAGGCTTGGGCTACCTCTTCGAGCTGGTGCGCGCGGTGAACCGATTCGCCAACCACAAAAAGGCCCGCAAGCGGGGTGGACCGGTGGTCGCCCCCGCGCTCGAGGCATTTCGGCTCGTTGACGCCGCGCTGGGGCTCATGGGCATGACGACCCACGACTTTCACGAGGAGGTCAAAGCCAAGCGCCTTCACGCCCTCGGGCTCGAACGCGCCGACGTCGAACACCGGGTCGCGGCCCGCAGCGCCGCGCGCCAAGACAAAGACTGGTCGCGGGCCGACGCGCTGCGAGACGAGCTCTCGGCGATGGGGATCGAAGTGCTCGACCTCGCCGATGGTGTCGCGTGGCGCGTGCGCCTCGACGACCCCATTCCGAGCCGGTGAGGCGTTCCTGCGGGATAGGGACGAGCCCGGGCGCCGGTGTGGTTCGCCCTGGCATTCGCCGCGGGTTGTCTCTACCTTCCGCCCGCCGTTGGCCCCTTAGCTCAGATGGATAGAGCAGGGAGCTTCTAACTCCAAGGTCGCTGGTTCGAATCCAGCAGGGGCTGCCAGCGACAGGCTCAGACGAAGGCCGCCCTCACGTGGTGCAGGGCGGGCGCACCGCCGGTGTCGAGGTGGACCGAGACGACGTCGAACCGAACGCGCTGCGCCCAACGCCAGCGCGACCATCGCCGGCGCCAGAGGAGCGTCGCCGCCCGGCGCAGCTTGTCCCGCTTCGCGCGGTCGATGGTCGCCAGCGGTCGGGTCCATGCCCCTTTCCCCCGCGCCCGCACCTCGACCACGACCACGGCGTCCACATCGCGGGCCACGATGTCGAGCTCGAGGTGCCCCACCCGCACGTTGCGCCCGAGGATGACGCAGCCGCGGCGACGCAGGTGGCGGGCCGCGAGATCTTCCGCGCGCTGGCCGCGAAGCGCGCGCCACGGCGCGTCACCGGGCGACGAATCCGACATGCTCATCACGATCCGTCGGATCGTGATGACCCGGCGTCGCTTCGTTTTCGGGGTTGGTGGGCCTTTTTTCGCGGGGGTGGGGCTACGGGGCCTCGTCGCCGCACGGCGGCTGCCGCTGCTTCAGCGTCAGGAGGCCGGTTTGGCAGCCTGACTGCATCTGAGCGCGGGCAACCGGGCCGGCGGCGTCATAGGCTTTCTTCGTCGTGTCGCGTTGGGCGGCGAACGATGCCGACGAGCCGTCCGGCGGCGGGGACGCGACACACCGCGCGAGCGCCGCGAGGTACTCGCGGCACCAATCACGGTCGATTGGAGGCGCCGTCGCGGTGCGTACGGTCCGGGCGCTCGGGTTCGTCGCGGTCGCCGACGCGGACGCGGCGGCCCCGTCACGCGCGCCCTCGTCACGGCAGGTGGCCGTCGCGCCCACCAGGACGAGCGCCGCGGTCACGACCCCCGCGAGCCCAGCCGCACGCGGCGTCCCTCTTCGCCGTCCCCTCGAGGCGGCGCCTTTGGTCTCCGTCTTCGTCCTCACCCGACGCACATACCACCACCGTGCGCATCCCGGGCGTCGACGGGTGTACCCCCGTTCGACGGCCGTCCGCGGTACACGGCTCGCCATGACCCACGCCAAGGAAGACTGGGAAGACGCCAAGGGACATCGCTGGGCCGAGCATCGCGACGCCCTCGAGGCGTGGCTCGGGCCCATCGACGCGCCCCTCGTCGAAGCGCTCGACCTGCCACCCAACGTCGCCCTGCGGGTCGCGGACATCGGTTGTGGCGCCGGCGCCACCCCCCCCACGATCCGTCGTGGGGCCGCGCCGGGGTGCGTCGTTCCAGGCGACGACGGTAGCCCCCCGAGGGTCGATGGCGCGCGCGC
>JBCCLB010000134.1:0-12255 GCA_039027095.1 Myxococcota bacterium
CCAAGAGGGGTGGTGGGGGGGGGGCCGCGTACACGAGTCTGCACCGGAGATGACGGCGGAGCGTCCACGGGGGGCGAGCGCGGCGGAACGAGCGCGGATTCGCGACCAACTCGACCGCATGGGGGCCCGCGGTTTGCAGCTGACCTCCCTCATCGCCGCCGTCGCCGTGGTGCTCGCTTGGGTGGTCGGAAGGATATTGCTCTACGGGACCCCCGAGGATGGCCCCGGCCGACGCCTGATGCCGATTCTTCTTCTCGTGGCGCTGGTGAGCTGGGCGTTGATGAAGTTCACGCCGCTTCAGCGGCGCCCGGGCTCGGTCGCGACCGTCGGTCTCGCCGCGATGGCATTCGTGGGCGGACTGCACCTCGGTCAGCTGGGAGGCGTCGAGGGGCCTTTCTTCTACGCCGTCTACACCATACCTCCGGTCTTGATCGTATTGCCCGTATCCCTCCGTTTACGCATTGCGGGTACGGTCGGCGGCGTAGCCTCTTTCGTGGGAGCCTACGCGATAAACCAGCCGGATTTCTACACGATGACGATGTTTCATATTCCCATCGTGTACATGACGGGGATTTCGTTTGCGGCGGTCGTCATCGGCCACCGGGTGTATCGGCTTCAGATCGACAAGCTCCTGGCCCTCGCCGAATTGGAGGCGCGCAACGACCGACTCGGCATCCTCCTCGATCAGCAGTTTTCCCGCATGGAAGGGCTCTTGGTCCGGACGGAGCACGTCCGCGAATCAGAGCGCATCGCCATTGCGCGACAACTTCACGACGACTTCTCTCAATTGCTGCTCGGAGCCCGCATGCGCGTCGATGTGCTGAAACGGTCCTTGGCTCCCGCATCGGAGGGCGTCGCGGGCGGACCTTCGGTGGAAGCCCTCGACCAGGTTCTCGAGCAGCTCAATCAGCGCGCGGCAGAGGTCATCGACGAGCTTCGCGACCCTGAGGCGTCGTGGCGTCCTCTCGAGGACATCGTCGCCAGCGCCCTCGCGTCCTTCCGAGCCCTCGATGCCCTCGGATTCGAGGTGGACGTGTCCGGCCGTCGCCCCCTCTCTCCGGAGGTGGCCGAGGTGGTCGCCCGAACCCTCCAGGAGGCGCTGACCAACATCTTCAAACACGCTCGTGCCCGCCGCGTAGCCATCGTGGCCCGGGTGACCCCGGATACGATTCGTTTGGCCATCCACGACGACGGTCGCGGCTTCTCGTCGGATGGTGCGCCGGGCGGTTGGGGCTTGGTGGGCATGCGCGAGCGGGCGGCGTCGGTTCGAGGGACGTTGACGGTCAGAAGCGGTGAGGGGGGTACCGAGGTCGAGCTCGTCGTCCCCCTCGACGAGGAAGTGTCTGCGGCGCAATGACAATCCGGGTGTTCATCACCGATGACCACCCCGTTGTTCGCGACGGCCTCGTGGCGCGGTTCTCTGGGCATCCCGACTTCGAGGTGGCGGGCACGGCGACAACGCTGGAGGAGACCTTGCGCGAGGCGCCGACCAGCGGATGCGATGTCGTGATCCTCGACGTTCAGCTTTCGAAGGTTCTGACCGTCGAGGGCGTCCGGTCCTTGGGTGAGCAGGACGTGAGCATCGTGCTCTACACGAGCCGCCGCTACGACGGGGGAATGGCGACCCTCGCCGCGGCGGGGGCTCGCGGGTTCGTGCACAAGGCGGATGCGCTGGAGGTGCTCGACGACGCCCTCCGCATCGTGGCGCAGGGAGGGTTGGTCCTCCCGGAAGTGGCAACGTCCGATGACCGCGAGGCGTGGCTCACGACGCGGGAGCGGGAGGTTTTCGCGCTCTTGGCCCGCTGCCGGACGCCGAAGGAAGTCGCGGCCGAGCTCGGCTTGGCGCCCAGCACCACCTACAAACACATCGACCGCGTGCGTCGTAAGTTGGGGCTCGCCACCCTCGCCGAAGTGAGCCGTTACGCCGCCAAACGCGGACACTGACGATCGTTCGGTCTCCGCCCGGGACCGCACCCCGAGCGCGTGCCGGCCCTCTTGGCCCGGACGGCGCGAAGAGGCGGTCAGCGCGTAGGCGCGGATTGGCGAAGGTAGGTGATGGCGTGGTCGAGGTGGGCATCGGCCATGGTGTGCCCGACCCGCCGGCGCTCCACCCGATGCGGCCACTTGGCCTTTTTCAGGACGCGGACGAGCCGCTCGGCGTCGCGGTGGGTCGCGTCTTTCGTGCAGAGCCCCACGAAGAACGGCACCCGTCGGGGACCAGGAGGGGCGCCCCACGCGCCTCCGCCCGCGAACACGGCGACTCCGTCGGCGAGGCCAAAGGCGCCCCGAAGCCCGAGCGACGCGCCGTAGTACGCCCCGTTCGAAAAACCGACCACGTACACCCGGGAAAACGTGCGGCTCTCGTCGGCCAGCTGCTCGAGCGCTTCGTGCCACCCGGCCAGGAGCGCCTTTTCGTGGTCGCGTTGCATCGCGGCTGACGTGGGCCAGGACACCATGCCCGGGTACTTGGGGTTGGCGTCGACGAGCCCCTTGGGCATCAGCACGCTGTACCCCTCGCGCTTTGCGCCGCGCACGATCGCGCGCTGTTGCTGGTGTTGCCAGCCCGCCCCGACCTGCACCAGCCCGTGCAGAAAGACGACCAGCTCATCGCCTTCGCCCGCGTAGAAGCAGGGTCCGTTCTCGGCGATGGCCTTCAACTCGGGGGCACACCACGGTCGGGGCGTGTCGTCGGCCGCGTCGTCGGCGGGGAGCGACGAGCGCGCCGTCGACGAGAGACGTACGGGCGCAAATGGCCCGCCCATCGCCAGTACCGAGGTCAAGAACAGCGCCGCCGAAACCACCACGAACCACCGATAGCGCGCCGCCCGCATCGAGGGAAATGAGTATCGAGCCCGACCACCCATCTGTCCGCGTGATAGACATCGAGGGGTGTGGAGGCTTGTCATCGCCATTTGCCTGCTCGTGCTCGCCGCAGGTGGGTGCAGCATCACGTGCACCTTGGTCGACGTGTCGCACGACGTGGACGTTCAGTTTCGAGCGACCGCCTACCAGAAGGGGATGTATCCGCTCGCCGTCGAGATTTGCCTCGACGAGATCGACCGCTGCGAGATGTTGGTCGTCGAGGACGACAACGGTCGGGGAGCGCGGCTCGGGGAGGTGCGGGTCGGGTTTTCTCTCTCGGACGATGAAGCGGACGACCTCAGCGACGAGACCGATCTCCGCGTTCTCGTCACTTACGACAACGGCGCGAGGTACCTGGATGTGACGCGGTCGGTGGAGGTGCGACGCGTGGAAATCAACGGGAAGGGGTGTGACGAGGAAGTTCGGGTCGCGCTCGACTTGCGGTGAGGGCGTCGAGCGGCGTTCTCGTCCCCCCCCGCCGAGGCCATTGGGTGGCGTGAAAGGCGAGCATGCCCAGGGTGATGTCGGCGATGTTCACCGTGGCGAGCAACGAGAGGTGGAGCGCGACCAGAGCGCTGAAGGCGTAGGGCCGCGCACGTCGTGACAGCGCGAGCGGAAGCATCAACAGCTCGACGGTGAGCATCGCGTAGGTCCCGGCCTGGACCAGGGTCGGAGCCCGTTCGAGCCAGCCGACGAGGGCGTGATCGCGGCCGAGGGGACTCTGGAGGATCAGGAGGCCCGCGTCGCCGCTCCGCCAACTCGGGCTCGCGAGCTTGGTGAGCCCCGAATAGGTGTAGGCGAGACCGACCACCCACCACGTCACGTCGCGGTATCGCGACCAGAATGCGGCGTCGGGGTCGGAACCTGCCCTTCGCTCGTGACGGGGCTCCGGGGGCATGACGGCGTGCGACATCAACCAGAAGGCGAGCAGCGGCATCGACGGGTTGAGGGTGAGCTGATTGCGGTGAAAACAGAGCACCATCCCCACGAACAGGAGCAGCGCGCTCGCCCGAGACCAGCGGCCCGTGGCGTGGACGAGCGAGAGCACCATCATCAGCGCGATCACGACGATGGGCACCCCGAAGACGGCGTCGAGCAAAGGGCCGACGCCAGGGAGGGCGAAGGGGTTGTCGGCGGCGCTGGGGACCGTCCCCGTTCGGCCGAAGAGATCTTCAGCGACGGGCAACCACGTCGCGAAGCGGCAGGCGAGAAAGCCGCCGACCACCGCCCGGGCCCGCCGGCGACAGCGCGGCTCGTTCACGATGCGTCTCCGTCTCGGCACACGATCGTCTGCGTGAACGGTGTGCCCATCGCACGTCCGGCCGGCGCGGACGAAATGGTCACCCGGTCGGGCGGGAAGGCGTCGGGCAGCAGTCGACCGGGGGTGCACAGGCCGTGGTGGAGCACGCCTTCGGTCGTCTCGGCGGGCATGAGCGGCCCGAAGACCAGAGCCGCTCCATAGACGTTGCGGAGGGCGTAGGGACCCTCGAGCTGTCCGTAGCGGACCCGGTCGAGCGCGAAGGTCTCGGTGGTCGCGCCGCCGACCACGGTGACGTCGTGTCGGTAGGCGAAGGGCTCGAAGTCGCCGCGGCGGCAGAACACTTTGGGCGCGGGGGAGGCGAGCAAGAGCTGCCCCGGGGCCTGGATCGCCTTTGCCCACGCGGGAGGTCCTCCGCCGAGGTCGAGGGTCGCGCCGAGGGGATGGCTCACGCCGACCGCGAGCAGTGCCCCCAGACCCCACGTTTGCCGCCATCGTCGACGCGGTCGGTCTGCGACCTCGTGGACGTCGCGGAAGTGCAGCATCTCGCCCAGCCGGCGCTCACGGTCGTCGTCGAACCCGCACGGGCCGTCGAAGCGCTCGGGGTTGTGGTAGGTCCCGAACAGCATGTCCCACAGGGGCAGGTCGCCGTAGTTGCCCGCGTGCCGGCCGCGCTCGTGGTGGATCCGATGCATCTCGGGCCGCTGGATGAACCAACCCAGCCAGCGCGGGGTGTCGATGTTGACGTGGTAGACGAGCTCGGCGAGCCCGGCGCACACCGTGAATACGGCCGCGGCGGCGGGCGACAAGCCGAGGAGGGGGTAGGCCACGGTGGCACTCACCACGGTGTTCGCGAGTTGCTCGAGCGGGTGCTTGTAGAACGCCGTGACGACCTCGAGCCGGGCGGGGCTGTGATGGATTTGATGACAGCTGCGCCACAACCAGGTCCAGCGATGGCGGGCCCGGTGCCACCAGTAGTAGACGAACGTGCTCACGACGTACCCCACGAGCCCCGCGGCGATGGGGCCGAGATGGCGCGAGGTTGCGACCAGCGATGGCCCCTGCAGCCATCCCTCCCAGGTCCACCCCGCGACGACGATCGCCACCACCTGCATCGCGTTGAGGGCGATGGCGCGGAGGTAGAACCCGGGGACGTGAGGCAAGACGGTACCGGGTCGCAGGCGCTCCCACAGCATGAACAAGGCGGCGGCACCGAGGACGATGGCGATGGGCATGCGCCTCAACCTGCGTCTCCGTGCGCAGCGCCACCAGGGGCTTTGAACTCACACTGTCACTCGAGCGTTGTGGGGATGCCTCGGGCCCACCATCATGGCCTCGATGGGCAAAATTTACGGCGCGCGGTACAGCCCGCTGGCGGCACAGGAGACCTTCGTGGTGGCGGCGCTCTTGGCGGCCCACGCGACGTCGGAAGACGGCACTTTTCGACCGTCGGAGGTGCGCTTCTTCTTTCTCCTCTTCACCAACTGGGGTGAGCACGACGTGCTCCATCCCCGGCAAGATCTCGCGCTGACCCAGGTGCGGCGGGTGCTGGAGGACATGCGCGACGATGGCCGGGCGTGCCTCGAGGGGCCCCCGAGACGGTGGCGTTGTCGCTTCACCGACGAGGGGGTCGACGCCCTGGTCGTGGCGCTGGTCGAGCCCAGTGCGGCGCTGCCACCGCGCCCCCTCGAAACTTCGCTGTTCGTGCTTACGTTCGCGTCGCTCTACCGGCCCGTCCTCGTCCGTCGGCTTCGGCTCGACACCCGGCCGACCCCGCTCCAGAGACGTCTCGGCCGTCTTCTCGATCCCCGGCGCATTCGTCGTCGCGCCCAACGCCGGGCGCGCGATCTCCTCGCCGACCTCGACGCGCGGATCGCGGACGGCGAAGCCATGCAGGCGGCGCTCGACGCCGCGCCCGCCGAGGATGACGACGCCCGACGCCACGCCATCACCGCGTTTGGATCGTACCAGTTGGAGCGGGTGCGACCGGTCGAGGAAGTGCTCGCGAGCCTCCCGGAGGACGTGCGCCGGGTCGAGCTGGACCGCGGTCCCGGCGTTCGGGCGCGACTTCTCTTCGCCCCGCTCGCCGCCGTGGTGCGGCGAGAGCTGGAAGTGCTCGACGCGCTCGATCTCGGGTGATGGTCGTGGGCGCTCCCGGCATCGGCTACCGTGGGGCATGTCCGAGGCAGCGGGGCTCAAGACCTTCGAGTTCGAAGCCGTGACGCGTCCCGACGATGCGACCGCGAGGTATCTCGACCTGCTCAACGACAGCCTAACGGGCATCCTCGAGGGACCGGCGGCGGTGCCCCCCCGCCTGTCGGGTCGGCGGCGCCAGGTGGTCGATGTGGCCAACCGGGCGCTCGCGCGTTGGAACCTCGAGATCATGCGGGCCGAGCGTTTCGACCTTCAGCGGCGGCTCACCGGGTCCTCTCAGCCGCTGAAGGCGCTCACGCAAATGAGTCGTCTTCGTTTGCGTCAGCTCGAAGCGATGGTGCGCTTCCTCGTGGCGGAGGGCATCGAGGGCGACGTGTTGGAGGCAGGGGCATGGCGAGGGGGAAGTGTGATTTTTCTCCGCGCGACCCTCGACGTGCTCGGCGCCAAAGATCGAACCGTGTGGGCGGCCGACTCCTTTGCGGGCTATCCCCCGCCGGGGCCCGACGCGGGGCCCGAGGAGCGAGAGCTCTACGCCCAGGCCCGCTATTGGACCGTGACCCGCACCGAGATCGTGCAGAACCTCGAGCGCTACCGGTGTGCGCGAGGCGTCGAGGTTCTCGAAGGGTGGTTCGACCGGTCGCTTCCCGAGGCCAACCTCGGCCCGCTCGCCATGGTGCGGGTCGACGTCGACGGCTACGAAGGCGTCAGGGCGGCGCTGGAGGTCGCGTGGCCCAAGCTCGCGTCCGGCGGCTTCGTGATCGTCGAAGACGTGGAGGTGGCCGGCGCCTACCGGGCCGCCACCGACGTCCGTCGCGCCTCGGGGGTGACCGCCCCCTGGCGAGAGACCCCAGGAAGTCCGCGCACCGTGTACTGGCGCAAGCCATGACGCTTCGGTACCGCGGGGCGTTGTTCTTTGCCCGTGACGGGTCGACCATGAGGCGATGCGTGGCAACCTAGAGACAGGCCTTCCGGCGCCGCTCGACCTCCCCGCCGACCGGATGGCGACCGCAGGCTCAGCTCCGGTGACGGAAGCGGTGGGTCGACCGCTGCCGCCAGACCTTGCGACGCAGGGCGATGAGGTGTTGCTCGCCGGCTTCGTCGGCTACCTGAGTCGAATCACGGGCGCGACGAGCGTGTGCGTCCACCTATTAGACGGGGGGCGCGACCGCTCGTTTTCCGTGGAGGGTACCTTCGCCGACCTTCAAACCCGAGTCGCCACCCCGGAGCCCCATCGCCTTACGCCAGCGGAGAAGGCGACCGTTGCGTTCGTCGGGCGCGACGCATCGCCGAAGGATGATCCAGCGGGGTACACGTGGGTGCTGCGGGTGGGCCCGCCGCAGGGGGACGCGGCCCTCACGTGGGCGCTCGCCTACGACGGTCGACGGTTCGAGCGCGCGTCCATCGAGGCCCGCCTGGGCGAACTTTCGACGTTCCTCTGCGATGCGGTCCGCCGGCCCGAGACGCCGGTGCGTGAGCTCGCGCTGCTCGATGATGAAGCTCGGACCCGGATCGTATCGACGTGGAACCAGACCGCGGCGCCATTCGACATCGAGCGGACCCTACCCGCGCTGCTGGAGGCGGAGGCACAGAGCCATCTCGACGCCTGCGCCATTCATGACTTCGAGGGGCTCGAGTTCTCGTATCGCGCCGTGCTTCGTCGCGCGGGCGGGGTCGCGCGACGGCTGCGAACCATGGGGGTGGGACGGGGCGACACCGTGGCCCTCGCGGTCGCCCGCCGGGCCGACGTCTTGCCGGCGATGGTGGGAATCGCCGCCACCGGGGCGGCCTACGTGCCGGTCGCCCCCGACCTCCCCGCGGAGCGTATTCGATTCATGATCGAGGACGCCGAGGTACGCGTCGTGGTCGGCCACGCGCGTGGGTTGGGATCGTTCGCCCTCCCTTCTCTGAACCTCGACGAGGCGGTCGACGACGAGGTTGGCCTCGGCCCCATCGAAGCGACCCCCGACGACGTCGCCTACGTCATCTACACCTCGGGTTCGACTGGGCGCCCCAAGGGGGTGATGGTGCCCCACCGCGCGGTGGTGAATTTTCTCCTCGGGATGCGGATGTGGCCGGGTCTCGCGGCGGAAACACGACTGTTGGCGACGACCACCCTGTCGTTCGACGTATCGGTGGTCGACCTCTACCTGCCGTGGATGGTCGGGGGGACGGTGGTGATGGCACCGCGGCGGGTCGCGCGGGACGGCGTGACGTTGGCCCAGGCCCTCGTCGAACACGACGCCACCGCGATGACGGGGACACCGGCGACGTGGCGCATGCTCGTCGAGGCAGGTTGGGAGGGGCGGGACGATTTCAAGGTGCTGGCGGCGGGCGAAGTCTTTCCGCCGTCGCTCGCGGCGCCTTTGCTCGCCCGGGCGGGCGAGGTCTGGAACATGTACGGGCCCACCGAGGCGACCGTGTATGCGACGGGGCTACAGATCACCGAACCCGACGCGAGGGTCACCATCGGTCGACCCGTGCCGAACGCCTCGGCCTTCGTGTTGGACCCCCACGGGCAGCTCCTCCCCCCGCAAACGCCAGGCGAGCTTTGCCTCGGCGGCCCGGGCCTCGCGCGGGGTTATCGCGGGCGGAAGGAACTCACAGCGTCGCGTTTCGTCGACAACCCCGTGGCCGAGGCGCCTCACCGTCGGCTGTACCGAACCGGAGACCGCGTCGCGTGGACCCGTGACGGAGCGCTCGACTACCTCGGGCGACTCGACGACCAAGTCAAAGTTCGCGGCTACCGCATCGAACTCGGAGAGGTCGAGGTGGCGCTCGCCAGCCACCCCGACATCTCTCGGGCGGCCGCGGCGGTCCGCGAGGATGGCCCGGGCGACAAGCGCCTCATCGGGTACTTCGTCCCGGCGGGCGACGATACGCCTCCGGTCGACGCCTTGCGTCGTCATCTCCAAACGCGGCTCCCGGAGTACATGCTGCCGACGGCGTACGTGGCGCTCCCGTCGCTGCCCCTTACGCCCAACGGTAAGGTGGCACGTCGGGAACTCCCGGCCCCCGAGCGTGCGCGACCCGAGTTGGAAACGACCTTCGCGCCGCCGAGAAGCCAGGCGGAGCGAGTGCTCGCCGAAGTGTGGGCGCAGCACCTGCAGCTCGACCGGGTGGGCATCGACGATTCGTTCTTCGACCTCGGCGGTACGTCGCTGCTGGCGCAGACGGTCGCGCTGGCGCTGCAGGGGCAGCACGGGATGGCCGTATCGGTCGTCCAGATGTTTCAGGCCCCGACGGTGCGCGGCTTGGCCGCGCTGTTGCGCCGCGACGATGCCGGCGTGTCGGTCGAGGAAGTGGCCGCGCGCGCGGCGCGGGGGCGCGGCGACGCCAACGAGCCCATCGCGGTGGTGGCGATGGCGGTGCGCGTGCCGGGAGCGGCGGACCCAGGGGCGTTCTGGGCCAACCTCGAGGCCGGGGTGACGTCGATCACGCACTTCGGGCGCGAGGGGTTGGATCCGAGGCTCGATCCCCAGACGACCAAAGACGATGCCTACGTCGCCGCGCGGGGGGTCATCGAAGCGGAGACCTGGGACGCGGGTCTCTTCGGGGAGAGCCCGCGGATGGCGGCGGTCATCGATCCGCAACAGAGGCTGATGGTGGAGCTCGGGCACGAGGTGCTGGAGCGCGCGGGATACGCGCGCGGAGGTCCCGCCCCCATCGGCGTGTTCGCCGGCGTCGGCGACCCGACCTACCGATGGGTGAACGTGCAGGCGCGACCCGACGTCCTGGCGGCCGTCGGCGCCTTCCCCGCGATGGTGGCCACCGACAAGGACTACGTGGCCACGCGGGTCGCCTACAAGCTCGACCTCGTAGGGCCGGCGGTGAGCGTTCACACGGCGTGCTCGACGTCGCTCGTGGCCGTGGCTCAGGCCTGCGACGCGTTGCGGGCCTACAGCTGCGATGCGGCCCTCGCGGGGGGGGCCTCGGTGACGGTGCCCCAGAGGCAGGGGTACACCTACGTCGAAGGGGGAATGCTCTCGCCCGATGGCGTCACCCGCAGCTATGACGCCGATGGCAACGGCACCGTGTTTTGCGACGGAGCCGTCATGGTCATGCTCAAGCGCTTGAGCGACGCCCAACGCGACGGTGATTGCGTCCATGCGGTGATCACCGGTTGGGCCACCAACAACGACGGGGCCAAGAAGGCCAGCTTCACGGCCCCCAGTGTCGACGGACAGACGGCCGTGATCGCGCTGGCCCAGGCGCGGGCCGGGGTGTCGGCCCGTGACATTTCCTACGTGGAGGGCCACGGCACGGCGACGCCGCTGGGTGACCCCATCGAAGTCGCCGCACTCACGCGCGCCTTTCGCCTGGGAACGGCCGACGACGGGTTCTGCACCCTCGGGTCGGTGAAGAGCAACGTCGGCCACTTGGTGGCGGCGGCGGGCGCGGCGGGGTTGGTCAAGACGGTCATGGCCCTGCAGCGCGAATGGATTCCGCCGACGGCGCACTTTCGTCGGCCCAATCCCGCGATGGACATGGAGCAGACCCCCTTCGTGGTTCGGGCCGAGGGGCACGCGTGGCCCCGCGATCCGTCGCGACCGCGCCGGGCCGGGGTGAGTTCCTTCGGCGTGGGCGGGACCAACGCCCACGTCATCGTGGAGGAGGCGCCCGAGCCCGACACGCGGAGGTCGTCGCCCCGACGGCCGCGTCAGGTGGTGCTGCTCTCGGCGCGGAGTCCCGCGGCGCTGCAGCGCCACGCTGAAAATACGGCGGAGGCGATGGCCGAGATGAACGGTGTGTCGCTGGCCGACGCGGCCTTTACCCTGCACGTCGGGCGGGGCCGCCATCGGGAGCGAACCTTCGCGGTGGGGGGCACGGGGGCGGACGTGAAGCCGCGCTTGTTGGCGGCGCGGGGCCGCGCCTGCACGCGGGTCGGCGCGGACGTGGGGTTCATGTTTCCCGGGCAGGGAGCCCAGTACGTCGGGATGGGACGGAGCCTTTACCGCGACGAGCCGATCTTTCGCGCCGCCCTCGATCGCGTCGTCGCGATCGCCTCGCCGATCATCGGTCGCGACCTCGCGCGCGTCATCGATCCAAGGCCGGATGTCGCCGCCGCCGATGCCGCGGCGACCCTAAAGAATACGCTGTACACCCAGCCCGCTCTGTTCGCCGTGAGCTACGCCCTCGCCAGCTTGTGGATGAGCTGGGGGGTACGCCCGTCGGTCATGATCGGCCACAGCATCGGCGAGTTTTGCGCCGCCACGCTGGCCGGCGTGATGTCGGTAGAAGACGCCTGCACGCTCGTGGCCCACCGGGGACGATTGATGCGAGACCTCCCCGGGGGATCGATGCTGTCGGTGCGGGCGGGGGCGGACGCCCTCGAATCGTACCTCGGCGAAGAGATCGCCCTCGGTGCGGCCAATGCGCCGCAGCTCTCGGTGTTGAGTGGTTCCGACGCCGCGATCGACCGTGTGCGGCGGCGTCTGGAGGCCGACGGAATTCCTTGTAAAGCGCTGCATACCTCGCACGCGTTTCATTCGCCGATGATGGATCCCATCGTGTCGCCGTTTGCCGAGCTGGTGCGGCGCGCCGAGCTAAAGCCGCCTCGAATTCCCATCATTTCCACGGTGACGGGTACGCTCATGCGAGACGACGACGCGACCGACCCCCATTATTGGGCGCGACACTTGCGGGCGCCGGTGCAGTTCGCCATGGCGGTCCGTGCGCTATGGGCCCAGGATCCGCCGCCGGTGATGCTCGAGGTCGGCCCCCGCCGCGGATGTACGACCCTCGCCCTGTCCCAAGCGACCAAACGCGAGGTTCAGGTCGCGATTCCCTCGTGCGGGAGCACCTCCGATGATGAAGAGGAGTGGCAGACGCTCCTCGGGGCGGTCGGCGCGTTGTTTGTCGCCGGCGTCGAGCTCGGCACCGACGCGTTTTGGGGCGAAGAAACGCGACGTCGAATCGTACTGCCAACCTATCCCTATGAGCGCACCCGTCATTGGCTCGATCCTCGGCGCCCAGAAGCGAAG
>JBCCLB010000135.1:0-12241 GCA_039027095.1 Myxococcota bacterium
AGCTTGAGCTTGCGGCGGGTGCTGTCGCTGGTCATGTATCGGAGCTTGCCGAAGATGGGGCGTTCCGGGCCCCAGGCGCGGTCGTAGCGGCCGAGGACCCAGAAGATCCCCGAGTATGAATTGGGGTTGCGACCGTCGAGCGCGTATTTGTTGTTGAGCTCGATCATGATGTCGAGCGCGTCCTGTGGGGTGGCCGACCATTCGTAGATCTTCTTGCCCCAGAGCATGCGGAGGTAGTTGTGCATCCGCCCGGTTTGTCGGAGCTCGCGCTGCGCTGCGTTCCAAATGTCGTCGTGGGTTTCGGCCGCTTCGAGGGTCGCGAGGTCGTACACGTAGGGTCGCTCGTCGTCGGCGTGCTCGGCCATGGTGCGCTTGGCCCAATCGGGAAGCGAATCGAATTGGTCGTAGTCGTCGCGATGGCTCGTCATGTTGAACCCGAGCTCTCGCCACGTGATCAACTCATCCATGAAGCTCTCGGCCGCTTCGCTCATGTTCCACCACCCTTCGCGGCTGCCTTTTGCCTTGGTGGAGAGCTGGTCGGGCGACCATCGCTCGCGGTTGGCGATGGTCCAGAAGACCTCGTGAGCCGAAACGTGCCCCCAGTGCAAATAAGGAGAGAGCCCGCTCGCCGCGTCTTCGTCGGGATGGTTGCGTCCGTCGCCGTAGGCACCGAGTCGACGTTCGACGAAGGCTTGGATGCGGTCGTAGCCGGCTTTCTGGCCGCCCCGGAGGTCGACGGCGGGCACCGCATGGTCGATGGGCAGGGCGGCGAGGGCGTCGGGGTCGCCCTCGAGCAGTGTGTCGGACGCGGCCGGCCACCGCGACCCCACGTCGTCGGGAAGCGATGCGGTCGGCAGGTCGAGATCGGCGAGCGGGTTGGGGTGGGGTCGGTCGTTGAGGTACTGGGGCAGGTCTTTCTGGAGGTGCCGTCGCATGTCGACGGCCCGGGCGAAGATCTTCTTGGTCGCGCGCAGCGGGTAGAGTCCGTTGCCGTCGACGGTCTCCATGCGCACCCCCACTTTTCGGGCGGCGGCCTCCTGCATCCGGGGGAGAAAGAATGACGGAAAGTCGTCGGTCACGATGACGCAGGCCCGCTCGGCGAGGGCCGCGAGAAGCCCCCGTCCCGCACCCTCTTCCGGTTCGACGTAGGGGTGGTAGGCGACCGGCGTGTCGGCGAAGGCCGCTCGGTTATCGGCCATGCCGTCGATCGCGAATCGGTGGAGGCGGTCGCTCGCCCATCGGTATCCAACCCGGAGCGCCTCGAGAACGACGAGGGGCCGCGCGAGTTCCCGCGACAGCTCGAGGGCGCGGTCGAGGCTGTGGTTGAACCGCGTGCGCCGGAAGGACGTCATCCAGTAAAGGACGTAATCACCGTTCTCGCGCCGGGGGTTGTCGTTGAGGGCGCGGAGGCGGATCTCGGGGACACTCACCCCTCCGTCTTTAACGAGCCGGGGGGGGCCGACAATCACGCGTCGGGCGTGAGGGCCACGAGGCGCCGCGACCCGAAGGATACGACCTTTGCCCCGGGGCCGTCGACGGCGTCGCGCAGCCGTTCGACGAGATCGTCCTCCGTCGCGATCCGGTTCATCATGTCATGGCTGGCGGCGACGACGCGGCCCTGGTCATCCAGCACCGCACTCGGGGCGGCGAGCAGGTCGAGCAGGCCGAGGAGCAGCGCGCGGTCGCTCGCGGTCTCGTCGTGGCGGTCGCCCGCGGTGGTGGCGTCGCGGCCCCGCCGGTCGAGCAACTCGTTGAAGACTTCCATCGTTCGTCCGAGCTCAGGCGACGCCGAGAGCTGCGGGCGACACCGACGGTGCCCCGTCCCCTGGGCGAGATCCTCGACGGTCTCGTGCAGCTCCTCGAGGGGGTGGAGAAGGCTCGAGTCGAGACGTCGCCGCGCGAACACGCCGAGGGCCATGGTGAGCAGTGCGAGGAGCACCACCGTCCAGCCGCCCGAGTTGGCGAGCTCCTGCGCGCGACGATCGCTCGACTCCAGGTCGCGTCGGTTGATGCGCGCGAGCCGCTGCAGTTGCGAGACCGCCACCGATCGGGCCGCCGCATCGCCCTCGAGGGCGGCATCGAGATTCGCTTCGATGAGTTCGATGACCGGTTGCTCCTCGTCGTTGGTCACGTTGGCTGCGGCTCGCGAAAACGCCTCGCGGGCCTTCGACCCGTCGCCCGCGGCGTTCGGGTCGGCCAAACTCACCAGAACTTCCTCAATCGCCTCGAGCGACCGAATGTTGTCCTCGATGATCACGGCGATGGCCGGCCGCATGCGGCCGAGGAGCGCCACCGCGGTGAAGGCGGTGGCGAGGTGCACCACCAGCAGCGCCACAAACCCGATCCGCAGCGTGCGCGTCAGTTGCACGGCTCACCCGACTTTCTTGAGCATGCGGGCGATCGAGCGGGATGGCGCCACCAGCACCACGATGTCGCCGGCCGCGAAAGGGCGACTCGGATCGGGAGCGACGTCAACGCGTTCGCCGTCGCCGGCGCGCACGGCGACCACCGTCACGCCGTAGTTTCGGGGCAAGGCGAGATCGATCAGGCTCCGCCCGAGAAAACTCTCGGGCACCTCGACCTCGGTCACGGTGAGGCCGCCCCCGAGCTTGAGCTCGGCCTTGACCCCGTCGTAAAGCACCAAGTTGGCGAAGCGTTCGCCGAAGGCCCGCTCGGGGTTGACGACCTCGTCGGCGCCGATGAGCCGCAGGATGCGTTCGTGCACCTTGTCGTTGGCGCGGGCCACCAGGCGCCGGGCCCCCATCTGTTTCAGCAGGGCGGTGACGATGATCGACGCCTCGGTCGCCTCGTCACCAATGGCGCAGATGCACACGTCGCGGCGACTGGGCACGGTTTGGGAGAGCCGCTCCTCCTCGGTGGCGTCGAAGCACAAAACCTCCGACGCAAACGCGGAGGCCGTGCGCACCCGCACGTCGTCGCAGTCGACCGCCAGTACCTCAACGCCTCGCGTCGCGAGCGAACGGGCCAGGGACATGCCGAAGTGGCCGAGGCCGATGACCATCACCTGCTTGTCCATGGCGCGCCCGGGGACTCGTAACCGCAGATGCGGGGCGCGTCACGCGACGCCGACGACGGGGCCGGGACCCAACCCCCGGCCCTTTTCAGCCCACCGCCACTTCGGCGCGAGGCAGGCCCCAGTGGGGATCGGAGCGGCGGCCGCGAAGAAAGAGAAACAGCGTGAGCGGACCGATGCGACCGACGAACATGAACACCATGACGAGGAGCTTGCCCACGCCGTCCAATTGTCCGGTCGCGCCCGTCGTCAGGCCCACGGTGGCGAGCGCGCTCACCGATTCAAAGATCGCGTCGGGGAGCGCGATGTGCGGCTGCGTCACGCTGAGCGCCGCGATGCCCCCGACCGCCATCAGGAGCGAGACGAAGGTGATCGCCATCGCCTTGTAGACGGTGGGGTGATCGAAGTGGCGACCGTACGCCGTCGCCTGCGGACGACCACGAATGGCGCTGATCACCGCCAGCACGAGGATGGCGGCGGTCGTCGTCTTGATGCCCCCGGCCGTGCCTCCCGGACTGCCCCCGACGAACATGAACACCGTCATCACCCACACTGTCGCGGGTCGAAGCGAATCGAATGCGACCGAGTTGAACCCGGCTGTGCGTAGGGTGACCGACTGAAAGAAGGCCGCGAGCACCCGTTCGGGGCGGTCGAGCGAACCCAACGTGCCCGACCATTCGAGCGCGCCGACCAACACGGCTCCCACCGCGGTCAAGGCGAGGGTGACGTGGACCACCAGCCGCGTCTGGACCGAGACCCGCCGGCGAAAGACCAGCGCCGGAAGCTCGCTCACCGCCAACGGGGAAAGGCCGCCGGTGATGATGAGCAAGGCGACGGTCGTCAACACGACGGGCGACGCGGCGTAAGGGACGAGGCTGTCCGATTGAAGCGCGAATCCGGCGTTGCAGAACGCGCTCACCGCCGTGAACACGGCGCGCCAAGCGGCGGCGGAGACGCCTTCCCCATGAATCCAATGAAAGCAAACGAACATCACCGCCGCGCCGAGAAGCTCCGCGCCGAAGGTGATGCCGAGCAGACGGCCCAGCGACGCGACGATCGTTCGGCGGTCGCCCACCAGGTCGGCGACGGCGGCTTCGTGTCGCAGCGAAAGACGTTGGCCCAAGGCGGCGAAGGCGACGGTCGAAAAGCTCATGATCCCGAGGCCGCCGACTTGAATCAACGCGAGGAGAAGTCCCTGGCCAACGCCGCTGAAGGCGAGCGGGGTATCGAGGACGATGAGGCCGGTCACGCAGACGGCGCTCGTCGCGGTGAAGGCGGCATCGAGGAGCCGGATGGGCTCGCCGGTGGCGCTGGCCACGGGCAGCCGGAGCAAGAGCATTCCGCCCAGCGAAAGCATCAAGAACGTGGCCACGAGGATGCGAGATGGGGCCGAGGTGATGAACGAGAATACCGCCGGCAGAAGCGGGCGCCGGACGTACCGTGGTCGGATCAGGGCCACGCCGGCGAGGGGGAGCACCGTCAGCGCCAACAAGAGCTGGTCTGGGTCTCGACGTTGCCACGCGACAACCACGAAGACGGCGGTCGCGATGGCCGTCATCACGATCGCCACCCGGGCCCATGTGGGTTGGCGCAGCGACCTCCGAACCGACGCGAGGACGAGGCCGGAGGCGACGAAGAGCGACACCCCGAAGAGGACTTGGGTCAACGCGTCGGGTTCGAAGGCGCCAAGCCACCAGAGCGGCCACCCGGCGAGGCTGATCCCCGCCGCGCCGCGGGCCCGGGCGATGCCGGCGCGAACGACCGCGGACGCCTCGACGTCGGCCTCGTCCTTTTCGGGAGGGACGGAAGAGGGAAACAGGCGATGCAAGAGCAGAATGGTGGCCACGCCGGTCCCCAAGGCGACGAGGGGGCGGTCGAGGGCGTGGCGTACCGCGAACGCAGCCAAGGCGAGGAACCCGAGCGCGACCGCGCCGCGCCCGAGCTTCGGGGCACGCGCACCCACGAGCCCCCCGCCCGACACGAGTGTGCCTCCTGCGAGCAGAGGAAGCAGGGGCAGGAGCCCGACGGAAAGACCTTCCCCGCGCAGCGTGGGCACCAGCTCGAGCCCGAAGAGCACGAGCAGGGGCCCGAGGGTGGCCAACGCCCCGCTCATGCGCACGAAAGAGAGCACGGTCGGTCGGGTAGGGCGTTTTTCGCCCGCCGTCACCTTCGGGCGCGCCGCGCGCGCCTCACCAGATCACGCCGCCTCCGAAGAGGAGCGTGTAGCCGAGGGTGAAGGCGTCGCCGAAGAGGTCGCCCACGTAGTTGTCGAGCTGAATGGGACGGAAGAGGACGAGCCCCACGTCGTCGAGCACCATGCGTCCCTCGGCGCCGAACCCGACGTTGAGCGCGTGTCCGGAGTTGCCCTCGTCGAAAATCCCGAAGTACCCCGCCTTCGCGAACGGGGCGATCGTCACGCCCAACGGTTCGTGGACGACGATGTCCCACATGAAGCGAAACGCGGGGTTGACGCCGACGAAGTCGCCGAAGGTCAGCTCGAAGGAGCCCCCGAGGGAAGGACCCTCGAAGGCGCCGTCGAGGTGATAGCCGAAGTCGAGCGCGAGCTTGCCCTCCGATCGCGTCCCGCGGTCGATGCCGTAAAAAGACGGCCCGAGCGCGCCGGTGAAGAACCAAGGTTTGGTGCCCGGCCGGAGGATGTCGGGGATTCGCCCGCTTCCCCCGCCGCCCCTCGCCGAGCCGCCCCCGCGCGCGCCGCCGCCGCCGGCCGGGGGGTAGTTCCTCTGTGGCGCCGGGGCCGGTTGCCGATCGACCTCGACGGGAGGGTAGTTCTGAGCCCAGGCCGCCGCGGGCAACGTCGCGCCGAGGCCGAGAACGAGGGCGAAGGGGAGGCGGTGCATGGTTCTTCTCGGGCCTTAAGGAGCGAAACGTCAGTTGCGAGGGTTTTTTCAGGGGCCGCGCTCAGTAGCCGGGGATCTTCATGGGCCACGTCGAGTCGACGGCGCCCCCGTCCACCTCGTACACCTTACCGGTGACCCAACTGCCCGCATCGGAGCAGAGCAGGAGCGCGACGGCGGCGACGTCGTCGACGGTCCCGAGGCGGGACATCGGGGTTTTGTCGATCATCGCCTCCCGCAGGGACGCCATTTGGGTGACCGCCTCGAGGGCGTCGGTGACCACGGCTCCCACGGCGAGCGCGTTGACCCGAACCTTAGGGGCAAACTCGGCCGCGAGGAGGCGGGTCAGGTGATTGAGCGCGGCCTTCGCCGTGCCGTAGCTGACGAAGCCACTGTCCACGAGGTGGGACATCGCCGAAGAGATGTTGAGGATGCAGCCCCCGCGCTCGAGCAGGTGGGGGATGACGCGACGTGAGAGGGAGAACGCCGTCGTCACGTTGAAGTGAAAGGCCTGCGCAAACGTCTCGTCGCTCGTTTGCAGCGCGATGAGGGGCGGGGTGCCCCCGGCGTTGTTGACGAGGATGTCGATGTGCCCGAACCGCTCGAGCGTCTGGGCCACGAGCGCATCGAGGGCTTCGGGCTCGTTGACGTCGGTCGGCACCGCAAGCCCGTCCGCACCGCGCTCCGCGAGCGCCGACACCACTTCGTCGAGGGTGTGCCGACGACGCGCGGCGACGACGACCTTGGCCCCCGCCTCTCCGAAGCCGAGCGCGATCCCACGGCCGATCCCGCGGCCACCGCCGGTGACGACGACCACCTTGTCCTCGAGGCGGAAGCGATCGAGCAGCATGGGGCGACCCTGCCGGCGGCGTCGCCCGAGGGCAAATCGGTCACTCGGGGGTCACGATGGTCGGACGACGACCTTGCCCATCTGGGCTCCCGAGGCGAGGTGGTCGAAGGCTTCGGCGCCCCGGGCGAGGGAAAAGGTACGGTCGACCTCGGGCACGAGCTTCTGCTCGGCGACGAACGCGCACATCGCGCTGAACTCCCGGGGCGACCCCATGGTGCTGCACACGACGCTCGCTTGCTTGAAGAACAGCTTGGCCGGCATGAGCTCGGGCCAGGCGCCGCGCGTCGCGCCGTACACCGCGATGCGGCCGCCCGGAGCGAGGGCGTCGACGAGCTCGCCGAAGCCCGAGCCGCCGGCGGCGTCGACGATCACGTCGGCGCCCCCGTCGAGGACACGACGCGCCTGTTTTCCCCAGCCTTGGTCGACGTAGAGAAAACCCGCCTCGGCGCCGAGTTGCTGGGCCCGGCCGATCTTGTCCTTTTTGCTGCTCGTGACCCACACGCGGCACCCGTGGGCCACGGCGAATTGAAGGGCACACAAGGCGACGCCGCCGCCGATCCCGTTGATGAGGACCTTGTCCTCGGGCCGAAGCCCGGCGCGGGTCATCAGCGCGCGCCACGCGGTGAGCCCCGCGAGCGGAAGCGCCGCCGCCTGCGCCGCGGTGAGGTGCGCGGGGCGTTTTCGGAGGTTTTCGACCGGCACGACCACTTTTTCCGCCAGGGTGCCATTCCGAGGGACGCCGAGGATGTTGTACCCGGGGCCTTGGGTGCGCTCGTCGGGTCCCCAGTCGAGGCCAGGATCGATGACGACCGCCTCGTCGCGCCACCCGCCGTCGGCCTCGTCGCCGACGGCGACCACGGTGCCGCTTCCGTCGCTGCCGGGGATCGCAGGAAACGACAACCCCGGGTACAGCCCTTTGGTGACCCAGATGTCGCGATGGTTGAGGGCGGCCGCTTCGATGGCGACCAGCGCCTCGCCGGGGCCGGGGACGGGGTCGTCGACGTCTTCGTAACGGGGGGCCTCCCCCGTCCCGTGCAGCATCAGCGCCTTCATGACGCAGGTCGTCCGCGCGCGTCCGACCGCCGTCAACCCCTCCGTCACCCTCACCGTCACGAGGCCCTCCCGGATGAAGCCCTCTTTGGTGGAGCAGGGCTCTGCCCTCGATGGGGCAGAGCCCCGCGGTCGGACCGGCGCGCTACTTGTTCGGCTGGGGCGTGACGCGAAGGTAGGGCTTCACGGTTCTGAAGCCCTTGGGGAATTTCGCCTTCGCCTCTTCGTCGGACAGACTCGGGACGACGATGCAGTCGTCGCCGTCGTTCCAATTCACCGGGGTCGCGACCTTGTGGTCGGCGGTGAGTTGCAGCGAGTCGATCACCCGAAGGATCTCGTCGAAGTTGCGGCCGGTGCTCGCCGGGTACGTGAGGGTGAGCTTCACCTTCTTGTCGGGCCCGATGATGAATACCGAGCGCACCGTCAGGGTATTGTCCGCGTTGGGGTGGATCATGTCGTACAGCTTGGCGACCGCGCGGTCGGGGTCGCCCAGCAGCGGGTAGTTCAGGGCTGTGCCCTGAGTCTCTTCGATGTCACGCGCCCAGGCGCGGTGGTCGCTCACGGGGTCGACACTGAGCCCCACCACCTTGACGTTGCGACGGTCGAATTCGGGTTTCAGCTTCGCGACCATCCCGAGCTCGGTCGTACAGACGGGGGTGAAGTCTTTCGGGTGCGAAAACAGCACGCCCCAGCCGTCGCCGAGGTAGTCGTGAAAGTCGATTTCGCCCTCCGTGCTGTCTGCCTTGAAGTTCGGGGCTTCGTCTCCGAGTCGTATCGCCATGGGTCGTTTCTCCTCGTGGATCGCGACGGGTTCGATGCAGGAGACCGCGTGCGGCCGCCGGCCCGTCTCGCGACGCCCTACATGACACATCGGGGGAGCAGTTGCCCCTCCCCAGACGATCGTGTTGGTTCAGAAGCATGTCCCCCCCTCTCCTCATGATCCCCGGACCCATCGAAGTGAGCCCCGCCGTAGTCGAGGCCTTCTCCGTCCCGCCTCCGAGTCACCTCGCCCCCGATCTCATGGACGCCTTCGGGCGCTCCCTCGAGCGCATGCGCGCGGTGTGGTGCGCCGACGCGGCGGCGCAGCCCTTCATCATTCCCGGCAGCGGTAGCCTCGCGATGGAGGTCGCCGCCACCAACCTCGTCGATCCCGGCGACCGCGTGCTCCAGGTGT
Source organism: Myxococcota bacterium (assembly GCA_039027095.1). GTDB lineage: Bacteria > Myxococcota_A > Polyangia > Polyangiales > Polyangiaceae > JAPYTK01. Next base: position 8,964 of record JBCCLB010000135.1, read on the forward strand.
CGAGCGGCTACTTCGGCGAACGCATGGCCACCATGCTCCGTCGTCGGGGCGCGGAGGTCGAGGTGGTGTCCGCACCTGCCCTGGGCGGCGTGGCCGACCTCGACGCGGTCGCGTCGGTCCTCCGCGGCGGTGGCTTTCGCGCCCTTTTCGCGACCCACGTCGACACCTCCACCGGAGCCCGCGTCGACGCCGAAGCGTTGAGCGCGCTCGCGCGGGAGCACGGCTGTCTGTCGGTGTTCGACGGCGTCTGCTCGACCGCGGCGGAGCGCTTCGAGATGCACGATTGGGGCGCGGACGTGTACCTGACGGGCTCACAGAAGGCGATCGGCCTTCCGGCCGGCCTTGCCCTGCTGGTGTTCAGTCCGCGGGCCATGAAGGCGCGGTCGGCATTGAAGACCCCGCCGCCGATGTCGCTCGACGTGGAGGTGTGGCGCCCGATCATGGAGGCCTACGAGGCGCGATCTCCCAGCTACTTCGCGACGCCGGCGACCAATTTGATCATGGCGCTCGACGTGAGCTTGGGCGAGCTTCTCGACGACCGACTCGAGGGCGATCGAGGCATGGCGGCCCGGTTCGCGCGGCACCACAAGGTCGCGTCGGCGATGCGGGCGGCCTGGCGCGCGCTCGACCTTACGTTGCTTCCGGTCCCGGGGGTCGAAGCCAACACCATGTCGGCCATCCGACTTCCCGCCGGGGTCGATGCGAGCCTCCCCGCCCGCGTGAAAGAGCACGGGGTGGTGATCGCGGGCGGGCTCCACCCCGACATCAAAAAGACCTACTTCCGGGTCGGTCACATGGGCGATGTCGTGCGACGCCATGACGCGTTGCTGCGAACGGTCGATGCGGTGGCGGCGGGCCTCGCCGATGCGGGACATCGGGGCGATGCAGCTGCGGCGCGGGCAGCCGCATCCGCGGGACTCAACTGAGCACGGGGCCCCACCCCGAGAGCGCGCCGGCCCGTTTGGGCCGGGCACTGATTGATTCGTTCCCCCCTCAGAAGAGAAGCAGCTCGCCGGCGGCGGCGCTTTCGCCGTCGTCGGTCGCATCTTCCTCGTCGTGCCCCTCGGCGAGGTCGGCCGGCGCGGCTTCGTCCTCCCCCACGGGCATGAGAACCATCCGGCGCAAGCTCTGAGCGACGGGGTCTTGAAACGCGAGATGGCTCAGCGCCTCGTGGCTCGTGCGCACGATCTGATCCAGGCGGCCTCGTCCGAGGCTGCGCACGGCATCGACCACCTCGCGAAGCTCGTCGGTACGGCGGGCGACGTCGCCGATCTGCGCCGAGACCTCGGACGAGAAGTCATCACACGTCCGTCTCATCTCGCGGGTGTTGGAGGCCATTTCGGGGATGACCTTCAAGAGCTGGCGGCTCAATTCGGCGATGCCTTCGTTCGCATCGGCGACGGTCTCGCTGAGTTGTTTCATGTGGTCGGCGATGACGGCGAGGCTGCGCCCATCCTGACCGAGACGGTGGGTTTCGATGAGCGCATTGAGGGCCAACATGCGCGATTCCCGGGTGATGCGGTCGATGGTGGCGCCCGCTTCGGTGATGTCCTGAAGGCTCCGCTCCGCCGTCGTCGCGATGTCGTTCTGCCGCTCTACCCGCTCGGTCAAGTCGTGAATGAACCCACGGATGAGCTGTGACTGGTCCCCGATGAGATCCATCACGGAGGCCTCTTCGTCGGTGGCTTCGATGCGCGACATCGTCTGCTCCGTCTCCTCGATGAACTCCTTGGCGTCGCGCACGATGGCCTGCAGCGCCTTACCGGCGCCCAGGGTGCCCTGCTCGCTCTTGGCGAGGGCCTCTTCGACGATGCGTTCCATTTCGGCCCGGAAGGCTTCAATGGAGGAGACGGCATCGAGCGGCGCGACGGCAGACATACGGAGCTTCCTCGACGGACCAGCGACGCTTGATCAAGCGGCCTTGGCGGTGAGCTTCTCGGCGGCGGCGAGCAACAGGTCGGGTTTGAAGGGTTTGACGATCCAGCCCTTGGCGCCCGCTTTCTTGGCGCGGGCGATGAGGTCGGCCTTTCCCTCGGTGGTCAACATCACGACGGGGAGGTGGCTGTACCCACCGTCCGCGTGTACGGCCTCCAACATCTCGATACCGCCCATGTTCGGCATGTTCACGTCGCAGACGACCATGGCGAGATCGCCGTCGCTTTTGATCGTAGCGAGCCCTTCCGCCCCATCGCAGGCCTCGACGACGGTGTAGCCCGCCCCTGAGAGGCACATGCCAACCTGCTGACGGATCGTGTTCGAATCGTCGACGACGAGGATCTTCTTGCTCATGAGTTCATCCTTTTCAGTTCATGGGGCTCGGCCGAGAAAGGGGACGAGGGTCCCTCGGCGGAATCACGACCACGTTTCTCGAAGCCCGGTGCATGGGGCCATGGGGACGGGAGCGGGCCCATCCAGGGGGGCGAAAAAGGTGCCCTATCCGTCCCGTGGGTCACGAACGACCGCGCGGCGATACTCTTGAGTCGCGCGCGACATCCGGGGCTGCGGGCTGCCCGCCATGGCCAGGCACCTGAAGGCCGACGCTCAGTATCCGTATCCGCTGGAGAATCCGAAAGTCAGGCCGAATTCGAGGTGGCCTCCCTGAGTTTCGTTCTCGACGTCGAGAAGGTGGAGGTAGGTCACCCTCGGTCCGACAAGCAACTGGCCGCGAGGGTCGCCCAAGCGAAACAGTAGGGAGGTGGTTGGCCCGAGGGCCAAAGCGTCGGCACTCGCGCCGCGAAAGCCAAGCCGCATCCAACCGGTTTGCGCCCCGAAGCTGAGGTCTACGTGCTTCGATTCCAGCGGCCAGTAGTGAAACGTCAAGCCGAGGCCACCGTAATTGGCGTTGTCGGTGAAATTGTCGAGCGCCACGGTGCTGTACTGCCCACGAACCGACCATGAAAAGTCGCCGTGCCGGGTCCCGATGTCGGCGCTGATGTGAAAGGAGGGGTCGGTGACGCTAGTGTCCTCGCCGAGAAAAAGGACGACCCCCGGAGTCAGCAGGAATTGCAGCCGATCGTATTTCCAATGATGAGATGGCGGCGGTACCTGCCCGTAGGGGCCGGGGGGGTCATCGTCTTCGGCAAATTCACCCCCGACCGGTCCATCGGGAGTCGGCACCCACCACCCTGCGTCGACTACAGAGTTCCTCTTTTTCTTCTTCTTGCGCTTCTTTTTCTTGCGCTTGCGCTTCTTCTTGGTCTTAACAGGCTCCAGCTTGGCCTTATCGGCGGGCTCGAGGTGGTCGATTTCGTCGCCTTGTCGAATGGCGTCGGCGGTCC
>JBCCLB010000136.1:0-11610 GCA_039027095.1 Myxococcota bacterium
CGAAGCGCGGGGCGATGTTCGACATCGCGATGGCGTCGGGGCGCGAAGCCATCATGGCGTTGCGTCTCGCGGGCGCGGTCGGTCATGTCGACGCCGCGTCGGTAGCGGCTGAGGTGGACCGCATCGACCGCATCGTCGCGATTCTCTACAAGGTCGCGCATCGCTGATGCGACTACCGTGCGGCGCCCCCGCCAAGAGGGGCGCCGCATGTCGTCGTGACGCGGCGCCCGCCCCCCCCCTGCTTTTTGCGACGCTCGACCAAGGGCGATGTGGAGAGACGGCTCGATGGTGGGGGCCGTTGCTTTTCAAGCCGAGCCTGGATCGGGGAACCATCCTCCATGGGTTCCGATGGGTACGTATTGCTCGGGGATCCAGATGCTCGCTACGGGTGGGTCGGTGAAGCGCTGGGCGTCGAGGATCACCAGTCTCGAGCGCTGCCTTTCGGGTTGAAACACAAACCCCATGAGCCATCCGTCATCCTCCGTCCCTGATTCCGAACGAGGGATGAAGGTGAGCTCCGATGCCATGCCCCCGTCGAAGGCCTGCCTTTGGGTGGTGCGGGTCTCCAAGTCCATCTTGATCGCGGCATCGAAGGAAGGGCGCAAGGAGGCTTCAACGCCGTAGCCGAAGCGATAGTTGCGCCCCTCGAACCGGGGACTCACCTTGGGAAAGTCCAACGCCAAATTAAAGAGGACTTCTTCCGTTGCGACAGCCGACCCTCCCGAGGCGAGGTCCAAGGTCCAACGGTGAATGGTGGGGGTGGTGTCGCCAAGAGGTCCGTAGAGGTCCTTCTTTGCCGCCTGGGCATAACGGCTCACATCGAGAACGAGTTTGTCGTCGTCGGTCTCAAACGCGTTCATCGGGTGATAGACGTAACAGGGCTCGACCTCGAACCAGCGCACATCGGACGCGTCTCCGCCTTTGGGAAGGATGCCAAGCCGCGACGGTCGGCGGGGGGACCACCGGATGGGCAAGGTGGTGAGCGGGAGCATCCACATACGGAACTCGACGTTGAGATCATAGATGACCGCATACCGTCGGGAGATCGACATGTCGTGGATCTGGGTGTTTCCGGCGAGGGGGACCTTCACCCGATTGAGCATCCGGCCATCCTCCGTCATGCGAAGGTAGAGCGCATTGGTGCCTAGAGCGCCGCTGTACACCACGCCATGGATGTCGCCGTCGTCCGGGTCGACCTTATGGTGTCCGGTGAATCCATCGGGAACCACTCCGTCCAACGTGCTTCTTGAAATCGTCTCGAGGTGAGGGCCGAGCTCTACGAGGCTTGGTCCTCCTTCATTGGACGCGAACATCCGGTCACCAAAGCGTATGACGTTCGTATTCGGTGACACGTCGAGCCCGCTCGAAACCGGTCCTCCGGGGTCTGGCTCTCCGAGCGCCTTGGGCACACCTCCTGCGCGTACGAATCGATTCCGGTACCACCGGGCGCGACCGCGCTCGACCTTCACCCCGTGCACCATGCCGTCGCCGCTGAAGTAGTGATGTCGCCAGCCAATGGGCCCCGCCGGGTTGGGCCCGTTGCGGAGGTAGAGGCCGGTGAGTTCGGAGGGGATCTCCCCCTCCACCTTCAAGTCGGTGTGGGTGTGCTCCACGTGTACGGGGTCGAAGGGGATCCCTCGGTAGCGACGGTTCGCGGTGAATGGCCACATGTCAGAATCCCTCGCGAATGGCTGGGTGTTCCTGGACGGCGGGCGTGGGCGTCCACGATGCTATGTCGTACATGCCGCGCCCTGTAATTTGGTTGAGCATATCCACCAAAAAGTGGACGATGTCTACCATTGTTCAAGCTTTTGTCCAGGACTTTTCATGACCCCCGATCACCGGATCGCGCTCCTCCTCGACCGCCTGATGCGCAGGTTTGGGGCCGGGATTCATGCACGCGCTCGGGATGCCGATCCCGACCGGATCGGCCCCCTCGGAGGTATGATCCTCACCACCTTGGCGGACATCGAGCCCACCCCGCTGCGTGACCTCGTGGTGCTCATGAGCCGCGATAAGTCGCAGATGACGAGGGCGATCCAAATGCTGGAATCCAAGGGCTTCGTGTTGCGGGATCCCAGCCCGTCGGACCGGAGGGTGACCATCGTGCAGCTTACCGACCAAGGCCGGGCCAAGGTCGAGGTGATCCGCCGAACCATGGCCGAGGTAGCCGACGAAATTCTGACCCCGTTGTCGGATGAAGCGCGCGCCCAGCTGACCGAACTGTTGGAGGAGCTCTCGTATTAGGTCAGGGTCTCCTGGGGCACCGCCGCGGGGCCGGACGCGCTCGCCCACTCGCCTATGACCTCTCCGGCTCCGGGAACCATGGATCGGCGGACGCGATCGGGGGCATCCGGTCTCGCGGTGAGCATCGATTCGGGCACCTACCGACCGGGCCAGCACGTGCGAGGCTCCGTCGGGGGGACGCGACCGTGCTTTCTCGTGGCCAGTCCTCACGGTCCGACTTCGGTGGAGCGTATACTCGCCCGATGAGAATCACACGACGCCAATCCCTCAAGGTGGCCGGTGCGCTCCTCCCCGGCGGCCTCGCTTTGAACCGCCCGGCGGTAGCAGGCACGAAGATTGAGATCGTTGACAGCACCAGGACGGGTGCGTGGGTGATGACCGTATCCACGGGCGAACTCCCCGATGTCGACACCCTTCGCATGACGGCCGGATATTCCGCCGGCTCTAAAATCGACGAAAAGCACTATGACTTCGTCCACCCGTCCAAGCCGACCCCTTCAAGTCCGGGGTACTTCAAGTACCGAACGCCGGACCTGTCGTCGCGGCTACTCTACGCGTTTCCGATAGGCAAGAAGGGGCATATCTTTTCCGCGATGAAGCGAGGGGCGCCCAAGTTTACCGTGCTAGATCTGTTCACGAAGGATAAAAATGGCCCCCGCGGCTTCAGCATCGTCGCCTACCGGTTCGTGAACAAGAATCCCGTCGGGTCCGTGGGACTCCGCGTTGCTACGAGCCGGGGGAGCGGGGCACCAGCTCGGGAGTCGCTCAAGATCCCCCAGGGCGTCTTCTCCGTGGTCCTCAAAGGAGGGACCCAGCCCGACAAGGATGATTCCGCGGACCACTCACTATGGTTCGAGCTCGAAGAGGGTCTCAACGGCAAGAAGTTCCTGCTGTTGAACGCGTGTCGCTACTACGGCTTCAATCGTCCCGAGGGCGACGAAGGGTAAATCCAAACGGCGCTCCGCTCGGACGCGGCGAGCTTTCGACCGCAACGCCGATCGAGCTCGACGCCGTCGACCCCCGCACCGGTCCCCTGCGGGGCGCCGCTCACGTGCCTCATCGTCGGATGGTGCGCGAAGGCAAGCTTGGCCTTGCCCTCGCTGGTCCTGCGCGAAGTAGGCGTCGAGGGCCTCCTCGTCCTGCTTTTCGAGGGCCGCCACGCGGTCGGGTCGACGTCCCCGACTTCGCCCGCTGGACCGGTCCTTCGACGGACGGCGGTAAGGCCTTTGCCGAGTCAGCCGCCCGAACCGAGGTCTGTCGGCGACGATGACGGGCGCAATCAGTAAATGCCGACGGTTACGGGACGGACGAGGTTGACATGAAGGGCCGAACCGACCCGGCCCACCGAAGCCTGGAGCCGGCAGTTTCGGTCGCGGAGACAAGCGGCAAATTGCTCCCCGGTAAACTTGGTCACGCCTTCGCCGACATAGAGTTTAATCACGGAGGGTTCATTGCTGCGGACGGCGCGGTCTCTCCAGGAGCAAGCTCCCACGGGCAGTCTTGATGCCGGCTGTTTGGTACTCGTTCGATTGAACGAATACTGAATCAAGTTACGGTCAGACGGGCGTCTTCCCAGTTCCGTCTCGATACGTACCCCAAGCGGGTGACCTCCCCTGCAGACGATGGGGTAGCTGGTACCGGCCTCGGTAGGTGGGATATCTGCCGATAGCGTTAGGGCTCCCGCCGCCAGGATGAGAAGATGGAGGAGGTGAGACTTCCGTTTGTCCATGCCACCACCTTTACCCTGAATTCGGCCACGGCTCAATGTGCCGCGCGAGCCTTCACCATATGGCACACAAGATATCGAAGAAATGGTGGTCGTGGCGACGTGAGACGTGTCGAGCCGAAGACAGCGCGAGGCGTTCAAACCTATGGGGTTCGAGGCATCGGGCATCCGGGCTTCCGGGCTGCGGGTGTTCAGGGTTTCCGGGGCTCCGAGTTCGAGGCGGCCCGGGGATGACGGCAACCCGGGCGGCGGTACAGTTTGCCCCCGTCGCGAGACGTGCTCGGTCGATTCGTGCGGCGTTTCGCATCGGGGCCGGGGCGTTTGGGCGTCCCGGTGGGGCGTTTTGCACCGGGACGAGAGCGTTTGGGCGTCCCGGTGGGGCGTTTTGCACCCGGACGAGGGCGTTTGGGCGTCCCGTGGGGCGTTTCGTGCCGCTATCGGGTCCTACTCTGCGAAAGCGTGCACGCCTGCCGGGAGGTTGAGCGACCGCAGCTCGCGCCCGCTCCGAGGAGCGACCTCGGCGGGACAACCATCATCTTCGTCGCGAAGAATGAGCAGGGCGGCCGCGTCGGATTTTCACGGGCGAATTCAGCGCCACGCCGGACGCCTCCCCGACCGTTTTGATTGTCCCACTGATGAAGATTTTTCCAGCGGCGCGGTGTCGCCCAGGGACACAACAGTTCGTGCTCCTGGCTCACACGAGAGACGAGGTTATGTGCCGCTTCGAGGTCGCCGCCCACTCAGATTTCACGCGATACTCTTCTCCTCGATCCTCCGTTATCTCGAAGCCGAACGAAGCGGGATGCCCGTTTATGGTGGGGTAAGGCCAAGCGAGATTTTGGCGTTGTAAGGGCGCCCGCGACTCCATCGACGAACACTGCCGGTGCCATCTCGGTGGTGATCGCGCGGGGAGCCCCTGCACCACGGCGTCTCGAACGAAGGTCAAGACATCGAGAAGGTTGGATTTTCCCGACCCGTTGGGCCCGATGAGGACCGTCAAGGGCCCGGTCCGAAGCGTCAGCTCGGCGCCGAGGCTTCGGTAGTTGGAGACGGTCAGCTCGGTAATCATGGGCCGCGGCGGTGGTCGCTCATCCGCGGGCCGCGTCCGACCTCCGTCGCCCGTCCCGGCGGTGTCCGGCCGGGGCACGCGAACCGAGGCGCATCGCGGTCGCGGCGATGGGCGGCGTCACGGCGATGAGGGCCGCTCGGGCGTCGGGGGTGAGGCTTGGCCCTTTTTGCGGGCGCGAGAAAAGGCCTGGTAGGCGATGACGCTGACGACACTGACCGCGGTGGCGAGAACGATGTGGCGCGACAGCCACTCCGTGAGGGGTCGGATCCAGTCGGAAAGGGAGTCGCCGAGGTAATAGGTGGCAATCCCCAGCAGGAGCTGCCCGGGGAGAATGGCGACCAAGAACCGGCCGAACGAGACCCGCAGTGCGCCCGCCAACCCGCACACGGTGTGAATGGGAAGAAACAGCACCACGAGCAGCCCGTAGCGCGCGAAGAGACCGTCGATGAGGTCGATGAGTCGGGCAAAGCGGGGGTGGCGCTGCTTGGCCCAAGTGATGGCGGTTCGTCCGTAGCTGGCTCCGAGCCCGAAGAGGAGCACCAGGCTCAGCATGCGTCGGGGGGTCACCACGGCGAGAAACGACCACAGCTCGACCTGAGGGGCGACGAGCACCATGTGGCTCGTCTTGGGATTGAGGACGAGCAGCAGCAGCGGGTGGTGGACCAGCAGGTAAGGAAATGCGGCCCGCGCGGCGATGGCGACGGCGACGAGGGTGGCGGTGGTCCCGACGATGAGCCGCTTGAGCCGCGGCGGCACGGGCGGCGCGGTGACCGAGGCCACGATGTTCCCATCGAGCGAGGTCGAAGTGTCCGCAACGGGGTCCAATGGTTCGAGACGCTCGGGCGCAGACGTGGGGCCCGTGGGCCCTGCGGCATCGTCACTGGCGGCGTCGTCGGGGGACGCTTCGGGGTCGTCTCGCGTCATGGCGGGCTCGTCTTCGCGCGAGGGTGGCGGTCCGATACGCGCGCCACCGGCGGCGTCGATGTGCGTCGCCCGCGGCGGACGGCCCGCACGATGATCCGGCTCAACTCGCGGAAGGAGACGAAGGCGACGTCGGGGCAGCGTTTACCCCCATGTTCTTCGTCGGGACAACCGGCGGCGGCGAACCGCATGCTCTTCTGCAGCGCCCGCCAGTAGGCGCCGTCACGCCAGAGGGAGAAATGATGGCCAACGTTCCAGGGCGTGCGCGCGTCGCGGGCGAAACTCGCGACGAAGCTCGCCCGGTAGTCCCGGCTCATCGTGTCCTCGTCGGCGCCCACCTGGAGGTAGTTGTAGTCCATCGGGATGGTGCGGGCCGGCGGATGCTGCATGAGCGGAAACCCCAGCAGCACCCCCGGCGTCGGGCCGCCCTCGGCGAGCGACAAGCGGAGCGGGGCGCCGGGCGGGCTGAGCTGGCTCGCATCGTAGATGTATTCGCGGGCGAGGAGCGCCTCGGTGAGCCCGTCGTTGCCGGCGAGGTAGGGCGCTCGGTAGCCGATGATGCGGTAGGGCCGGAGCCGCTCGAGGTTGGGGCGGCCGGCGCGATCGAACAGGGTGACGCCCCGGTGCTCGACGGGGAACGCGGGCGGGGGCACGCAGACGTCGGTGTCGTCGCGAAAGGTGGGGGCGCCGCACACCGTCGGCGCCGGGCAGGGGCGCTTTCGGTTGCAGGGCTGGGTGCAGAACCGGGCCTCCTCGGTGATGGCGAGGCAGCTCCCGTCAGGGCAGTCTGCGTCCTCGCGACAGCGCGCGCCGGTGGCGCCGGCGACGTCGGAGGTCGACGTGAAGCGGGGAAACACAGGGCGGCCCGCGCCGTCGCGGACGGGGCGAAAGAGGTTCTTATCGGTCCAGGCGTGAAATTCGTCGAACTCGGCCCGCCACTGTGCGGGCGACCAGCGCAGCCCGTTGTCGTGCCGGACCCCGTGGTTGCCGATGTCGTGGCCGGCGTTGATGGCGACCTGGGCCAGCGCCCGGCGCACGAGGGCCTCGTCGCGGGAGCGGGCGCGTCCAATGCGCGAGTGCTCGACGGTGGGGTCGAAGTAACAGGTATTGATGAAGTAGGTGAGCCGTACCGGTTGCTGGTGGTCACGCCCGAGCTCGCGCGCGAAGCGCATGGTGTCGACCCACATCCCGAAGCGCTGGCTGCCGTCGAACGAGGCGGTGAACAGCAGCGGCGCCTCGCGAAAGTCCACCCCGACCCGCCGCACCATCGTGCGCGAGAACGGATCGACGTCGGCGGAGGCCCCAAAAGAGGCAGCGGAAGAGGCGGAGCTAGAAGCAGACACGGAGGCGCTCGGCGTGGCGCTTCCATTCACGTCGGGTGTCGGGGCCGGCTGGCGGACGGCCGTGGCCGCGGCGGCGATGGGGAGGGCGTCACCCGGCGCCGCCGCCGCCGGAAGCTCATAGGTTTCGGGAGCGACTTCCGGCGCGTCGGGCGAAGACTCGGCGGCGGGCCCGGGGCCGGCCTCGCATCCGAGGATCGCGGTGCCGGCGACGAAGGGAATCGAGGAAAACCGTGCCGCGAGGATGTAGGTGACCTTCCGGCGTGTGCGCCTCCGGGGAGCCGCGCTCGTGATGGAGTCGCGGCGAGGCAAGGGTGTCGGTCGCTTATTCACCAGGCCGGGACGAGCAGGCCGATGTCGTCGGGGAGGAGGGTGCCGAGGGTTTGGTACACGGCCGGCTTGCCGAGGTCGGCGGCGAACCGCTCGATCAAGGCGCCGGCGGTGGTGGTTCCGTCGCAGGCGGAGAGGAGCGGGGCCACGGTGGCGGGCAGGCGAAAGCCGCGGGGGGAGCCGTACCCGGCCGCCGGGCGGCCAACGAGTTGCTCCCCGTTCAATTCGAGAGCCGGTACGTCGACCTCGCCGACGGGTCGACCGTCTTTAACCGCCACCACCCGCGCTTCGGAGCAGGCCTGCAGTGGCATCGCGTCGAGGTCCTCCATCGCGTAGGGAGCGACGGGAGGCGCTTCGGCGGGGACCGCGAGCACTTCGAGGAGCGGTGCGGCCAGGCCAGACAGGGCGTACACGAGTCGCCATTGGTCTTTGGGCGGGCGCTCGTGGCTTTGCGCCACCAGCGCTGAAGCATCGGGCAGGTAGCCGTCGAGCTGCCATAGCGCGGGCTGCTGCCAGCTCTGATGGCGAAAGCCTCCCTCGGCGAGGAGCGCGAGCAGCCCATCGATGTCGTAGGTCTGCTCGAGCGGATGGAGCAGGGCGTCGGCGACGAAGCTCGGATCGTGGTCGGCGTAGGTTTCGAGGAGTTCGAGCGCCGCCCGCCCCAAAGGCGCACACGTATCCTCGGCCGCGAGGGTGGCCCGAAGCACGTCGATGGCGAGCGCATAGCGTGCCTCGGGCTTCATCTCGGGCGGGGCGAGCAGCTCGGTTGCCCGTCGGATCGCCGCCAGCGGTGCTCGTTGCGCCGTGCCGTAGACCATGAGCTGCAGCGCCCCGTCGGCCTTGAGGGCTTGGCGCAAATGCTTCAGGCCGGTGCTCGGAGACGGGAGGTGGTGGATCACCCCGGTGCTCACCACGAGATCGAACGCGTCGTTCTCTGGAGGCGACGTCATGAGGTCGTGCTGCGCGAAGCGGACGTGCGCGAGCCCGAGGGCGTCGGCGAGCCCCTGGGCCCGTTGCAACACTTCGGGCGACAGGTCGGTGGCGAGCACGCGTCCCTCGGGAAAACTCATGCCCCAGTGAGCCGCCTGCTGCGTGCCGCAGCCCGCCACCCATATGCGCGCGTCGGGGGGGATGGCCGTCTCTTTGCGTCGCCCCAGAAGATAGCTGAGCCGCCGTCGCCGGTGCGCCACCGGTCGGGGCACCGCGAGGTTCACCACCGTGGGATAAGGAAACTCGTCGTAATGAGCGCGGACCGCTTCCGTCGTCGACACCGCCGCACGCTATCCCCGCTTTCGCGCGGCCCTCAATCGTTTTGGCCCGCGAGGTCCACCGCCGCCCAGCGTTGGCGCGGGAGGTAGCGGCCGCCGTCGAGGCGTTGCAAGTAGCCGAGGAGCTGCTCGCGGATGTCGCAGCGGAGGGGAAAGGTCTTGCTGATGTCGCTGGTGCTCACGCGGCAGCGAATGAGGGCGCGGCGCTCGTCTTGGTCGATGACCTGAAGGCGGCAGTCGCGACCGTCGAAGTCGGGGTGGGCCTGGGCGAGCCGCTCGAGCTCGGCACGAATGGTGGCGAAGGGGGCGCTCGGATCGACCGCGATCTCGATGATGCCGGTCATGAGGTCGCCGGGCTGACTCCAATTCTCGAAGCTCTCGGTGAGGAATTTTTCGATGGGGACGACGAGGCGGCGCTCGTCGAAGAGTTTCACCCGCACGTAGGTGAGCGAGATCTCCTCCACCTCGCCCCACAACCCCTGCACCACGACGGCGTCGCCGAGGCGGAGCGGTTGGGTGATCGAAAGCTGAAGGCCGGCGATCACGGCGCCGAGGGACTTTTGGGCCGCGAAGCCGAGGGCGACGCCAGCGACGCCGGCCGACGCGAGCAGCGACCACCCGACACTGCGGACCACCTCGAATTGCATCAGCGCGATGGCCAGGGTGATGAGCGCGATCACCACCGACGAGAGGCGCCGCAGGATCATCAGCTGGGTGCGGAGCCCTCGCGTCTTGAGCTCGAGGTCATCGGGGACGTTTTCGAGGTAGGCAACGGTCGCGACCTTGACGAGCCGCATGAGCAACCACCCCACCGCAAAGATCAGCGGGGTTGCGATCACCTTTTCGAGCGCAACCTCCCAGCGCTGGGGCAGGCTGAGCGACAGGGTGAAGGTCCCCATCGAAAGCCACCCGACCGAGAACCGCAGCGGTGCTCGCGCCTCTTGGACCAGGGTGTCGTCCCAAGCGATCGGGGTGCGTCGGACGAACCGGCGCAGAAGCCACAACAAGACGCTACCGAGCCCAATTCCGAGCGGCAGCGCGACCACGAAGGCGAGGACGAGACCGATGAGCTGCCATCCCCACAGCGTTCCGAAGCGGCGCTCGGCGAAGGCCTTCGGCACCAAAGGCTCGAGCCAGCTCTCGGCGCGGGTCGCCGCGTACAGCTCGGGGATGGCCGAGACGGTGGTGGCGGCGAAGACCCATCGCGGGGGCGATGAATCGGGCACGCGAGCGAGGTCGATGGGGACGTCGCGGCCTTCGACCTCGACGGTGGCGATGCGAAACCTCGTCTGCTCCTCGAGATCGGCGTCGGTGTCGGGGAGGTCGGCCAGGTCGACCACGACGCTACGGCGGAGCACCGACCCGAGCTGCTGGGCCGCCTCGGCCGGCGTACGGTGGGCCGACCAGCGGAGGCCGGCCAGATCGAGGTATTGCGCCGCCCGCGCCCCCTTGCCTGCCTCCAGGGCGTCGAGAAAGCCCGCCAGCGTCTGCCGCGGGGTGCTCCGGTCCAACGGCGGCGTGGCGGAGGCGACGCGAGGCGGTGGCGACGAGACCTCGGCGGGGACGGCTCCGGCGGGCGCGCTTGGGTCGTTCGCTCTGGATGGGGGCCCCGTCTCGCCGTCGTCGACGGTCGTGACCTGGTCGCTCTCGGGAAGCTCAGACGCATCAGAAGGCGCCGAAGCCGTAGCGCCGGCGGGCGCCTGAGCGCGCGCGCGGGGCGCCCCCAAGCTGAGGACCAACGCCAGGCTGAGCGCGAACCGTCGCCACCACCACGTCATGGTGGCCGAGCCCTAGCATGGGAGGCCCAGCACGGGAGCCCTAGCGCGGGAGCCCCAGCACGGCCTCCGAGCGTGCCCCATCCCGGACGTCGTTAGGGGAGAGCGCCCAGAGCGTCGATGTCCCCGAGGGCCGACGGCAGACCAAGCCGCGCCAGCGGTTCGGCGAGGTCGGCGGGGACCGGGGCGGTCACGTCGATCCAGCGCCGCGGCGCGAACGGCGCCGGAAGTCGCAGCCGGGCCGCGTGGAGACCGAGCCGATGAAGCCCCCACTGCGCGCGATAGTGCCGGTTGTCGACGCCGTGCCCGTAGCGGGTGTCGCCCACGATGGGATGGGAGAGGTGCTTGAGGTGCCGACGGATCTGATGGAGCCGTCCCGTGTGTGGCTGCGCGAGCAACAAACTGCAGCGGTCCCGCAACGAGCGCGCGATGAACCGAAACGTCGTGCGCGCCGGCACCCGCGCCGAGCCCTTCAGCTCGCGACGCACCGCGTGGTCGAGGTCGACCGCCGCCGGCGGCGTCCCCCGCACGAGCGCGAGATAGGTCTTCTCGGCCTCGTCCCAGCGTTCGCTCACCCGCCGTGCCGCCTCCGACGAACGCGCCATCACGAGCACGCCACTGGTCGCGCGGTCGAGCCGGTGCACAGGATACACCCAGTGACCCAGCTCGTCGCGGAGCCACGTCATCGTCGTCGGCTCACCCCGGCCCCCCCAACCCGGATGCACCACCTGCCCCGAAGGCTTGCCCACCACCACGACGTGCTCGTCAAGATATAGCACCACAGGTTCAGCGTGTCGTAAGGATCCTTCATAGGTTAGACCTTTACGATTGCGCGAGGTCGTAGCCCGCTTGCGAGGCGCCCTCGTTTTCGATCCCGTTCGGGATGGGCGCGCCGCGTGTTCTCAGCCATGTAGCGGAATGCTCGGACGAGGAC
>JBCCLB010000137.1:0-11556 GCA_039027095.1 Myxococcota bacterium
CGATGCCAGGGGGAACGATGCCAGGGGGAACGATGCCAGGGGGAACGATGCCAGGGGGAACGATGCCAGGGGGAACGATGCCAGGGGGAACGATGCCAGGGGGAACGATGCCAGGGGGAACGATGCGGCGGCTCATGCGCGCCGGCGTGCTGACGTGCGCGCTCGCGGCGGCTCTTCAAGCGTGCGGCTCGACATCGGAATAGGTGCGCTTCGATGCGGGCTACGAGGTTCTGCGCTCGGTACCGTACGAGAGCCCTGGGCGTGAGCGTGGCGTTTGAACTGCTCCGCTTTCCCGACGGAAGGACCGGAAAGTTCGTTCGGTCAGAAACGGGGCTGGAGGCACGCGGGAGCTTCATGGCGCGCGAGCGTGCCGCGCACCGCATCAAATACGGCAATCTGGACCGAAGCCTCGTCCAAGCGGCCAACGCCGCCTCCGCGGCCTCCGCGCCGATTCCGGTTCGCGCGTTGGTGGTGCTCGAGCCTGGGCTCGAGGATACCGCGGCCTTTCGGGCCGGACTGGAGGACCTCGGGGCGTCCGTCGTCCCGGGATCGAAGGCGCCGTTCGTCAGCGTCGACGTCGACGCCCGTGCCCTCACACGCTTGTCGCGGCTCGAGGGGGTGGCACGCGTGTCGCTCGGGGCAGAGGGGGACATCGCGTCAACCGAACTCAACCTCAGCGGCCCTGGCGTTGGCCTCACTGTGCCGAAGATCGACACGGTGTTTAATCCGGTCATCAACGGGGGGCCGCCGCCGGACAACCCTACCGGTGCCCCCCAACGCATAGGGATCGTGGAGGATGCTCGGTGCGAGCTCGGCACTTACCACCAGGCGCTCGCCGGGTTGAACGTCACCGAAGAGGCGCTCGGCGACTCGTGCAACGCCGATAATCAATGTGAGCATTGCGGTGGGACGGAAGTCAGGTGCGTCGCTGGAAGGTGCATCGACCCCCACGCGACCTGGGTCTTGAGCGTGATGGCCCACGAATTGGCCAACGGAACCTCCTACGGGGCGTTCGAGGCCGAGTTCTACCATCCCAACATCGGGGCGGTCGCGAGCGGCGCCAGCCCGAGTGCCAACCGCGAAATCAGGTGCAGCGACAACGGGCTCGTCGCCGCTTACGATTACCTGGTGCAAGAGGGGGTGACCACCGTGACGGAATCTTTCGCCTGCCTTAGCGCGGCGCAGGGGGCGGACGGCCTCGCTCAAGACTACTACGCGCGCTTCGAGGACCTCACGGTGGTGAGGGCCTCGGGGGTCAACAACGGGACCCGAAACGGAAACCTCACCAACTGGGGTTGCAAACCCTCCAATTCCATTTGCGTCGGCGGGATGAACGCAGCCGGCGGACTCGACTTCTTTGCTCCTACGGACAACCCTTCGGTATCCGAGAGCTTTGCCGTGTTCAGCGATCGCGAAGAGCCCGACGTCGTCGGCCTGAGCATCGACGCTGATGTCGTCGATGTCGCGACCACCACCCAGTGGCAAAAAAGAGACGGTACCTCGTACGCCGCTCCTTCGATTGCCGCGCTTGCCGCCCTTACGAAGCAATTCTGCGGGTTTGACAACCATCTCGGCATCCGTGCCCTTCTCATGACCGGCGCGTGGGACTTCAATCCGGTCGACGACGCGTACACCATGCCGCCGACGACCATCAGCGAAGATGGCCGCGACGGGGCCGGCTCCCCTACCGCCGACAACGTCATTAAGTTTTGTGGCCTCGAACCCTTCGACAACGTAGGCGGGGGCCTCTTCACCATCAACGTGGGCGGAGGTGACTCGACGCCCGCGCCGCCGTGGATTTCGACGGCAGACCCCGGCATCAACCCTGACCTCCCCGTCGCGCCGGCAGGGCTCGACGACCCGACCGCCGAGTGGCGGCAAAAGCCCGTCGCGTTTTTGGAATCGGTGGCGCCGGGGGCGCGGGTTCGCGTCTCGATGGCGTGGGATAGCTGCCCGACCACGCCGCTCGGCTACGGCTACACCGACCTGAGCATCGATCTCGACCTCTTTCTCGTCGACTACGATACCGAAGAGGTGCTCGTGTCATCTCGCTCGTTCGACAACAACAACGAAGGGTTCGACATCATCACCCCGCCTGACGGCGAAACCCGCAACCTCGCGGTTGTCGTTGCATTCGACCCGGCCGCCGCGCAAGCCTGCAATGGCGTCGACAACGAACCTTTTGCCCTCTACTACGCGGCCGCCGATGGTTCGTTTTTCGACTGAGTGGGCCGCCGTGACGGCGGTCGCCCTTGCGTCGTCCGTCCTGGCGATGGGTTGCGGCGCCGAGGTTGACGTCGATCCGGGGGGCGGAGAAGAGCCGCCGCGCCCCGGTGACCAGGGCTCGGAGCCACCGTGCGGCGAATTGGTATGCCCGTCGAGCGTTGAGGCGTACGAGAGAATCCGTTGCGAGGGCGAGGCGGGGCGTTTGATGGCGTACGAGGCGCGCTCCTCCGCGATCGACACGGAGCCCTGCGAAACATGGCGATTCAATTTTTCAGGTCAAGATGGTTCTTTGACCAAGGTGACGGTCGACAAGTCCGGAGGTCCCGTGTCGCGCGAGGCGTTGGACCCCAACCTTAAGGAAGCGCCCTGCCCCACCATTGACCAGCCCGCCGACTTCGATGCGCTCCGCCAAATAGCGCGAGAATTGCCTTGGTCTGCCGAGGTGCGCGGAAACGAGATGATGCTGAGTCACGCTTGCACAATCTCTGGAATCCCGTGGCCTCCAACGTTCCGCCTGTTTGGGGAATACGATGAGTATGGGCCTCCGAACGACACGTTTGCCCAGTTCGAAGAAGACGGGGCTGGTGGCTACCGGCTCATGCGGGCGTGCGACGCGCGCACTTGTGAGGCCTCGAACGAGCTGTGCTGCGACCAGTATGACTTCAATGATTTTGACTAGCGTTTGAGGCTTGCCATGCGTTGCGGAAGATATGTGGTTTTGACTGCCTTGGCCGCACTGACTTGCAGCGGTTGGCTCGTGGGATGCGGCGACGACGCGTCGCCTGACGACGGAAGTGGAGGCGGCGGCGCCGCGGACACAACGACCACACAGGCGTCCTCTGCCGCCACCGGGGGTGGCGGCGGAGCCGGCGGCGGTGGTCTCGACTGCGGGCGGTCCGACACCGACCGCCTGATCGTTTGCGACGGCGTGTGTGTCGATACCGGGCGCGACGTGAATCACTGCGGCGGTTGTGGTCGGCGCTGCGAAGAGGAGCCCAACGCGACGGCGGAGTGCGTCGGGTTCATTCCCCCGTCGCCCGCGTGCAGCTACACGTGCAACGAGGGGTTTCGATTCGACACCTTCGCCGGCGACTGCGTCCCCGAGTAGGTCCACCTTGGGGTCGGTCGTTCTGTCTTCACCGTCGGTCTAACACGCAGGCCCTCGGCGGCGTTGGGGCGGCGGAAGGGGGGCTCGTTTCATCCGACCAGGCATAGGCGGCGCGTACGCGGTCGAAGAGCGTTGCGGCCGCCTCCCGCGAGCGAACGTGGAGTTGCACCAAGGGTTGGCCGACGGTCACCGTGTCGCCCACGTGGGCGTCGATCTCGATGCCCACGGCCGGGTCGACGGCCTGGTCGGCGCGGGTACGGCCGGCGCCCATGCCGACCGCGATGAGCCCCAGCGCGAGGGGGTCGAGCCCCGCCACCGTGCCTGCGCGCGCGGAGGGCACCGCCACCACGTGTTCGGCGGCCGGGAGCCGCCGCCGGGGGTCGCGAACCACCTCGGGATCCCCCCCCTGCGCTTCGATGACCCGTTCGAGCACCCGGGCGCCGTCGCCCGACGCGATGGCAGCCTCGAGGCGCGCCCGCCCCGCCGGCTCGGTGTCGACCACGCCCCCCTGGAGCAGCATTTCCGCGCCCAGAGCCAGCGTGATCTCGCGCACGTCGTCGGGGCCCACGCCGTGGAGGATGTCGATCGCCTCCCGGGTCTCGATGGCGTTGCCAATCGTGCGGCCGAGCGGGGCCGACATGTCGGTGAGAAGCGCGCTCACCCTCACCCCCGCTCCGACCCCGACCTTCACGAGCGCCTCGGCCAGCACCCGTGCCTCCTCCAGCGTCCCCATGAAGGCACCTCGCCCGACCTTCACGTCGAGAACGAGCGCATCGATCCCCTCCGCGAGCTTTTTCGACAGGATGCTCGCCACGATGAGGGGGATGGCCTCCACCGTGGCCGACACATCGCGGAGGGCGTAGATCCGCTTGTCCGCGGGCGCGACCTCGGCCGTCTGACCGATGAGGCAGGTTCCGATCTCATCGACGAGACGTCGAAAGGTCGCGATGTCCTGCCGCACGGAAAACCCGGGGATCGCCTCGAGCTTGTCGAGCGTGCCTCCCGTGTGGCCCAAGCCCCGCCCGGAGATCATCGGTACCGCCACCCCGCACGCGGCCACCAACGGCGCGAGACAGATCGAGATCTTATCTCCCACCCCCCCGGTGCTGTGCTTGTCGACCTTGGGCCGGTCGATCCCAGAGAGATCGATCGTCGTCCCCGACGCCAGCATGGCTTGCGTCAACGCGACCGTTTCTCCGTCGCTCATGCCGCGAAAGAACACGGCCATGAGAAACGCCGTCATCTGGTAGTCGGTGAGTTCACCCGCGCTGTGGGCGGCGATGAAGCGCCGGATTTGGCCGCCAGAGAGCGCGCGTCCATCGCGCTTGGCGCGAATGATGTCGACGAGGGTTTCGCTCATCGGGAGGCGGGGCCCTGCATTCGACCGTCCGCGGCGTCCGACGACGACGACGACGGCGGCTGCCCGTTTTGGTCGGCGCGGGCGGGGTTGTTCCAGGCGTAGCGGTCGACGAGCACGATCTCCGCGTCGTCGGCGAGGGTGTCGACCTTGCCGAAGACCCACGCATCGATGCCGCTCCCGTCGTGTCGGACCCGCATTCGCACGACGTGCTTGTACCCGGGATGGGCCAGGGTCGAAAACGCCTGGTTTTGCTCGAGCCCGACGATGGTCAGCACCATCAGGAACGCCCCGAAGCCGAGCGTCGCCGGATACACGCTGAGGAGCAGCGCGAGCGCGAGATGCGCCGTATCCGACCACGCCGCGCCCCCGAGCCACACGATGAGGGCTTCGGCAAGCATCGGAACGGCGCCTACCCACACGCCACACAACAACGCGAGGCCCCCGATGATGTGCGCTTTGGCTTGTCGCCAGCCCCCCAGAAACGCGCACACCACCGTCGCGAGGGCGCCCACGGCGACACTGCCGGCCACCGAGGCATCGCCCACGAGGTGAGCGAGCAAGATGGGCAGATAAAGAACGAGGATGGCGACGTGCACGATGAACCCCGCCCGCCCGGCCGCGATTTGCCACGGCACCTGAAGCGCGAGCGCCATCGTGGCGCGAGGCCCAGGAAACTCGGCCGCCGGCGGATCGAAGCCGCGGCGATTGATTCGCGCCGGATGCAGAAACGCGCCCCCACCCCCGGCCGTCATATGGATCGAGTTGCCCACTTCCTGCCGGCAGTAGTGGTGCACGTCCCCCGAGACGACCAACGCCCCGTCGCGTTCGAGGTCGACGTCGAGGTCGCCGAGGGTGCCCATGCCGACATAGGGCTCGAGAAAGGCGTACGCCGGGTCGGGGATCATGATCATCTGCCCGGCCGCGGGGCGCGCGTTTCGCTGCGCCATGAAGAAGTTGTGCTGCTGGTAGTCGACGCGCCGAAGCTGCCGGTCGACGCCCCACAGGTCCATCTCGGGCGCGAGCTTGAGGCAGAAGTAGCTCGCCTTTTGCACGGTTTGGTAGCCGAGCAGCGGAAGCGCCGGACGCTTGTTGACGTATTTGCCGACCGTAAACGCCTCGACCCACTCGGCGAGGTAGCCAAAGCGCCCGCCCCGATCGGCGTCCACCTCGGCCGTCGCGCCGGCGGGCGTGGCGCGGGGCGCATCGCCGGGCAGCACCGAGGCGCGGTCGAGCTTGCCCGCCCGGGCCCGAAACATGCGGGAGAATCCGTCGAGGCCATCGTACCAATCGTGGTTGCCGGGGATCCCCATCAGCACCCTTGGGCGGCCGTCCTGCCGGTCTTTGAGGACCTGATTGAACGGAACGCACACTCGGTTGAGGATTTCGATTTCGGTCGCGACCGGGTAGGCGGTGTCGCCGCCGAACAGCAAGACATCACCTCGCGGCAACACGCGCGTGCCCCCGTCGTCGTCGTCGACCTCGTACGTGCGGAACAGGAGGTCGGCGACGGCACCTCCCACCGACGCGTCATCGCCCGTATCGGACACGTAATCGAGCCAGACGTCGCGTCCGAGATGTTCCGTGAGGCTGAGCGCCTCGTCGGCGTCGCGCACCCCCAACGTCTCCGCCACCCGGCGCGTGAGCTCGTCGGGGTCGGTGGCCTGCATCCAGTCGCGGGCATCGATGTCTTCGGTGGCGATGACGCTGGCCGCGAGGTGCCACATGTGGCCCCAGAAGCTGCTGAACCCAAGCCAGGCGATCGCCCGCGGGAAGGTCTTGCCCCGGGTGAAGACCAGGTGCGGCTGGTCGGCGGGAGGAGGGGCGGGTCGCGTGCACGGCACGGCCGGGTGGTTCGTCGGAGGTGGCGCAACCGGCGTGGGCTCAGCAGAAGGCACCGGCACCGGGGCGACCGGCTCGGACTCCAGCGGAATGAGGGGCTGCGTGCTCACGAGTCGTTCCCGTAGCCAACACCTTGGGCGTCCGGGCGGTCGCCGTCCACCCCCAGGGCCTCACCTCGTGCCGGTGAGGGACAGCCCGTGATCCGCAGCCCGCGAAGCACCGCCCGCGCCCGTTTTCGGTGCGGCGCGCGCTCAGGGTGTTTGGCAGAACCGGTTGAACTGCTCGACGAGGGCGTCTTCGGCGGTCACCGCCTTGGCGATTTCCTCTCGAGCCTGCTTCATCTTCTCGGTGTCGACGTTGTCCACCGCGTCGGCCAACGACCGGGATCCGGCCGCGATCGCCGTCACCATCGTCTGGTACTGCCCCGACAGCTCCTGAAGCTCGGACAGCGTCAGCTCGACCTCGGCCGCGCGGGCCGCCACCGCGTCCATCTCGCTCGCCACGCGCCGCAGCTCCTCGACCGCCGCGCCCTCGTCCGGCGTGGCGCTCGTGATCTTGATCACCTCGTCGATGCCGGAGTTGATGACGGTGACGAGCGCGCTGCATTCTTCGACTTTGCGCCGGTCCGCGCACCCGACCTGAGTCGACGCGCCCGCGGCCGCAAGGAGCCACCAAGCCAGCATCGCGCGAGACCAGCCGCCACCCGGGCCGGACCGGGGCCGATCGGTGGCCCGGCTTCGCTTCGTGCGTGTCACGCCCTCACCCGCCAGTTGCATTCGTAGGTCCGACCGACATCGTCTGCCGTGGGGTCGGTGACGATGATCTCGGGTTTGCCGAGGTTCGCATAGACCACCGCATTCTGGCGAAACACGCGGCCAAAGGCGATCGCCTCTTCTCGGTCCATGCCGTGGACCAACCACGCCGGCTCTCGCCATACGCTCTCTTTCTTCTCCGCCTCGAACCCCACGCTCGGCTCGACCCGATACACGCCGAGGATCAACAGATCGCGCATGACCAAGTGCCGGGATTCGTTCACCCGACGCGGAAGCAGCATCGACCGGGGGTTGTAGGCGGTCAGCACGGCAAAATTGGACTGCAGAAGCTCGGGGAGCTCTCCGATGTCCTTGATCTCTTCCCCGTCGAGGGACGCCCGCACGATGCCGCGACGGGTGGGAAACTCGTAGATCGTGGCGAAGTACGAACGGAGGAGCTGCTGGTCCATTGGGCCCGGGCTCCGTGCTAGCAGAGGCGCGCAGACGTTGGCAATCTCGCCGGAACGCACTACGCCATCGCCACGTGGCCGAGCGAGCCCCCCCTGCGATGATCGAGGTCGACGACCTGTGGAAGCGCTACGGACCGGTCGCCGCGCTTCGGGGCGTGAGCTTCGAAGTCAGGCGCGGGGTCCGGACCGGCTTTCTCGGCCCCAACGGCGCGGGCAAGTCGACCACCCTGCGCATCCTCGCCGGGTTCTTGGGCGCGACCTCGGGGGTCGTCCGCGTAGCGGGGTGGGATCTTTGGCGACATCGCCTCGAGGCGGTGCAGAACATCGGCTACATGCCTGAAACCTCTCCGCTTTACCCAGAAATGCGCGTCGCGGAGTACCTTCGTTTTCGGGCCGCCCTCAAAGGTGTCCGCCGGCGCCAGCGCCCAGCGGAAGCCGAGCGCGCGATGCGCCTCACCCGAATCTACGACCGACGCCGCATGCTCGTTCGCCATCTGTCGAAGGGCTACCGGCAGCGGGTGGGTCTCGCCGATGCCCTCCTCGGCCGCCCCCCGCTGCTCATCCTCGACGAGCCCACCGCGGGCCTCGACCCCAACCAAATTCGTCAGGTGCGGGGTCTTCTCGACGACTTGCGCGAGGACCACACGATTCTCATCTCGACCCACGTCTTGAGCGAGGTCGAGGCCACCTGCGACGAGGCCATCGTGCTCCACCGCGGCCGGGTCGCCGCCCGCGGCAGCATCGACGAGCTGCGGCAGCGCACGGGGCTCACCCGCGTCGAGATCACCCTGCGCCGCTCGGCGGCGAACGATCCCGCCTGGCGAGGACGTCGTGGGCGCGACCGGCTCGAGGCCTGGTTCCGCGACCCGATGGGCTTGGCGTCGGCGGTGGTGGTCGGCCCCGACGACGAGGCGGCGTCCGAGGGGGAAACGGGCGCTCCCGCCCAAGGGGGCGACGACGGCGACGGGCCCGAGACGTGGCGGCTCACGTGGGCGCCCGGCGCGTCGGCGAGCCCCGAGCACACGGAGCGGGTGGTGGGCGCGCTCTGCGACAAAGGCGTGGGGGTGCGGTCGGTGCGCCGCCTCGCCGCCTCGTTGGAGCAAGTGTTCGAGGACGTCACCGGCGGCAGCGACGACGAGGACGACGACGACGACGAGGACGAGGACGAGGCGTCGATCCCGACATGAGTGGCTTTTGGCCCATTTTGCGCCGGGAGTTGTTCGCGCTCTTCGTCACGCCGCTGGCGTGGGTGGTGATCACCGGCTTCCTGCTCATCCAGGGGCTTCATTTCTATCTCGTCGTGGGGCACTTCGCGGTGGAATCAGGGCTCGGCGCCGACGCGGGGCCCCTGCAGATGTTCTTCGGGCAGACGGTGTTCCTCTACCTCCCCCTGCTGCTGCTCTGTCCCGTGCTCACGATGCGTCTTTTCGCCGAAGAGCGTCGCAGCGGAACCATCGAAACGCTCCTCACCGCTCCGGTGTCGACCCCGGCCGTGGTGCTCGGAAAGTACCTCGCGGTCTGGGTGGTGTACCTCGCGATGTGGTCGCCCACGCTCGCCTACGTGGCGCTCGTCGCCAACGTGGCGACCGTCGACCTCGCCGTGGTCGCCACGAGCTACCTCGCGGTCATCGCCGTCGGGTCGGGGTATCTCGCCCTCGGAACCATGACGAGCGCGCTCACCACGAGCCAGCTCTCGGCGGCGATGCTCAGCGCCGTCGCCATCATCGCTTCGTTCGTCCTCGGCGTGGGCGAATACGTCCTCCCCGAGGGCACGGCCCAACGCTTGTGCGCCTACGTGTCGGTCTGGTCGCAGATGAACGACTTTTCGCGCGGCATCGTCGACAGCCGACGGTTGTGGTTAAACCTGACGCTCGTCGTGGTCCCGCTCTTCGTCACCGTCCGCGCGGTCGAGGCGTGGAGGCAACAGACATGACGCCGCGCGCGCGCGAGCGCTCCGCCGCCGTCGGGATCGTGGCGCTCATGGTGATCGCCGTCCTCGGCAACGTGCTGGCCGCGCGGCACTACCAACGGTGGGACGTCACGGCCCAGCAGTTGTTTACGCTGAGTCCCGCGACGCGGACCACGCTGCGGCGCCTCGCCGAACCGATCGACGTGTACGTCTTCATTCCCCGGGCCGACCCCTTGCACCTCACCGTGCGCCATCTGCTCGACGGCTACCGGGCCGAGACCGACCAGCTCCGCCTGACCTTCGTCGACCCCGACGCCGACCCGGCCGCCTTTCTCGCCCTCCAGCAGCGTTTCGAACTCTCGGCGGTCGAGACGGAAGGGGGCGCGATCGCCGCTGACGCGGTGATCGTGGTCGCCCGCGGTGACCGTCGTCACTTCATCGGGCCCGACGATCTCTTCGAAGTGGCCGACGACCGCCAGGCCCGGCCCCGCGTGGAGCGGGCCTTGACCGCGGCCCTCCGGTCCGTCGACGGAGGGACGGCACCCCCGGTGTGCTTCACCACGGGCCACCGCGAACTCCCATTCGACGGCGGCGGCCTCGGCGGGCTGATCCCACTCCGAGACTGGCTCGAAAAGGCGAACTTCGAGCCGCGGACGTTGCCCCCGCTCCGAGACGTCCGGGGCCCGGACCCCATCGATGACTGTGCGTTGGTCGTCGTCGCTGGCCCTGCGGCCACCGTCGGTCCGGCCGATGCCGAACGGTTGCGTCGCTACTTCGACGAGGGGGGAAGCCTCCTGGTCGCCATCGGCCCCGAGCTCGACGAAGAGGGATTGGCCCTCCGCGACGGGGGGCTCGGTCCGCTTTTGGCCGCCGCGGGGCTCTCGCTTCGCTCCGACATCGTCTTCGAGCAAAATCCGGCGCGGATGCTCCCTAACGGGCAGGGCGAGCTGTTCGTTCCCGTCGCGCGGCGCCACCCGATCACCGAAGGGTTCGTCGCCGGCGAGGGCGCGGTGCCCATCCCGCTCACCATGGTCAGCTCGTTGGCGCCGCGGGACGACGCCACGACGGTCGCGCCGCGGGTGCTGTTGGAGACGACGGAGGCTTCGTTCGGGATGCGTCGTCCGCGGCGCTGGCTGGCCGACGGAGGCGCGCCCACGCCCGGTCCTGGTGACGCGACGGGCCCCCTCGCCGTCGGCTACGCCCTCGAGCTGCCGCGGCGACGGGCCACCGACGCGCGAGGTCCCCGGATGGTCGTATTCGGGACCAAGGGGGTGCTGATGGGCGCCAATTGGCGCACCGAGCGTCTCCGCGGCACGGGGCTGCTTACGGAAAACGCGGTCGCGTGGTTGAGCGATCGCCCCGAAGCCCTCGACGTCCCCGCCAAGGCGCTCGCCGACGTCGGCGTCAACGTGACCGCCGAAACCCTCACCGACACCCTCACGAGCGTGCTCGCGCTGCCGCTTGGCTCCCTGCTGCTCGGCCTCGGGATCGCCTACCGGCGGCGTACGACGGCCCCGTCCGACGACAAGCCCGAAGACGGGAGCGGATCGTCGTGACCCCTTGGTGGCACCGAACCGAAGGGTTCCGTCTCGACGCCGCCCTCGTGGTGGCCGCGGTGGCGCTGCTCGCGGTGGTCGTCGCCGACCGGGGACAGGTCAGCACCGACGAGGCCGAGCGCCGGCACCACGCTGTTCTCGAAGCGTGGCGCGTCGACGACGTGGCCCGCCTCGTCTTTTCCGATCCGGACGGCGACGGCCCCGACGTGACCCTCACCGCCGCGCGCGGCGACGACGGGATTCGCCGCTGGCAGCTCACCGTCGACGGCCGCGACGTCGCGGCCGCCGCCCCCCCCGGCCGCGAGCGGCGGGTCGCGCGCGCCCGCGCCCCCACCC
>JBCCLB010000138.1:0-11541 GCA_039027095.1 Myxococcota bacterium
ACTGTTCCCCTCGTCGCCCTCGCCGCCCCCGGGTGCAGCTTCAGCGACCCGAGCCCGGTGCCGCGGACGGAGCCGGAGCCGCCCCCCCCCAACGACCGGGCGCACTACATCCTCCCGCCCGGCAACTTCGGAGGTTTTCCCGTCACGGACAACTCCTTCGACCAGCTCGCCCTCTACGACGGGCTGACGCCGCTGCGGGGCGACGTCACCGACGAAGACATCGAAATGCTGTTTTTGCCGATGGACTTTCAGCCGATCGGAGAGACGACCGACGAGCCGACCGGGCGTGACGACGTCACCATCACGTACGACGCGTTCGGCGTCGCCCACATCCGCGCGGAGACCCGCGAGGGGCTCGCGTTCGGCGCGGGCTGGGTATCCAACCGCGACCGCTCATTCCTCCTCACCCTCGCGCGTTCGACGGCGAGGGTGGCCGTGGCCGACGTCCCGGGACTCAACGCCTTCGGCTTGCTGCTCAGCGGGGCGACCTTCTCCCCGAGCGCGGCCACGGAACAACTGGTGGCCGACCAGGTGCAACTCATCATCGACACCTACGGTGAGGAGGGCGAAGAGCTCGTCGCCGACGCCGAAGCGTACGCGGCGGGTCTCAATGCCTGGGACGAAGCCAATGGTGATGTCCAAGCGCCCTGGACGACGATGGACGTCGTCGCGATCACGGCGTTCATCGGGCAAGTCTTCGGCGCCGGCGGGGGCGCCGAGATTCAAAATGCGCAGCTCTTGTCGCGCTTCGTCGACGGCCTCGGCGACGGCCCCGGACGTCAGGCGTGGGACGACGTGATGTTGTTCGACGACCCCGAGGCGCCGACCACCATCGACACCCGATTCGAATACGGTCCCCTCACCGGAGGCGGGACCGCGGGTTCGGTCGAGCTCGACTTGGGCTCGGTCGAACCCCTCGATGCCGTCGCGGGGACCGCTGCGAAGTACGACGACGTCCGCATCCGGGCGACCGACCCCCCGCCCGATCGTCAGGCGTCGAATTGGCTCATCGTCAACGGCCCGCAGTCGACCACGGGAAACAACCTCGCGGTCATGGGGCCTCAGCTCGGGTACTACTACCCGGAGATCGTCATGCAGGTGCACCTCAGCGGGCCCGGCATCGAAGCGCAGGGGGCCGCGGTGCCCGGGTTGGCGATGTACCTGCTCCTCGGACGCACCCGCGACTACTCGTGGAGCCTCACCTCGGCCAACCACGACGTGCGCGACATCTACGTCGAAGAGCTCTGCAACCCCGACGGTTCGGATCCCTCGCGGACCTCGATGCACTACCGGTTCGAGGGGACGTGTACGCCCTTCGAGATGTTTGATGCGGGCACGCTCGGCGGGTCTGCAGTGCGGTATCCGGTGTCGGTGCACGGGCAGGTGCTGGGCACCGCCACCGTCGACGGGGCTCCGGTGGCGCTGACCCGCCGCCGCTCCACCTTCGGCCGCGACGGGCTGAACCTCAAGGCGCTCAAGGACATGACGGAAGGCGAAGGCGCGACGACCGAAGAGTTCATGCGGATCGCCAACCAGTTCGAGTTCACCTTCAACTGGGGCTACGCGTCCCGCGACGCGATCGCGTACTTCTCGTCGGGCCGACTGCCGGTCCGCCCCGCGGGCATCGACCGCCGTCTCCCCACCCTCGGCGACGGCGACTACGAATGGGAGGGATTTCTCAACCAAGAGGAGCACCCCCACGCCGTCGACGGACCCGACGGCCGCCTCCTGAACTGGAACAACCAAGCCGCGCCCGGCTTCATGCACGGCGATGGCACCCCGTACGGCTCGGTGCACCGGGTCGACCTGTTCGACCAATTCCCCGACCAGGTCGACCTCGCCGGGGTCGTGTCGGTCATGAATCGCGCCGCGACCGAGGATGTGCGCTCGCCCGTGTGGCCCGTCGTGAGTGAGGTCCTCGCCGGCGGTTCCGCCCCCACGCCGCTCGCGGGAGAGGTCGTCTCCCTGCTCGACGCCTGGGTCGCCGACGACGCGCCCCAACTCGATGCCGACGACGAAGGAAACTTCGACAGCGCCGGACCCACGATCATGGACGCCCTCCTTCCCGAGTTGGTCGCCGCCGCGCTCCGCCCCGTCCTCGAGGACCAGATCGAGGTGCTCGACGGCGTGCGGCCCCTTGCCAGCAACGACGGGGCGAGCTTGCTCGACAAGGACCTCCGCCGCCTGCTCGGGCGATCGGTCGAAGGGCCCTTCAACCTGCAGTACTGCGGTGAAGGGGTCCTGAGCGACTGCCAGGCTGCTCTGTGGCAGGTCGTCGACGACGTCGCCCAGGCGCTCGCCAGCCAGTACGCGAGCAGCGACCCCAATTCCTGGCTGAAGGAAGGAGCCCGGACGCCGTTTCAACCGGGGCTCGTCACCGAGACGTTCCGACGCACCAACCGACCCACGTTCCAACAGGTGGTCGAATACGAGCGGCCGACGGCTGCGGCCGAGGAGTAGCGCGCCCTTTTCGATGACGTCGTCTCCCCCTGTCGACCGCGACGACGACGTGTTCGTCGTGCTGTGCACCGCGCCGGCGGACTCCGCGGTTCAGGCGCGGCTCGCCCGGGGTTTGGTCGACGGGCGGCTCGCGGCGTGCGTCAACGTGATCCCCAAGGTCCGCTCATTCTACCGCTGGGAGGGCGAAGTCCACGACGACGAGGAAGCACAGCTTCTCATCAAGACGACGCGGGCCCGGCTCGACGACGTCGTGGCCCACCTTCACGCCCAGCACCCCTACGACGTCCCGGAGGTTCTGGCCCTGCGGGTGGCCGAGGGCGGGGACGCGTATCTCGCGTGGGTGGCGGGCGAGACGCGACGACCCGCCGATCCCCGGTAGCGAGGTGGAGCGCGCCGATGGGAACGTACCTCAGAGGAGGTGCCGCGCCTTGATTTCCAGGTAGCGGTTGATGAGCGCGGGGGTCAGGTCCCGCGGGGCGGCGTCGAGCATGAGCACGCCGCGCTGCTTCAGGAATCGGGCCTGTCGCCCTTTCCACGTCGCCGCCTCGGCGGCGGCCCCCCGGACGTACCCGTCGAGCGCCCCGCCGTCGGGCGTGGTCGGAGCGGCGAGGAGGTGGTCGACGTCGACGTCACGCATCAACACGGCGAGAGGGAGGTGCCGGGGCAAGAGCCCGCACATCATGCGGGCGAGGGCCGCCGCGGCCGCGTCGTCTTGCACCTGGGTGAAGACCACCACCAACGAGCGTTTGCGGAGGCGGGTTCCGAGGTGCTCGAACGCCAGGTCGAACCGGGTCTCCACCATTTCCGGTATGAGGTCGTAGCTCGAGGCGACGATCCGCTGGGCCGCTCGGCGTCCGCTCTGCGGCGGCGAAAAGCGCCGCACTTCATCGGCGAAGGCCATCAGTCCGACGTGGTCGCCGTTCTTGGCCGCGATGTGGCTCAGCATCAGCGTCGCGTCGAGGGCGTGGTCGAAGAGGCTGAGCCCGTCGCTCTCCCCCGTCATCAGGCGTCCGCCGTCGAGCACGAACAGCACGCTTTGGTTGGTCTCGAGTTGGTACGTGCGGCTGATCAGCGTCCGTCGGCGCGCGGTCGCCTTCCAGTCGATGGCCCGGTACTCGTCGGCGCGGTTGTATTCGCGGAGCCGCTCGAACTCGCTTTCCCCGCCGCGCCGGCGGAGGGCGCGGATCATCGCCGCGTCGCGGTTCGACTTGGCGAGCAGCTCGAAGGTCCGGATGGCGCCGACGTTCGGGTACACCCGCACCGTCTGCTCGGCGTCGATGCGCAACTGGCGGATCCACAGCCCCAGCGGCGAGCGATACCGCGCCCAGTGGGCACCCAGCTGGTGGGCGCCTCGGCGGTGGGGGGTCACATGGTAGCGCCGGACGGCCCGCTCGCCCGGGCCGAGCCGTACCTCGATGGGGAGATCCCGCACGGTCGCCTCGTCGAAGACGTCGTCCTTGACGGTGACCCGAAGCGTACGCCGTGCCGTCGACCGAATCGTGAGCGTCACCGGATTGGGTTGCCCGACGGAAAATACGGGGCGGGTCTCGCGGGAGATCGTCACGCGCGGTCGCCGCACGCTCAGGGCATCGACGACGGCGACCAAGACGATGACGACGTCGAGGATGAGCATCGGCCAGAGCAAGCTCCGGTCCCATCGCGACGCGAGCCCGAGCGCCACCGGCACGATGGCGAGCGCGACGAGGGGGCGGCCGGGAACGAACCCCATCCGATCACGCGGCCGTCCGCGGCACCTGGGTCGCCGCGAGGATTTCGCCGATGACGACGTCGGCGGTGACGCCCTCGATCTCGGCGTCGGGGTGGAGAATGAGCCGGTGGCGAAGGATGGCGGGGGCGAGCGCCTTGACGTCGTCGGGGATCATGAAGGCGCGCCCCTGGGTGGCGGCCCGCGCCCGCCCCGCCGTGAGGAGGGCGATGGTGCCCCGGGGAGAGGCGCCGAGGTAAACGGCGCGGTGGTTGCGGCTCTGGGCGACGATTTGGGTCATGTAGCCGATGAGTTCGTCCCCCACCTGCACCGTGGCGATGGCGTGGCGCATCCGTTGGATCGTCTCGGCGTTCGCGAGCGGTGAGACGCCCGCCGAGTCGAGGTCTGAAGCGTTGAAGCCGCTGGCGTACCCTCGGAGAAGCTGCTGCTCGACGTGGGGTGTGGGATGCCCAACGTGGACTTTCGCGAGAAAACGGTCGAGTTGGGCCTCCGGCAGCGGGTAGGTGCCTTGCGATTCGACGGGGTTTTGCGTCGCGATCACGATGTAGGGGTCGGGCAGAGGTCGCGTCACGCCGTCGGTCGTCACCGATCGGTCTTGCATCGCCTCGAGCAGGGCGGATTGGGTCTTGGCGGGTGCGCGATTGATCTCGTCGGCGAGGAGCAGGTTCGTGAACACCGGCCCCGGGATGAAGACGAATCGGTCTTCGCGCTGGTGGTAGACGTTGCCTCCGGAGACGTCGCTCGGCATGAGGTCCGGGGTGAATTGGATGCGCTTGTGCTCGAGGCCGAGCACGCGCGACAACGTCCGGGCGAGAAGGGTTTTGCCGAGGCCGGGCACGCCTTCGATGAGCACATGCCCGTCGGCGAGCAGCGCGATCAAGACCGCTTCGATCGCCTCTTCTTGACCGAGCACGGCCTTGGCCGTTTCGGCCATCCAGGACGCAAACTGCGCCCTCACTTCGTCCAGGTTCATCGGGTTCACTTTCCGGATCGGGGCGTCGCCCTCGTCGTCGTCGTGGAGGCACCCCGGGATGAGAGGCCTAGCGCCTCCAGCATCGCGGCCATTCGTTGCAATTTTTCCAGGGCCGTCGGGGCGCTGCCGACCGGGCCTCGGACCGATGGCGGCGCACCGTACCGCTCGGCGGCGTCGTTGGCGTCGACGAGCAGGGGGATGATGTCGGACTCGGGCCAGTGGGTGCGGGCGGCGATGGCGGCCGCGGTGGCCTGCAAGCCCCGTCGTCGCTCGCCGGGGAGGCGGGCGTCGATCTGTTCGAGGGCCCAGGTGGCGTAGGCGCGCCAGGCGTGGCCCGAGGCGTCGGCGCGCGCGTACTGGGTGCCGAGGGCGCGGATGTGGTCGACGAACGCACGGCGGGACCGGCCGGGGGGCTCCCGCAGACGCCCGAAGGCGATGCCTCGGTAGAGCACGAGCAGCACCACGAAGACGAGCAGCTGCACGATGAGCGGGGTGAGGTCGGCGTTGCGGATCGCTTCGAGCGGGGACGATGAACCGCGTCCCGTCATCCATGCGGTACAGATTTGCACCGAGTGCTCGCCGTCGAACGGCCGCGCGATCGCCGCGACCGCGCGGGCGTTGTCGTCGACCGTCATCGCGATGTTCGTGAAAAGATCTTCGTTGGCGAAGGCGATGATCTCGCCCCCGCCCCGGTAGAGGGCGACGGCGTACACCGAGACGTCCTCGCTGTCGGCGGCGTCGCGATAGTAACGGTAGAGGCTCGGCTCGGCGTCCTCGATGCCGATCTGGGGCAAGAGGCCACCCGATGGGGGGACCTCGATGCTCCACCCTTCGAGGTCCTCGAAGCCCAGGAACATGCCATTGAAGAGCTGGGTCGTCGTGGCCTCTCTCGGGTCCTCGTAGAGTTCGAGGTCGGGATGACGCGCGCGCTCGCCGGCGAGAATGAGGCGTCCTCCCGCTTCCACCCATTCGAGGATCGGCGCCCAATCGCCGTCTTCCGGCCCGGCGTCGGGAAGGACGATGAGGGTACCGACGTCTTCGCCGACCGTCGTGAGGGTTTCGATGCGATAGGCCACCGAAACCCCCGTGCTGGCGATGGCCTCCAGCACCGCTTTCGTGCCGCTCGGCGAGGTGTCTCCCCCGGTGAGCATCGGTCGCGCCTCCGGGGGGCCCGCGGACGACGACCCGCACCCGGTCAGGTGGAGGCTCGAGAGCAGCAGCAAGGCGACGGTGGCCGTGCGGCCCGTGATGCCGAGAACGCCGCGGAGAATGCTCTCGAACCGGCTCGACGTCGCCGCGTGGGCCCCAAACTGAATGCCCTCGACCTCACGGGCCACGTCGCGAAGGGCGGGGGCGAGGGTGGGCGCGTGGCCCCGCAGGCGCCGGACGTAATCGCCATTGGTCCGGCTCGGATGCAATTCGATGAGTCCGTCTCCATCGAGGCGTCGCAACGCGGCGGCGTAGGCGAGCTCGACCGCGCTTTCGAAGCGACCGGCCGCCGCCTCCTGTCGGGCCAGGGCCAACAAGCGGGTCACGTCGGTCTCTTTCGCGCGCTGCCGCGCCGCCTCCGCCGCCGGATCGGGCGCCGCCGCCTCCGTCGTCGACGACGCGTCTTCCTCGTCGGCGGGGTCGTCGAAGCGCCGCCGGAGCAGATGGCGAACGAGGAGCCCCAGCCCCGCGACCACGATGGCGATGAGCACGACCTGAGCCACGGTGCTGAGGCCCCGGGGGATCTCGAACTTCATGCGCTCACGTCGGGCCTTGCGTCCATCGCCCGTCGCCGGGGCCGCCCGTTTACGCCCCTTGCCCTCTCCGTCGGCGCCCGACGACCCGTATCCGAAGCCACCCCCGTCGACCGCAGGATCGATCTCGGCCGCACAGGCCGCGGGAAGGTCGGGACACGACGGGTGGGGATCGTCGATGAGGTCGCACCAACGGCGTTCATCGCGGTAGAGCGGGTATTGCGGCTCGTGGCAAAAACGGTAACCGCCCGCTTCGTCGAGCACCCCGGGGGTGCCCACTCCGAGCAGCACGAGCGGCAGCCACCAGCCGCTCACGCGACCCCCTCGTGGCCGAGGGCCCGCGCACGGCGCTCGTACACGGCCGCCCGCGCCATGAACTGCACCTGGACGTCCCAGCCGTCGACCCGCGTGCGGCCGTCGATGTAGAACAAGAACCGCGTCACGGCGAGCACCGGGGTGGCCACGAGCATCCCGATGGCGAGGTAAGGGGAGCCGCCGGCTTCGAACGGTGAGGGGGCGACGAAGCCCGTCTGCAACACCGACTCGACCGCAAAGCGCATCACACCTTCGGTGAGCCCCAGGAGGGCGGCCCATGCCGCAACGAGCATGAGGGTGGCCGACCAGCTCCGGCTCGAGAGGGCGCGTGCGAAGTCGCGGCTCCGGCGCACCGCGGTGCTCGCGCTCGCCCGCTCGAGGGTGGCGGCTTCGTTGAGGAAGAGCGTGTGATGATGGGCGGGGAGGACCAACATCGCGGCGAAGAGGCCGACGAAGATCAGCGGGCCGACGATCTCCACGTCGGCCCGCGCGCCGATGAAGGGCGGCTCGGTTCCCGCCGCCCAGATGGCCCAGAGGATGATCGGAGTGTAGCGAAGGCGGCTTCGCAACCAGGTCCCGAGCCACCGCCACCCCTGACCGCGTGCGGCGCGAAGGACCGAGCGGACGGTGGGCCGCTCGGTCGACAAGAGCCACCGGCCGGCCGCGATGGTGAACAGACCTTGCGCCCAAGAGGCGTAGAGCCACGTCGCGAGCATGACGGTCATCCACGTGGCCTCGGCCCCGTAGCGGAGGAACAACCCGACGGCTGCCATCGGGGCCAACACCAAAAGGCCCAGACGCGCACACACTCCGGCCATGCCCTGCGTGGTGACGAGAAGCGCGAGGTCGAAGACCTCGGCCGCGGTGCGCGGACGAAGGGTGATGCGCGCGTCCTCGATGTTCATGCCCGCACCTCGTCGGCGTCGTCCGAGGGGGCACCGGAGCCTTTGGCGCGTCCGCGACCTGCGAAGAGCAAGTAGGCGGCGACGCCGGCCGACAAGACCGCACTCACCGCCCACTTGACCGGCGCCGGCACCGACGAGGGCGACCAAAACCCTTCGATGAAGGCGGCGATGAGCAACATGAAGGCGGCGCCGATGATCAAGCGGGCGAGATCGGGGGCGGCCCGACGGAGTGAGCCGATCCGGGTCAGCCCGTCGGTCGCGACGAGCGACCAGCCCATCTGCAGGCCGGCTCCGCCCGAGATGAGGATCGCGGTCAATTCGAAGGGGGCGTGGCCACACATGAAGGTGAGGATGTTCTCGGCGTAGCCCGAAGCGCCGACGAAGCCGGTCACGGTGCCGATCATCAGGCCGTTGTAGACGAGAAAGAACACGCTCCCGAGGCAGAAGAGGATGCCCGTCGCGAAGCAGCGAAAGGCGATACCGATGTTGTTTCGGATGTAAAAGCCGGCCATCGACGTGTCGGTGCCCGTCGCACGCCCTTCGTCGAACCCCGTGCTGTAGTTTTCGACCATCTGCTGCAGCTGTCCGGCCGGGATGACGTCGGTCGCGAAGTCGGGCGACGCGTAGGCCCCGACGACGCCGACGACGAGAGGAACGCTGAACAGCGCCGTCGACAGGGCGAAAAAGGCCCAACGACGTCGCAATGTCTGCGGAAAGCCGAAGAAGATGTCGCGCAGAAACGTTGGCACCCGGTTGGCGCGCGTCGTGTAGATCGCATTGTGGCCGCGGCTCACCAATCGGTCGAGGTACGCGACCAAGTCGGGCGTGTACCCCGAGGCGCGAGCCCGCATCAGATCGCCCCCGACCATTCGATACAGGCTGGCGATACGTCCGATCGTGGGGCCATCGCGCCGGTGCAGGAGGGTGCCGTCGAGCGCGCGATCGAGCTCGGCCCAACGCGGCTGGCGGGCGCGCACGAACGCGTCTTGCGACTCCTCGGCCATCAGTGCGGACCTCCGCCAACCGCGTCGGGCCGCGCCCGAGCGTAGAGGAGTTGCAGGAAGCGCCAGGGGTTCTGGGGCTTCATCCCGAGGCGACGCGCGTAGTGGGGCGCGACAATCTCGGCCAGCTCGAGCGCGCGGGCGGGATTCAGGGTGGGCGCGCGGCGGAGGAACAGCTCGATCGCGTCGAGGTCGGCGCGCCCGAGGGGCATCCGCGAGGGCAGCGGCGCGAGCTCCTGCGGGGTGGGCGGAGGATGAATGACGAGCGGCATCGCGATCTCGCCGCTCCCCTCGTGCACGACCATCGTGCCCGCGACGAGGTCGCCGAGACGTCGGAAGCGTCGATCCCGAGCCATGACGAGCAACCCCACCCCGTAGGCGGTGGGCATGATGTCCGCCGCCCGCAGCAGGTTGCGCAGGACGCTGTCGAAAAAGGAGAGCGGGCGTCCGTCGGTGGTCACGACCCGGAGCTTGCTCGCCATCTTGCCCGGAGAGCGCCCCCCAAACACCATCTCGAAGAACACGAAGTAGCCCCACTCCAGCACGAAGAACGCCACGAGGAGAAAGCCCAGCGACGCCTGGCCCAGGTCGTCGAGGTTCGCCAGGTTGGTGAGAAGCGCCAGTATCCCCAACACGAACATGATCGCGAGCCGGATGCAGGCGTCGATCAAGTACGCGCCGACCCGCCGCGAAGGCCCCGCCACGGGGCGGAGAAAGTAGACGTGCTCCGGCGTCTCGATGTCCGCGGCGGTGTCGAGCTTTTCGGTAGCCATCAGCGTCGACTGCGAGCCTACCCCGGATGGTTCCCGGGGGCAGCGCGCAGAAGGTGCGACATCGCAACGGCCGATGATCCGGGGTAGCCTGGCAACCGATGAACCAGAACCCTTACCAGGCCCCCGTTCACCAGGCTCCGTACGGCGCGCCGGCCCCGCTCATGGGCGGGATGTCGCAGAGCTGGGAGGTGGGCGAGGTGTTGGGGCTCGCGTGGGAGCGGCTCAAGGCGCATTGGCCGGTCCTCGTCATGAGCGTCGTCATCTCGCAGGTCGTGTCGGGGGCGCCGGGTTGGATCACCTCCGCCATGGGCCTCGACGAGCGGTATCCCATCGTCACGAGCTTGGCCACCACCCTCTACTCGCTGGTGGTCGGGGCGTTTCTGGGGGTGGGGTTCGCCCGCATCTTCCTCAAGGTGGCGCGGGGGCAGTCGGCTGAGATCGGAGAGCTCTTTGGGGGCGGCGACCGCTTTCTCACCATGCTGGCGGTCAGCTTCATGTCGACCATTGCGGTGTTGTTCGGGATGCTTCTTCTCTTCATCCCGGGCATCATCCTCGCGCTCGGGCTGAGCTATGCGAGTTGGTACGTCGCCGACACCGAGAAGGACCCCGTCGAATGCCTGAAGGCGAGCTGGGAAGCGACGGACGGCTTCAAGATCAATTTGTTTCTCCTCGGCCTGGCGGGCATCGTCGTGGTGTTCGTCGGGCTCCTTTGCCTCGTCGTCGGCGTGTTGCCGGCGGTGGCCCTGCTGAATCTCGCGGTCGGGTTTGCCTACCTGCGCAACTCGGGGCGGTTCGACGCCGCGGCGACGGGCGGCGTGGGCTACGGACCGGGGGCGGCGGCGGCCAGCCCAGGGGGGCCGGCTGGGTACGCGCCTGTCGGTGGCGGCGGTGTCCCCGCCGGGGGGTGGGGCGCACCAGCGGCCGGCGGCGGTGTCCCCGCCGGGGGATGGGGCGCACCGGCGGGCGGGCCGGGACAACCCGCTCCAGGCGGCGCTCCTCCCGGCGGCTGGGGACCGCCCGCGCCGGGGGCCGGCGGGGGCGTTGCTCCTGGCCCGCCGGGCGGTGGCGGCGGATTTGGTGCGCCGCCGGGCGGCGCACCTCCGGGGGCTCCGGGCGCCGGTGGGGGCTGGGGACCGCCGGCCGGGGGCAGCGGCGGCGGCACCCCCCCGGGATGGGGTTCGTAGCCCGAAGCCCCCTGAAACCCTGAGCCCGGGTGTCCGGGCGTCGGGGCTCCGGGTTTACGGGTTTCTGGGTTTCCGGGGCTGCGGGCTGCGGGCATGAGTGCGCCGGTCCGACGGAGGGGTGCGGTTGGCGAGGAGTGCTCGCATTTGAGGCATTTAGGGTGACTTAGGGGCCCCAAATGCGAGCGAAACTCGCCGATTTGGCTTCTCTGTCGTGCGCCCCGCCGGGAAGGGGTCCGCATGCTGACCCACGCGGCGGATCTACCCTGCCCCGGAGCCCGATACCCTGCGCCGGAGCCCCGCATCCTGCTCCCGGAGCCCCGCATCCTGCTCCCGGAGCCCCGAACCCTGTCCCCGGAGCCCCGCAACCTGCGCCCGGAGCCCCGAACCCTGTACCCGGAGCCCCGAACCCTGTCCCCGGAGCCCCGAGCCCTGTCCCCGGGGCCCCGGGCCCGGGCCCCGGGG
>JBCCLB010000139.1:0-10955 GCA_039027095.1 Myxococcota bacterium
GCCTCAGTATCTCTCTCGTTTTTCGCATCGGTAGTCGCTTCCTCGCCATCACCAGCCTCCTTCGGGCCAGCAGGCGGCCATGGTCACGACCCCGACGCCACCGGGTGTTCACAATGCGCGATCTCAGCGTTCACGATCGCGTGTTCACGAACGTCCGATCTCGGCGTTCACGTTGGCGATCTCGCCGTTCACGTTCACGCGATTTGGGTGTTCACGTTGACGCGATTTGGGTGTTCACGTTCGCGCGGCGTACGCACGGCGTGAGGCGCGCCGGGTGAGCCCTTCTTGGCGATGTTTTCCGGGGCAGCCCAAGCGTGTCGGCAGCGGCATCGCGGTGATTGCTTTAGAAGCCCGACGGCAACTGATCGGATGCGGCGAAGCGCCGGATGGCGTGGAGCGCCCATCCCCAGGCGCCGAGCAACAGGAAGAAGACGACCGAGGCGGCCGAAGAAGGGATCGTCATGAAGTGCATGATCATCCACCCTCCGATGGGGAGCATCATCATCACCGCGACGAGCAGAACGGTGTAGCGCGACGGGTTGGCGCGTCCCACCCAGCCCGCAGGTCGTAGGCTCATGACGTCGGCGACCGAGGGAAGCTTCATCGCGCGAAGGAGCAAGTCGAGGTCGACGGAGGGGATACGGGCACCCGCGACGAGACGCTGTCGCGCCTTGGCTTCCTCGTCGGCGGCCGATTCGGTCGGATCCAGTGCGCCACCGGAGAAGAGCTCACGTTCCCATCGCTGCCGCGTACCCGCCACGACCTCCCAGCCGTCCCCTCCTCCCGTGAAGACCAAGTGGCGCGTGAGGTTCCCCGACGCCGAGAAAACGCAGAGCTCGACGTGGCCAACCACCGTCTGACTCGTTACCGCGATGGCGCGGGTAGCGAGCCCTGTGGCGAGGGCATGGGCGAGCGCCCTCCCCCTCTCCGACGAGAATCGGGTGAGCACCACCCAGCCTCCGAGCGCGCGCAACTCTGCGCTATCGGCTGGCGAGATCTCGCGCATCCGCGCCCGCAGATGACTCGGATCGGCCTTGATGTACACCGCCTCAAAACGACTCATGATGACCCCGGCCCCACCGACGAGCGTTCGCGGTTACCCAGCCAATCCAGGGGTGCAGCGGTTCCCCTCATGTCGCACGCTTTCGACAACGACCGGCCGTTTTGAACGCGATGAACGTGCCGAACCAGCCCGGACCTCGGCGAGCCGGCGGCTCACCACGCACCCCCGCGACCCAGACACGCCGGCAGCTCGGATGAGTGGCGTCACGAAGACAAGGGGTGTTTTGTGCCCGATCTCGCTCACGCAAGTTGAGGGACGGGGCTGGTATCCCTCGCGGTGAATGAGAAAACCCCCCTCAGGAAACTTGCGAGAAGTCCCAGAGAGTGCGCCGGCTCGCAAGAGCAGCACGATGCCCGAGGGCAAGCTGCTGCGGGAGAAGCCGAGGAAGGCGGGCTGATGACCTTCTGCGTGGTGCCGACCGTGAAGCGCGAGCCTGCTCCTAAACGCATTCCTGTGCCAACGACCTATCGTCGACAATCCAGGCAGCATTCGGGTCGAATGGGGACACAGCTCGGGTACTTCTGTTGCCTCATAGCCTCGATCCACTTTGTCATTCGCTCGCACCCGGGTCTGCTGTTGGAGCCAGATTCGTTCACCCGATGCTCGCGACAGTATCGCTCCATGGCGGCCCCCAAAGGCAGCTCAAGGGGAGGAGGCTTCGGACCCTCGCTCCGACAGTTCCCGACGATGTCTATTGGGGCACAGTACTCATTCGTAACGCCCATATTGTACTTCTCAATCAGCTCCTCTTCGGTCCCTTCGTTTTCGTTGACCTTCACTCCATTTCTCACCTCCCAGTACTTGCACGTGCTTGAGTCTGAGGTGCAGTAGATGTGTTGGGTGTCGCCCTGGACGGAGATGGGTGGTGCCTCGGGGGGGTCCTTGGGCCCCTTAGGCTTCTCGGGTTTATCCGGCGGGCCCTCGGGGCCCTCAGGTTCATCCGTCGGGTCCGGTTCGTCTGGTCTATCTTTCACGATAGGTATATTCAGAGTTGCCTCAATTGCCCTGTCGAGCTCATCCACCGCTTCTTGTTGCTCAGGGGTAAGTCCGCTTCCGGCATTCGCCGCGGCCTCTGACGCCTCGATAGGTTGCTGGAGTTCTGAGTCAGCTCTGCGTACGAACTGCGCTGCTAGCGAGTCGGGACTTCCTTCTGTCCTCACCGCGTACTGGTACTGCTGCCAAGCAGCCCTCCAGTCAGGGCTGTTCCGGTTAACTCCGATCATGTTCATGATGCCGAGCCCCAAGACAAGCCTCTCGGGCGACAGGGAGGCACTTGCGCCCTCAACTCCGTAGCCTCTGAGAATCACGTGGGAAACGGCGAAGTCCACACCGAGAGCATCTGCGACCTTCCAGAATCGCTGGTCGTACACGATGTCTTCTGCACCCATGGACAACAGCC
Organism: Myxococcota bacterium; assembly: GCA_039027095.1. Taxonomy (GTDB): domain Bacteria; phylum Myxococcota_A; class Polyangia; order Polyangiales; family Polyangiaceae; genus JAPYTK01. Next base: position 2,463 of record JBCCLB010000139.1, read on the forward strand.
TTGCTCTCGTCTTCAGAGCTTCCGCCATCGATAGCTCGGTTGAGACTTGACCCCCCCCAGGGGTTTCGAACACCACCGTAGATTGGGTCCCGGATGAAGGCGGCGAATCTGGACATCGTCCTGTGGCCCCACAGCAGGCACTGACTACGAAGGAAACACCGAGAGCGAAAGCGAGCCTCATGTCGCATCGAGTTTGCCATCGAAGTCTTAGCTGTCCAAGCGCCCAGGCGGGACGAGGGAGTTGGCCCCCACCTCTTCGCCGAGACGGCGCGAAGCGTAGGCGGAGGCTCCTCGCGCATCCGCTCGAGGTACGCGGCCGACATCGCGTCCACAGTGCGTATTTCGCTGAAAGTGAACGGCTGGATCGGGCCATCGTGGACAGCTGGATCGCGCATTGTGATCAGTGGCGCGGGGTCGATGGTTCACTTCTTGGTCTTGCGGCGTGAGCCTCCTTTGAGGGCGACCTTGTAGGCGTTGTTGACTAGGCTAGGCGGTCGAGGATCGCGTCGGCGAGGGTCGGATCGCCGATCCAGGTGTGCCACTTGTCGGGGGGGAGTTGGCTGGTGACGATGGTGGACCGGAGGGCGTAGCGGTCCTCGAGGACCTCGAGCAGGTCATGGCGCTGAGCGGGGGTGATGGCGCCGAGCCCGAGGTCGTCGATGACGAGGAGGTCGAGCGTTGGCAGTTTGCGAAGCAGCTTGGCGTACGTGCCTTCCGCCTTGGCGAGACGGAGTTCGTCGAAGAGCCGTGGCATGCGTCGGCACAGCACCCGTTTGCCACGGCGACAGGCGAGCTGTCCCAGCGCACACGCGACATAGCTTTTGCCCACGCCGGTGGCGTCCGTGCGTCCATCCCCGGTCCGAGGGACCGCGGGTACGGGCCGGGGGTCCGGGGTGAGGTGCCGCTTGCCGGTGCCGAGGGGCAAAGCCCCTGCTCCGGGGGCGTGGAGGCAGAGCCCCCGCACCTCGTCCCTCAGCAAACGTGAGCAGCACCACCCTCACGAAACGTGAGCACGCTCAAGAGCGCGACCGCGGCGCGAGGGCGAGCTCAGGGCTCGGGGTGGCAGAGCGTGGCGAGGCAGGCCTCTAGGTTGCCAGCCTTAGCGGCGGCGCAGAATTCGGGCGGCTGCACGTCGCAGTCGACGTTTTCGTCCACCATCTTCTGGCAATGAGCCTTGCAGGCGGCGTCGTCGAGGCAGGCGCCGGCGACGCAGTGACCTGCGGGGCAGGCGGCACCATCGGCCTGGCCGTCGCAGCTCGTCGCGGGGGATTCGCACAGGCAGGCGCGGAGGGTGGCCGCGTTGGAGCGGCGGCAGGCGGCGCGTTGCCCCGGTCCGCAAACGCACTCGGTATCCACGCGGCAGAGTTGGCGGTGGATGTCGAGCAGAAGGATGTCGGGTGAGCTGCAGAAGCTGCCGACGAGCTGAAAACAGCGCTCGCCGTCGGGGCAGTGGCCTCGCTCTGTGCAGCGCACCACGCGGCTGTGGTGCGCGTCGTCGGAGCCGGGCCGTTCCTTCGTCGGTAGGCAGAGGACCTGCGGATCGCGCTCCACCGTAATGCCCGAGTCCTCGACGAAACAGGCCTGCTCGGGGCCGCAGGCCTTGCCCGCACAGTCCGCCTTCACGCCGACCTTGCGGCAGGCGCCGTAGTGGCACTCGGTGCCCTCGAGCGCACAACGCTGACCCTCGTGGCAGCGCTCTCCGGGTCCCCCCCGCTCGGGGCATCCGGCACCAGGCAAGCAGAGCGAGCCCACGACGTTGATGTCGTCGTGAGGGCAACAGGTGTGGCCCGGCGCGCAGTCCGACAGTCCGGTGCAAGCGCTCGTGCTGAGGACCACCCGCTCCTTCCCGAAGGCTTCCGCGCAGACCTTCTGCGCCGCCGCTGCCTGGGCGCGACCCCAGCGCATGGCGTCCTCTTCGCTGGCGGCAGAGCGCGGTACCGTGGTGCCGAGCTCGGCGCAGCCCTTCACGAAGGCCCTATCTTTCTTGGTCATCCCCTCGCAGCAGATCTCCGTGGAACCGCATCGGTCGCGCCCGCAGTGCCGCAACGTCTTCGGCTCCGGTGCGTCGACCGTCACCGCCACGGCTGCTGGCGTCGGCCATGTGATCGAGGGCGAGGGCGTCGACGGAGAGCAAGCGACGGCGAGCGCAGCGAGCCAAGCCGAGCCCCAGATCGATCGACGCGTCACGGCAAAGCGGTAAGCGGGTTCGCGCAGGGCGGCAAGGTGACCACGGCCGCGCTCCGACCCTTGGCGTGGGCCCCAGACACCGAGGGCAGACGGACCCGTCGTCTTCGTCGCCAGTGTCGTCCCCGTCGCTGGGATCGGAGGCGCCCGTGGTCGAGCCTGCGGCCGTGGACGCCGCCGTGGCGGGGCCATCGGCCGTCGTCGAGATTACGTTCGAGCGCCTGCACGCCACGTGGCCGCAGGAAGGGATGCAAGGGTGGGGCGCCGCGCGCTGGTGAGTGCGGACCGAGAGACCGCGCTGCTCGGCCGCTTTGGAGAGGATGAGCTGGCGATGAGCGTTGTCGACTGCGATCTTTAGTTGGCCTACGGCTCGCGACGGGACGGTGTCTCGCGTTCACCTCGCAGTTCATTGAACTCCTCCAGCGCCTCGTCCAGGCACTCGTGCATCAACGCTCGCGCCCCAGAGGTTGCTGCGTATTCGTACGACGACAGGTCTGCGTCGGAGGCATGTTCCCCTAGATACTCGGGGACTCGCCGTATCCCTCGGCCGCAAACGCGTACCCCTCGTCCGTGAAGTCGGACTCCGCGATGTTGGGTGACTCCTCGACGACGTACTTCACGGGGTCCGCGCGAAGCTTTTCGACATCATGATGGCCCGCGAGGTGACCTCGTTCCGCGGCCCACTCAAGGAAGATCGCCATGTGTGCGGCGGCCTGTTCCGGCGAGTCCGCATCATCCGTATGGAACTTCAATTTGTCGATCGACATGGTGTTTCAGCCTTTTTGGTCCCACGACTTCGTGGCGTCATTCGAAACGTGCGTCACCGGGTTCGCCGTAGGATCAGCGTAGACGAGCGACGCCGACATGCCGGCATCTCGGACCTCACGGGGCAAGGCCAGAGGTAAGGGCGCCCCTGTGATCCTCGGTCCTGGCGAGCTAGCTCGGCGCGCGCGATGGCGACGTCGGGCTCCGCTCATGCCTCGGGCGCCGGCGCGAGGAGAGAGAGGAATTGGTACGCGGTGAAGTGACGGACGACAGGGACCCACCGGAGAAGGGGTTCCAGGGCTTCGTTGTAGGGATGCGGTCGCTCGATGATCCGATGTCGAACATGGCGACGAACCTCGCGAAATCCGGCGCCGGCAAAGAGCTCTGGCAGGTTCTTCCGCCCGAACCATCGGAGATGGGTCCGGTCGTGAAGGCCGCGGTCGCGGTACGGCCAGCGCCCCTCGAGGAGCGCCCCGAAGGTCGAAAGATGACCGACGTTGGGAAGGGAGACGATGGCGCGACCGGAAGGGCACAGCATGCGAACGCGCCGGAGCGTACGGTCGGGGTCGACGAGGTGTTCGAGCACGTCGCCGAGAATGACGAGGTCGAATCGCGCTTCCCTGCTCGCGAGTCGGGAGAGGTGAACATCGGCGTCGCCGACGAGCACTTCGTCCACCTGCGTCCTGGCCCGCGTGGCGCTCTCGGGATCGAGCTCGATGCCCGTCGCAACGAGGCCTGGATGTCGCTCGCGAAGCGCCCCGACCGTGGCCCCGGCCGCACAACCAACATCGAGCACGGTCTGCACCGTGAGGGACGGCGGCACCATCGCGAGCAGGTCGGTGCGTACGCCGAGATACGAGGGCGGGGGCGACGGACGAACCATGGTTGCGTTCGTGTAACCCTAGCGGGCATGCTCCTCAACCAACGTGACGTCAACGTTCAACAGGCCCCGTGTGCGCATCGTTTGCCCCGATGTGGGGACCAATGCGCTCGGTCGGGCCCAGTTGTTGGGAGAGCTGGCGGCATGCAGCGGGCACGACGTGGCGGTGCTGGGCGCGCTCCTCGGCGACGGCGACGTGTGGTCGCCGGCTCGCTCCAGCGACATCGACGTTCGACCCCTCCGGATCCGCCGGCGAGCGGACTATCCAATGGCGGTGCGTTGGCTCGCCTCGCAGCTTCGCGGCGCGCGGGTGGTGGTGAGCAAGCCGCTCGTGACGAGTTTGGGCCTGACCTTGGCCGCGGGGGTTTCTCGGCGTTCGTTGCTTCTCGACACCGACGACTGGGAGCTGGGGATGAAGCGTACCCATGGGCCGCGCGGCACGAGGGCACGCGTCCGTGAGTTCTTGAATCCGCGCGCGCACAACTCCTACGCGTCCACCCACGGGTTGGACCGGGCGGTGCGCGCATTTCCTCACCGGCTCGTATCCAGCACGTGGTTGGCGCGCCGCTTTGGGGGGCGCGTGCTGCCCCATGTGCGCGATACTGAATGGCTCGATCCTCGGAAGTACGACCGGGGGGCGTCTCGGGCACAATTGGGCCTCCGCGCCGAGGGCTTCTGGGTCGGGTTCGTCGGTACGCCTCGGGCGCACAAGGGCTTGGATGAATTGGTCACCGCGGTCCGACAGGCGGGACCTCCGACCTCGCTGTTCATGGCGGGGGCAGACCCCCGTGACCCCTATGCGGGGCGGCTGCTGTCCACGGCGGCGCGCGCGCTTGGGGACCGGTTGGTCACGGCGCCCACCTTTCCTTTCTCCGCCCTCCCCGAGACCCTCGCGGCCTGTGATGCGGTGGCCCTTCCCAACCGTGATGATCCGTCGGCGTGGGGACAGGTACCCGCGAAGCTGTTCGATGCGATGGCGATGGCAAAGCCCATCGTTGCCACCAACGTGGGAGAAACCGGACGTATCCTCGGGAGCGGGGATGGCATCGTCGTTCCCCCCGGCGATGTCGGGGCGCTCGCCGACGCGATGCATACGCTGGCCACGGATCGCACCGCGGCGGAACGAATCGGACAACGAGCCCGGAGCCGGGCCGAGCGCGACTTCAGCATCGGTCGCGGGGCGTCGATTCTTTCCCGAGCGTTGGCGGAAGTGGCGCCCTCCCCCGGAGGATGCTGATGAGCCGCCACGGGCTGCGCGGCAAGGTGGTTCGGGGCGCCCTCGTGAAGCTCCTCGGGGGCCTGCCCACCCAACTCCTCGGGCTCGGCATTACCCTGCTCTGCTTTCGAGTACTGCTTCCCGAGGCCTACGGAGAATTTCAACTCGCGGCCGCCATTTACGGGTTCAGTGACATCTTTACGAACCCGTCGGTGGGTACCTATCTGATCAAGAATCCCGAGGCGGAGGATGCCACATTCGACGTGGCGTTCACGCTTTCGGCGGTCCGTGCCGTCGTCCTGACCCCCCTGCTCTGGCTGCTCGCGCCGTATCTCACCACCGCCTTCGACGGGCAAGCCAGCACCACCGAAATGCTGCGGTGGCTGTCGTTTGGTTTTCTCATTCAGGGGTGGCGCAACCTTCACGTCATCCGCTTCCACCATCGCCTGGAAATGGGTCGGGTGGTCATTCTGGAAGCGGGCGGCCCCGCCCTGGGCAACCTCATGAGCATGGGCTTGTTATGGTGGTGGCGTGAACCGACGGCCTTGATTGCGGGCAACCTCGCAGGACACGCGATCAATACCGTCAACACGTGGTGGATGGGACCTCGGCGGGCCGCGCTCCGATTCCACTTGGCCGAGACCGTGCGAATTTGGCGCTTCACGCGCTACCTGCTGGCGAACAGCCTCATCATTTTCGCGCTGCTCAATCTCGATGACCTCATGGTGGCCAAGCTGGCCGGCGGCGCCGCGCTGGGGCTTTACGCGATGAGCTACAAGCTCGTGAACGCCACCGTACTGTTCGTCGTCAAGCCCCTTCATGAGGTCGTTCTCCCTGCGCTCGCCCTGCTCAAGCACGACCGGCGACGCCTCACGGAGGCGGCCTTGACGACCCTGAGCGCGTTTGCGGCGATCAGCTGGCTGATCTGTGGCTCGATCTGGCCCCAGGCGGATGCCGTCTTCGCGGTCGTGGGCGGGGGACGCGGGTGGGTGGGGGCGACGCCCATCTTCCGGGCCATGCTACCCTTCGTGCTGATACGCGGCATCAATGGGGCGATGGGTTCACTGCTGCTCGCGGCGGATCGGCCGCAGTGGCTCACCGCGATCTCAGGGTCGCAATTGGCGTTGCTTTTGCCTGCAGGCTGGTTGGGATTTCAGCTCTACGGGTTTCTCGGTCTCACGGTGGCCATCACCGTGTTGAACGGCGGGGCGATGGTCGCCCTGATGTCGTGTTGTCCGCGGCACCTCGAGGCCGGGGCCGGACGCTTGTTCGCCGTCGCGCTCATGCCCGCCGTTGCGGCGGTGGCCGCGGTCGCCGTCGGTTATGGCGTTCGCGAATTGGTGAGTTCGAACCTGGCCCGGCTTTTCTTGGGCGTGGCGACCAGCATCGGCGTGGGCTGGTCGGTGTGGGAAGCTATGTGCGCCCTTCCCCTAGGACCTCGACTTCGGCGCGTTTCCGCGTTTGAATTTCGGCGGCACGTTCAGTCCGGCCAGCTGTCCCCGGAACAAGACGCATGAGAACGCTGTTCGTCGCCGACAAGACGTCGGACGAATATCGCTCGGCCGAGGCGCGACATCCTGGAGGCGCGGAGCTCACGGATCGGGCGGCGGTCTCGGCGTGTCCCTGGCCGGTCACCCTGGCTCCGTTGCGAGACGTCAGCCCTGGTGATTTCGAGCGTTACGAGCTCGTCGTGGTGGGCAATGCGGCGACCGCCACGGCAAGTCAAATCGACGCGCTCGTGCGCCATCGATGCACCGTTCTCTTCGAACACGATGTGCGTATCTGCCGAAAGCGCGGGAACTTTTTCGCGACGCGCGACTGGCCGCATCGTTTTGCCCAACGGTGTGTCTGTGAGCTGCCCGACGTGGCGCGGCTCATGCGCGCGGCGCGCGGCACCATTTACCTAACCGAGAGGCAACGACGCGCCTATCGAGCCAACGCCTACTATCAGGAGGGCCGATGGGCCGTTCTCGGCGCATCGCTGTTCGACCAGGGCTTCTTCGACACGGTCGCGCGTCTGCGCGAACAACGGAGCCCGCGCCGCGGAGCCCTCGTTCTCCGCTCGGCCAATCTCATCAAAGGGAGCGTCCAAGCGAAGGCGTGGGCGGCGAAGCACTACCGAGAAGTGAACGAGGTGGTCGACCTCGAGCCGAATGAAGTGTTGGCCGCGCTCGCTCGGAGCGAGGCGTTCATCTACTTGCCGCAGGGACTCGAGCCAGCCGGGCGAATGCCCGTCGAAGCGCGGCTGATGGGGTGTCTCGTCGTGGTCAACGATCACCTTGGCGTGGGGGGGGAACCCTTCTGGTTGGTCGAGCGTCGGCGGGCCAGGGCGTTCCTCCGCGACGGCCCGGCGCGATTCTGGCGATTGATAGCGGGGATGGTCGCCGCCGGAGGGGGAGCCCCCGCCGTTCCCCGTCGAGGGTACGCTCCCGTCCTCGCGTCAGGCCTGCGCCGTGGAACGCGTTGGTTCGCGCGAAAAGCGGCGGCAACCGACCGAAGATGGCTCCCGGACCCCATCCAGTTTTCCCTCGAGACGTCGGCCCGACGTCGAAGCCAGACGCTTCGGGTTCATGCGCCGTGGTGACGCAGACGAAGCGCCCTGGCACCGGGGCGCTTCCCGCCGCCTGCCTCCTCGCGGTCATTCCAGCGCGACAGCAGGGGCGCCAGCAAGCCGCAGGCCGCCTCGAAACCTAAGGCGGTCGCGGTCTCCGGAGCCAAGCGACACGGCGGGGCCCACATTTTTCTGCGACTCGAGCGGCCGGGACCCGTCTAGCCTGTGTAACGGCCCCCGGCGGGGCGTCGTTTGCCAGCCTGCTCATGCCGTACGCCACACCCCCCTCGACGACACTGCTGCTCTTTCTGGCCGCCGCGACTGCGGCCTGCGACCCGGCGCCGCCCAGAAGCCCCCCTCGCCCTTCGACCCCGCAAGCCATCGTCGCGAGTACTTCGGGGCAGGACCTCAGCGAATCGACGGCCCCCGATTCGCAGAAGGAGCGCCGCCTCAGCGCCAACGAGCCGGAAGGCGACGAGTCGGTCGTGGGTCTCATTGGTACCTACGTCATTCGCGACGCCGTCCTCGGCCGGGTGCACGCGCTGTCGCGCGAAGAAGTGGACGAGCTGAAGGGTAAGACGATGACCGTCGAAGCGACGAGCCTCGAGACCCCATGGCTAACGTGCGACGAGGTGACTTGGACCTACGCGTCCTCGAATGGAGCGAGCTGGGTTGAGGGGCTCTCGGTGGCCGCGGCGGACGAGGCACGCCTTCAGGCGAAGGTCGACGCCGTGGTCATTCATTGGACGACGCCCTGTGTTGGCGGCCATCGGTTTCCGTAGGAATCGGCGATCATCAAGGCGCGCCCACCCGTTGGGGGCGGGCGCTCTGATCTCAGGTTCGGCGACGGGGCCTTCGGCGCGGCCGGGTCTTCTTGACGGAGGTCTTCTGCCGCCA
>JBCCLB010000140.1:0-10788 GCA_039027095.1 Myxococcota bacterium
GCGCCCATCATCGCCATTTGCGGCGGCATGGGGGGCGGGTTTCCGCTTCGCGCGAACGGGTTCGTCAGAAAGTGCGATGAGGAGAGCACCAAGACGCGGCTCGGAGCGGCGGACTCGGCCGGGATCTCTACCCCCTCGACCTGACCGGTAAGCGCGCTCTTGAGCTTGCCCTCGACCGTCACGGCAAACGCGCGCGCCTGTTGTTCGCCGGCGGGCCGGAGGGTGGCGGCTGGTTTCAAGTCCACGCTCGGGCCCGGCATGGCGTACCCGTATTGGGTCGTACGGGCCACGACCTCGATCTCCGCCCCCGGCTGCTTGTCGGGCTGCGGGACCAGAGGCGAGGCGAAGGGAAATGTCAGCTCTTGCAGGCGAAAGAACCCGGCGAAGCCGTTGTCGAGCAATTGCTCCCCCGGCTCGGCCCCGTCGACGTGGGGCACGTAGAGAAAGGCCGGGCCGAGCTTGAGCATCTGAGCTCCGACCTGGGTCATCACCGGCATCCGCAGCTCGAGGCCGTAGTCGACGATGAGCTCGTTCTTCATCTCGACGCCGTAGCCGCCGATGAGCTTGTCGAGGTTCCGGGTCGACAGCTCGGCTTTCATCGTGGCGTCGCTGGTCTTCGTGTTGACCGCCCCCGCGATGACGAGCAGCGACTTGTCGCCGCGCATCATGAACTCGTCGATGCGCGCGAGCTCCTTGTCGGTCCAATCCTCGGAGGCCTGGAGCACCATCACGCCCCGCAAGGTCTCGTCGATGGCGACGTCGCCGCCCTCGAGGTCGACGTCCTCAATTTTGTAGAACGGAAACGCCTGGTTGATCACCGACTTGAACGAAGGCCCCCCTTGTCCGCCGCGTTGGGGCGGCACGAGGTGGGTGTCGGTGAGCTTCATCCCTTCCTTGGTGATGACGCCGATCCGCTGGAACTGGTCTTCCGCCTTGTCGCGGATGTTTCTAATCTTGTTGGTGATCCAGAACTCGAGCCCCGCAACCTGGTCCGGGGACATCACCGGGATAACTTCCCGCTCGCTTCCGTATTCGAAGACCATCCCCATGAAGCCCTGGGTGATGGTCGCTTGGTCGGTGGTTTCGCTGCCCTGCCCGAGGGCGATCTTCTGCAGCCCCGCCTCCTCGGCCTTTTCTTTCTCTTCCTTCGTCTTCGGCTCGACCAGCGTGTAGGTCAGGTTGCCTCCCGACGCTTCTTCGTATTCGTCCATCAAGTCGGTGAGGTCGTCGACGAAGATGTCGATTTTGGTGAGCCCCGTGGTCACGTAGAGCGTGACCGTCATCTTCTCCGTGAGCTGCTCGCGCACGAGCCGCTTGCTCCCCTCGCTCAGGGTGAAGCGCTCGTTCTTGGTCGCATCGACGCGAGCCCGCGTCCCGTAAGCGAGGACATTGACCAAAATCGCCGCGGCGGCGATGACGAGCAAGATGGCTCCAGAGAGGGTTGCAGCCTTGGCTTTCCGTTCCATGGTGGATCTTCCAGAGAGTCGTGGTCGTTGCGTCTAGCGAGGAGCAGAGAGCGTAGTCACGACCACTTGCGTCGCTCGAGGGCCCAGAATGAACCGAGGAGGCACACCGCTGTGATCGTGAGGAAAAAGACGACGTCGCGCATGTTGACCATGCCTCGAATGAAACCGGAAAGTCGCGAATCGAAGCTGATGAATGCCGCGGCTTCCCGGACCGAGTCGGGGAGAATCCCAATCTCCATCTGGGCGCCGAACAGGTGCAGGAAAAAGAGCAGCACCGTGGTCACGAAGAACGCGATGATCTGACTCTCGGTGAGCGACGATATGAAGAGCCCAATGCTCACGGCCGCCGCACTGTACAGGACAAGGCCCAGATATGCGGTAAGGACGGGACCCGAGTCGAGGGACCCGAGGTCCCAAACGCCGAACATCATCAGCGGATAGAAGGCCGTGGCGAGCACGAGGGTCACGACGAGTCCCAGCGCGCCCAAAAACTTGCCAAGGATCACCTGATGGTCTTTCACCGGTAAGGTGATGAGCATCTCCAGGGTGCCACTGCGCTTTTCCTCGGCGACGAGCCGCATCGTGATGACCGGGATGACGACGTAGCCAAGCGCGCGAGGAAGCCGCTCGAAGAGCAGGGCGAGACTCGCTCGATTCGCCTCGAAGAAGCCGCCGTTGAAGTTGAAAAAGACCAGCCCGAGTCCCAGCAGGCTAATGCAGATGACCACGTAGGCGATGGGCGAGTTCCAGTAGGACTTGAACTCGCGCTTGGCGATGGTGAGCGTGGCCATGGCTACTTCTTCTTCCCGTCATCTTCGGAGGGACCGTCGTCGTCGTCGTCGTCGTGGGACGCGCCTCCGTCTTCGTCGTCTTCAGACGCGTCCTCGTCGTCGTCGTCCTCCGCGTCGTCGCCTTCGTCTTCGACGTCTTCGCGCGCGTCTTCCTCTTCGTCGTCGAAGTCTTCGTCCTCGTCGACGTCGTCGGCAAGGGTGCGGCCGCGGGCGCCGGCATCGTCGCCGCGGGTCAGGGTCTTGAAGACGTCCTCGAGTCGCTGCACCTCGCGATTCATCGACAAGAGCAACCAGCCCTTCTGGACGCAGAGGCTGTAGATCTCGGCCCGCAGATCGGTCGACCGGGTGCCCTTGAGGACGAAGCTGTGGGCGGTGTCATCAGAGGGCGTTTCGACCACCGAAAGAACCCCGTCGATGCCGCCGAGGGCATCCTCGACCTGGCCCGCCTTGGGCGCCATCGAGGAATTCTCCCGGTAGGTTCCGCCGCTCTCGAGCACCCGCTTCTCGTCGATGCTCACCACGTAGCGAACGCGACCGCCTCGGGCGCGCACATCGTCGATGCCGCCATCGGCGACGACGCGACCCCGACTGATGATGATGGCGCGGGCGCACGCCGCCTCGACCTCCGACAGATTGTGGGTCGACAGAACGACCGTACGGTCTTTGCCGATCTCCTTGATGTAGTCGACCACCTCCGCCTTCTCGTTGGGGTCGAGGTCGCTGGTGGGCTCGTCGAGGATGAGGATCGGCGGATTGTGGAGCAGCGCCTGCCCGAGCCCGACCCGCTGGCGAAACCCGTGCGACAGGGTGTGGATGTCCTTGCCGAGCACGTTGCCCAACCCGCACACCTCGACGATTTCTCCCATTCGCTTCTTGAAGGCGTTGCTGTCGATTTTGCGAAGCTCGGCGACGAAGCGCAGGTATTCCAGCACCCCCATCTCGCCGTACATCTGGGCCCGCTGCGGCAGGTACCCGATCGACTCGCGCACCGCGAGCGGCTCGTCGAACACATCGTGGCCATGCACCTTCGCCGTGCCGGCCGACGCCGACAGGTAACAGGTGAGGATGCGCATGGTCGTCGACTTCCCCGCGCCGTTGGGCCCCAGGAAGCCAACGACTTCGCCCCGCTTCACTTCGAAGCTGACCTTGTCGAGCGCCCGAAAGGCGCCGTAGCGCTTGGTCAGGTCGCGGGCTTCGATCATCACGTCGCTTGCCAAGAATCTCTCCCGTGTCAGCGGTCGTTTACGGTCGGAGGCGACGAGCGCTCCGAAAAGAATGGCCCCGGTCTGCGCCGCCGTAGCGGCTCACGCCCCGTCGGAAACGACACTGGGGCCCAATGGCTGCGGAACTTAGTTCCAGGCAATTTGGTGTCAAGAGACGCCCCACCGGGACGCCGGGCCCACCCATGAGCCAGGCGTACGTAGCCAAAACAGAGAGCTAGGACAGAAACCGCGCCGTCGACGGGAACATTCCCCGGCTTGGCGCGCGGCGCTTGTAGCACATTCGCCGCTTCTGTAGACCTCGAACCGAAACCATGACGGAACCGTCGCTCGTCGTCCAAAAATACGGGGGGACGTCCGTGGGCTCCGCCGAGCGCATCCGCCACGTGGCGCGGCGGGCGCTCGCGACCCAGTCGGAGGGTCGCGACGTGGTGTTGATCGTCAGCGCCATGGCCGGGGAAACGAATCGCCTTCTCACCCTCGCCGGCGAACTTTCAGACCATCCGAGCCGACGGGAGCTCGACGTCATCGCCGCCACCGGCGAGCAAGTGAGTTCGGCGCTCACAGCCCTCGCCATTCAAGAACTCGGGGGCAAGGCGCGAAGCCTCCTCGGACATCAGCTGAAGATCCGAACCGACGGTGCCTTCACCAAGGCGCGGATCCTGGCCATCGACCCGGACGCGCTGCACCAGTGTCGCGCGCGAGGCGAAATTGCCGTCGTGGCCGGCTTCCAGGGCGTCGACGACGACGGCAACATCACCACCCTCGGCCGCGGCGGCAGCGACACCAGTGCGGTGGCCGTAGCGGCCGCGATCGGCGCCGACGTCTGCGAGATTTGCACCGACGTGGACGGCGTCTACACGACCGATCCGAACATCTGCCCGCGCGCCCGCAAGATCGGCACCATCTCCTACGAGGAGATGTTGGAGTTGGCCTCTCTCGGGGCCAAGGTGCTTCAGATCCGAAGCGTCGAGTTGGCCATGAAATGGGGCGTGCCCCTTGTCGTCCGTTCGTCGTTCCACGACGCTCCGGGCACGTTGGTGATCGGCAAAGACATGGCGGCCGCCGAACCTCTCGAGCGGGTGGTGGTGCAAGGGGTCGCGTGCGACGAGAGCGAGGCGCGCGTCATGATCATCGGCGTTGAAGACCGTCCCGGGATCGTGGCGCAACTCTTCGGCCAACTCGCGGCGGAGAACATCTCGGTCGACATGATCATTCAAACCCCGTCGCATGGGGATGGTAGCGACCATGCCCCCGGCCCCCGCCGGACCGACGTGACCTTTACCTGCAGCAAGAGCGACGTCGCGCGGGTCGGCGAGGTCGCCGCCGCGCTCGTCGACGACCTCGGGGCCCGCGACGTCCGCTTCGAGGACCGCATCGCCAAGGTCAGCATCGTGGGGTTCGGCATGCGCTCGCACGCCGGCGTCGCGGCCCGGATGTTCGACATCCTGGCCCAGGAATCGATCAACATCGACGCCATCTCGACGAGCGAAATCAAGATCAGCTGCATCGTCGCCGACCGGTACGCAGAGCTGGCGGTACGCGCGCTCCACGACGGCTTTCAACTCGACCAGCCCCCTTCCTCCCGCCCTCGCGCGTCCGGCGCCCCATCGTCGGGGGCCCAGTAGCTGGGGGCCCAGCAGCCGGGGGCCCAGCAGCCGGGGCTTAGGTCTGTCGCTCCCGTGCGTTTGCGGGCATGATCGACCGCGAATGGCTTCGCTCAAAATCGCGGCGCTCCAGCGCAACGTGCTGATCGCGCTCGCCCGGTTCCTGATGCAGGACCGGCCCGGGGGCGTCATGGGCCCGGCCATCGAGATGTTGGTCAAGGTGCTGCGAGGACGCGGCGCCATCGCGTACACGTGCGACGAGAGCAACAAGAAGCTCGAGATGGCGAGCGAGAGCGGACTTCCGCGTCGGGCCAAGGCCTGGCTCGCCCACCTTCGGCTCAACGAGGAGCCCTGGTTCATCGCCCAGGTCGTCGCCGTGAGCCAGCGGGTCGAAATCGACGAAACCCTCGCCGCGAGTCGCCAGGGGGTCTCCATCCGGCCCGCGCTGGAAGAGGCCGGTTGGCAGGCCCTGGCCGCGACGCCGGTTCGGGTGGGACGTCGTCTCTACGGGGTCATCGTGGTCGCCTCCGACAACCCCTACTCCTTCGACAAGGACACGCTGATGCTGCTGGAGTCGGTGGGAGGCATCGTCGGTCTCGCCCTCGAACGCGACCGAGCCGTGGGCGCGGCGACCGAGGCCAGCCTCCCCGACCGCCGCACGGCGGGTTTGATCACCCAGGGGCTCATCGCCGGTTCGGTGGCCCGGGACCTTCAAGACCCCCTGGCGTCGTTGGGGGGACTCACGGAGACGCAAGAACATGCGCTCAATCACCTCCGCCGCCAGGGCGTGGCCCCGGACCTCGTCGAACACCTCGACCTCGCGCTGCAGGACACCCGAGAAGCCCTCCGACGCGTCGAGTCCGTGAGCGCACGGTTGTTGGTGTTGTCCCAGGAGAGCGAACGGGTCGAACTCAACCTCACCCAGCTCGTCCACGCGGCCGCCGAGAGCGTCTCGGACGACCTCGACCGACGCGGGATCACCTTCGAGGTGTATACGGGCTCCGAGGAAGACGAAGCCCTCTTCATCGAAGGACGCGTCGATGCCCTTCAGATGACGTTCGTGCAATTGCTCGTCTACGCGGCCGACAAGTGTATCGCCGGCGCCAGCGCGGCCGAGCCCGTCATGGCCCTCCGCATGACGACCACGGGGGATCGCCACGAGGTCGTCATCGAGAGCTCCGCGGGTCGCGACGACGACGACCTCCCCTTCAGTACGCTCATCCGTCGCGGCGGCGACCAAAACCTCGGCCTCGAACTCGCACGAGAGACGGTCAAGAACCACAACGGTCACGTCGAACTCGGTCGCTCGACGCTGGGCGGAGGAGCGATCACCGTCGTGCTGCCCGCCGCCGCGGCCGAGACGGCCGTGTTCAGCCGGTCGGAGAGCCTCCCCGCGATGCCCGCCTTCCAGGACGCGCCCCGCTCGATCGTGTGGATCGACGACGACGCGACCTTCGTCCGCGTGATGTGTCGACAATTCGAATCCCACGAGGCCCGCGTCGCGGGCAGCCTCGCCGAGGCGAGGGCTCTGTTCGATGAGCTGGAGTTCCTCCCGGAGCTCATCCTTTGCGACGTCAACCTCCCCGATGGCCTCGGGATTCGGCTGCACGCCGAGGCCCCCGCCGAGCTCGCCGACCGGTTCGTCTTCATGACGGGCGGGGTGATCGCCGAAGAAGTCGCGCGATACCTGAAGCGGAGCCAGCGCCCCACCCTCATCAAGCCCGTGCGGGTGGACGAGGTGAACCGCCTTCTCGCCGACGAGGGGGGGCCCAACGTGGCGAGTACGCTCCGTCGTGATGGGGCGGCTCACGCCAGCAACGGCGTCGCCGATGACGACGATGACGACGCCTACGAGTTCGACGGCTACCCCGATGAAGTCGGCCCCGCCCTCGGTCGGGGCCCCACCGCCATGGCCGCCCCCGTGGTTTCGTCCGCGCCTCCGCCGGCGAAGCGCGCGGCGGTGGACTTTCGCGGCACCATGCCCGGCTACCAGGGCGTGCCGAGCGATCCCCCTCCGCCCCCCACCGATGACCCCGACCTCCGTCTCGACCTCGAACTCGACCTGGAAGAGGACGAGGAACCGCCATCGCGGGGGCTCGCCCCGTCTCCCGTGCCGCCTCCCGACCTCGGAAGCGTCGCCCCCCCCGACATCGAAGGCGTCGACGAAGGCTGGGACCTCTGAGCGGGCTCAGCGCCGCGTGTTGCGCCGCACCAACGCCATGAGTTCTTCGCGGGTCACGCCGAGCCGAGCCGCGGTCTGGGCCGCCAGCGACGTCGTCGCCACGCCCGCGACGAAGCCGTAGGTGGGACGCTGTTCTGCATCGAGTTCGACCTGAAGGAAGGACAGGGGCAGGGCCTCGTCTTCGCCGGCGAGGGTGCGGGCAAACTCGAGAAAGTGCGTGGTGATGAACGACGCTGGCCCCAGCTCGTCGAGGAGCGAAAGGACCAGGTAGAAAATCTCTTCTCCTTCGCTGGGGTTCGTACCCGAGCAAAGCTCGTCGAGGAGGACCAAACCGCCCGTCCGGGTGGTCTCGAACATACGGCGAATGCGCATGAGCTCCGTCCCGAGCCGGCCTTCTTTCTGCTCCGCCTTCGGCTCGTCGATCAGCGAGATGAACATGCCCGTCGCGCGCGGCAGACGCGCCCGTCGCGCCGGGGCGTAGAGCCCGACCTGACCGAGCAATTGCGTCCACCCCAGCGCCTGCAGGAGCCGGGTCTTTCCGCCCGAGTTGGGCCCCGTGATGATGGTGAGCGCCCGCGGCGCCGCCGTAACGTCGCACGGCCGGGGCACCACTCCTTGCTTAAACAGCAATGGGTTGAAGAGCCCCTCCACCCGTCGGGCCTCGCCGTCGTCCGTCGTGGTGAGCTCGGGAAAGCACACCGCCAGCCCTTTCGCTTCGCAGAGGGACTTGAAGGCGAGCGAAGCGAGATAGACTTCCATGTGCCCGAGGAGCTGGATCAACGGGGGAATGAAGTGCGACAGCCCCTGAAACACGTGGTCGAGCCAGCGGTCGACGAGTTCCTCGCCGCTGAAGCGGTAGCCGCGCCAAAGGAGGACGATGCGCGCCACCCACCGCCCTAGGGGCGTGGCGTAGAACCGATTCGTTCGATTCTCCTCCACCGCGACGAGTTCCATCCGTCGCACCCGGCCGTCGGCCCCCAGCCGCATGCGCACGTCGACCCGCGCGAGTTCGTTCTCGTAATCGAGCAGTTCGACGAGTTGCGACCATCCCGGGCTCGAGGTGATCTCCTCCGCCAACGCGGCGATGCGCCCCAAGGCCGAGTTGGCGTCGCCAAAGTCGGTCGCCGCGCGCGCTACGATGCTCTGGAAGAGGGTCAGCGTGTCGATACGGCGTCGCGTCACTTCGTACCGGGTCACCCCGGAGAGATGATCGAAGGCCTGGCGAAGCCGACGCAGCTCGAGGTACAGCGCCTCGAACGCGCGGCGACGCGACGTGTCTTCGAGCTCCACCTGCACCTCACGGCGAAGCGCGACCGAGGCCTCATCGGGAGGAGGATGGGTGAGGACCCGGGAGAGAAAGGTCGTGCCGAGAGGCACCGGTCCGGCGGCGCCAGACAGCGTGACCGCCATGCACGTATCGATGAACTCGCCGGTGAAGAGGTCGGCCGCGAAACACGTGGGGTCCCATCCGGGCACGATGGGCAACGGCGCTCCATCGAGGGCGCGCTCGAGCTGTTCGAGGCAGCCTCCACCGGCGAAGGCGAAGTCCAGCGCCGCGCAGAGCTCGGCGGCGTCGACCCCGAGCCGCGGCTCCGCGTACAGCAGGTCGGGGACCCGCTGCACCTCGCTGACGAGACCCGAAGGCACGAGCCAGGGCCCCGCCACGGCGCCACGGGCAGCGGCCGCGTCGGGGGCGCGCCTGCGGTGCCGGGTCCGCCGCGCCCGTGCCGCCGCGACCGTGTCGCGGTGCATCGCCGGATTTCGAGCCATGAGCGGAAGGTAACGCGGATGGCGCGAAGGCGAGCTTCAATTCTCTCGTGTCCGTCCGGCGCGCGACGAGGGCGCACGCCGACCGTGATACGTATCGAGGGTGCTCGGGACCGTAGGTCGAAGCGCCGGGGCCGGTGCCGCCCTCTTGTTGGGCACGTCGTTCGCGGGGCACGCGAGCGCCCATGAGCGGCAACTTCACCTCGGGCTCGAAGCGGGGGTGAGTACCATCGGCGTGGGCGAAGAGGGATCGGTCGGCGGCTACGGGGGGACCGCCCTCGTCGCGTACGGACTCGACGACGTGTTCAACCTCCGGGCCCAGTGGGACGTGCAGGTCTACGACCTTCCCGGCGAGCGTACGAGCGCCTTGGTGTACGCGCCCACGTTCGGCGCGGAGTACGTCGTCGACGTCATCGAGTGGGTGCTCTACGGCGGCCTCTTGGTGGGGCCCGCGCGCGTCGCGATTCAAGACGAAGCCGACCTCTCCGGGTGGCAGGCCGTCGCCCAGCTCCCCGTGGGGCTCAAGTACCTCCTCACCGGGGAGATCAGCTCGCCGGTGGCGGTGGCGCTCGAAGCACAACCTCGGTTTTACCTGTTTGGAGCGGAAGGTCGGCCGGGTGGGACCACCATCGCGGGCTTCTTGCGGTTCGAGTACATTTTTTCGCTCGGCGACGCCGACGACATCCCCAACCCGCAAGTCCAGCCCGGCGCGACGTCGGCCGCGTTGTCCGGTCCCCTTCGGTCCGTTACGTGGACCCCATGACCGAGCCCGCACGTCGCCGCCGACGCTGGCCCTACGTCCTCGGGGGCGCGGTGGTGGTCATCGTCACCGGATTCCAGCTTCAGCGGTGGTTCTTCGAGAGCCCGTCGTACGACGTCGTCGCCGAACACGGGGCGATCGAGATCCGCCGCTACCAACCGCGGATCGTCGCCGAGACCACCGTACAAGCCGACGACCGCCAGACCGCGACGAGGGAGGGCTTTCGGCGCCTCGCCGGTTACATCTTCGGCGATAACGCCAAGATCTCGATGACCACCCCCGTGGAGGCGTCGCCGGCATCCGAGCGGATCGCCATGACCACCCCCGTCGGGTCACGACCGAGCGCCGACGGTTGGGTGATAACCTTCACGATGCCGTCGTCCTACCGCCTCGAGGACCTGCCTCGTCCCGCCGACGAACGCGTCGTGCTGCGGGAGCGTGCGGGCGCCCTCGTCGCCTCGCTGCGGTTCTCTGGCCGCCTTCGTCGCGCCGAGTACGCGACGCGGAAGGAAGAGCTTCTCGCCGCTCTTCCCGGGGCCGGCTACCGAGCGGAGGGCGAGGTGGGCACGGCGGTCTACGACCCCCCGACCACGGTCGTGGGATGGTTTCGTCGCAACGAAGTCTACGTTCCCGTCGCCCCGCTCTGAGGCGCGTTGCTTGGTCATTCGAGCGTCCGCGCGGTGACGGCGTGAAGGATGCGCCGCTGCGCGACGGCGAAGAGGGCGACGATCGGAAGGCTGAGAATGACGTTGCCGGCCATGATGATGTTCCAGCGGGTCCCGGTCCCCTGTTCCCGCAAGAGCGCGACCGCGAGCGGAAGGGTTCGCACCCGGTCGTCGGTGGTCATCATGAGCGGCCAAAAGTAGTCGCAGTAGTGATAGACGAACGAAAAGAGGAAGAGCGCCGTCAACGTGGGCTGCACCATGGGACCGAGGACCCGGTAGACGATGTACGCCTCACGCGCGCCGTCGAGCCGTGCCGCTTCGATGATCGCA
>JBCCLB010000141.1:0-10561 GCA_039027095.1 Myxococcota bacterium
CCTGCACCGCGCCCAACACCTGCGACGGCAGCGGCGCCTGCCTCGGCAACCACGCCCCGGCGGGCACTCCCTGCGGCGACCAGGGCGTGACGTGCGCCGTCGACGACGCCTGCAACGGCAACGGCTTCTGCACCGACAATGGCTTCGAGCCGTCGACGACGGTGTGCCGCCCGGCGAGCGACGTCTGCGACGCAGCGGAGACCTGCACCGGGAGCAGCGCGGGCTGCCCGGCCGACGGCGTGGTCCCCACGGGCACGCTCTGCCGCGCTTCGACCGGCAGCTGCGACCCCGAGGAGCAGTGCGACGGCACCGCCACCGCCTGCCCGGCGGACCTGCTCGCGAGCGCCGGCGACCCGGGCGCGCCCTCCTGCGCGCCGTTCCTGTGCGACGGCACGAGCAGCGGCTGCGCGACGACCTGCGCCATGGACGGCGACTGCGCGCCGATGAGCTTCTGCGACAACGGCACCTGCGCCCGTCAGCTCCTCCAGGGCACCGCCTGCGCGGCCGACAACCAGTGCGCCACCGGCTTCTGCGCTGATGGCGTGTGCTGCGACAGCGCTTGCGGGGGCAACGACCCCACCGACTGCCAAGCCTGCCTCGCCGCGGCGACCGGCGGCACCGACGGCGTCTGCGCGCCCATAAGCGCGGGCACCACCTGCCGCCCCGGCGCGAGCGACTGCGATGCGGCCGAGGTCTGCGACGGCAGCGCGACCGTCTGCCCCGCGGACCTCCCTGCGGCGGATGGCACCTCCTGCGACGACGCCGACGCCTGTACCGAGAACGACGCCTGCGTCGCCGGCACCTGCGCCGGTGACGACATCTGCGGCGAAGGTGGAGGCGGCGCCGGAGGCGAGGGGGGCAGCGGCGGCACCGGAGGCAGCGGCGGTGCGGGCGGCAGCGGCGGCACGAGCGGCAGCAGCACCGGCGGCGCCTCCAGCACCGGCGGCACGACGAGCACCGGCGGCACCTCCAGCACCGGCGGCTCAGGCGCCGACGCCACGGAGAGCGACGGCGGCTGCACCATCGCTGCCGGCGCCCCCGGTCGCCGCGACGACGACGCCCCCCTTCGCGGGATCGCCGCCGGCCTCGTGGGCATCGCCCTCCTTCGTCGACGGAGCGCCATGCGAGGCTGACGCTTCGGAGGCGGAGTGGGTAAACTGGTCCAGCCGCAATGGATCAGGACACCCCGAGTTTCGTGTGGGACCGTCGCCTCACCAAGGCGGAGCTGCGCGACGCGCTCGTGGATCCGAGCCATCCGGAACACGACGCGCTCCTGTCGCTGCTGCTTCGGGAGGCCCGCCCCGATCGGGTGTGGGCATGGACCAGCCCCGAGCACGTCGCCGAACACCTCGAGCGGATCGCCCCGCGTCTCGGTCGCCGGCGCGCCTTCTGGGAGTGGCTGTTCGAGGGCTGGAGGCGTCTTGGGCTCGTCGGCTGAAACGCTGAGCGACCTGCAGCGGGACCTGTTGGCGGTGGCCGCTGACGACCCGCGGGTTTGGTTGACCGGTGGGGCAGCCCTCGGTGGCTTTCACATCGGCCATCGGCGCTCCGAGGACTTGGACTTCTTCACGGACGACCGGCCTGCGATCGACGAGCTCGCCGCTCGCCTCGACCAGCACTGCCGGCTTCGTGGTTGGTCGCTCACGCTCGAGCGTCGCTTCCCGGGGTTCGAGCGCTGGCTGGTCGAGGCGGCGGGGGACGGAACGAAGATCGACCTCGTGCATGAACAAGCGGTCCAGGTTGTCGCTCCCGCCGACAAGCCGGTCATCGCCGGCCTGCGCGTCGATCCCCTCGTCGAGCTGCGCGCCAACAAGCTCGCTGCCCTTCTCGGCCGTGGGGAGACCAAGGATCTCGTGGATCTTTACGTCATCGCCGAGGCGGGCCTGCCGCCTTTGGATGGTCTCGAAGCGGCATCGCGCAAAGACGCTGGCGTTGAGCCCGCGACCCTCGCCTGGGTCCTGTCGTCGACCTCGCCGGACCCGAGCCGTCTGCTCCTCGAAACGGACCTCCAGCGCGACGCCATCGCCGCCTTCCGAGACCATCTCATCGAAGACCTCCAGCGCCTCGCCCACCCACGGCCGCCCCGCTGAGACCCCCCTGACGAGGCGTCTCGGGCACGCGTTCGCGGAGGTCGCTGTCGGATGTGCGACAGCATACACCAAGTCGCGGCGAAGCGACCCGGTCGGGCGGCGTGATGTTCAAGGCGGGCCTACGTAGTTGACGCGGCACCGCTGAAACGCCGTGACGAACCTTCGCCGTCCGGCGGCGGTCAACGTAGGCAGAAGCAGGGCGAAGTGATGTTCGACACCCCGAACGACATCTGAACGCTCGATCTCCTCGCGCTGTTCCATCTCCCGGAGGTGGTCCATCCAGTGACGGCTCAAAATCCAAAGCGAACGCGACAACACGTCGAGGTCGAGTGACATGTCGGATCGAAACAGCGCTTCCTCGTGGATCCGCCCCATGAGGCGGCGACGTTCGTCGAACGAAGAGACCATGATCGGACTGGGGGGCACGACCGCATCGACGTGCTCGAAGATCCCGCGGTCTCGCAGCAAAAACCGGTAGTGCCAGCTCATCTCCATCGCGTGCTGCACACTCGCGATGTAGTCGTCTTCGACCTCGCCCGGCTCGAACGCCGCCCGGCGCGCTTCCACGGTGACGCGCACCGTCTCACTGAGGTGCAGCGCGAGATCGCGCTTGGTGCGGAAGTGATACGTGAGGTTGCCTTGCGAGATGCCCACCGAGGCCGCGATCTCGGTGAGGGTCGTCGAAGCGTAGCCCTTGCGGTTGAAGAGCTGCAGCGCCGCGTCGGCGATGCGGTCAGCGGTGCGCACGAGAAGGTCCGTATAACTTTTCCGGCCCGGTGGGTTGCATGGCTAGGTTTTACTACCTAGAAATAGGTAGCGCTACCTAAACAGGGGAACCGGCACCATGAACACACTCAGCATCGACCACCAAAGGCTCCGTCGACCGAATTGGACCGAGCAAGAGGCCAACAACGCGGCCCTCGTGACCGATTTCGTCCGCCTGCTCATGAACGAACACGACTTCGCGGCGGTCCGTGCGCGCTACGGCCATGGCGCGTACGTTCAGCACAACCACGGAATCGCCGACGGCATCGAGGGCGTCATCGAAACCGTGAGCGATCTGGTCAAGCGCTTTCCCGACTACGCGTACGACGTCAAACACATCGTCGTCGATGGCGACATGGTGGTCTTTCACTCGCACGCCACGCTGCGATCGTCGCACCGGGGTAACGCCCGCAAGGGCTTCAACATCATGGACCGCTGGCGGATCCAAGACGGCGCCATCGTCGAACACTGGGACGCGATCCAGCCGATCGACGCCTTTGGCCGGATGTACGCGCTCCTCGTGGGCGGAACCGTGCGTAACGATAACGGGACCTACTGAACGGGGGCATCCGGGTCTCTGGGCTTCCGGGTTTCCAGGTTTCCGGGTCTCCGCGCCGACCGCGGGGCGGGGTCACCCTAAAGTAACGAGGTCCTCCGCCGTCCCTGCTCTCGATGGGTCGAGCTGCCTCCGCCACCGGCACTGCGTCGATGCACCCGTCCCTGCGGGCGCTGAGGACGCGGCGTCATACCTTGCCTACCCTAAGCGCGGTCGCGATGGAGGTGTGGCAACTCGCACGCTCCGACGGCTTTGACTTTACGCGGCTCGAGCGCACCCTCGAACGCGACCGGGTGCTCGCGGGCAAGGTGCTTTCGCGGGCGTGTGCGCCGGAGCGCTGTTCGCTCCATCCGCCCCAGTCGCTGCGCGATGCGGTCTCGAGGCTCGGCAGCTCGGGGATCGCCGACATCGTGTTGGAGGTGGCGGTGACGATGCAGGTGTTCCGCGCCCCGGGGTACGAGGCCGTGGCCGATGCGTACCGCCGGCATGCCTTGGCCGTCGCGCGTCTCGGCGGCCCGGCCGCCCGCGAGACGGGGTGCGATCCGGGGGCCGTGTTCGTGGCCGGGCTGCTTCACGACGTGGGGGCGATGGCGGTGCTGCTCGTCGCGGGCGACGAAGCGCGACGCCGAGGAAAAACGCCCCCGTCCCACGCCTCGATGGTCGCCGTGCTCAACGACCTCACCCCCGAGGCGAGCGCCTACCTCGCCGAGACATGGGGTTTTCCCGACGACATCGTCGGCGCCATCCGGCGCCATCGTCAGGACGACGCGAAGGAAAATCCGCTCGGCCGGGCGCTCGGCTTGGCCCACGCGCTCGCCGCCACGGAGGCGGAGTGCCCCGGGCCCTGCGACCCGCCGCCGGCAGGAGGCGCTTTCGACCCGGCCGACTTCGACCTGTCCCGTCGCGCTGGCGAGCGGCTCGTGCTCACCGCCCACGACGTGGGCGCCGCCCTCAACCCCCCGCCGATGAAAGAGAACCCGTCCCCATGATGCCCGCCCCCATCCCCGCCGACGATCACATCCGCGTCGAGGCCCTGCACGCCCTCGATGTGCTCGACCAGCCCGCCGACGAGACCTTTGACCGGTATACCCGCCTCTTGTCGGCCACGCTGTCGGTGCCCATCGCGCTCGTCAGCCTCATCGACTTAAACCGGCAGTGGTTCCTGTCTCGGGTCGGCCTCGACGCCACGGAGACCCCGCGCGAAGTTTCGTTCTGCGGGCACGCCATCATGCAGTCCGAGCCGCTCGTCATCGACGACGCCACTGCGGACCCCCGCTTCGCCGACAATCCCGTGGTGACCGGTCCCCCTTTCGTACGGTTTTACGCGGGCGCGCCCCTTCGGACCCCCAGTGGCCATGCGATCGGTACGCTATGCGCCATCGACACCGTCAAGCGCCGCCTCGCATCTTCCGACATCGCGATGCTCAAAGACCTGGCCGCCATGGTCTCGTCCGACATGGTGCGGCGGGCCCTCCAGGGGGTCGAAGAGGCGACCGGCCTCCCGCGTCGGGAGCGCTTTCTCGCGCTGCTCGAGCACTACGACGAGCTCGCGTGTCGGCGGGACGTCTCGACGACCCGCCTCCGGGTCCGCGTCGACGCCCCCGATGATGGCCTCCCGGCGGGGGACCACGCCGAGCGCAGCCGGTTCCTCGTCGCCCTGGGGGCCCACTTGCGTCGCTCGCTGTCGTGGGCCGACGCCGTCGGTCGGGTCGCGCCCAACGAGTTCGGGCTGATGGCGCTCGACAAGGCCCCCGACGAGCTCATGGTCGCCCGCGAGGGCATCGAACGCGACGCCGAGCTGCTCGCCGCCCGGATGTTCCCCGACCCGGCGCGCCGCCCGCGCGTCCGCGTCGACCAGTTGGAAACCGCCGTCGGCCAGGGCCGCTTCAAGAGTCTCTTCGACCCGACCGTTCCCCCCGGCGGCGGCGCGTCGATCGCCTGTCGGCTCGAGCCCTGAACCCCTCACGCCGCGCCCACTTCGGCGCCAGCGGCATCTGCGTCCCATCACCTCAGTCGTCGATCACGAGCCGCAGCGTCAGCGCTTCCGTCACGTCATCCCGCCCGGCCACGTCCAAGACTTCGGGCAGGGTGACCGTGTTGAGAATCAGGCCTTCGAACGCCAGATGGAGCAGCACGATCTCGAAGCGGCCGCCCGGGAGGCGCGCGGCCTCATGAAAGGCGAGGTCGGCGTCGACCGCGCGGCGAAGGGTGTTTGCGAGATGCGTCCGCAGCTTGGGCCGCCGCATGGCTTCGAGGCGCAGCTCGAGCAGCGCGCGCTGGAGGTCCAGCTCGCGATTTACCCGCTCCACGAGGCGCTTCATGAGGTCGACGAGACGGGCCCGTGAAGGCGGCGCCTCTGCGCTCCGTGCCCGCTCGGCCTCCGTGGGCGTGAGCCGCTCGAAGATCCGTTCGCCGAGGGCCTCCATCAAAGCATCGCGCGTCTTGAAGTAGTTGGCGCAGGTACCTTCGGGGAGGCCCGCCTGCCGATCGATCGCCCGATGGGTCAGTCCGCGGCTGCCCTCCTCGGCGAGCACGCGAAGACCGGCATCGAGGATGAAGTGGCGACGCTCTGGGTTTTTGGCCATGGCACCTTGTCTTACTACGTCTGTGGTACTACATATGATGTGGTACAGACGTTGTGGTTCTCCTGGGCGTCAAGCAGGGGGCCGAGAGCCGCAGCCGAAGCTCGGAGGTAGGCGTGCAGTTTTCTCGATGTTCCATTCTCTTGACCGCGGCCGACGTTCCCGCCGCGCGCGACTTCTACGTGCGAAATCTCGACCTTCGGGTCAATGCGGACATCGGGTGGTTCGTCGGGCTCGAGCGCTCGGATCGGCCGCGCGACCACTTCGAAATGGCGCTCGTTGCGGCGGGACACGAAACGTTGCCCCCGACGCGACGCGCACCCACCGACGGCCTCGTGCTCGCCTTCGAAGTGGAGGACGCCCGCGCCCTGGCCGACGGCTTCGAGACGCGCGGGCTCCCCCTCCTGGGCGAGCTGGTCGATCAGCCCTTTGGACAGCGCCGGTTCTACGTGGCGGCCCCCGACGGCGTCACCCTCGAGTTCTTCCAGAGCATCCCTCCAGACCCGAAGTGGATGAGAGACAACGGCTTCGACTGAGTCCGCAATTCCATCGTCAACGGCCGGCGCGCGGCGTGCGGATCGGCTCGCGCGACCACGCCGGGGAGGGTCGGAGAGGACGAGCGGGACGCCGGACGTAGGCCGCCTTGACGGCCGCCTCAGGGGGTGGCGGCAGCGGGAGCAGAGGCGGAGGGCGCCGTCGCGAGGGCGTCCGCAGGAACGTCGATGTCCGTTCCCCACAGGCGTACGGTTTTGACCTTGGTCGGTGCCATGGCGACCGTGGCGGACAACCTGCCCTTCGCCCGCGGCTCGACGGTCATGTCGGCAATCCGCTCGGCCTTCTTCGCGAACCCTTCATCGTCGAGGGCCACCACCTCGACGTCGGCGACGCGGACGGGGCGCTCCCCCTTGTTGTCGACGACGAACTCGATGGTCGCCTGACCGTTGGCGCCAGTGATGCGGGAGACGACGACGACGCTGCTTGCCGCCTTCAACTCGTCCCACTTGGTGACGACCATGGCGTCATCGCTCGACGCCCCGGATTTTCGGCCCTCGTCGATGCCGTCTTCGAGGCCTTTCACCGTCTCCTTCGTGGCCTCGACCGTCTTTTTGGCCATGCCTTCGGCGACATCCTTGCACCCCGTGGTCAAAAGCACGCTGAGGATGGTGAGGGCGACGAGGCGTAAGGACATCATGGGTGGAGATAATCAGCTCCCGTGCGTCCCACAACGTCGCGGCAGCATTTCGCGCAGACGAAGCGTCGCTCCGGCGGCACGAACAAGACATGGGCTACATGCGGTGGGTCGACCTCGCCCTACGCGGCGAGGGCTTCGGCGGCGGCGGCGGCGGTGGCGTCGATGTCGTCATCGGTGAGGGCGACGCTCAGGAAGGCGGCCTCGAACTTCGACGGCGGCCAATACACGCCACGCTCGAGCAGACCGCGGTGAAACCGGTTGAACATCGCGGTGTCGGTCGCGGCCGAGTCGGCGAAGTTGCGCACCGGCCCTTCGCTGAAGAACATGGTGACCATCGAACCCACCCGCTGCACGCAGTGCGGCACGCCGGCGTCGGTGCCTGCGCGCTTCAGTCCTTCTTCGAGCCGGGCGCCGAGCGCCTCGAGCCGGGTGTAGACCGCGTCGTTCAGCAGCTCGAGGGTCGCGGTGCCCGCCGCCACCGCCGCGGGGTTCCCACTCAGCGTGCCGGCCTGGTAGACGGGCCCGAGCGGGGCCACGACCTCCATCACCTCCCGCCGGCCGCCGTACACCGCCATCGGCATCCCCCCGCCGACGACTTTGCCGAGCGCGAGCAGGTCGGGGGTCACCCCGTAGCGCTCGACGGCGCCCCCGCGCGCGACGCGGAGCCCACACATCACTTCGTCGAAGATCGACACCGCCCCGTGCTCGCGACAGAGCCGTACGATGTCCTCGAGAAATCCTGGCTCTGGGGGAATGCACCCCATGTTGCCCGCGATGGGCTCGACGATGACGGTCGCGATCTCAGGGCCTCGCTCCGCGAAGAGCCGGCCGAGGGCGCCTCGGTCGTTGAAGGGCAGGGTCAGCGTCGTGGCGGCGGTGCCCGCGGGAACGCCGCCCGAGTCGGGCTCGCCGAACGTCGCGGCGCCGCTGCCGGCTTTGACGAGGAGGTGGTCGGCGTGGCCGTGGTAGCAGCCGTCGAACTTCACGAGGAGGTCGCGCCCCGCGTAGCCGCGCGCGACGCGAATGGCACTCATCGTAGCTTCGGTGCCGCTGTTCACGCACCGCAGGAGCTCCAGCGAGGGGTAGAACGTCTGCAAAAGCTCCGCGAACTGAACTTCGGCCGCGGTGGGCGCGCCGAAGGACAGCCCGTGTTCGATGCGGGCTTTCACCGCGTCGACGACCTCGCGACGGGCGTGCCCGACGATGGCCGGCCCCCACGTGCATACGTAGTCGATGAGCTCGTTGTCATCCTCGTCGTAGAGGCGGGCGCCCTCGGCCCGGGTGATGAAGTGCGGATGGCCACCCACGGCGCCGAACGCCCGCACCGGACTGTTGACCCCCCCGGGGATGACCTTCTGCGCCCGCTCGAGCCACGAGACGCTCTTGCCGTTGTCCATGCTCGGGTCCTTAACGCGACCGGGTCGGCGATGGGAGGGAGGGACGATGACGGGGCCGCTCATGAATCGAGGCCCGGCTCGCGGTGCCCCCACGTGGTCCACGAGGCATGGGCGTGCAAGGGTACGTCGAGCTGCTCGAGCAGCGTGAGCAGCACCGTGGGGTAGGGCACGTCATCGACCTGCACCACGGCGATGGTCCCGGTGTGACCTTCGATCGCCAACGCGGCGTCGCGCACGACGACCCGCGTCACCGCGCCCCAGGGGATGTCGCGGCCTCGCCACCCCAACGCCCTCGGGTCGAGCTGCAGCGGGCCGAAATAGAGGCGCGCGCCGCCCGCGAGGGCTTGCTGCGCTTCGTCGCGGACCGGGTCGATGCACGCGCGCCGCACCGCCGCGACCATCGCGTCCACGCGGCGGTCGACCCGGGGGAGGGTCACGCGGTGACCGCCCTCGTCCACCAGCACGAGCGCCGAGGTGCGACCGCGGCGCGCCGGAATTCGGAACACACTGTGGACCTCGCGGAACGACATGCGGGCGGTGGGGTCCCAGAACGTCGATACCTCGACGCCGTCGGCGAAGAGTTGAATGCGCTGGGGTCGCGTCAGCACCGCGCCCAACCACACCAACGGGGCCAGCCCCACGATGAAGAGACCGAGCCACCCGACCGCGCGGATCGCGAGCAGACCTCCGAGGAACAGCGACCACGCGAGCACTCGGCTGCGTCGCCCCGGACGTGGGAGCACCGTGAGGACGGGGGACAGGCGCTCCCCGTTGTCGTCGTCGTCATCGCCGCCGCCCTCCGTAGCCACGCTCACGTCGTCCTCCGCGGGCGGGCCGGGCGGCGCGCCGACCTCGGTGAGTTGACGGTTTCGGCGGTGATGCCAAGCGACAAGAGACGAAGCCTCGAACCAACGGAAGCACCATGGCCAACGCAGAACAAGCCCTCGATGCGCTGGGAAACCCCACGCGACGTCAGATCCTCCGCATCCTCGCCGGCGGACCGCGGCCGGTGGGGGCCATCGCCGCCGACCTTCCGGTCAGCCGACCCGCGGTCAGCAAACACCTTCGCATCCTACGGGCGGCGGCCCTCGTCGAGCACGAGCCCCGCGGCACGCAGAACGTCTTTCGGCTGCGGCAGGAAGGTTTTGCGGACACCCAGACCTGGCTGCGCGACTTCGACCTTCCCGCCGTGAATGGCGCGACCGGCACCGAGTGGCCCCAAAACGACCTCCATGCTCAGGCCGCCGCCCCCGGGCCGTGGCGACGCGCGGACCCACCGCCTCCGTCCGAAGAGCGACTTCGTCACTTCGAAGACCGTCGCCCTGAGGGCAGAGGCTCCTTCGAGGGCTCACGTCAGTTCGCGCGGGGAGACCAGTTCGACGGCCGGGGCCAACGCGACGGCCAGGGCCTGCCCGCCAACGAGTCCGGCGTCCCGGGTCGGCTCGCCCCCGCGCGCCACTCCTCGACCGCGTCGTCGCGCCTCGGGTCCTAGCCTCGGGTCCTACGCGCCGGGTCCGTCAGGAAGCGAGCGCCCCGAGCCGTCGAAACCGCGCGTATCGCGCTTCGGCGAGGTCGTCCCCGGTCGTCGCTTCGAACTGGGCCAGCGACTCACGAATCGCGCGGCCCACCAATGCGGCCGCCGCATCGTGGTCGCGATGAGCCCCGCCCGGGGGTTCCGGAACGACGGTGTCGACGACCCCGAGACGCAGGAGATCCCGTGAGGTGATTTTCAATTGCTCGGCGGCCTCGGGGGCGCGCGCCCCGTCCTTCCAGAGAATGGCGGCGCAGCCCTCGGGGCTGATCACGCTGTAGCAGCCGAACTCCAGGACCAAGACGCGGTTGGCGACCCCGAGGGCCAGAGCGCCGCCGCTGCCGCCCTCGCCAATGATGCACGCGACGATGGGGACCCGAGCGCGGGCCATCGCCGCGATCGACGCCCCGATCGCTTCGGACTGGCCCCGCTCCTCGGCGCCGATCCC
>JBCCLB010000142.1:0-10191 GCA_039027095.1 Myxococcota bacterium
CCACCCCCACCACAACTTCACGTCGACGCCCACCCCGCGGGCCCCCGCGCCCCCGGGGGGTGGGGCAAACCCGCCGCGTTGGGGCTTTTCCCCACGCCTGGTGGGGGTAAGCGCCCATGGCGCGAGGCGAAGCACGACATGTGCCGGCGCGACGAAACGCCCCGCGCCCGGCGGTCGGGCGATGTCGGGGAGGTCTACTGCTTCGGCCCCGTGCACGGACACCGGAGCGCCACAGGACCGGCGTTCGCGCACTCGCGCGCTTTCCGACCAGAACGGACGGATGAGGTCGTACCTGCATCTTGGGGGTTGGACTTTTGCGGAAATCGAACCACGCTACGGACCAGTATGTTGAAGCAGGTTCAGTTTGTAGGTGGCGTCGTGCTCGCCGGCGCGGTTCTGGTCGGCTGCGGTGATGATGACAGCAGCAGCGGGGGCCCCGCGCCGTCCAACGTCTGGAACGGACCCACCATCGAGTTCAGCAAGTTCGAGGACGCCGACCCGACCGACCCGGAGAACCAGGACCGCATCACCGACAACGTCATCATCACGCGGTCCCTGGTCGGAGGCCCCATCTACAACGCGGCCGTCGATAACGAGCCGACCGCCGAAGAGCTGATGACCGACAAGGACTGGAGCGCGATAAACGGTCCGTCGGGGACCGAATGGGCCATCGGCGACCTGAACGACGCGCTCACGCTGGACTACGACAATCTTCGGGCGACGCTCGGCAACGGGCAGGGCGCGTTTCAGAGCATCGTGGGGGAGAGCCTCGTCGTCCATCTGCTCGACGACGACGTCTACGTCGGCGTGACGTTTAGCGAGTGGGGCATGGGCGCGGCCGGCAAGGGCGTGTTCGTCTACGAGCGAACGACCCAGCCCTGAGCCCGAGAGCAGAGCCGACGGGTTGTACAGCTCGGCGGGGGGGCTCCCGCGGCGCCAGCGGGTTTCGCGCCCGAAGGCGCCTGGGTTACACCGTGTGTGCATGATCGTTGTCGACCCGCAGCCACTTGCGCCGGTGGTCTTCGTCACCGGTAAGGGGGGGGTCGGCAAGACGTCGATCGCTGCCGGTCTCGCGGTTGCGGCCGTGGCGCAAGGGCGCGAGGCGATCTTCGTCGAGTTCGCGGATGGTGCGGCCGGCGACCGGGCGCTCGGAGCCGACCGCCGGGCGGTGAAGCGGGTGGTGATCGAGCCCAAGAAGGCCGTGCTCGACGCGGCCAAGCCCCTGTTCGGGTCGTCGCTGCTCGCGCGTCTCGCCCTCGACAACTTCGCGATGAAGCCGTTCATCGGCGCCGCCCCCGCCGTGCGCGAGCTCGCCATGCTGGCGCTCGTGCAACAGACGGCCGAGCGGCACCCGCGCGCCCGAGTGGTGGTGGACATGCCGGCGACCGGCCACAGCGTCGCTTGGTTGCGCGTGCCCGCCCAGGGCCGCGACCTCATCCGGTACGGGCCCCTCTACGACCTCTGTGCCCGGCTCGCGCGCGACCTCGTGGCCCCCGGCAAGGCCTCGGTCGCCGTGGTCAGCCTCGCCGAACGGATGGTGCTGCGCGAGACACTCGAGCTCTGCCAGCGGCTGTCTGAAGAGGTGGGGCTGCCCGCGCAGCGCCTGTTTGTGAATCGGGTCCCGCGCCGCCTGCCCGAGGGGGCGGTGGCGGCGGCGGCCGACCTCGCCGCCCACGCGACCGACCCGTCGGTCCGGTCGGCGGCCGAGCCGCTGGTGGAGCGGCTCGCACAACGCGACGCCGTCTCGCACGAGTTGGACCGCACGCTCGAGGACATCCTCGGGACCGCCGCTTCGATGGCAACGCTCTTGCCCCGGGCCGCGAAAGACCCCACCGCCGCCGAGGTCGCTACTTGGCTGCAGGAGCGCGGCGCTGCGTGAGCGGGGAACCCCGAGTTCTCGTCTGTGCCGGTGGGGGCGGCGTGGGCAAGACCACGACCTCCGCCGCCCTCGCCGAGGCGGCGGTCGCGGAGGGGCGTCGGGTGCTCGTCATCACCATCGACCCGGCGCGCCGCCTGGCCGACGCGTTGGGGGTGGTCCTCGGCCCTGAGGTGCAGCCCGTTCCCGCGCCGAATGCCGGCGCCGAGCGGCCGGCGGGGGGCGCCTTTTTCGCCCTCATGCCCGACCCGCGTCAGGCCATGCGGACCTTCGTCGAATACCTGTTCGTCGACCGGCCCCGCTCGCTCCGCCGCGTGCTCGAGAATCGGATGTACCAGGTGATGGAGGACGCGATCCCCGGCGTGCACGAGCTGGCCGCCATGGCGTTGGTCACCCGCGCCCTTGCCCGCGACGATCTCGACATCGACCTCGTCGTCATCGACACCGCACCGTCGCGCAACGCGGTGGACTTCATCACCTACCCGAAACGGTTGTCGGAGCTGCTCGAAGGTCGCGCGATGCGGTGGCTCGCCGAGCTCGCCCACCGCGCCGAAGGTGGCGACGCGACGGACGATGGCGACGCGATGAAGCCCCGCGGACGGGTCATGCGCCTGCTCGAACGCGGCCTCGGACCGGCCGTGCACGACGTCGGAGTGCTCAGCGGGGAACTCCTGGGGGTCATCGACCGCTTCGCGCTCCTCAACGCGGAGGCGTCGGGACTCTTGCTAGGCCCCCGCACCACGTACCTTCTGGTCGCCGGCCCGACGGTTGCCGCCACCGACGACGCAGGATTTCTCGCGGCGCGACTCGGTCGCTTGTCCATCCGACCCCGAGCGGCGATCCTCAACGGCGGGGGCGAAGAGGATCCTCCCTGGGCCGCGCTCTCCGAAGCGCCCCCCGGCGCGGTGCCCGCCGTGCTCGCCGACGCGCTCGCCATCCTGCGCGAAGAGCGTGAGGAGCGACGGGAAGCCACGGCCGCCGCCCGCCGCGCGCTCGATGCGCTCGCGTGCGAGGACGGCGTGATCGCGCTTCCATACTTGGGCCCGGCCCCGCCCACCCGGATCGTCTCCGTCCTCGCGGCTCGGATCCGGCCCCACCTTTCTCAACTGACGCGCTGACGGCCGAGACCATCTCCGTCACTCGGCGGTGACGCGTTTGACGGACACGAGGCCTGTCGCGGGCCGCCATCTGAGGTAGGAGGCTGCGATGTCCGCGCTCGAGCCTCTCGGACGCTTCGTCCCCGGTGTGATCCCTCCCGCGGTCGACCCGGAGGCGGCGGTGCGCGCAGCGGTGACGCCCCGAAAGACGGCACACGTCGTTCAGGAGCCAGGCGGTGGCGCGATTGCCGTCGCCGTCGAGGGTTCGCCAGCGCCGGAGCCCCCGGGCGACCGCGACTGGGCGTGGCTGGCCTCGCTCCCGCCGCTCTACCCCGAGTGGCTGGGCGCGCGCTCGTTCCGCGAGGCCCACGGCACCCGTTTTCCGTACGTCGCGGGGGCGATGGCCAACGGGATCGCGACCGTCGAGCTGGTCGCCGCGATGGCGAAGGTGGGGGCGCTCGGCTTCTTCGGCGCCGCGGGCCTGGGGATCGAACAAATCGAAGACGCGCTCGTACACCTCGACGCGGCGGTGGGCGACGGCCGCGCCTGGGGAAGCAACCTCATTCACAGCCCCCAGGAGCCTGGGCTCGAAGACGCGACGGTGGCGCTCTACCTGAGGCGTGGCGTGCGCCGGGTCTCGGCGTCTGCCTTCATGGAGTTGACGCCCGCCGTCGTTCGCTACGCCCTCCACGGGCTTCACGAGACCGACGACGGGCAAATCAAACGTACCAACCACCTGTTCGCGAAGGTCTCCCGGCCCGAGGTCGCCCGCGCCTTCATGAGCCCCGCTCCGCCCGAGATCGTGCGGGCGCTCCTCGAGCGCGGACTGGTGAGCGCGGCGGAGGCGCAGCTCGGCGCCCGCCTTCCCGTCGCCGAAGACATCACCGTCGAATCCGATTCGGGCGGCCACACGGACAACCGTCCCCTGGCTGCGCTCTTCCCCGTCTTGCTCCGCCTCAAACACCGCCTCGAGGCGGAACATGCATACCCTCGCCCCCTTCGCCTCGGCGCGGCCGGTGGCCTCGGGAGCCCGGCCGCGGTGGCGGCCGCGTTCGGATTGGGGGCCGCGTACGTGGTCACGGGCTCGATCAACCAGGCGTGTATCGAGTCGGGTCTCAGTGAAGCCGGCCGCAAACAACTCTCGGCCATCGGCATTGCCGACGTGATGATGGCCCCCGCCGCCGACATGTTCGAGATGGGGGTCAAAGTGCAGGTCCTCCGGCGAGGTTCGCTCTTCGGGCCCCGGGCGAGCCGCCTCTACGCCCTCTACCAGCGCTACGACAGCCTCGACGAGCTGTCGGCCGAGGCGCGGACACGACTCGAGACGGAAGTGTTGGGCCGCGGGCTCGAAGACGTGTGGCGCGACACGGAGGCCTACTTTGCCCGTCGCGCCCCGGGCGAACTCGACCGCGCGGCCCGCGATCCGAAGCACCGCATGGCGTTGGTCTTTCGGTGGTATCTCGGATGCTCGAGCCGGTGGGCGATCGACGGAACCCCGGAGCGCCAGCTGGATTATCAGATATGGTGCGGGCCCGCGATGGGTGCCTTCAACGATTGGACGCGCGGGTCCTATCTCGAGGCCTTCGACCACCGCCGGGTCGCCGACGTCGCCCTCAACCTCTTGGAAGGCGCGGCGGCGATCACCCGCGCCCATCAGCTTCGGGGCCACGGCGTGGCCCTGCCGGACCGAGCGTTCTCTTTCTTTCCCCGGCGTCTTCGCGCCGAGGAACCAACCCAATCTGATTGACGATGACGAACCCTGCCTCGTCTCCCATCGCCATCGTCGGCGTGAGCGCGATCTTCCCCGGATCCGTGTCACGCGACGGCTTTTGGCGGGACATCCTCGCGGGGCGTGACCTCATCCAGGACGTCCCGCCCACCCACTGGCGGATCGACGACTACTTCGACCCTGACCCCACCGCGCGCGACAAGGTCTACGCCAAGCGCGGCGCGTTTCTCTCCGGGGTCACGTTCGACGCGATGGGATGGGGGGTCCCCCCGGCCATCGTCCCCGCCACCGACACCACCCAACTCCTCGCCCTCATCGTGGCCCAGCGCGTGCTCGACGACGCGACGCGAGGCGGCGGGCTCGACGACGAACGCCGCGCGCGGACGAGCGTCATCTTGGGCGTGACGTCCGCGCAGGAGCTCCTCGGTAACATGGTGAGCCGCCTCCAGCGCCCCATCTGGGCCAAAGCCCTGCGCGAGACAGGACTAGGCGCCGAGGCCGTCGAAGAGGCATGCGAACGCATCGCCAACCATTACGTGGAATGGCAGGAGAGTACGTTTCCCGGGGTGCTCGGCAACGTCATCGCTGGTCGTATCGCCAATCGACTCGACCTCGGGGGTACGAACTGCGTGACCGACGCCGCCTGCGCCAGCAGCTTCTCGGCTCTGAGCATGGCCGTCCAGGAGCTTCGCCTCGGAGACTCGGACCTCGTGATCGCGGGCGGCGCCGACACGATGAACGACATCTTCATGTACATGTGCTTCAGCAAGACCCCGGCCCTGTCGCCGACGGGGGACTGCCGCCCGTTCTCGGAGGCGGCGGACGGCACGTTGCTCGGGGAGGGGCTCGGCATGTTCGCGCTGCGGCGACTCGACGACGCCGAACGGGACGGCGACCCGGTCTACGCCGTGCTCCGCGGGGTGGGCGCGTCGTCCGACGGCCGCGCGAAGAGCGTGTACGCACCGGTCGCCGCCGGCCA
This sequence comes from Myxococcota bacterium, assembly GCA_039027095.1. Taxonomy (GTDB): domain Bacteria; phylum Myxococcota_A; class Polyangia; order Polyangiales; family Polyangiaceae; genus JAPYTK01. The sequence goes on from JBCCLB010000142.1 coordinate 5,682, forward strand.
AAGCCAGGCGCTGCGTCGGGCTTACGCACAAGCGGGGTACAGTCCGGGGACGGTCGGGCTCGTGGAAGCGCACGGGACCGGCACCAAAGCGGGCGACATGGCCGAATTCGAAGGCCTATCGACGATATTTGCGCCCGCTCGGCACGAGGCGCCGTCAGAACGGTGGTGCGCGCTCGGCTCGATCAAATCGCAGATCGGGCACACGAAAGCGGCGGCCGGCGCCGCCGGCCTCTTCAAAGCGGTGATGGCGCTCCACCACCGCGTCCTGCCCCCCACCCTGAAGGTCGATGCGCCGCACCCGGGCCTCGACATCGAAAACGAGTCCTTTTTACCTCAATACGGAGGCGCGGCCTTGGATTCGCCGCCAAACCCCGCGTCGCGCGGGCGTGAGCGCCTTCGGATTCGGCGGCTCGAACTTTCACGTCACCGTCGAGCAGTACGAGGGCCCGGCCGGCCGTCCGGGGCGCATCCGGTCGCGTCCGTGTGAGCTGCTGACCCTGAGCGCGGCGAGCCCCGAGGCCCTCCGCGAGGCCATGCGCGCGATGCGCGAGGAGGCGACCGCGACGACCGCCGAGGGGGTCGAGGGCTGGGCGTTCTGGGTCCGCGAGAGCCAGCGTGGCTTCGACCCGCACGCCTCGTGTCGCCTCGCGGTGTTGGTCGAGGGCGATGCCCACCTCGCGGCACAGCTCGCCGACGCCGACGAGATGATCGCGGCCGGAGCGTCGTTCCGATCGCCCACGGGCATTCACTTCGGCCGGGACGCGCGCGACGCCGAGGCGGGGGTCGCGGCCCTCTTTCCCGGGCAGGGCAGTCAGTACGTGGGCATGGGGGCCGGCCTCGCCATGGATGACGACGACGCCATCGCGGTTTGGGACCGGGCGGAGGGCGTGACCCCCGGGCTGGCCGACGTCGTGTTCCCGCGACCTGCATTCTCATCGGTCGAGCGAGGAACCCAAAGGGCGCAGCTTCGCCGTACCGAATGGGCACAACCGGCCCTGGCCGCGACGAGCATGGCCCAATGGCGAATGCTGCGACGGCTCGGGTTGCGCGTTGCGGGCGCCGCCGGCCACAGCTTCGGTGAAGTCATGGCGCTCTGGGCCGCCGGGGTCTGGGGTGACGACGACGCCCTCGCGATCGCGCGGCGGCGCGGGTCCCTCATGGCCGAAGCCTCGGCCGCCACCGACGGCGCGATGTGCTCGGTCCGGGCGACCCGAGACGACGTCGCCCCCCATTTGCCGCGCGACGTCGTCGTGGCCAACCACAACGCCCCCCGCCAGGTCGTGATCTCGGGCCCGACGGCATCGGTGCTCGCGACGGCGGCACGGCTTTCCGAGGCGGGTTTTCGCACCACGCGCCTCGACGTAGCGACCGCCTTTCACGCCCCCGTCGTCGGCGACGCGGTGGCCCCCTTCCGCGCGTACTTGGAGGGGCTGAACATGCAGGCACCCCAGATCCCCGTGTGGGCCAACACGACGGGAAAACGCTACGATACCGATTCGATTCGAGATGGCCTCGCAGAACAGCTCGCCGCGCCGGTGGAGTTCGTCGCGACGATCGAGGCCATGTACGCCGAGGGCGTGCGCACCTTCGTCGAGGTCGGCCCCGGCGCGGTGTTGACCCAGTTGGTGGCGCGGATTCTCGAGGGGCGCCCCCACCGGGCGATCGCCTTCGATCGGCGCGGGCGTGACGCGCGACGAACGTGGCTCGACGGGGTCGCGCAGCTCACCGCCGCTGGCGTTCCCCTCGACCTCTCGGGGCTGTGGACCGGGGTGACCGAGCCCCGCGACCCGCGCTCGGTGCCGACGCCACAAATGCCGCTCATCCTCACGGGGACGACGTACGGCAAACGTTATCCGAGCGACGACGCCACGACCGGCCCGGCCGCTGCCCCTTCGGTCGCCATCGAGCCGCGCCCGTCGGCGGCACCCTTCGCCGCGTCGGAGCCGCCGGCGGTCCTCCCGTCGCCAAAGGCAGGGCCGCTCCCGGCGGTCGACGCTCTGCCGCTCTCAAAGGAGCCGCTCTCAAAGGCGCCGCTCTCAGGGGCGCCCCTCTCAGAGGCGCCCCCATCGAAGGCCATGGCGGGGCCGCTCTCGGCGGCCGCCGCTTTCGAGGACCGGTCGCCCGCGGTTGCGACCGACGAACCGGCCGCGTTCGTGGCACCGCCCCCCGCCGCCGCGGCGTCCTCCGACGTCCTGGCCGCGTTCGAGATCGCGCAGCGTCAAGCCGCCGAAGCGCAGGAGCGCTTTCAGCAGACCCTCGCGGAGAGCCACGCCGACTACCTGCGGGAGAGCCGCGCGTCGCTCGAGGTGCTGGCGGGTCTTCTGCAACGGGGCACCCCGAGCGGCCTCCAGGCGTCGCTCCCGAAGTCGCGCCCCAGGTCGACCCTGACGTCGACCCTGACGTCGACCCTGACGTCGACAGAGCGCGCCGCCGTCGCCCCCGCCTTCTCCGAGGCGCCGACCTCGTCGCTGCTCCCCGCCCCCGACCACCTCGCCCCGACGCCGGAGCCGCCGCTGGTGCCCAGGGAGACGAATGGGGTCGCGCCCGACCACCGCGAGGTCATGCTGGAGGTGGTCGCGAAAGCGACGGGCTATCCGGCCGAGATGCTCGGATGGGACATGGATCTGGAGGCCGACCTCGGGATCGACTCCATCAAACGCGTCGAAATCCTCTCCGCCTTGCGGAAACGACTCGCCGACCTGCCCGAGGTGGCGACCTCCGAGTTGGCGCGCCTCACCACCCTCGGCGCCGTCGCGGACGCCTACGGGGTCGGCACCCCAGCCCAACCGGACACGGATGCCGCAGCGCCCGCGACGGAAGCGCGCCGCCCGGCGACGGCGACGGAAGCGCGCCGCCCGGCCACGGCGCCTCCCGCGGCCGACGACGTCCGCCACATCGTGCTCGCGGCCGTGGCCGACAAGACCGGCTACCCCGCGTCGATGCTCGGCCTCGAGATGGATCTCGAGGCCGACCTCGGCGTCGACTCGATCAAGCGCGTGGAAATTCTCTCCGCCGTGCGGAAGGCAGCGCCCCACCTGCCGGACGTAGCGGCCCGCGACCTGGCCGCGCTCCGCACCCTCGGCGAAGTCATCGGACGCCTCGAAACCGCGACGACGACGCCCCCCCTCGGCGCCGTCCCCGCGGCCGACGTCGTGGGCGCCGACCCCGCGGCTGGCGTCGCGCCGGTCCCGCGGCGCGCAAGCGGCATCGCGCCGCTCTCGCGGCGCGCCGTCGCCCGCGTCGCCCATCCCCGCCCCGGTGTCGCCACCTCGGGCCTCCGCGACTGCCGTCGCCTCGTCGTCGTCGACGACGGCGACGGCGTCGCCGCCGCCGTCGCCGCCGCGCTCACCGCACATGGGCGGCCGGCCGAAGTCGTCGACGGGCCCGACGGCGCCGGGGGCGCCGACGGGCTCGTCTGGCTGCCGTCGACCTCGACCGACGCCGTCGCGCAGGCGCGCGACGCCGTCCGCTACGCCCGCGCCGTCGCCCCCACGGCCCGACTCTTCGTCACGGTGCAACGGACGGGGGGCGCGTTCGACGGGTACGGTCCGTCGGCGGGCGCGGTCGCGCTCGCGCGCACCGCCGCCCACGAGTGGCCCGAAGCTACCGTGCGCGCCCTCGACGTCGCCGACGGCGACGTCGCGGGCGCGATCGTGGACGAGCTGCTCTACGGGGGCGACACCCTCGAGGTCGGGTGCGGCGCGGAGCGCTGTACCCTCGTGGACGTCGACGCGGAGGTCGACGGCGACGCGCCGTCGCTCCTCCGCGACGGCGACGTGGTGCTGGCCACCGGCGGGGCGCGGGGGGTGACGGCGACGGCCCTGCGCGGCCTCGCCGCGCAGGCCCGGCGGGAGGGCAAGACCCTTCGCGTCGCGGTGGTGGGGCGGAGCGTCCTCGTGGACGAGCGCGACGTCGTCCGCGCTGGCGCGGACGACGCCACGCTGAAGCGGATCCTGCTCGCCGAGCATCGGCGCGCCGGGCGCGAGGTGACGCCAGCGGCGTTGGGGGCGGAGGTGGGGCGGATCCTCGCGTCCCGCGAGATCCGCGCCACCGTGGCCGCGCTGGGGGAGGCGACGTACCTGACCGCCGACGTCACCGACCGCGACGCGCTCGCGCGTGCGGTCCGTGACGCCGAGGAGGCGCTGGGGCCGATCGCGGTGGTGGTGCACGGCGCGGGGGTGCTCGCCGACCGCGCCATCGCCGACAAGACCGACGCGCAGGTCGAGCGGGTGCTCGCGACGAAGGTTCGGGGGTTCGAGGCACTGCTCGCGGCGACGGCGCACGCCCCCGTCCGCGCCGTCTTCGTCTTTTCTTCGGTGGCCGCCCGTCACGGCAACGCCGGACAGTGCGACTACGCGATGGCCAACGAGATCGTGGACCGTGGGGGGGGGGCCCGCGCGCGGGGGGGGGCGCCCCCGGGGGGGGGGGGGGGCGGCCCCTCACTCGGGACCACCTTCACCCCAAGCCTCCCCGACAAATCGTCGGAAAAGACGCAAGAGCGGGGGGTGGG
>JBCCLB010000143.1:0-10074 GCA_039027095.1 Myxococcota bacterium
CAACACCCCCCCCTGCCGGGGGGGGGGGGGGGGGGGGGCCGGCGGCCCCCCCCCCCCGGCCGGGCCCCCCCGGGCCCGCGGGGTCGGGGCACCCACCCCCCCCCCGGGCCCCCCCGCCGGGGGGGGGGGCCGCGGGGTGGGGCTCGGCGTCCACTCGTCTTCCTCCACCGCTTCCTCGCGCCGACGCCGTCGCGCCGAGCGCGACGGTGCCGGTGCGTCCGCTTCGACACCCGGAGCCGGCGCGAGCTGCGCCAGCGCCGGCTCCCCGGCCGGCTCCGCGACGGTCGCGAGCACCGGGGTGTGATGGCGGGCGTGCGCCGCGACGGCGACCGCGGACGCCAGCACCGGCGTCTGCCCCGTCCCTTCCTCTTCAGGCGTCTTCGGGCCGAACGGTCCCGCGAGTTCGCGGGAACGTCGCGCCGCGTCGTCCTCCTCCGCGTCGCCCTCGGGCACCAGCCCGAGGTCGATGGGCGGATCGTCGTCCGGATCGGTCGGGCTCGAGTCTTCCGGTACGTCCGTTTCGCGCGCGGGCGCGTCCGGCGGTTCTTCATCGGCGCGCCCGTCCGGAGGCTCGGGAACCGACGCATCTTGGGCGTCGTCGTCGGCCCCGCGGTCTCGCGACGGCTCTGACGACGTCGTCGCCACCGGGCCGCTCTCGTCGAGCGAACCCGATTCCGACGAGGCATCGTCCTCCCCTTCGCGCTCTGCTGCCTCGAAGGCGGCGTAAGCGAGGGGCTGCGCGAGGGGCGCGACGTCGGTGCGCCCCTCGCCCGCGGCGACCGCGCGCTGGCGCGCGAGCGCCGCCGGGTAGACGTCCTCACCGGCGACGAACACGGCGGTGACGGCGCCGCAGCGGGCGGCGTAGGCGAGTACGCGTTCGGCCAGATCGGTGGTGACGTCGCCAGCGGCGATGAGCGCCGCCGGCGATGCGCCGCCCGCGAAGGCCTCGAGCAGGCTTCGCGCAGGCTCGGGGGTGGCTTCGAGCGCGAGCTGAAGCTGCGTCGCGTCGAGGGCGACGCGCGATACGTCGACCAGCGCACTCCCACTGGTGCAGCGTTGGGCGGCGCGGACCCGGCAGAGTGGCCCGACGAGCTGGTCGTCGAGCGACCCAGAGAGTTCGGCGGGCGTCGGGTCCCCCGGCTCGAGGTCCTCGACCGCAAACCGACCGGCCCCGACGCCGAGCAGCGCCGCCATCACCTCGGACCCGCGGTCGGTTTGCCCCTCGCCGTTCGTACGGGTTGCGGCGACGGGATGGCCCCCCCGCAAGGTCACGACGTAGAGGTGGTGCGCGTCGCGGAGGCTCACCCGACCGTCGGGCTTCAATTGCCCGAGGAGGCGAAGGAGGCCGATCGCCGTCAAGCGGTCGAGGCGGCCTTGTACCGGGCCGCCACGCTCCAGGCGCTCGCGGAGGGCGCGGCGAGGCGCCAACAACTCGTGGACACGCTGGAGCACCTCCGCGTCTTCGGCCTGTTTGCGCAGAAAGCCGTCCGCCTCCGCACCGAGCTCGCGCATCCGCTGGAGCATGTCGTCTTTCCACGACAGCACGAGGAGAGGGGCTGCCCGCAGAACGGGGTCCCGCTTGAAGATACGGCAGAGCGACAAGCCGTCGAGCTCGGGCATGATGATGTCGGCGAGGACGATGTCCGGAGCCCGTCGGTAGGCGAGGTCGAGCGCCTCGCGGCCCGTGCGCGCACTCATCACCTCAGCGCCCGCATCGCGGAGCACCCCGGCGAGGAACCAGTTCACGCTGAGGTCGTCTTCCGCGACGAGGGCAACGCATCCGCGAAGGTCCCCGCGTAGTCGGCGGGCCTCCTGATTCGGAGGCCTTCGCTCGGCGCCCTGGCGGTGACCGCGCAACATCCAGCCGGCCTGCGGCAAAGCGTTGGCCGCGGCGTCTGCGGCGAACCGTACCCGTCCCCCCGACTTCGCCGTCACCAAGTCACGAATGCGGGCCATCGCGTCCCACAGGATGGCGAGCTCCTCGCTCCCGCCATCGAGGTCGAAGTCGATGCGCCGTCCTTCCGCGTCGACGGCGTCGGACAGCTGACGTTGCACCTCGGAGGCGAGGCGAAGGCTGAGGCGACCGACGTTGGTGGCCCCGGCGATGCGGTCGACCGGCGAGGACGGAGGGGCGGCTTCGAGGCACACGCGTCGCAGTTCGGAGGGCGACACCGGTTGGGCGAGCACGGCAGACGCGCCTTGCACCACGAAGCGAGCGCCATCCTCGGGACGGTCGAAACGACCGAGCACGACGACGGGACAGGCGACACCCCCGAGCAGGGTGTCGAGCGCAGCGTCCGCCCCCTCTTCGTCGACGTCGACGACGCACACGTCGGGCGGCGCATGGGAAAGCTTGGCCAAGAGACCACGCTCCGGCAGCGCCTCGAGGCGAAGCCCGGGCCCGTCGTCGTCGCTTCCCCACTCCTCAGCGAGAAGTCCGTCGGCGACGCCCGGGCGGATCATGGTCCACACGCGCAAACTCTCGGACCGCACGCGTCGACGAGGACCGCGGCGCTGGTCGGCCACGTACCGAAAGACCCGGGTGAAGCCCGCGGTCACCATGCGCCGGGCCCGAGGTTCGAGTCGGCCGAGCACGAGGGCCCCCTGGACGGAGGCGCAGATGGCAGAGAGCTCTTCGGCGAGCAGATCGAAGCCCCTCGCGCTGGCCTTGCCCGCCTGGTCCCGAAGTTCACGGGCCAGCGTACGACCCCGCCCTTCGTCTCCTGCGTCGAAGGCGGAGAGCGCTCGGTCCCAAGTCGGCCGACAATCGGCGAGGCGGCGCCAATAGGCCTCGACCTCGGCGTCTCGGGGGTCGGTCGCGACGTCGTCCGGCCCCCCGGGCATGACCCGGCGCGTGGCTGCTTCACCCATGGGGGCTGCCGTACCAGCCCGCTTCGGGCCGGGTTAAGTTTTCGGGGAGCCGACCTCGGGCCGCGAACCTGCTAGGGGATGCGGCGATGAATCCGCTCCTCGGCGACCATTATCCCATCCCCTTCGGCGACATCGAGACGGAGCACGTACGACCCGCCATCACGACCCTCCTCGCCGAGGCCGAGGCCGCCCGCGAGGCCTACGCGACCGACGACGGGTCCCCCAGCTTCGAGCGCACCGTGCTGGGCTTCGACCGCATCACCGAACGGCTCGGTCGGGTCATGACCATCGTCAGCCATCTCGAGTCGGTCTGCTCCAGCGATGCGCTGCGCGCGGTGTACAACGAGACCCGCCCGAAGGTCAGTGAGTTCCAGAATGCACTGCCCCTCGACCCTCGGATCTGGGCCAAGATGAAGGTCTACGCCGCCACCGACGAGGCTCGCGGCCTCGAAGGCGCGCGTCGACGCTACCTCGACCAGACGCTGCGGGCGTTTCGACGACTCGGGGCCGAGCTCCCGGCCGACGAAAAGACCCGCTTGCAGACGGTGAGTGACGAGCTGACCAAACTGACGCTTCAGTACAGCCAGAACGTGCTCGACAGCACCAACGCGTACGCGCTCCCGCTGGAGGAAGCCGACCTCGAGGGGCTCCCGGAGCGCGCGCGGGCTGCCGCGCGGGCGGCGGCGGTAGAGCGAGATCAGGAGGAGGGGTTCGTCCTCACCCTGCAGGCGCCGAGCTTCGTCCCCGCGATGACGTATCTCGAGCGGGCCGACCTGCGAGAAAAGCTCTACCGCGCGCTCAGCACGCGGGCGACCCGCGCGCCCCACGACAACCGTGCCGTGCTCGCCCGGATCCTCGAGCTTCGACGAGAGAAGGCGACCCTGCTCGGCTACGCGACCTTCGCCGACATGGTGCTGGAGGAGCGGATGGCGAAGTCAGGGGCGACCGCCCACGACTTCGTCACGGCGCTCGAAGCGCGGACCCGACCCGCCTTCGAGCGGGAGACGGAGGAGCTTCAGGCCTATCGGCGCGAGATCGAAGGCGACGATGCCCCCCCGCTCGAACCCTGGGACCTCGCCTTCTACGCCGAAAAGCTACGCCGGGCGCGCTACGCCTTCGACGAGGAGATGATCCGACCCTACTTTGCGTTCGAGCGGGTGCTCGAGGGCGTCTTCTCACTCGCCGAAGCGCTGTTCGGCGTCACCTTCGCGCCCACTGATGCCGTGGCCGGATGGCACGAGAGCGTGCGCCCCTACACCCTGCGCGATGGGGATGGGCGCGATGGGGATGGCACCGAGCTCGCGACCGTCTACGTCGACCCCTATCCGCGAGAGACGAAGCGGGGCGGAGCGTGGATGCACGGACTGCTCGGCCGAGGCCGCATCGAGGACGACCCACGGCACGTCGCGGTCCTCTGCGCCAACGTGACGCCTCCCCTCGACGACCAGCCGGCACTGCTCAGTCATCGGGACGTGGAGACGATGTTCCACGAGGCCGGACACCTCCTGCACCACTGCCTCTCGCGAGCCGAGCTGCCCGGTCACGCGGGAACCAACGTGGCGTGGGACTTCGTGGAGCTCCCCTCGCAGATTCTCGAGAATTGGTGCTGGGAGCGCGCGTCCCTCGATCTGTTCGCGCGCCATCACGAGACCGGAGCCACGATCCCCGACGACCTTCTGGCGGCGATGCGCAAGGCGCGGACCTTTCGTGCGGCGACGGCACAGATGCGTCAGTTGGGTTTCGCCAGCACCGATCTGGCCCTGCACCGAAGGTACGACCCCGCCGCGGACGGCGACCCCGTTGCCTTCGCCCGCACCGAGATGGCGCGGTTCGCCCCCGTGGGACTCCCGGATGGCTACGCGATGATCGCGTCCTTTGGCCACCTCTTCGCCGACCCCGTCGGCTATGCGGCGGGCTACTACTCGTACAAGTGGGCCGAGGTGCTCGACGCCGACGCCTTCACCCGGTTTGCGGAGGCGGGCATCCTCGACCGAGCCACCGGCCGCGCCTTCCGCGAGCACATCCTCGAACGAGGGGACGAGCGCGACCCGAGCGAGCTCTTCATCGCCTTCATGGGACGCGCGCCATCCCAAGATGCGCTCCTGCAACGGCTCGGCCTGGGGTGAGGTGCGTCTCGCTAAGACGGAGCGTGACGGCGGAACGCCTCGAGCCCCGCCCCGAGGATGTCGACGCAACGTTCGAGCTTTTCGCGTTCCAAGACATAGGCGATGCGCACCTCATTCCGGCCCCGTCCCGGGGACGCGTAGAACCCCGAGGCGGGGGCCAGCATGACCGTCTCCCCCTCGTGGTCGAAGTGCTCGAGGAGGAACCGACAGAAGGCGTCGGCATCGTCGACGGGCAACGGCGCCACCAAGTAGAAGGCGCCTTGGGGCGTCTGCGTCGCCACCCCGATGCGGTGGAGCCCCGCCACCAGCGCGTCGCGGCGACGCCGGTACCGGGCGATGACCTCTTCGAAGTAACGAGGCGGAGTCTCGAGCGCGGCCATCGCCGCGTATTGGTCGACGGTGGCGGGCGATAGACGCGCCTGAGCGAATCGAAGGGCGGCGGTGACCACGTCGGGGTTGCGCGAGACGAGGTTCCCGATGCGCGCGCCGCACGCGCTGTACCGCTTGCTCACCGAATCGACCACGATCGCGTGGTCGGTGAAGTCGGCGAGCGAGAGCAGTGAGGGCGCGAGGCCCGAACCGTCGTAGACGAACTCGCGGTAGACCTCGTCGCCGACGAAGTAGAGCCCGTGGGTACGACACACGGTGGCGAGCGCCTCGAGGGTGTCGCGATCCAGCACGACCCCGGTGGGATTGCCGGGGCTGGGCAAAACGATCGCCTTCGTCTTCGGGGTAACCGCGGCCGCAACCGCGGCCGGATCGATCGCGAACCCCTCCGCGGCGTGGCAGGTCACCGCCTTGACCGAGACCGACAGGAGGTGGGAAAAGCCGGCGTAGTTGGTGTAGTACGGCTCGCAAACGACGATCTCGTCCCCTGGGTCGCAGATCGCACCGACCACGAAGAGCAGCGCTTCGGACCCGCCCGTGGTCACGATGATGTCGTCGGCGCGCACGGGGAGTTGGTCGCCGACGACGCCGTCGTAATAACGCGCGAGGCGCTCGCGGTACGCGAGAAACCCTTGACTGGGCGCGTAGGCGAGCACGCGGTCGTCGAAGCTTCGGTACGCCTCGATCATCGCCTCGGGGGTGGCGATGTCGGGTTGTCCGATGTTGAGGTGGTGAACGGTGACGCCGCGGTCTTTCGCCGCATCGGCGAAGGGCGTCAGGCGTCGAATCGGGGACGCGGGCGCCGTGCGGCCCCGCGTGGACAGGCTGGGAGCGACCATCTCGAGGGTCCTTACACCGAAGCGGGCGACGATGTCCGGGACTTCGACCTGCCGCACGTCACCCGAGGCGGCCGACGAAGACCCGACGCGCGGGTCCCGTCATCGCGACGCCCCCGTCCGACGCGACCTCGATCGAAAGGCGCCCGCCCGGCAGGCAGACGCCGACGGGCGCTCCCGACGGGACCCGGCCCTCGTGCACCGCGGCAGCGGCGACCGCACATGCGCCCGTACCGCAGGCGCGGGTTCGCCCTACCCCTCGCTCCCACACCACGACGTCGATGCCCCCATCGGCGCGCAGGGTACATAGCTCGACGTTGACCCCGCCCTCGCGATGCGTCTGGAGCGCGGGACCGACGGCGTCGAGGCGGGCATCACCGTCGGCGACGAACCCCACCACGTGGGGGTTCCCCACGTCGACGGGGAGGAACGAGATCCCCTCGTACGCGAAGGATGTGCCCACTCGGGCGCGTCCCATGTCGGCCTGGACGTCGTAGGTGCCATCTTGGCGACGCTGATATCGGCACGCCCGGAGTCCCGCATCCGTCTCGACGTTGAGCCGCCCCCGGTCGGCCCAGGCCGACGATCCGCGGGAGGCGAGGCTTCCCACGACGCAGCGGAGCCCATTCCCGCACATCTCGGGCCGGCTCCCGTCGGCGTTGAGCACGAGCATTCGCCACACCGCATCGCCTCCGCCCGTCAGGGCCAAGATCCCATCCGCCCCGACGCCGCGTCGACGGTCGCACACCGCCGCCGGCAAGGGCGGAGGGTCGCCGTACACGACGACGAAATCGTTCCCCAGACCCTCCCATTTTTCGAACGCCCTCCCCGAGGCGTTGCCGTCCCCCGTGACCTTCCCCCCCGCTGGGCCCACTCCAGCTGCGCCCACCGCAGCCGGACCCACCCCAGCCGGCCCCAGTAAAGCGGGCCCTGCGGTCACGGTTCCGCCCCGCCGTCTTCGGACGCAGACGGACCGGCATAGAGCACGGTACGCCACCCGATCGTCGCCGCCGTCTGAAGCACCGACTGACTGAAATAAGCGTCGAACCCGACGAAGGGGCCCATGTTGATCTTCCAGAGACGAACCCCCTCCCAAAAGACGCCGAGGCCGAGATGGGAGGCGAGGGCGCCGTCGATCACGGTCTCGAACTCGTCGACCGTCGCGCCGTCGCGCCGCGTGGTGTTCGAGCCTCCGAGGCCGGCGGTCACGTTGACGCCCAGGTCCTCGCCGACCCCTCCGAGACCGAAGAACGGCCACCCATCGACACGAAAGTCGATCGCGAAGTTGCGGGTGTCGTGGTCGGCGCTCAGCATCGCCCCGTAGCCTCCCGCGAGCGAGAAGCCGATCCAATCGGCGAAGGTCACCCCGATGAAGACCGACCCGAAGCCGCCCCCCGCGAAGCCCGTGGTGGTCCTGAATTCGTCACGGCCGATCCTCAAGGCGTCGTTGGGAAAGCCGCTGACGTTGCCGAGCAGCGAGCCCACGAGCACACCCACCGTGAAACCTTCCCGTCTCGTGGGCGTGCGGTCGAGCCAGCTCTCCTCCGCCTCGTCGTCCTCCTCGGCGGGCCGAGGCGGTGCCGCCCCGGTCAGGTCGACGCCTTCGACCCCGACATCGAGCTCGGCCCCCCCCGGCGTCGAAGCCGCCGGCGCTGAACCCGCCGGCTCGGCTTTTCTTGCCGCGGGTTCGTCGGACTGTGCGCGCGCCACGGGCACGATGAGGACAACACCGACGAATGCCCACGTTGCGGCCCATCTCGCTCCCACCGCCGTTGCACCTCGTCTCACGAATCCTCCCGTTCTCCGCTCGGGTCGGTGTGCCGTACCCCCCCGAACAGATCAAGCCGACAATCCAGATTTAAAGGCTCTGGGGAAAACTGAGCCAGAGCGTTCCCACCACCAGGTTTTCCACAGCTGAGCTGGAGCGGCCGGCGCGTGCGATCTCAGGCACTTGACTTGAAATCGCCTTTTTTCCGTCACACGCCGGAGAATTGCCTTGAAAAGCTTCAAACAACTAAATTCATTCGTGAATCAAGCCCCCCAATCCTGTCCCGGGCAGAGAATGTCGCCTGTCGGAGCACATCCGACCACCAGGGCCTCGAAGCGGGGCGAAAGGATGAAAGCCCGGAAAACCTGGGGACAAGGGCAACCTGTGGACAACTCTGCTCACCGCCGCCGCCGGGCCGAGGCGGGCCACGTTTGCTCACGCTCTCGTTCATGGTCTAACTCCGCGCCGTGCTGCAGGAACCTCACGTTCGTGACCGGCTGGCGCGCCGGCGGCCGCGTGTCCTCCAAGGCCCCCCCGAGAGGCCCTACGCGGCCGTGGCCGCCGTCTTACGCTACCCCCATCCCGACGCCCCCGAAGTTCTGCTCATCCGGCGGGCCGAGGACCCCCGCGACCCGTGGTCGGGTCACATGGCATTTCCTGGGGGACGACGCGAGCGAGACGACGGCTCCCTGCAGAACACCGCCGCCCGCGAGACGGCGGAGGAGGTAGGCCTCGACCTGAAACGCCACGGCGAACTCCTCGGTCGCCTGGACGACGTCGAGGCCATGGCGAAAGCGAAGCGTACCGGCCTCATCATTGCCCCCTTCGTCTTTCTCCTCCGCGCGCAAGACGTCGAGCTTCGCCTCGAAGCCAACGAGGTGGCGGAAGCGGTATGGGTTCCTTTGCGACCGATAATGGACGGTACGCTCGACGCGCCATTTAGGTTTCGAGAGCGCGACCTCGACCTCACCCTCCCCTCGTATCGTCTCGACGACGAGCGCGTCGTGTGGGGGCTCACCCACCGAATGCTCTCGATGTTCTTCCGCGAGATCTGCGCCCCTCTCTCGACGGCAGACGTGGTACCGACCAGCCGGTGAGTGAGAACATTCGAACCCTCCTCTCGGCCGAACAAATCGCCGAACGCGTCGCCGCGCTCGGCGCCGAGATTTCTCGAGACTACGCGGGACAGAAGCTCGTGTTGGTCTGTGTTCTGAAGGGAAGCTTCGTCTTCACCGCCGACCTCGCTCGTGCCATCGAAGGCCAGGTCCGGGTCGAGTTTCTCGGCGTTCGCAGCTACGGCGAAGGTACCGAGACGACAGGGGTCGTGCAGATCACACAGGACCTGACCAAATCGGTCGAAGGGGAAAATGTTCTCATCGTCGAGGACATCGTCGACACCGGCCTGACGCTCGCGCATCTCCGAGATCTGTTTCGCACGCGCAAGCCTGCAAGTGTGAAGATCTGCTCGTTGCTCCACAAGCCCGCCCGCACTCGGATCGAAGTCACCATCGATTACTTGGGATTTACCATCGAGGATAAGTTCGTCGTCGGGTACGGCCTCGACTGGGCCCAGCGTTACCGTCACCTCCCCTTCGTCGGGGTCGTCGAGCACACATGAGTTGATGTTGGTCCGCCACGACGACGAGGCCATCAACCAGCGAGCTTTCGTACCATGAGTGACAAGCGTCTCAGCATCCTCGAGCAGATGACCCAAAGTGGGCAGGCGGACACCTTCGCGTGGTACGGCCTCGCCATGGAGTATCGTAAGCGGGAGCGCTGGGACGATGCCCTGCGTACGTTCGAAACCCTTCGGGAACGCGAGCCGACCTACGTGCCCCAGTACCTCATGTGTGGCCAGATGTTGGCCGAGCGCGGCGATGTCGACGCCGCCGAGGAGTGGCTGGAGCAGGGGATCGAACAGGCCGAAGAAGCGGGCGACATGCACGCGCTGAGCGAGCTCAACGACGCCCTGGGTGCCCTGTAGACGACGGACCCTGTAGTCGACGGACCCTGTAGTCGACGGACCCTGTAGTCGACGGACCCTGTAGTCGACGGACCCTGTAGTCGACGGACCCTGTAGTCGAAC
>JBCCLB010000144.1:0-10041 GCA_039027095.1 Myxococcota bacterium
CACGCTGTTTTGGCCGTTGAGCGGTGGCCATGGGGCGTCATCGACCCACCCGAGACCGCTGCCCCCCGACCCGACCGAGTCCGGGATCGTGAGCTGAAGGGTCACGTCGGTCGTTTCGTCGGCCACCGCCTGGACGACGGTTTCCGTCTCGCTCGGCAGCGCGTCGAAGATGGCTCCGCGCACCTTTCGGACGAGGTCGGCAGACGGCTCCCGGGTGTAGCTGTCTATGAGGTCGTCGTAGTCGCGGGTGACCACCACCTTGCGCGACCCGGGCCCCCCGAGCGCCGGGTAGACGAAGACGCCCTGCACCGCGCTCGACGTGGAAAGACCCACCTCGACGACGGCGGCCCAGTTGCCGCCCGCTGGGAGATTCTGGCGACGATTGAGGATCCGCCGGCGCTTCTGCTCGTTGTTCTCGCCGTCGGTACCGCCCGTCAGCGGGTCGTCGGTCGAGACCGTCGCCCGCGCTCCCAGCCCCACCGGGGGGGAGATGAGCCTCAGCCCTTCCGTGCCAGCGGCAAGCCGAGTGTCCTCCCCCGTGTCGATCGTGATGATGGGAACGACGACGTTCCCCTCCGGGGCGACGGTGACGCTGTCCAAGACCTGGAACCGCTTGCCGTTCGGCAGAGTGCCTTGGAGGCCCGCGGGGACGACGACGATCGCCGACGGCTGAACGTCGATGCTTCCCCGCGACGGGGCCGCCGGCACCACCGGTAGCCCTTCGCTCTCCCGGGCATCATCGAGGTCATCCCCCGTCGCCGTCAGCACGCTGGTGGCGTCCTCGGCGACGCGGATGTTGCCGTAGATGAGGAAGGCCATGGCGCCCAGCGCCCGGCCGAGGATGTCCCAGTCGCCTCCAGGCGCCACCGGCGGGTCGGTGTAGCCCGCTGCGCGCGCCTCGAGCTCGATGTCGTCGAGGAAGTCGCGCGTGATCTCGGCGGCGCCCGACGGGGTGTACGTCTGGCCGAGCTGAAAGATCGTCATCGCGTCAGAACCTCACTCGTACGCTGTCGTTCGCGGCGGCCCCGACCGGGGCGTAGGTGACCACGACCTCGACCCGGCCGAGCGCCCCCCGCTCCACCTGAATGTCTCGTACGACGATCGCTCGCTCCGTGAGCAAGCGATCCAGCGAGCGTCGCACCTCGGCGCGGATCAGGTTCTCGTCCAGCGACTCCGGCATGCGGAGCCCGAGGTCGCGCAGCACAGGCGACGATCCTCGCGTCGTGGTCAGCGCCAGAAGCACGCGTTGCCGCGTCTCGGTGGTGCGCTCGAAGTCTCGCTTGGTGGCGACGTAGTCGCGCGTGAGCGGGTCGAGCTGCCGAACCAGAGTGACGCTTCCACGCGGTGGCTCGGGCGCCGCCTCGATGGCGGGGAAGGCCCAAGGTGTCGACGCGAAAGCAGCTCCGGAGACGGGCATCACGACTCAGTCGAGCGGACAGGGGATGGTGAACAGGGGCAGCGCCGGGAGCGCCGGGATGGCCAACGACGGGATCGGAAGCACCGGGATGGGGATCGGCGGGATCCCCGGTAGGTCCAGAGGCAGGTCGAAGATCGGGAGCGCGGGAAGCGCCGGGATAGCCAACGACGGGATCGGGAGCGCCGGGATGGGGATCGGCGGAATGCCGGGCAGGTCGAGGTCGAACTCGAAGGTGGGAAGCGCGGGCAGCGCGGGAATGCCGAGCGACGGAATGGGAAGCGCGGGGATCGGAATGACCAGGCTGCACGCGCTCACTGGCCGAACGTGACCTTCGTCTTGAAAAGAGCGGACGCCGACGCGAGCGCGGAGTTGAGTGCCGTGAGCGCAGTCGAGACCTGCGTGTTCGTCGCTGGAGACGTCGGTCCCTGAAGCCCCGATGTGGCCGCAGCGATCGCAGTCGAGAATGAGGCGAGAAACAGGTCGGCCAGGATCATTGACTGCGACGCTCCCGCGGAGGCGTTGAACTTTCCAATCACCGACACGGTGTCGCCCTTCATCACGAGGCTTGCGCCCCCGGGGCCCGTGATAGTGATGCCATCCTTTCGCATCTCGATGACGCCCCCGAAGGCGGCGATCTGCACCTTGTCGTTCTTACCGTCGAGGATGTGGAGCATCGTCGACCCGTCGCTGGCCTCGGTGATCATCACCGCCTGACGGTTGGCCTTCGTCTGCACCTGCGCCTTCGCGTCGGGGTCGGTGCTGTGGAGGCAGCTATCTCCCGGCCGCATCGTCGCGTATACCTGCGCGCAGCGCTCATCGCGGCCGCCGACGACGCAGCCTACCGAGCCGCCGCACCCGCGGAGGATGACGCCTTCGGCAAAACCGTCCGCGTCTTCGGGGTATGGGATCGACGACACCCCGAGCGCCTGGAAGACGTCGACGCCCTGCCACTCCTCGCCGTCGGGGATGTACCCGTCGTAGGTTGGCAGGTTGGTGTCGGGGTCGCGGGCCCCCTCGCGGAGTTGGGCCACCTCGGGGTCACGGCGTCGCATCAATCAGATCACGTAGGACCACGGTCGCCAGCACTTCAGCTCCGTGATGGCGCCTTGCCCCTGCTGGTAGGTGAAGGAGCGCGATGCGACCCAAAGCGGCTCGCGTACCCCGCGCACGTCGTCGTCGACGTCGACCATCGTGTCGACCGCCCAGACCGCGCTCGTCTCCGGGTCGGTGAATCCCTGGAGCTGCACGGTGTATTCGAGCGAGTGACGTAGGTGCTCGCTCATGCGCCGGGCGGCAAGATTGCTCAGCTCGAGCTCGCTGCGCGACTCGTCGTCGCGCAGGTAGTGGAGGCGATACACCTGGGTGCCGCCCCGTGGCCCGTCGTCCGGGCTGTATCGGCCCCGAAAAAGCCGACCCGCGATGCTGTCCGGCCCCGCCCAACCCGTGTCGAGGCTGACCGTCTCGGTCTCCTTCCGGCGGCCCCCCGTGCCGACTTTCCCGGTGGCCACGACGTGCGTCGGAAACGACGACAGATCTTGCCGAGCTGCGGACGTACGAACGTTGTTTGCCGTCGCCCCCGGGTTGTCGCGTCGGCGGTGAATTGCGTAGCGCGTGCTCTGCTCGTAATGCGGCTTCGACAGCACGAGCTGGGTGCGGGACCGCCCGGGCTGCAGCGTCGCTCCCCCGACACGGGCTGCGACGCGGTTCGCCCAGTCGAAGAGGCCCATCCCCGGCTCCGCCTTCAGGTCGCCCGCCTCACGCGCCTTCATGCCGCTCGGAGGAGCCGCCCCCTGGCTGCCCCAGTTGCTGCGGACGTCGCGCATCCCGACGTCCGCGTCGTCGACCACGTCGGCGATCCCTGCGGGGGCGCATGCTCGAGCGAGCGCGCTCCCCAGCGTCTCGCCTTTCGCCACAGTGAACGAAGGGTCGATGTGCGTCTCGATGAGGTCGGCCAGGTAGTCACGCCCCATCACGCGAAGCGCCGTCCCTTGCCCCGATGCCTCCACCACCTCGACCCGGCCGATGAGCTGAGACGCACCTTCGACCACCAGCTCGACCTGCTGAAGCAGCAAGTCGTCGAGGTCGGAGGGGGTCTCGGAGTAGAGCTCCAGCGAGAACCCGTCCGTCGCCACCGTGTAGTCGGTTTCGAGGCGGTATCCCTTCACGTAGGGGGTCAGGTTGCGCCCGGTGTCGGGCAGCAGCACTTCGAGCACGTCAGCTCGCCCGCTCCTCGTACGTCACGGTCGTGTTGGCCGGGACGAGCGGCGCCGATGCCAGCGTGGGGTTGAGACGAAGCAGATCGTCGGGCGTCGTAATCAGCGCGGCGGCGAGCGCGCCAAGCGGCTGAGCCACGTTCGTCGTGAAGCGGCGGATGACGCCGAGCGGGTTGGTCACGCGGTCCTTCGCGCGCTCGGCGTTGGCCCGAAGGCGGCGCGCCGCACGAATCGCGACGGCGAGGTCGGGCCGCTCAAGCTCGACGAGCGAATCCTCGATCCGCTGCACCCGGCTTTGGAAGTCGGCGAGGCTGGCCTGGGCCCTATTGGCCTGCTGGGTGATCTGCTGGCCGACCCCGGCGATGGCATTCAGCGGGTTCACCGTGGGCTCCGGGGGCGGTCGCTGCTCGCTGCGAAACACCTCCCCCGCTGCGGCGTCGAGCGTCGCGCTGGTCTGGCGGAGCCCCTGGACGCTCGACAGCCCGTCGCCCGGGAGATCGACTTCGCCAACCTCGGGGGCGTGAATGAACGTGATGTCGAGGTCGACGCCGTCGCGCCGCTGGGGGTCGGCCTGGAAGTCGACCGACTGCACCTTGGCCCGGTAGTAGCCGAGGATCGGGTCATACAGCTCTCCCGGGGTGCGGTCGCGAACCGCGTCGAGGAACCGCGGAAAGACATTCAGGAACAACCCCTCGAAAGGGCTCCTGGCGACTCCTTGGCGAAACGGAATGGTCCACCGGAACGTCCAGTTCCGCGAGCCCAACGACTCGATGGCGACGTTGTCGCGGTACTCGAAGACGTGCTGCGCCTGGTCCTGCTGAAAGCCGGTGTTCGAGGTGAGGATCGGAACCTCGATGCCGCGAAACGACGCCACGGAGAGTCGCGAGAGGACGTCGTCGACGGCGGTCATGGCACGGTGGGCGAGTTGCTTCGGTTCGGGGTCCCAGAGCCTGCCTGAATTGAGGCGAGGTGCTCAGCGGCGGCCTGTTGCGCCTCGGCGGCGCCCAGCATCTTGTCGGCGGCGGCCTCCTGCTTTCCGCTCACGGCCTCCTGCGCCTTGTTGGCGTTCATCTGCTCCAGGATCGCCTGCTTCATCGCCTCTGCGGCGCCGCTCACGCCTTCGCCACCGACCATTGTGGGAGCGCCTGGGGTCCCGAAGGCCATGTTGTCGAGCGACTCGGTGTAGCTCTGGCCGGTCACCAAGCTGTTCACGCCCGCCGATACCGCCATGGGCGCGGCGACGAACGGCGCGGCCATGACCGACAGCCCA
The DNA here is from genome assembly GCA_039027095.1 of Myxococcota bacterium. Classification (GTDB taxonomy): domain Bacteria; phylum Myxococcota_A; class Polyangia; order Polyangiales; family Polyangiaceae; genus JAPYTK01. The sequence goes on from JBCCLB010000144.1 coordinate 4,901, forward strand.
CCTCGAGCCGCGCCAATCGCCTCGGCGACATTCTCGTTGATACCCGCCGCCTTCATCTGAGCGCCGGCCTTGGTCATGCCACGGTGCGCGCCGACGGCAGCGAGTGCCACCCCCGCGGTCGCCAACACCTGGCCGCCTGGACCAATACCCTTCCCACCACCCGGTACACCCCCGCCCCCCGGCACGCCCCCGGCCCCGCCGCTGATGATGTTGCTGATCACCTGGCCGATCTTCGCCGACGCGACATCCTTGGCGACGGCGACCGCGACCACAGCACCAATCCCGCGAAGCGGGTCCGACGCGAACCAGTCGACGAACTTGATAAAGACGTCGGCCGCTTTCTCGACGGTGGGAAAAAGCTTCTCGAATGCGGGGATGAGCCGCTCGATAAGCTGCGCCATCTTCGGACCGAGCGCGTTGTTGAACTTCGCCATGGCGCCCGCCATCCGGCTGTCGGTGCCGCGAAGCGCGAAAGCGGTGTCGCGGTTCAGTTCTTCGTCGGAGGTTCGAGCCTCCATGAAGGGCCGAAGCAGCTCTTCCGGGCTCCGACCCGAGGCGATGGCCGAGCGAATGATGCTCCCAGCGGTCTTATCGGCACGGATGCCGAACATGTCCTGCATGGCCTGCACGTCGCCGCCGGTCTTCTCGAGCACCTCGCTCAAGATGGCCACCGGGCTGCGCGTGCCGGTCTGGATCCTCTTTCCGTCGGGGCCCGTCGCGTAGACGCCCGGGTCAATGCCTGCGTCCTTCAGCGCACTCTGGTTCTTCACCAGGTCGTCGCTGAGCCGCATGAGGCTCGTGGCGGCCTCCTCGGCCGAGGACGCGCCGCCGATCTTTCCGAGCTGAGCGAACGCGAGCGCCGTCTTGATCGACTCGACGCCGTCCATGTCGTTGTAACGAGCCGTCGAGGCACCGATCTGCGACGCGATGCGCGACAGGTCCTTGAACTCGATCGACCCGATGGCGCCGCCCCCGCTGGCCGTGCGGAGCAGCTCCTTCACCGCGGCCGCGCGCTCGGTGTTGTCGAGCATGCCCTTCCCCTTCAAGGCCATGTCAAACTCGCCGGCGGCGGTCCCGACGTCGCCGTATTCGGCGCCGGACGTGAGCGCGAGCTTGGCGAATTCCTCCGCCATGCCGACCCCGGAGTTGAAGTCGCCGGTGATGCTCTGGTAGCTGCGCATCGCACGGACGACGCCTTGAGCATCGAATCCCTGAGTTCCGAGACGGCGCACGACCCCGCGCACGCGCTGGTAGTTCTCCTGGTTCGTCCCGCCTTGAGACCGCGTCCCCTGGATGGCCAGCTCGCGGGCCTGGCGATCGATCTGTCGCTCGGCCTCGAGGGATCCTGCGGCGGCAAAGCCGCCCATCAGGCCCGCGGTCATCATCCCGTAGCGACCGACGCTGCCGACGGTGCCGCGGATGTTGCCGTAGACGGCACCACGGAACCGTTGCTGCTGGCGCGCAGCGGCACGCGCCTCCCGCTCTCGATCGCGCCGGTTCTCGCGCGCGCGACGCTTTTGGTTGCGGCGGGCGATTCGGTGAATTCGATGCTCGACACGCGCCCGAGCGCGCTCCTCCGTGCCGATCTGACTCATCCGCTCGCGATGTGCGCGGCGGGATGCAGCGGCGTTCGCCTTGATCGCAGGGTCGGCGCCGCGATACCCAGCGCCCGCCTGCGGCATGCTCCGCCCGGCTCCCGCGCCACCCGGCTTCGCCCCGAACACCCGCTCCACGCGGCGGTTGTGCGCCACGAAGTGCTTTTCGATGCCGGCGAGCGCACGACGCACGTTGGCCGCCCCGACGACGCGGATGTCGTATTCGAGGATGGCCATGGTGCGTCAGTCCTTCTTGAGCAGGTCCAGCGCCAAGCGCTCGGCGTCGCTCTGCGAAATCTTCTGGACCTCCTCGAGATCAAGCGCGAGGTCGGCGCCCGGCGCGTCGCTCCCATCGTTGGACGAGTCGACGGCAGGCGACCCAGGCGTAGACGTGGATGTCGCAGAGGCCTCGGATCCCGCAGCCGAAGAACCGTCCGATGGCGTCGTGCGGGATTCCCACAGACGTTTCGCCAAGCGGACCGTGAGCTCGGCCAAGGTTTCCAAGGGTAGACGCTCTAAAGGGTAGGTTTCCCCACCCTCCATCAGCAGGTTCACCCAGCTGTCGACGTCGTCCTCGGTAACGCTCGCCTCGATCCCCCCGAACTTGTGCTGCACCAGTCGGTACAGGTTGAACAACCGCCCCACCTCCGGCGCCGGTAGCTGCCGCAGCGACGCGGCGTCGGGGAAGATGCGGCCGTAGCGGGGGTGATCCCCCTCGCTTCCGGGAATGGGATCCACGGTGAGGCATGCCTTGGCGAGAAGGCTGCGGGCGACCGCGTCCCCGAGCACCTCCTGCATGCTGTGCCCCTCGAACATCTGGTCGCGCATCTCCTTCGAGTGCAACGTCCGAAGGATCGAAAGCACGTAGTGCTGCCCCTCGGTGCGGGCAGCGTCGTGATCCTCGAGACGCAAAAGACAAATCCGCAGCCGCCCCACCGACTGCCCACCGGCGTCGCGCCTCGGGTAGTCGACGATGTCGCTCGGCTGCGGATGCTCCAGCAGCGCGCGAAACAGCGCGCTGCCTTCTGTCTTCGGGGCGGGCTTCACTGGAGCTTAGCCAGCTGGCCTTGCCACTGGAAGTTACCGGCCGTCGGGTTCCCCGTGTCCTGCCCGATGTCACAGGTCACGATCTTCCCGCGACCGGCGTACGTCTTCGCGCCGATCGGAAGCTGCAGGTCGACGTATTGCCCCTCGGTGAGGATCTCCACGTAGTCGGTCTCCAGCCCGCCGACCGGGATGACGAAACCTCCCTCGAAGCTGCATTGCCCCGAGCCCGGGGAGAAGCCGGCAAAGCCCCCTCCCAGCGTGAAAATGACCTGCTGGCCGCTGTCCCACGTGATGCGCGCCGAGGTCATCTTGACCTGCTTGGTCTGGTTGACGAACACGCTGAGAAGCGCGTGATCCTCCATCTGTGCGTTGGGCATCGTCTACTTCTCCGAGTCAGTCAGGTGGCCTGCGTCAGCTCGCCTCGTCGGCGCGCAGCGTCATCTGGTGGAGTTGGTCGGTGGCAAACCAGGTGAATCCCACCTCGAGCCGGCCCTTCGTGACCGGGTCGATGACGACGTCGAGGCCGCCGGTGGTCTCGTCGATTCGCTGCAGGTGCCCCTCGCCGTCGGGGCCGAGCTCGTTGAGCTGGCGCACGAACCACGGCCGCGCCGAAAACGGCGTGACGGTGTCGGGGCCGATCTGCGCATTCACGTCGACGGTGACACCGTCGGCGAGGAACGTGTCGTTGGCCAGCGACAGCTCGGCGAAGTCGAGCGCCCACCGGATGAGCAGGCGATCGAGCATGTAGTCGCCGACGCTCACGATGTGGTCGTCGAGGGCGCGGAAGTCGTTGTTCGCCCCCGTGCCGTCCTTCGACCGCGTCCCGACCGCCCGAACGATGTACGAGCCGAGGTCGTCGCTCTGAATGACGGTGACCCCGTCGGCGATCGCCTCGTTGAGGTCGTCTTGGTCGGGCCAGTCCGCGTTGGCGGGCGCGGCGGGGATCGCCCAGTTGTTGGGGATCCGCTGGCTGCGACCGCGGAAGCCGTCGAAGTTGAACCGCGGCGACAGGTCGTGGCCGGCCTGGAGGATCCCCGCGAGCGCGGCGGCGAGCTGGGCGGGGTGCTTGTCGCTCCCCTTCTGCCACGCTACCCGCATGCGGGCGTCGTTCATCGTCACGGCGTCTGCGGTGACCTCGGCGAGCGTCCCGACGTGGCCGACCACGCCCATGCTCCGGAGCCCGACGCGGGGCGCCGACTTGTTGGCGATGTGCGCCCGCAGGAGGTCCCACCCTTCGTCGACGCTGTCGGCGAGGAAAGTAGACGACACCATGTAGTAGCGTCGGGTGCTGTCCAGCGTGGCGAGCGCGGCCGCGAAGTTGGTCGCCTCGGCGGTTGTGCCGTCGGTGCCAGACTGGCCCGCACCACCGCCGAGAAAGTCGGTCGTGAGGCTGTTCTCGCTTTGGAAGGTGACGTTCGTGTTGGCGCTCACCTCAAGACGGATTCGATGCGCCGGAATGGTCCCGTCGCCACCGGCAATCCCGGCGGTCTTTGCCGTCAGCGTGACCACTCCCGCCGCGGCCGACGCGCCCACGGGAAGCCAGGCGCGTGCGTTCACTGCGCCAGCGAGCGCGGCCGCGATGGTCGTGGCGGTATCCGCAGCCGTGTACGTGTACGTGCACGCCTCGCCCCCAACGTAGATGATGGCCGTGCCCGCGGCGGTCGGGTTCGAATCCGTTGGGAAGGTGATAGTGACGTCGAGGTTGGCCGCGTTGGCGCCAGTCCCCGAGGTGGGGAGGTACGGCACTGCGAAGATCCGCGCGCCCTGGTTGTGCCGCAGGAACTCTCGGATGGCGATGTGCATGAGCGACCCCTCGCCCGCGCCATCGATCGCGTCCTGCTCGCCGCGGACGCGGTACTCGCTGTTCGCTTCCCAGGCGCCGCCGCTGGCGAGCTTGGGCATGACGAACACAACTTCGCGCGCCCCCGCGCTCGCCGTGGACGGGCCTTGGGCGACGCGGAGCTGCGCATACTGGCCGGGAATGAGGAAGTCCGAGCCGACACCGGCGATGGGGATCTGAGGCATCAGCTGTTCTCCTTGCCCGGCTTACCGCCCGACTTGCCGCCAGCCTTCGGCTGAGGTGCTTCGACGGGGACGAATTCCCCGTCCTTGAACACGACCGGGACGAAGGCGACGCCGCACGCTTGGGCGGTCACCTCGTCGGCTGGCCACATGTCGTGGTCGCGCCGCACGCGCTTCAGCATGCGGCGATCGACATCGCGTATCGCGGGGCGCTGCTCGTCGTATGTGAAGCCCTCCTCCGTGGCGGGGAAAGTGGCCTGCCCGTCGACTATCTTCATGGTGCGGCCGGCGTACCGGCGGGGCTGCCCGGGCTGCGGGTCGCCTTGGGTTGGGTCCGCGACCAGAAGCCGCCCCTTCGCGTAGAACTTGCGCATCAGAATCGCCTCGCAAGCTGGGTCATGCGCGCGCGCAGTCGCGGCCCGAGGACTCGGTGCGCTGCGTGCGCGGCCTTCCAGCCGAATTTGTACGGGCGGGTGC
>JBCCLB010000145.1:0-9999 GCA_039027095.1 Myxococcota bacterium
GCCCGGCCTCGGCCGCGAGCTCCTTGAGGCGCTCGTAGTGGGTGGTGGCCGCGACCGCGGCCCCCTGCGCCACGAGCGCCTCCAGCACGGAGGCGGCGAGCGCCGCCCCCTCGTCGGGGTCGGTGCCCCCCGCCACTTCGTCGAGCAACACCAGCGTGCGGCCGTCGGCCCGCGCCAGCATCGCGGCGAGGGTCGCGACCTCGGCGCTGAACGTCGACAAGGAGCGCTCGATCGACTGATTGTCGCCGATGTCGGTCAGCACGGCGTCGAACCACCCGACCTCGGACCCGGCCGCCGCCGGCACGGGGAGGCCACAGCGCGTCATCCACACCGCGAGCCCCAAGCACTTCAACGCCACCGTCTTGCCGCCCGCGTTGGGTCCGCTGACCACCATCGCCTCCCCGGCCTCCAACCGCAGATCGTTGGCGACGACGGCCTCCGTCTTGCCGACGAGCAGAGGATGGCGCATGCGGCGCAGATCGATGCGGGGCACGTCGTCGAGGGGGATCGCCCGCCCCCGAACGGCCGTGGCGTACCGGCACAGCGCGCTCAAGTAGTCCGCCTCCACGCAGGCCTCGTAGGCGGCTTCGACCGCATCGATCTGCGCCCGGAGGGTAGCGCTGAGTTCAGCGAACAAGCGCGCCTCCTCCCGCCCCACCGCCTCTTCTCCGAGACGGATCCGATTGGACACCGCGGTCACCGGCGGCGGCTCGACGTAAAGGGTGGCGCCGGTCGCGCTCGCCCCCAAGACGATGCCTTCGACCTTCCGGTGCGCGTCGCTTCGCACCGGCAAGCCGTAGCGCCCGTCCCGCTCCACGTAGCCCTGCTCGCGGAGCACGTCGTCGTAGCGTTGCGACAGCCGAGACAAGACCGAGAGCAGCTCCTTTCGCGCCGCGCGCACATGCCCGCGGGCCTGCTTCAGCGCCGCCGAAGCCCCATCCCGCAGCGTCCCGCGCTCGTCGAGGCAGCGGTCGAGCGCCTCCCGCGACGACTCGAGGGCCGGGTCGACGTAGAGGAGGTTGACCAAGTCGGGATGCGCGTCGGCGGCCTCTCGCGCGTACGCCCGCAGCACCGCCGCCTTGGTGAGCACGCGGAGCACCTCGAGCAGTGCTTCCCCGGTGAGCACGCCTCCTTTACGCAGGTGCGCCAACACTTCGTCGACCGCGGGAACGCCGAGGCTGGGGAGCGGGGCGCCGCCCTCGAGCGCCGTCAGCGCGGCGGCGGTACGACGTTGCCGCCGCTGGGCATCCTCGACGTCATCCGCCGGCATCAGCGCGATGATGCGGTCGCGGGCGGGCGCCCCGGGGGCGTAGGCGGCGATGCCCTCGAGTAGGGCCGCCCACTCGAGGTCGCGAGCGGCTTTGGCGCGCAGCTCGTCCATCGGGCGGGCGTAGCGCACCCCGTCCGCTCCCACCAGAGGACCTCGGCCTGGCATCCTTCTCCGTCAGCGCCCCATCACGATGCGCTCGCTGCGGAGCATGCGCGCGGCGACCGCCACGAGGATCAACGCGAGCGCGGTGGCCCCGAGGGCGGCCAACGCGTAGCCATACCCGGGCACGGGCTCGCCGCGGATCGTGTCGGTCAGCAGCGCCTGCTGGCCCAAGACCGGCACCGGGTACATCCAGGGTTGCGCCTCGAGCGGACGAATCCCGAAGAGGACCCCGGGTAACGTCGGCACGAACACCATCAGCGAGAGGTAGGTCTGCGCCTCTTTGAACGATCGGGCGAACAGGGCGATGAGCACCTGGGCGGCCGGGGCCGCGAGGGAGAGCGGGACCACGGCGACGAGGATGCCGACGACGTCGGCGACGCCGATGGAAAAGCTGAGACCGATGTCCTCGAGGGGCACGGTCGACAGGGCGAGGAGCGTGAGACCGAGGGTGAGCACGACGGTCGCGGCAGAGAACGCCGTCGCCGCGAGCCACTTACCCAGCACGATCGCGGTCCGCGACACCGGCACCAGGAGCAGCGGCTCGAGCGACCCCCGCTCGCGCTCCCCGGCGGTCGCGTCGGTGGCCAGGTACATCCCGCCGATGAAGGCGGCGAGAAGCACGAACATCGGCAGCAGATTCAGAAAGATCGCCGCGCGTTTGGCCGCCGTCGACACGTCCACCGTCTGCACCACGACCGGGGTGCCGAGCCGCGGGTCTACCCCTCGCGCCGCGAGTCGTAGCAGTCCGAGGCGCTTCCCGTAGGCTTCGAGCAACCGCCGCACCCGGGTCCGGTCGCCCGCTCCGGAGGTACGCGATGGGTCGACGATGAGCTGCAACGTATTGGGCATCCCGTCGCGGAAGCGCTCGGCGTAGTCGTCGGGCACCACCAAGACCAGGGGCACCTCCCCGCGTCGCACCGCGTCGAGGGGATCCTCGGGCGGGGGCACGATCGTGACCCCCTGCGCCACGAGAAAGGCCATGAGCGCAGGCGCGTGGGGTTCCCCGACCACGGGCAGTTCGACCTCCCGGTTTTGTCCGAGCTGCTCGGTGGTGATGTTGAGGGTGACCGCGATCAGAAGAGGCCCCACAAGTGGAAAGAGCAGCATCGACGCGAGCGCGCGTCGGTCCCGGAGGGCGTCGACCAGCTCTTTGCGACACACGGTCCACCAGGGGCTCATGATGTCGCCACCGCCACGAAGACGTCCTCCATCGTGGCGGCCCCGGTCGCCTCTCGAAGCGCCGCCTCCGTCCCCGAGGCCACCACCCGACCGCTCGAGATGATGACGATCTCGTCGCAGAGCGCCGAGACCTCCTGCATGACGTGAGAGGAGAACAGGACGCACCGGCCTTCGTCGCGAAGCCGCGCGAGAAACGCGCGCAAGGCGCGGATGCTCATGACATCGAGGCCGTTGGTGGGCTCGTCGAGAACGACGTTGGGCGGGTCGTGCACCAGGGCCCGCGCGATCGCGACCTTCATGCGCTCGCCTTGGGAAAATCCGGTGGCCGCCCGGTCGGCGACCGGCCCGAGCTCGAGCAGGTCGATGAGATGGGCGACCCGGTCGTGGAGCCGAGCGCCGGTCATCCCGTAGAGCTCGCCGAAGTAGCGAATGTTCTCGCGGGCGGTCAGGCGCGGGTAGAGGCCGCGCGCGTCGGGCAGCAATCCGAGGCGCGCCCGACCCGCGTTGGGGTCGGCGACCACGTCGACCTCGTCGATGCGCGCCGTGCCCGCGTCGGGGACGAGCATCCCGCTGAGCACCCGGAGGGCGGTCGTCTTGCCCGCCCCGTTGGGGCCGAGAAGGCCCGTGATGCGGCCGTTGGGCGCCTGAAAAGAAACGTCGTCGACGGCGACCACCGCACCGAACGTCTTGCGGACCCCGGAGACCTCGATCACGGCGCCCCTCCCGCGGGGTCGAGGAAAAGCGCGGGGGCGGTCTCATCGGCGACGCATGTGGCGTCGAGCGGCGCATCCGGGGTCGCGAGAAACGTCTCGACGAGCCCGGGCATGCACCCGCGGATGAGATTCCCGTGCCCGGCGTGCGGCACCACCACCCGGTGGTGCTGTCGCACCCCTTCCGTCGCGACGTCGGCCCATCGGACCGGCGTCACCGGGTCGACGGTGCCTGAGATCGTCATGACGGGCAGACCCTCGGGCAGGGGACCGGAATCGAGCGACGCCGGCGGAACGCCCCACGCGGCGCAGGCGCGACGAAAGTCGTGCACCACCCCCGCCCCGAGCACGGTCCCCGCCGTGGCCGGCTCGACTTCCTCGTCACGGATCCGAGGGACATCCTCCGCGCACACCACCGAGAGCAGCACGCCGAGCGCGAGGTCGGCGCCATCCATCAGGGCAGCGGGACCCAGCAGCGGCGCGAGATCCCCCTCGCCGGCCCGCCGTACGGCGTGCGGCAAGAGCGCTTGGAGCTCGGTGGCGTAGAGGGGCCCCCGGAGGAGTTGCGCCAACACCCCGCGCTTCAGCACCACCTCGCGTCGTCGTCCCGTTCGCGGGTGATGGACCACGAACGGGCGCGGCAGCCCTTCGAGCAGGGTCGTCAGGTGCGCACGTGGGTCGCCGTTGTTGTCGCGGCAGGGAGCTTCGTCGCGACAGCGCTCGGCCACCGCGTCCCATGAACGCTCCATGTCTTCCGCGAAAGGAAGGGGAAGCCGCAACGAGGCCGGCGCCACCGCGTCCAACACGAGGGTCCGGGTGTGGCTCGGATGGGCCTTCGCATACTGCATGGCCAGCCGGGTGCCGTAGGATACGCCCACCAGGTTCCAGCGGGTCACGCCGAGCGCCCGCCGCACCACATCCAGGTCGCGCACGTAGTGCGTGGTGGTGAACTCGGATCGTGCCGCGAGCGCAGGCGCATCCAGGGTCTCGAGGCACGCGCGCGCGCCGGCGGTGATGCCGTCTTCCGCGAAGAGCTGATCGATCTCGGCGTCGTCGTCGTCGGGTTCAGGCGAACAGTAATGCGCGCTGCCTCGCTCGGTGCCGCGGATGTCGACGAGGATGAGGTCTCGGTTGCGGTTCCACCGCGTCATCGCGGGAAGCATCGGGCCGAAGGACGTCGTCGCCGCCTGCCCCGGGCCACCGGCGAGCAGCACGATGGGGTCCTCGGCGCGCTCGTCGGCCTCGGCGGGAACCACGGCGACGAAGACGTGGCGAGGCCCGCGGGAGCCGTCGTGGTCGTCGTCGACCGAGACGGGTGCGACGACGTCTCCTCCGCCGTCGGCGGCCAATGGGACACGCGCGCAACGTACCGCCCTCCCCACCCCTTCGAGGCGACACCACGACCAGGACGCGTAGGCGGCCGCTTCGGGGGAAGACGACGCACTGCAACCCAGGCCCCCCCCGGCCACCGCGAGAAACGCGGCCAGCCGCCCCGCAAACACCCAACCGCGTGACCTCGATGTGACCCGAAACATGCGCCCGACCATTGTGTTCTCGGGTGTTTACGAAGTCGAGGGGCCACGTGGAGGACGCGGGTCCGCGCATGACAGGTTCATGACGGGATGGCCGTGGGGCTCTGTGATAGGCCGGGCGGCATGTCAGCGTTGGCGAGTCGTAGCCGCGATGCGGCCCTCGAGCTTCACCGACTCCTCCGTGACATGGACCCAGCCCGGGTGCTCGCCATGGGCCGCGACCGGCTGGACCAAGACCGGGCATCACTGGTCGCGCGGGCCCGGGCGCTGTCGACGCGCTTTCACGCCCTGCGCGGCGAGGTCAAACATCAGGACGACCGCCACGACCGCAACGCGGCTGAACGCGGCGTCGGCGCGACACCCGACGAGGACCCCGACGAGGACTGGGTCGAGCCCATCGCGAGCCGTGTCGACGAGGTCGCAACGATGCTGCGCGCCGCCCCGAACGTGGCCCACGAAAACCCATCGGCCTGGCAAGGCTACCGAAAAGACCTGATCCGAGCCTACGAGGACCTGGGGCGAGCGCTCCGCCAGGCTTCGGTCGAGGTCCCGAGCGTGCGGCCGACCAACTACACGCGAAGCATCGTGCACGCGACGATGGCGCTGGTGTGCGTGGTGCTCATCGAGCAAGTGCTCACCCCCACCCAAAGGTGGCTCGTGCCGCTCGCGGCGGCAGTTTCGTTCTGGGGCATGGAGGCATGGCGGCATACCTCGGACACGGGACGGCGCGTCCTGCTCTGGGTGTTCGGTCCGATCGCGCATCCTCACGAACGACACCGCATCAACTCGGGCACCTACTTCGTGACCGCCCTCGCCCTTCTCGGTGGCGCGTTCCCGGCGATGGCGTGTGCGGTGGGGGTGGCCATCCTCGGCTTCGCCGACCCGGCGGCGGGCTTCGTGGGACGCAAGTGGGGACGCATCAAACTCATCAACCAACGCTCCCTTGCGGGCACCTCGGCGTTCTTCGTGGTCGGTACCGTCGTGGCGCTCGGCGTGCTGAGTCTGTGGCACGGCGACCTAGCGTGGTCGGCTCGCCTCGCGATAGCCGTAACGGCTGCGCTGTTCGGTAGCCTGGGTGAGCTGTTCAGCAACCGCATCGTCGACGACAACTTCGCGGTGCCAATCTTCGCCGCCCTCGGCGCATCGCTTGCCCTTCACCTCTGCGGCTAACGCCCGCGTCGTCGTCGCGCCAAACAACAAGTGGCGCGGTGTTCAGGGTGTCAGGCCTCTGGCGTCGCGGGCTGCCGGATCTCCGGGCCTCCGGGGCTCCGTGCTTCCGGGGTCTCCGGCCAATCAGCGCCCGGTGCTGAAGGGAGAATGAAGGACGCGGTAGCCGCGGGGGGCATATGGGCACGGCCAGCCGGCGCGACACCTTGGGCGCCGGCGCTACGGTCCTCTGGCCCGAGGCTACGTCTCGCGGACGCGCTACTTCGCGGACGCACCCGCCACGGCGAGCAGCTGTTCTTCGTAGGCGTGCTGCTGCCGCGCCCAGCCGTACATGAGCGGGATGATGACGGCGCCGGTCACGAGGGTGAGCAGGACGGGAAGCCCGAACGCCACAATCCCCGGGACCATGCTCGCAAGCGTCGTCCACCCCAGGGTCGGAATCCACCAGCGGCGCCGCGGTAGCCCGTTGACGAGCTGCACCACGAAGTCGTGCGACAACACCACGAGGGCGGCGTGGGCGACACCGACCATCATCGCGCTGGCCGCGATCCAGATGGTGAAGCCCTCCAGCTTCAGCGGAAAGCCCGCCATCTGGAGGTCGGCCGTGAGGTGGACGGCAAAGACGTAGACCGCGAAGTGGAGAAGTAGGGGACCCGCCATGGCGATGGCCGCAAGCGGAAGGGACAAACCCAAGACCCGGATCCCGTTCACTCGTTTCGTCGCCAACGAAAAGACGCCTTCCTCCAGCGCCTCGATGGCGTCGCGCCCTTCGCCGGCGTGGTACCGAGCTTTGAGGGCGCGACGGAAGTTCAAGGTCGCGAAGGTCCGCGTGAGCAAGTAGACCGGGGCGGCCGCGGGCAAGGCACAGAGAAACAGAACCGTCGGCGACGTCGTCAGCTCCTGCGCCCCCAACTCGACGAGCGCAAAAACGAAGGCCACGACCACGAGCGCGGTGGCCGTGAGTCCCGCGGCGACGCGTCCGGCGGCGCGGCCGTACAGAGTCGCCAACGTCAGGGCTGGCTCGAGCTGCCCTTCGTTGGCTTCCCGCGCCCTCGCACAGCGCGCGGCGAGCGCCCCCTTAGCATCGCGATAATCCGTCACCACTGCGTCCATCGTGCCTCTTCCTGCCCCTGCTTCCCTACACTGCTTCGCGCCACCGACCCTCTGGCGGGCCAGCCGGACGCGGGTCGGGCGAGCGCACCGACCGCGGGATAGAACCCTACTTTTATATCTTCAACCCCACTCTCCCCGTTCGTCAGGCGTGCCGTGGCAACCGACGTCATGTCGTAGCTCGCTCGGGCAAGCTGTCGGTGGTTGGAAACTCACGAGCGACCAAGGTGGTGAAAAAGGCCACCACGAGGTGAATGGCACCATACCCGAGCCCGGTGACCACCCCGATGTCGACGATACCCCGCCAGGGCTGGGGCAACTGGCGCACCAGCAACACGATGAGGGTCAGGCCTCCGACCAAGGTCCACGAGACGATCAGCCGCTTTTTCGTGGCGTGAAAAAGCGACATGCAAAAGGCCGGCGCCAACAAGACATGGAGCGCCCGGGGATGGTGCGCGAGGTGGATGGCGCGGGCGATGACGCGCGGATTGAAGCCGCGTTGAAATCCTTTGTACCCCTCCGCGTAGAGGTTGAGCACCGCCCATCCCACGTAGATGAACCACTGGTACGGCGCGAGGAGATCGCGTTGGACCGGCTCCAGGGCGAGGGGGGTCAGGCGGTAGAGCGCCTGGAACAGGATCCCGACGACCCCGAGCACCCCCCAACTGGCGATGAGGAGGCGCGGCCCCGTCCACTCGGTCCGCGTCCACTGGCTCGGCACCGTCGACACCAGAGGAGGTTAGCGAATTCGCTTGGGCCCCAAAAGGGGTCCCGTCGGTCCCCCCACGCCCGGAGCGCGGCCGTCGAAGGTCGTGTTAACCCTTTGTCCATGGGTAGCCGAGAAACGGCGGACTTCTTGGTGGTCGGAGGTGGCGTGGTGGGTCTCACCATCGCCCTGGAGCTCAGGTCCCGCCATCCCAAGGCGACGATTCTCGTGCTCGAGAAAGAGCGAGACGTTGGCGCCCACGCGAGCGGGCGCAACAGTGGGGTGGTCCACGCCGGCTTCTACTACTCGGCGGACAGCCTCAAGGCGCGTTTGACCCGCCGCGGAAACGTTCGGCTCACGGCCTGGTGCGAGGAGCACGGCCTGGCCATCAACAAATGCGGCAAACTCGTGGTGGCCCGCGGGCCCCACCAACTCGATGGCCTCGAGGAACTCGCGCGCCGCGGCGCGTGCAACGATGTCCCCGTGGAGCTGGTGAGCGCCGAGGAAGCGCGCGAGATCGAGCCGCTCGCCGCCACGTACGAGCGCGCCCTGTGGTCACCGAGCACCAGTGCCGTGGACCCGTCGGAGATCATGGCCAGCCTCGTCGCCGCCTGCGCCCGCCGCGACGTGGACGTCAGACTCGGCGTCGCCTGGCGGGGGGTTCGGGCTGACGTCACCCACACCAGCCGCGGCGAGATTGCCGCGGGCTACGTCGTCAACGCGGCCGGCATGTACGCCGACCGGGTCGCCACCGCCCACGGATTCGGCCACGGCCTCACGATGCTGCCCTTCAAGGGCCTGTATCTCTACGGCAATCGGAGTGCGCCGCGGCTCCGCGTGCACGTCTATCCGGTACCCGATTTGGGCATGCCCTTTCTCGGGGTTCACTTCACGGTCACCGTCACGGGTGCGGTGAAGATCGGGCCCACGGCCTTTCCCGCCCCCTGGCGTGAGGGGTACGGTTGGGATGCCCACTCGAGGTCCCGCTTCGTCGCCGACGAGTTGGCGGAAGTCGCGAGGAGCGGCTTGGCGCTCTTCGCGTCGGATGCATCCTTTCGCCGCCACGCGTTCCGCGAAGCGCCGAAGCTCACGGCCACCCATCTGGTCGAAGAGGCGTCGGCCCTCGTCCCCGAGATCCGACCCAGCCAATTCGACCGCTGGGGCCGCCCCGGAATTCGCGCGCAACTCTACGACCGGGAGGCGCGCCGCCTCGTCATGGACTTTCGTTACGAAGGCGACGATCGGTCGGCCCACGTCCTCAACGCCGTGTCGCCCGCATTCACGTGCAGCTTCGCGTTCGCCGAGCGGGTGGTCGACGACATCGAACGCTGGTGCGGCCACGATGATGAAGGCTCAGCGGTCGCGGTCGATCCCGAGCCAATTCAACACCCCGCGAAAGCTACTGGGTGACTCGGTCACCACTTCGGACTTCTTTCTCCGTCGCTTTTTCCGCGCCTCTTGTTCGCGGATCTCGCGCGCGGCGTCGACGTTCTCCGGATTGATGCGCACGGCCTTCTCGAAATCGCGCACCGCCTCGTCGCGGCGAAGGAGACGCATGAACAGACGACCGCGCAGGTAAAACGCCGTCTCGCAGCGTGGATGCTCCTTGATGACCTGCCGCAAGCGACCGATCTCTTCGTCGTAGTACTCCTTGTCGCCCGCAGGTGGCCGCGGGCGACACATGGCGGCGATGAAGGCCGCCTTTGCGTGCAGATCGGGGTTGTTCGGCGAAAACCGCAGCGCACGCTCGAGATGGGACTCCGCCCCCTTGTAGTCGAGCACCCGCATCGCAGCGTCCGCCGCCTCTTCCGCTTCGAATGCGCGACGCTCGGTGAGGGACATCGCCCGCCGTCGCACCGGCGGCGTGGCCAGAGGCGTCGATATAGGCGCGTCTCCGTTAGGTGCCGCCGGCTCGTCGCCGGAAGCACGAGAAGCGTCCTCGCGCTGCACGTACGGTTGTTCGGGCTCGGCGTACCCGCCGCTCGGTTCTGCGTGACCCTCGGCCGCACCGTAGCCACCGCTCGCGTAGCCTTCGGCCTCGCCGTAACCCTCGGCCGCACCGTAGCCACCGCTCGCGTAGCCTTCGGCCTCGCCGTAACCCTCGGCCGCACCGTAGCCACCGCTCGCGTAGCCTTCGGCCTCGCCGTAACCCTCGGCCGCACC
>JBCCLB010000146.1:0-9932 GCA_039027095.1 Myxococcota bacterium
ACCCCCGAAGACGCCACCGTCACCATCGACGGCGCCCCCCCCGAGTTCAACGACCAGGGCATCGCCTACGTCAAACCCGGCCCCCACGACGTCGCCGTCACCAAAAACGGCTTCGCCCCCGAAACCCAATCCATCACCACCAAACCCGGCGACGAGGGAGCCGTTTCCCGACTCAAAGATGAGATCCCCGGCTCAAGGAACCCGTTCCACTGCTCGAGGACTTCGGCCCCCTCGTCGAGGGACGCTCCCCCGCTCCGTCGGGGTCCAGCAAACGACGCTCTGCGTGGGGAAGGTGCGCCTTCAAGTGGGGGATAAGCTCGTGCAAGGAGGGAAGGTATTGCCGGAGCAGGGGAGTCGACCTTGCGAGGAGGGGGATCTGCCGCCGCGAGAGAGGGGGAATGGGTGGGGGGAGACGAGTCGATTCTCGATGAACACGACACTCCGCGTCAGGTTCTCGGGGAATCGTGGCCACAGTCGTCTTCGCGCATGTGGGCCCAGGTAAACAACCTGAGAGGGTCGGTCGACCTTCGCCTGCCGCCGCGCCTCTTTTTCGTGATCAACGCGTGACTCTTACGTCTCGATCTCGGTGAT
The DNA here is from genome assembly GCA_039027095.1 of Myxococcota bacterium. Classification (GTDB taxonomy): domain Bacteria; phylum Myxococcota_A; class Polyangia; order Polyangiales; family Polyangiaceae; genus JAPYTK01. The sequence continues at coordinate 592 of JBCCLB010000146.1, forward strand.
CACGCCGACCTTGTTCGCGATCGGCGTCCAGATATCCGTGCCGACCTCGTCGGTCTCGATCGTGACCACCAGAGCGTACCGTGCGCCATGCTCGCTGCGATCGCGCTTCTTCAGCTCCTTCCACCAGCCCGTCACCGGGTAAACGGCGATCGTGCCGCGTTCAGCGATGTCCGCTCCGAAGCCGCCAAGGATGTCTGAGTGAATCGAGCCACGGTTCCTGGCGCGCGGGCCCAGGTACCATCCATCGTTGTCGGCGCCCGAGGATGGCCGGTTCTGTTCATCGTCAAGGGCGCTCTGGTTGAGCCGCTTGCGGAACTCGTCCAGCGACTCGGTCGGACCCTTCACCTCGAAGCGAAGTCCGTGGGACGGGTACCGATGCTTCGTCTGCCAACCGCGACGCCCCGGGTTGGGCTCGATGAAGTAGGACAGCGTAACCCGGACACGGACAACGGCGTCGCCGAGCGCCGCGAGCGCCTCGCGTGGCCACGGCAGAGCGTGGAAATGGATCTCCCGCATCTTGCCATCATGGAAGGGGCGGATGCTGTCCTGAGCCACCAACGTTACCGCGCTAGACGCGCTTCGGAGCGCGCGACCGAGGTCGGACACACCAAAGCCGTAGCGTCGTACCAGCTGGGCTCGCGCGGTCTTGCCTCCCGCCTGAGCGAGGTGACCCCGCATCGCCTCGGTCCACTCGGCGGAGTGCACGGCGAGCGCACGGATCGTCTCGGGCCACAGGTCTGGGTACTCGGCCGAGATGGCGGCGCAGAAGCGCGCTGCCTGGTCCGTCGCTGCGCTCGTGGCCCAGGTCGACACCAGCGTCTTGTCCGCCGGCTTGTAGTACGTGGTGAGCAGGCACAAGTCGTCACAGGGGAAGTCGACGTTGTCCGCGGCGTCGTGCACGACGTTCCCGCCCTCGAAGACGACCTCGGGCTTGATGGGCCATGCGGGCTGGAACACGACGGACGTGGTGCTCCAGGGCGACAGGTCTCCCCGACGAGCGACCGGAGTCCAGCCGTCCCAATCGGTGTCGGTGATCACCGCCTTGTCGGTGAACGCACCCACCGTCAGCGCGTTCCAGGCCTGCGCGGGATCGTGAACCGGCTCCAAATCGCTTCGGGAGATATGGTCGCGGTCCAGGGCCTCTATGTTTCCAGCGCTCAGGACGAAAAGACGCCGGTACGCGTCCCCATGCTCATCGATGTACTCCAAGCCCTTGTCGCTGGGATCGAAGCTGCGCCCCGACGCCAGCGCATCCACCGCCGCGGACCACGATGTCGGCTGACCCTCGTCGCGCCCATCCTTTGCCGTGACCGCCATCGAGAACACGCGCCGTCTCGCCGGCGCCTGAATCTCCGGTCGGCTCGTGGCCTCTGCCGTCACCGCCCCGTAGAGGTCCGGATTGTTCTCGCCGTCCGGCGGAAGGATCTTCACCGACTCCAGGCGGTGCCGCAGTTCAACCGATGCGTCGCCGGTAAGGTGCGCGACCAGGTCACCGTACAGCGCGAGGCCGGCCATCTCTGTGCCGTGCCCCTCCATCTCGGGCCCGCCGCCGTCGTCGTCGACGCCCCAGGTCGGGTCGCAGGCGTGCCTGTCCTCTGGGGCGAGGGAACCTGCGAGAAGCGGGTGTCCAGCGTTCACCCCCGTGTCGAGCAGACACACGGCGGGGGCGTCAGGCGGTGCGGCGGTGGTCCGCCCGGCGAGGTCTTGGGTCCACTCGGCTTGGTCTCTGGGCTTCTCCTTCACGAAAAATGTGGCTGTCTCCCGGGCGCGCTGAAGCTCGGCGATGTCTCCCATCACGTCGATCGAACCGGCGAGCACCTTCGGGGACGCGTATACGAGCATGACGATGCGGTCGTCGAACGCGATGCGGCGATCTGAGACGTCGGCGTCTGTCTGGGTGCAGTACTCGTACAGCCGCTTGACCTCCTGGCCATCGGTCCGTCGCAGCCAGACCTCCCACCAGATCTTGTCGTCGGCTCCCACGGGGAACGCCTCGTCGACATCCGTCCACAGCGCACGCAGCGCCGCGAGCCGCACCCTGGCGACGCGATCGTAAACATTCTCGTGTCGTCGCTCGCGGGGCTTCTTAGGGGTCGTGTCGACGTACTTCTCGAGTTGCCTCAGGAAATGGCCGACCTCAGCTTCGGGGACGAACACCGCCGCGCGCTGTATCCGAACTTCAGCGTCGCGTTCACCCTCCACCTGCTCGGTGACTGCCACGACCTCGATGTGCCGACGCGGGTCCCTGGCGCGCCGCTTCTCCATACTCTGCAGCGCCAGGTTCCACCCCGGAAACGACGCGAACTCCAGGTACATCCCAGGCGTCGCGCCCGAGATCTCGACGGTGGCGGCGTCTCGGCGCTGCGCTGCGCGAGTCGCCGCACCATCCATGGCGTCTTTGAGCGACTGGCCGTGGGCTAGACGACCGCTGGGGGGCGGGCCCGGCTTCTTGGATCTGCCGCCGACCCTGTGCGGGGTGTAGGCTTCCCGTGTTCTCCAGGGATCGGCGGGGACTTGGATGTGCTGGCGGTCGCGCTCTGAGGCCATCGACGGGATCCCTGCTGAGTCTCGGTGACCTATCGACGCATCATTCTACGCTCATGTAGCGCTGCGACAAGACCTCCTGTCTCGAGCGCAGTCGTGTCCTTCAGGAGCGCGTCCTTTGCTGCCTGCTCACATGCTCGCGTCAGCTCCGCGTGGCTGAGCCCTTCCGCCCTCGCGGTCGCTGCTTCCCAGTCGACCGCCGAAGTCTCGAGCAAGGCGAGCCGAGCTTGCATCACCTCGACGGCAATGTCCCGAGTGGGCAACTCGTACGCGAACACCGCGTCGAACCGTCGGAAGAGCGCTTGGTCGAGGAGGCCGACGTGGTTCGTCGCGCCGATGAGCAGGCTGTTCGAGTCGTCGCGTTCCAGGAACTGGAGGAACGAGTTGAGCACGCGACGGATCTCGCCCACGTCGTTGCCAGTGCCTCGCTGGCTTCCAAGCGCGTCGAACTCATCGAAGAGGTACACCCCGCGGGTCTCGGCGATCGCCTCGAAGACCAGACGCAGCTTGGCCGCAGTCTCGCCCATGAACTTTGTGATGAGTGCGTCGAGCTGAATCGTAAACAGGGGCAGGCCCAGCTCACCGGCGAGGGCCGACGCAGTCATGGTCTTGCCGGTCCCGGGAGGACCGATGAGGAGCAGCTTCTGCAGGGGCGAGAAACCATGTGAGCGGAGGCGCTCTTGCTGCCGTTGCTCTCGGATCACCCGCTCGAGTCGGTCGGCAAGCCCTTCACCGAGCGCCATGTCAGCGAGCCGCGTCTTGGGGTAGCCGACGGCCAGCAGCCCCGCGAGCTCACCTCGAGGTTTGGCGAGCGGCACGGGGCCGTCAGACCGAGATGACGCCGCCGCCTTCGATTGGGCCTTGGCCTTATCGACCAGCTCACGTAGCTCTTGCGCGAAGTTGCCATGGCCGGACCGAGCCGCCTGCGCCGCGACCTGCATGGCAACTGCGTAAAAGCGCGTGTCGTCGCCCTCAGCGTGGCAACGAATCAGCGCCTTGATTTGGTCGGCCTTGGCCATCTCGATCCTTCTGGTTCGGGCACCGCCCCGGTAGACCAGCTGTTCTCCAGTCAAACAAAAAGCGCCTGAACTTATGCTGCGGCGCCGTTCGTTCCGGTCCGCTTCGAGTCGTTCGCGTAGCGTACTCGCGAAGGAGCGGCCAGCGAGGCCACGGCCGCGGAAAGCACCTCTCCCGTTGGGGGCGACACGTACTTCGAACTCGACGCTCCCGCCGCGAACGGCGCTGATAATCCCAGGGGCCTTGATGTAGTCGTCCGAGCCGCAGGGACGGCCTCGGTAGGAGGGATGCATCATGCCGGGCATGGGCTTCCGGCTCGCTACGGACTGCCACACACTTCAAAGGCCCCATCGACCTCGCCAAGTTGGGGCTCGCCGCGCTGCTGTTCGATCCTGACGCGGTGCCGGTCCTTCTGCCCTCGGCGGTGACCCGCCCACGACCGACGCCGGCGAGACCGCGGTCGTCAGTCACGACGTCGTGATGACTCTGGACGGTCCGGCTCCACCGCCGTTGAATTGCATGTTGCGCCTGGGGTGTGAGGTGTCCCTACAGAGAGCGCCGCGGTGTGTTCCAGGGGTTGCGCTCTGCCACCGTTGCATTGCTCTACGCTGGGCGCTCCAACCTGGACCCTCGCCTCAACGAGCTCGTCGACGCGCGCCACAACGATGACGACGTTGGCCAGTACCCACGCGCTATTTCTAGAGGCGTTGCAACTCGGGCCGGACGAAGATGGGTCCGCGGGATCGTCGGCCGCGCCTCCGTCGCCGTACCGGGGGCCGCCGGCTGCGATTGTGGAGGTGCTTCGAAGGGCGGCGCGGCGGCACGGGGGGGCGTCGGTCGCGACTTTGGGTCCGGGCCTTCTTCCGCCGACGCCGATGAAGTGGCCTCGGGCTGTCGATGGGAAATGGCGACGTGAAGCAGGCGCCGGACAAGACGGGTATCGTCCTTTGAGCGACACGGGTAGCCGTACCGACGGTCCCCGTCCTCGGGCAGCTCGAGGCGGTTTCGGGCCCGCGGCCGCCGGTGAGCGGCTCGTCGGGGCGGGGCTGGCTGGGGTCGACCCGACGCAACATCGGCTGGTCGGCGCGGTCGCGGAAGGCGCTTCCCCGCTTCCTCAGGGGCATGTCCCTCACAGAAAATGACGCTCGGAGTCGGGGGATTGGCTCGTTGGAGCAGGGAGCAAGCTTCTTCTCGACGGGGCATGCATCGCTCGAGTTAGGGGGTACGCATCGCGAAGTAGGGGATATGCATGGTCTGAGTAGGGGACATGCATGGTCCAAGGAGGGGGCATGCATGCCTGAGTAGGGGGCCTGCATGCCGTGAACAGGGTATATGTCTCGGCGAGACGGGGACATGCTTCAACCCTTCAAGCTTTGGGCTAATCAGAGCACCTCTACGGGCTGACTGTACCAAATTTTCGAACAATCTCCCCTGTCGACAGGAGACATGATGTCGGGGGATGCCATGTGCTGGTGGCTCGGCCCGGCGCGCGCCTGGTCCCGGTGGTCGGCAGCGCGCCCACCGGTCCCATCGGCGTCAGGGGCCTCGTCGAGCTCGCCGAGTTGGGGCTCGCCCCGCTGCCCTTCGATCCCGACGCGGTGCCGGTGCCCGCGACTCCGGTGGTGACCACGCCCACAACCGACGTCGGCGAGACCGCCGTCGTCAATCTCGACCTCGTCATGAGCCTCGACGCACCGTCGCCGTTTCCCATCGCCCAGCCCGAGGCCTTCGTGCCCGCGCTCTCCGCCCCCCTCCCCGCCGCCGAGGCGCACTTCGAATACGGCGTCATCCAACGCCCCCGAGGACTCGGCTACTTCCGAACTGCCGAAGATGACCCCGCCGAACCAACCCAAGACGTCTTCACGAGTCTCCCGGCGATGTTCGACGTGCTGATGCTAAGCTATCGGCCTTCCGTCGGCCTTCGATCCGAATCGCGTCGGACACGGCGTTTCGAGGCAACCCGTGAACACGCCCAAGGCGTTTGACTTGCTCCGATTCCGCGGACGGCACCGTCACGGCGCACGGGCGACCGCCGGTAGGAGGGAGGGAGCACCGCGCCCTCCCACCGCCTCCGCGCGCCGACACCCGCCCACCTCGAACCTTCGCCCACGCGAGCGATGACGCATCGCCGACACGGCGCATCTGCCGCACCGTCACGTCTCCAGCGGCTCTTTTTCCGCCACGCTGTCGAAAATGACGCAACTTCCCCGGCGCTCGCGTCGAGGCGTATATTGAACCCCCTCCCACGAACCGGATCGGTGTCATGAATCTTCGCTTGTTGGTCTCTCCGTTGGGTATCGCCATGGCCGGCGCAGCCCTTTTCCTCGTTGTTGGTGCGTGTGGGAGCGAAGACGACGCCGCCGGCCCCGGGCCGGGGGGCAACGGCAGCACTTCGTCGAGCGAGGGCAGCGGGGCGTCGACGGCCGACGGCGGTTCCGACAGCGGCGGGAACGGCGGCACCGGAGCGGGGTCGGGCGACACTTGCCTCGAAGATCCGAGCCTTTGTGGCGGCGACCGTCCGGTGTGCGCCCTGGACGGAAGCTGCGTGGAGTGCACGCCGCTCGACCGGTCGGCCTGCACGGGCAACGACCTGACCTGCGACGAGCTGACCAACACGTGCGGGCCCTGTCGGTTTCACGAGCAGTGCCCCGGCGCCGCCTGCAACGTGTTCACCGGTCTGTGCATGACGGCGACTCCCGTCACCGTTGGCCCCGACGCGGGGGATGACTTCGGACGCATCGACCTGGCCGTCGACGCGATCCCAACCGGCGGGGAAGGCGTCATTCTCGTGAAGGACAAGAGCACCCCCTACAATCGCGGGATCGACGTCGGCAACCGCACCATCGCCATCCTCGCTGCCAATCCGGCGACGGAGCGGCCGCGCGTCGACGTCACGCAGCTCGCCATCGACACCAATGCCTTCACCGTGCTGAGTGGCGGCACGCTCATGGTCGAAGGCCTCGGGGCCAGCAGCGGACGTTTCGGTTTTGAGGCGCAAAGCGGCAACCTGGCCCTCGACCGGGTCGACATCCGGGGCGGGCGGGCCTCGGCCATTATCGCTGACGGCAATGCCGAGGTGCGCTTGCGCAATACCATCATCGCCGACCACGAGTCGCTGGGCGGCAGTCCGGTGCCGGGCATCACCTTCGGCCCGGACGTCGTCCTCGACATCAACTTCAGCAGCATCGCCACCCCGAGCAGTTTCTCCCCGGCCATCCAATGCGAAGTAGGCGGAAACAGCACCGTCACCATTCGAAACTCCATCCTCTTCGCCGGGGTTTCTGGCGCCAACCCCGCCCTCCAGGACTGTATCGGCGTCCCCCTGATGGTCGAAAACACCATCGCCTCGGAGATGATCCCCGGGATGGGCAACGCCACCTTCGTCCCCAGCTCGGGGCTCTTTGAAGATCTCGCCGGCGGCGACCTGCGCCTCACCACCGCGGGCCGCAATCAATTCGCCGACCAGGCTCGGTGGACCGACTTCGATCCCCGCGTCGACATCGACGCGCGCCCCCGCCCCAACTTGGTCGACGGAGGCCTGGACGTCGCGGGCGCCCACCTCGGCCCGTAGCGCGGGACGCCCGCGAGGCGGCAACGCACAACCCGTCGGAGGGAAGCCCGCCTCTCGACGACCGAAACGCAACGGCCGCGCCCAGCTTGGCAGGTGAAGAACGGAACTTCCCCGCCGGCCGGGTCCAGGCGTATGTTGAGACCCCTCGCGCGAAACGGATCGGTGTCATGAATCTTCGCTCGTTGGTCTCTTCTTTGGGCGTCGCCGTTGGCGGCGTGGCGCTCCTTCTCGTGGGCGGTGCTTGTGGTGACGGCGACGACGCCGCTGGTCCGGGCCCAGGCGGCGGTCCGTCATCGAGCGACGGCAGCGGCGCCTCGACGGCCGACGGGGGCTCGGGACCAGGAGGTACCGGTGGGGATGGCGGCAGCGGTGCGGGGGCGGGTGACACCTGTATCGAAGACCCGAGCCTGTGCGGCGGCGATCGCCCCGTATGCGCCCCCGATGGTCGCTGCGTGGAGTGCACGCCGCAGGACCGCGCGCAATGTACGGGCGACGAGCTGACGTGCGATGAGCTAACCAACACCTGCGGGCCGTGTCGCTATCACGCGCAGTGCCCCGGTGCCGCCTGCAACGTGTTCACCGGCCTGTGCATGACCGCCCCCCCGGTCAGCGTGGGCCTGGGCGCCGGCGACGACTTCGCCCGCATCGACCTCGCCGTCGACGCGATACCCAATCAGGGCGAGGGCATCATCATCGTCGACGATAAGGGCAGCGCGTACGAAAACACGGTTTCTGTCGCCGATGGCAAGGTCGTGGCCATCCTCGCGGGCTCCGGTCGCCCGGTCATCGACGTGCCCATCATCGGCGCCCCGTTTCCCGGGATCCAAGTCAATTCGAACGCCACGCTGATGGTCGAAGGGCTCACCTTCGAGGGCAACTCGTACGGTCTCGAGATCTTTGACGGCAACGTCAACCTCGACCGCGTCGAAATCCGCGACGGGGTCTCCGGCGGGATTCTCGCCGACGCCACCACCGAATTGCGCGTTCGGACCTCCACCCTGGGCGCGAACGGCAGCTTCACCGCAAGCGGCTTCAGCGCCATCGCGGTCGGGCCGGATGTAACGCTCGACGTGAATTTCAGCACCATCGTGGGCTTGAGCTCGGGCTCGCCGGCGATCAGCTGCGAAGAGGGCGCCGTCGTGACCGTCCGCAACGCGATCCTCTTCGCCGGCACATCAGGCCTCAACTCCCCCTTGGCCATGTGCGACGCGGGGGTGGCGTTGACCGTCACAAACACGGTCGCCTCGACGATGCTCCCCGGCACGGGCAACGCCACCTTCATCCCGAGCTCTGGGTTCTTCGAAGATCTCAGCCGGGGCGACCTCCGCCTCACTCCCGCGGGGCGCGCCGAGTTTGCCGACCACGCCCGCTGGGCCGATTTCGATCCCCGCGTCGACCTCGACGGCCGCCCCCGCCCCAACCTCGTCGATGGCAGCTTCGACGTCGCCGGCGCGCACCTCGGCCCGTGAAACGCCAGCCGCGATACTTGCTCGGGCTCGCGTATCGCTTCCTGTGGCAGGGAACGCGCATCACGCGGAGCTCGTCGACCTAAGGCGCCGGCGCACCTGGTGGACGTCCCGGCGGCCTCGCGTTCGTACCTCCGTCGAGGTACCGCCGTAACGTTCACGCTCAATACCGTTCGCAGATCGGACACGCCGGTCGACACGGCCACCGGAGGCCGTGGTAGCCTTCCCGCCTCACGGGCGTTCGGGGTGGGAGCATTGGGAATGGGGGCTATCGAATGAGCGTGCCGCCAGGTGTGCCGCAGCAGACGGAAGCCTCGTACGGCGCTCGCTACCCCGCGAACGGTGACCCGCCGCGTACGTGGCGGCGGGGGGCGGCGTCGATGCTGCGGGCGCAGGCTGCCGATTCCACGGTCGGGTCGGGGCCTTCGACGTCAGTGCTGGCCACCGCCGGGCGCGACGCCGGTCGCCGCGCCGCCGTGTGGTGGGAGAGCACGCCGCTGACGAAGGAAGAACTGGCCCAGACACATCTGGTACAGGAGGGACCGGCCCAGGAAGAAGTGGGCGAAGAGGCGGGGATAGGGGAGAAGCGGGCCGAGCCGCAGCCGCGGGGCGTTGTAGCCGGGAGGACCGAGCCGTGAATACCGCGCCGGCCCCGAATGCGGCGGCGCCGCCCGGGATGTGTCCCGGGGTCTTGGTTCAGGGCGGCGGCGGCGCGGGTGGCGCCGGCCCCGCCGCCGCCACCC
>JBCCLB010000147.1:0-9930 GCA_039027095.1 Myxococcota bacterium
ATCGGCGACCCGACCCTCGCTGACGCGATTCTCGACCGCCTCGTCCACAACGCCTACAAGGTCGCCCTCAAAGGAGGCTCACGCCGCAAGACCAAGAAGTGAACCCATCGACCCCGCGCCACTGATCACAATGCGCGATCCAGCTGTCCACGATGGCCCGATCCAGCCGTTCACTTTCAGCGAAATACGCACCGCGATGTCGTGGTGCGCGAGGCCGACCGGGCGGGGACCGAGGCGCTTTTTTTTCGCAACCTCCGGGAACCCCGCGTCGAGGTTCCACTGCGGGCTTGGACGCTTCTGATGTTCGGGAGCGCCCATCGTCCGGGAATCACGAGCATTAGAATCAGGATGGCCAGAAACACCACCGGTCAAAAGGCGCAACGTGTCCTCCGTTTCATCCTGGGGTTGAGGCGGCCTCGGGTCGCGACCGCCCTCGCCGCGTTCGGCTTCACGCAGACTACCTTCGATGAGGGGTGGGCCCTCTTGCGCGCGCTTGTCGGCGAACAGTTGGCGGCGCCTGTATCAACCGGACCGCCCGACCCCAGCGAGCTCGAGCGCCTCGATGCGTGGGAAAACAAGTGGTTCGTCATCACGCGCGCCACCCTGCAGCGGCATCACCCCAAAGTCGCCGATGCCGTGTTTTTGAACCTGTCGCGGACCTCAGGCCCCGACCTACTTGTCTCGGTGGCGATATTTCTCGACCGCGTGGAGGGGCTCCCCACGGGTAGTACCGAGGAGCAAGCGGCTCACGCTCTACTGCAGACGCGCGGCCTTGGTCCCGCGACCATCGGGCAGGCCCGGGAAATCCTGGCCGGCTTTGGCTCGGTGAGCACCGAGCCGTCACCGGTGATAGGCCCGGCTGAGATGGCGGCCGCCGAAGAGGACATGTGGCGTTGGTATCTCGAGTGGAGCAGCATTTCTCGTATCGCGATTCGTCACCGACGCCCGCTTCGGAGCCTCGGGTTCGTCACGCCCAAGCGTCGCGGTGACGTCGATGACGTAGAAGATATGGGTGAAGAGGTCGAAGATATCGTTGTTGACGACCTCGACGAGGAGCCGGCCGCGCCGGTCATCTAAGCCTGGCGCCGGGGCGGGCCTTGGCTCGCCTCGGCTGGTCGTATGCCGTCGCAACCACATCGACGGACCCCTGCCGCGGGCACCACCATGTCATGAGCGTTGCGCCGTCGCTGTTGACGAGGTCGTTGGGCAGCGCTCGGTGTCGATGCCACGGCGTGCTTCATCCGCCGCACCAGTTGGGTGGGCCACTCGGGCCCGGGGTATCGCCGCAGGTGTTGCCAGGCGGTCCGATGAGGCAGTTTACTGCTGAAGCGCACGCGTAGGTGCATTGGTCTGCGATCGAGCCTACTTGCCGACAGAGCGCCCCCGCCACCGGCTCTTCCGGGACGACCCCGTCGGGACTGCACATTCCGTCCGTGCCGGAGCAAACCCAACCTTCCAGCAACGCCGTAACCGCCTCGCACGTCGCGTTGTCCTCATCGATGCCGCAGTAGTTGGTGGCGGCTTCGCCGTTCAGGCTTGGCTCATTCAGGAACACGCTATACGGCTGCGTACAAGCTGGGTTCGGCAGCTCCAGGCAGTAGAACCCGTGGGCCGTGCCCACCGGAAAATCCATCGGCACGCACCTGTGGTCCGCCACGCACTGCGCGTCGTTTGAGCATGCGCCACAGGTGTCGACGCTCATGGCGGCCACATCGGCGCACGTCTCGTCCAGCAGATTGCAGGTTTGGCTCGCCGTGCAGGAGCCGGCTTCGGTGAGGGTGCAGGCGACGCAGGTGCCGGCGCGGGCGCCGGAGGTGGCGCATACCGGGGTGGCGGCCAGGCCTTCGCATTGGGGGCTCGCGTCGCAGGCGACGCAGGTGCCGGCGTCGCACTTCGCTTGCGTCGGGTCGGTGCACTCCGCGTCGGTGGTGCACTCAGGCGGGGCACCGCCCGTACCGCCCGCGCCGCCGGTAGCGGCCGTCGTCGTGGGGCCGCCCGCGCCGTTGCCGCCGGCGCTTGTGCTCGTGGTCGTCGTAGCATCGGTGGTGGTGGCGTCGTCGTCGTCACCGCAGCCTCCCAAGGCCGACACGACGATGATGCAGGCCGTTGCGGCGGTGCCAATGGTCGCGGTGCTTTGTGGCGGTGTCATCATCATCCCCCGCACCAGCCCGGAGGCACCATGCCGCCGTTGCCGCAGGTGCTGGGGGGGCCGGCGGCGGGGCATTCGTCCACCACGGCGCAGGCGTAGGTGCAGCGGTTTGAAAACGCGCCGACCTGTTCGCAGAGGGCACCGGGGACGGGCTCCTCGGGTACGATGCCGTCGGGGCTGCACATGCCGGGGGTGCCGCTGCACTGCCAGCTCTGCTGTAGGGCGATGACGGCGGGGCAGGAGACGGCGTCTTGGTCAATGCCGCAGTAGTTGGTGGCGGGCTCGCCGTTGAGACTCGTCTCGTTGATTAGCACGCCGTAGGGTCGCTCGCAGGTGCCGAGGGTGGCGTCTTCGAGGCAGTAGAAGCCCAGGTCCGTGCCGATAGGGAAGTCCATCGGGACGCAGCGGTGATTGGTTTCACACTGGTCGTCGTTGGTGCAGGGCTGGCAGGCCCGCAGAATGCTAGGCTCGACATCGGCGCAGGTTTCGTCGAGGAGATTGCAGGTCTGCATGGCCGTGCAGGAGCCAGCCTCGGTGAGGGTGCACGCCACGCAGGTGCCGGCGCGGGCGCCCGTGGTGGCGCACACGGGGGTGGCGGCCAGGCTTTCGCACTGGGGACTCGCGTCGCAGGCGACGCAGGTGCCGGCATCGCATTTCGCCCGCGCCGGGTCGGTGCACTCCGTGTCGGTGGTGCACTCGGGCGGGGCGCCGCCGGTACCGCCCGCACCCCCTGTCGCTCCTCCGGTGCCGCCCGTGTTGGTGGCAGCCGTCCCGCCCGCGCCCCCGGACGCCGCGGGAGAAGCGGGCGGACACGCGAGGGGACTGAGGGAGCAGTCGTCCGCGCGGTTCGAACAGCCGTTGACGCCAAGACCGATGGTTGTTGCAGCGAGCGTCCCGAAAAAACACGAAACAGCGATAGCGTTGGTGCGCATAAGCAATTCTCTCTTACCAGTGTCCCGATACCGACATGCCCGCGTAGTTCGGGCCAAGGGCGGGGATGAAGTAGGGAATCGACCCGGAGCCGGGGTCGTCCGGCAACGTAGCGAGCACGATGGTGCCGATGGCGGTCGCCGCCGCCAGCGTGCCGCCCGCGATGAACAACCCGGTCGAAGTATTGCGTAGGCGGTCGCCGTCGGCCGCGTCGTCGGCGATCGCCTGGCAAACCGCAGGCTGACTGCGACATACCGCGTCGTCGCGATCGTTGTGGTTTAGGCCCGCGCGTGCTTCTTCGGCGTCGGAAATCGCCCCATCGCCTTGGGCGCGTAGGACGCCGCCGGCCACCAGCGTCCCTACGGTCAGCGCGCCGCCGATGCCAAGCCACCATGCCCACACGTAGCTTTGCGACGAAGCGGTCCCGCCGCCGCCACTCAGCGTGAGCGCGACCTCTTCGGTGGCGCCGGGGACGGCTTCGACGTCGACGCTGGCGGTGGCATCGCCGGGTCGCGACGCCTGCAGCCGGTGGACACCCGGGCTCAAGTGGATCGGCTGACCCGGGGTCAGTGTCCGCGCGGGCCCATCATCGACCGTCAGCTTGGCGTCGGGTGGGTCCAACGTGACGTACACGGTCGCCACCTTGGCTCGGGCGCGCGTCAGCGAGGTGGCCGCGCGCTCCGACAACGGGTTGCTACCGGCCAGGCGCGCGGTCGCAAAGGTCAGGTCGTCGGCGGCCTCGGCGTAGCGCCCCACCATGAGCTTGCTTTCGCCCAGCTCGGCCGCGATGTCGGCGCGGGGTTGCAGTGAGAACGCCTCCTCGAGCTTGAGGATCGCATCGGGGTGGCGATTCTCTTTTTGGAGCGCACGCGCTTCTTCGAGCAATGAATCCGCCTCGTCGCTGGCGGGGGGGATATAGGGTTCCTCGTCGTCGGACTCACCGTCGTCCAGCCAAACCGGAGCTGGCTTTGCTGCGGGTGGCTCTGGCGTCTGCGCCCATGCGGCTCCGCCCGCGCCGAGCGACGCCGCCATCATCACCACGGTTCCGGCGGGCCACTTCCGCATCTTCGACCTTGGACTCATCACCAGCGTCCCTCCATCATCAGCCCCCAACTCTGCAGCCCCGCCAGCGGCGCCACCCTCACGCCGCGGGGGAACGATGTCACGGCGTTCGCGTCTTCCCGAGCCTCGCCCTCACTCCCATCACCGTCCTCTTCCTCGAAAAAGAGGACGTAGGTCAAAAGCCCGGCGGTCCCGAGACCAAGCGCGAAGGTCGTCCACCCGAGGGCGTTGTCGGCCAGGGAGAAGTCCCTCCGCTTTTGAACCGTGCGGCTCAAGTCCGCGCAGGGTGCGACCAGGTCGGCCGGAGGCTGCGCGCAGGGCGCAGGGGCATTGCCCGACGCCGCGTCGATCTCCGCGCGGAGATCGTCCTGATCGCTTTGGAGCCCGAGCCGATGCACGAGAAGGCCCAGCGCCGTCGCGCCGGTCACCACCGTGAGGCTCCCCATGACGATGGTTGCGGTTTGCGCGCCGGTGAGGCCGCCGCCTGCGTCTCGATCGGTGGCTTGTGGTCTGACGCTCTTGTCGTCGCCTTCACCGACCGGGCCGATCGGCACCACCTCTGGCTGGTCGTCTTCGTCGCTCGTGACCCCGCCGCCCGGAACGGGGACCACCACTCCTAGATCCTGCCCCGCCGCGCCCTGCACCGAGACGGGGGCACTCTCGCCATCGGCCGTTCTCACCTGAATGAAATGGGGCCCCGGATCGAGAAATACTGGTCGCTTCGTGCCGACGGGCTGAACGGGAGCATCGTCGGCGTAGATGGTTCCGACCTTCACGTTGGTCTTTACCCGCAGCGCCACGACCTGCGCTTTGGCCTCGGCAAACCGGGCCTCGAGAAGTTTGCGGCGCTTCTCTTGCGTGGGGGGGACGCGCTCCAGCGCCATCGCGAGGTGGGTCGCGGCCTCCCGGTAGCGACCCAGCGCGAGCTGCGCGACGCCGAGGTTGCCCGCCGTGGTGACGGCGCCGCTATCGAGGTCGTAGGCGCGCTGAAAGTAGCGCACGGCTTCTTGCATGCGGTCGGCCTTGGCGAGCGCGACCGCGGCTTTGGTGGCCTCCTTCGGGGCTTCGATGGCCTCGGGGGGCTTTGGCGGAGCGGCCGAGGCGGTCACGGCACCCAATAGGAGGCCGGTCACGAGAAACGTGCTCTCGAGTAGATGGGTGCGCATCGTGCTTTCAGTCCGTCATGAAGTCGTCCTGGTACTTCTTGTACTTCGACGGTGATGGTTGGGTGCGAGGCGGAGCTACCGGCCGCGGCGCCACCGCGGGCGGCGCTGGCACGGAGGGTCGCGCGGGCACGGCGGGTCGCGATGACGGAGTCGACGGGGGAGGCGAGGAAGCGCTCGCCGAGGCCGAGACCTGAGCGGGCGCCGACGTATCCGGGTCCTCGTCAGGTGCGGGCGCGGCTGGCTTCGGCGCAGGGGTTTCGACGGGTACCTCCACCGCCCTGACGTCGTCGGTCGCATCGTCCGACGGCGAGGAACCCACCACGATGGCGACGAGCGTGACGACCGCGAGCACCATCAACGCCGACAGCGCCGCGAGGAGCAGCGTACGACGCGGTGGACCTGCCCCCGTGTGCGCCGCGCCGGCCGTGACGGGCGTGCCCGTGCCTTGCGACGACCAGGCTGGTCCGCTCGCGCTCGATGACGATGATGCCGAAGATGATGATGTTCCTGGCGTCATCGCCACGCCGGCGGTGGTGGACGCGGGTTGCGAAGCCAAGGCCGGGCGCCATGCGGGTGACGCCACGCCGCTCCCCGTCAACGCCGCGGCGCTCTCGACGCGGTCGATCGGTTGGGTGGCGGCGCTGATGGTGGCGTAACCGCGCCGGCGTTGCTCCTCCCGCAGGGCGTCGACCATGGCGGCCATGGTGGGAAAGCGCTCGTCGGGGTGCTTGCGGAGGGCGCGGTGAATGATGGCCCAAAGCTCCGGGCCCACCTGAGGCTCGAGGCTTGGCGGCTCGCCCCGCACCGTGGCGGCGACCGCCTCCATGATGTTGGTGGCCCCCTCCCGAAACGGCGACCCGCGGCCGGTGACCATCTCGTAGAGCAGCACCCCGAGCTGAAAGACGTCGATGCGGCCGTCGGAGATCCGCGGGTCGACGTCCTTCACCAACATCTCGGGCGGGGCGTAGCCCACCGAGCCGTAGGACTTGCCCGTCCCGGCGTGGGTTTTGGCCTGGCGAAATCGACTCTCGCCGAAGTCGATGATCATCGGCTGAAAGTCGTCGGTGCGGACCAGAATGTTCGGGGGTTTCAGGTCGCGGTGGACCACCCCCCGCTCGTGGACCGCGGCCAAGCCGAGCCCGATGTGAAGCCCGAGGTGGAGCACGCGGTCGATCCGCAATCCCTCGGGCTGCTCGGTGAGGATGGCGTCGAGCGGACGGCCCGCGATGAACTCCGTGACCATCCACATCGGCCGCTCGGTGAGATTGGCGTCGAGGATGTGCACGACGCTGGGATGGATTTTTTCGTTGAAGGTTCGCACCTCGAAGGTGAGCTTCGAGAGCTGCACGGCGGCGTGGGGGCCTTCACGGAGCGAGATCACTTTCAGCGCCCCACGCCGTTGGGTGTGCGTGTGTGTGCAGGAAAAGACGCGGGCGGTCCCGCCTTCGCCAAGGGGCGCGTCGAGGTGCCAGTCTTTGACCACCATTCCCGGTTTGAAATCCTCGAAGCGAAGCGCCGGACCCGACGCCGACGTCGTCGGCGTGGGTGGCGGTAGGTCGACCGGCTCGATGTCGCCGGTCTGCGGCACGCCGCCCACGTAAACGGCGGGCAGCGTCGCCTCCAGCGGATCTGCGGGTCGCGGCGGCACCATGGCCGGAGGTTGGGGGTCGCGGGGCGTCGTCACAGGTGACCTCCCCACGCCAACACGGCGACCGCCGTCATGACGCAGGCGAGCGCCACCGTGCCAAGGATGAGGAAAAAGCGCGACCACGGCATGACCGCCGGTTCAGCCGGCCCGGACTGCGCCGCCTCTGCCGCCATGCGTGCCTCGCGGCGCTCAATCATCTGGTTGGCGAGGCGCGGCGCGACGTATTCGAGCGGAAGAGGAAGGCCCTCGCGGCGCGCCTGCTCCAGCGCCGCGTTGCGCTGCGCCTCCCAAATCTCGGCCCGCCGCGACGCGGGCAGCGCTTCGGTGAAGCCGCGGGCATCGATCGGCGCCATCGGCTCGGTCGGCGGGACGATGGGGGTGGTGCCCCGCGGGGGCGGGGTCGACCCAAGCGGCGCGGCCAACCACCCGACCTCGTCGACGGAAAGCGGCGGCTGGATGGGGATGGTAGTGAACGCCGGGGCGACGGCATTCAGATCGATCGCGTCGAGCGCGGCCAACATCGCGTCGGCGGACGCGTAGCGGTCGCTCGGCCTCTTTTCGAGGGCGCGCAAGATCACCTCGTCGAGCCCGCGGGGCAGCGGTTCCGACACGAGACTCGATGGCGTTTCGACCGGATCGAGCAGGGTGGCGAAGCAGATCTCCTCGAAGGTTTTACGATCGCCAAAAGGAGGGCGACCGGTGAGCAACTTCATCATGATCACGCCCAAGGCCCAAAGGTCGACGCGGTGGTCGATGGGCGCGCTGGGGGAGCGGTCGATTTGCTCGGGCGCCATGTACCGGGGCGTACCCGCCAGCTCCATCGACTGGGTGGGGATGGCCAACGGCCGCGGCGTTCCCGCGTGGGCCGCCGCACTTTCGTCGCCCGGGTCGAACACTTTGGCGAGTCCGAGGTCGATCACTTTGACGACGAGCGCCGGTTCACGCGCGGCGATCATGACGTTGTCGGGCTTGAGATCGCGATGGGCCACGCCCGAGCCGTGAAGCTGGCGCAGCGCGAGAAGGATTTGCCGCGTGACTTCGACCGCCATCCGCAGCGGGAGTGGGCCGTGGTTGTACTCGTGCTTCAGCAGTCGACGGAGGCTCGGTCCATCGATGTACTCCATCACCACGAAGGGCCGCCCGTCGGAGGTCGTGCGGAGGTCGAAGATGTTCACGAGATGCGGATGCGGGTTGCGGGCACTCGTCTCGGCTTCGAGCCGAAGCCGCTCGAGCTTTTGCGCATCGCCGACGTGGCGCTGGTGGAGCAGCTTGCACACCACGCGGTGACCGATCGCCTCGTGCACCGCGATCCACGCTTCCCCGAAGCCTCCCTTGCCGATCCGTTTCAGCGCGCGGTAGCCGGTGCCGGCGAGCGGATCGGTGGCGGTGCTGTCGGGCACCTCGAGGGCGGTGCTTCGGGGCAGCGGCTCGCTCGCCGGAGCGGCCGGCGCGGCGACGTGCGTCGCCGAGGAACGCGTCGGCGGTGATGTCTGGCGCGTCGGCCCCTCCTGCATGACTTACCCGCGCGGTGCGCGAAGGTATTGTCGCCACTGTTCGAGGCTGTGGTCAAAGGCTGTGCGAAGGTTGGGTCGCTGTTGGAATACTTCGGCAAACGATGCATCGACCCGCTTGCGGTGCGCGACGTCATGGATGCGGTACTCGCGATGAAGCAAATCCGTGGGCGTCCCCGCTTCTTCCCGCGCCCGCAGCGCTGCGTACTGCTCGATCGCGAGCGGCAACTGCTCGGCCTCCGGCGCCGCCAGCGGAAAACTCCCGCCCACCGCCGCTTCGACCGCCGCGTGGTCGATGCCCTCGGTATGCCCGGTCTGAGCCGGCAACCGCGTGGATGAAGCCAGGGCGGGTGGCGGCCCCGCGCCAGGCTTGGGCATGGTGAAAGGAAGCGCCGACGGCGAGCGGACCAGCATCTCGGCCACCGCGGCCAAATCGATCGCCTCGGTCTCGACGGGCGCCCCAGGAGCGAGGGCCGTGGCGGCGGGGGGGGGCTGCACTGGAGCATGAGCCGCCGCGGGCGATGGCGGTGGCCTCGCGATCGAGGGTGTGGTCGACGGGGCCACGGCCGCAGCAGGTGGGGCGGCGGCGTAGGCCTTTGGCGGCGGAGCAGCGGCGACTGGGTGCTCGGGGGCGGCCGGCGAAACGTCTGGCGGAGCGGTGCCGACCTATGGCTCGGCCTCGGTCGGCGCCTCGACGTCGACCGGCGGCGGCGGCGGTATTTCAGCGCTCCACGACGGCGGCGGCACCGCGATGCGCGATGTCGCATCCACGGCGCGCTGAAGGGCACGCCAGTCTTCGGGGCGCTTGGAGGCGAGCGCCCCGCACACCTGAATGAGCATGCGCCGCGCGATCCGCGCCTGCGCGACGGTCAGCGCAGGATTCCGCGTCCGGCGGATGAAGCCTCGCAGCATCGTGTCGTCGTCGGGCGCCAACACGAGCGAAGGCAGCAGCGACGCCGCCGACGCTGACGCCAACCATGCTGCGACGTTTGGCTGTTCTTCGTCGGTCAAAATCGAGGTCTCCTTACGTAATCATCGGCGCGCGGCGTCAGTTGAGCATCTCTGCCTTATCGGGGTACGCGGGGTGCCAAACCACCTCGACCTCGTGCCCGACGAGGCCCTGGACCTGCGACGGATATGCGGTCCTTTCGGTCATGGTGTTGACGGACTGATGGCCCTCCACCGTCACCTGAAGGCTGATTTTCCAGACCGGAACATCGTTGACCGTGCCCCCGGTGGCGTTGACCGACAGCACACGTCCCCGCCCGATGAGCCCTTCGCGAGCGCTTCGCCGTTACCGAAACCCTTTCCTCAGCGAGCTAAATCCCCATCTCTAGACGACCATCACGTTCCGTAGAAACTGCCGATCTTGGGGCGTGAAGTTCGCCGCGGGGTCGTGAGACAGGCAAGCTACACCAGCCACAAAAGAAGAAGACCCGGGCGGAGTTTTGGCGGCTTCCCCGG
>JBCCLB010000148.1:0-9861 GCA_039027095.1 Myxococcota bacterium
CAACGACGCGGCGTGGGGTGGCGTGGGCTGAAGAGATGCGTTAGCGTCTCGGCGCTCGCCGGAGTGGTGGAATTGGTAGACACGACGGATTCAAAATCCGTTGCACTTTGTGCGTGTCGGTTCGAGTCCGACCTTCGGTACCATCAAGCCCCCTCGGCATGAGAAGCGGGACGAGGCGCGACGAATTCAATCGGGCGAGGAAGCGGGAAAGAGTCGCAGCCCGGATGGCCGACGGCGGCCGGGTCGTTAGGTCTTTCGGATGCGCTTCGCGGTCTTGGCCATCGCCTTGGTGCTCACGGGCTGCTCGCGGTCTAACCAGGACGACGTCGTACGCGGCACCGACCCTCCCGCTCGAGGCTGGAGCAACAACGCGCCGACCCTGGTGACCAAGGTGGTCGACCGCAGTTCGGCCCAGCTTCTCGAGGTCAAGCAGGGCGAGCTGCAAACCTGGGTCCGCATCCCGGCGATCGGGGCGAAGGTCGGCGACTACGTGCTCCTCGGCCAGGGGACGGCCGAGCGCGATGTGGACATCCCCGAGCTGGGCCTGAAGGTCCCCGAGCTCGTGGACATCGCGCATGCGCGGGCGGTCGACCTCGAGACGGCCAGACGCGCCGCGGCCTCGAGCTTGCCGGAGGGCGCCATTTCGGTCGCCACGGTATTCACGGAGCTCGACCAGCGGGACGGACAGGAAATCGTCGTGTACGGCACGGTGACCCGGGTCGCCGGCGCCGTTGGCTGGCATTGGGTCCATCTCAGCGATGCCAGCGGCTCCGCGGCGACCCGAGACTACGACCTCACGGTCCAGACCAAGGAGGGGGCCGTCAAGGGGGTCCGGGTCGCGTACAAGGGCCGCCTGCGTAAGGATGCCGACTTGGGCTTCGGCTACCACTACGACGCCCTGTTGGAAGAGGCGACGTTCGTCGAGTAGGGCCTCCCCAGGCGCGGGAAGCGCGTCCTCGTGTCATCTGCCGTCAATCGGCCTCGAACATGCCTCTGGGGAGGACCCCTGAGCGCCGCGAGGGCGCACCGGGGAGAAGCGCGAGAACGTCGGCGATCCGGAGCGGCTTCAAGAGGACGCGCGCGCGGTGGCGCCGCACGAAGGCTTTCAGGTTGGGGTCCGTCACGCCCGCGGTGACGAAGTACGTGTGCGCGACGAGGGTGGGATGGTCCTCGACGAGGCGGTGAAACAAGTCCTGACCCGTGCCCTCGGGCATCATCATGTCGGTCAGGATGAGGTCGAAGTCGGGGTTCCGATCGATCGCTTGCATCGCTGCCGCCACGCTCTCCGCGGAGGTCACGTCCGCGGCGGCGCCGAGGCAGCGGGCGAGCGCTCGTCGGAGGCACGGGTCATCGTCCACGATGAGGACGCGAGGACGCACGTCGTCGTTTTGAGTCAACGTCACATCATCGGTGTATTCAAGGGACGTGCCAGGGGCCATTCCGACCGTAACCACCCGAAACCTCTTCATCCAAAGGCCGTCACCTCGCCCCGGTGACCAGACGACCGGACAGTGCCAGAGCAACCGAGGGCCCCACCCGCGTCCGCCCGGGCCGACTCATGAACGATGTTTCAAGATGTCGCGCACCCGGTCTTCGAGACCAGCACGCGCCACCAGCGCCCGCGCCCGCCTCGCCGCGTCGTCGAGGAAGCGCTGCGCGCCAAACGCCGCCCGCCATCGCCGCCGGCCGGTGAGGTGCATCGGCCGCGAGACGTAGGTCGTGTTGCAGACGGCCCGCTTGTAGCGATTGTCTCCGTAGCCGAAGTCGACCCTCGCGGGAGGGTCGTGTTCGTACAGGTCTTCCATCATCAGGTAGGTCGCGGCGACGCCGGGATGGTCTTTCCGGTGTGCGGCGTCGAAGCCGATGTCGACGTAGTGATAGGTGTCGTATCCCTGAAAGCCGATGATGAAAGCGACCGGGGTCCCATCGTGGCGTTCCATCAGATAACTCCGCAACCACCCCCGCGATGCAAATGCTTCCAGAAAGCGAACGTAGTCCGGGCCCAACGTCGCCTCATCGATGCCATAGGTCTTCGCTTGCCACGTCTCGCGACGAACCCGAGCCACGGCGGTGGCAAAGCGCGGTGCGTCGGCAACGTCGCGCACGACCCGTAAGCAACCGCGTGACTTGGCTTCGTTGTCGCGCCAACGGCGGGTGTTGCGCTTGATGGTGTTCCGCCGCTTGCTGCCGAGCCAGCGGTCGTAACCGGCTCGGTCCTCGAACATCGTATGCTCGTAGACGTGTTCTCGCCTTTTTCGCACCACCACCTCCCGAAGCCCCGCCGGAGCCCGATCGATCGCAGAGGCCAGAGGGTTGGGGAGGGCGAGCTCGGCGAGGTGGATCAAGTCGTAGTGTTCGCCCAGGGTTGAGAGCGCCCGAACGATCCGTAGTGCGCACGCCGTCGCATCAGCATCTCGAGCAAACACGATGCGGTCGCCGACGAGCTTGAGCGTTCGTGACGGCAAAGAAAACAGCGTGACCACGCTCGCGGTCAGCTCGAACGCCCCGCGCCAGACGAAAAAACAACCCAAAGCGCAGATCGAATCGCCGTCGTCGGCATCGCGCACCACGAGCACGAGCGGCGTGGAACGCCCCTGTTCGGTCGCCAAGAAGGCGCGAAAGATGCTCGGATGGTGATGAACCGTGTGCCCCTCCGCCCGCCCGTAAAGAAACGACGCCCACTCGGTCTCGATGCGATCGATTCCGGCGACATCGTCGACGATGTCCAGAGTCAAGGTCATGGGCGGGGGTGGCGCGATGTGCGATTCGAGCGAAACTCGCTCCTATCTCCGGTCAGCCATGGGCGCGTTGCAGGTGGTGCACCTCCCGCCTTTGCCCTTGCCGCCACAAATGAGACACCGTCGCGGCAGGATCGCCAGCGCGATGAAACCGAGCAGACTGAGAAGTCCGAGCAAGGCGAACCATGGGCTTTGACCGCGCGCTCGTGCGTAGTGCCCTAATCCGACCAGCAGGAGCACCGATCCAACGATGCTGAGCATACCGCCGTACTCGCCCAGTGCGCCGGTGCCGGCCAAGACTTGAAGAAGGATCCCCGGACCTCCGATCAGAAGGCTCTTGCGGTTGCGGCGCGCGATCTCCCCCCGGACGTCCTCCTCGTACCAGTGGTAACCTCCGGTCGGAGCCGGGGGGGTAGCGGTGGTCGTCGCGAGGGTGGGCGCTGCATAGGGATTGTCGTCGCGATGGGGCGCCGTGGGCTCGGGGTTCATGAGGCGGAAGTCCCGTTGCCGGAATGAGCGTCGAAGGCGCCTCTGATGACGGCGTCCAAGCCGAGCGAGAAACCGAACTCGAAGGGGGCCCCCGGGAAATCGGCCATGTAGAAGCCGTGCATAATCCTAGTTTCGCTGATTGATGAGTTAGGCGCAATCCAGGCGAATGCTCTTCGGTTCTCCGGGCAGCCCGACCTGCGCGCCGGTCGCCACGTACCGACGTCGGACCCACCACCGGTCGGCACGGGAGCGTTTTTTTTGTGAGATCCTCGTGGCCGCGGCGACTGTCCCGGTGAGATGACGGCAGCCGCCCGACAACGCTTCCAGACCCTGGTGACCGAGTTCGGGGTCGCGATCGATCGGCTGTGCGCGGGGTACGAGCGGGACGATGCCCGCGCCGCAGAGCTTCGCCAGGATGTATGGCTCGGCGTGTGGCGCGCTCTCCCGAGCTTTCGCGAGGAGGCGACGTGGCGGACGTGGGTCTTTCGCGTGGCCCACAACGTCGCTTCGAGCCATGTGCGTCGCCGCATCCGCGACCGCAGTACCCCGGTGGCCCATCCGAGCGATGACCTCGCGCCGGACCCACAAGGAAGCCCCGAACGCCAGCGGTCGAACGCCGAGCGTCGCGAACGGCTCCGGACCGCCATCGCGGGCCTGCGTCCCATCGATCGCCAGGTGATCCTGCTCTACCTCGAGGATCTGTCCCAGGCGGAAATCGCCGACATCACAGGAATCACACGGACCAACGTGTCGACCCGAATCGGTCGCATCAAGGCCGAGCTCACCCGCACCCTTCAGGAGACCTCGCGATGACCGAAAACGATGCCCTTCGCGCGCTTTGGCACACCCGGCCGGCCCCGCCACCGATCGACCTCGACCAGGTGCGTCGGGCGGCGCGCCGAACCGCCCGCCGGGTGAGGTTCCGCAACGTTGGCGAGTGGGCCGCATCCGTCGTGCTCGTACCGGGTTTTCTCTTCGTCGCCATGCGCCCGGGACTCCCGTGGCTCTCCCGTGTGGCTTCGGTGTGCATCAGCCTGGCGGCGGTCGTGATTTCGGTGTGGACCTGGCGTTACGGGCGCATGCGCGCCCTGCCGAACCCGGACGAAAGCACCAGCGTCTTCATGCGGGCGTACATCGACCAGGTCTACCGCCAGGCTGAATTCCTGCGGACGACCCCGCGCTGGTACTTCGGCCCGCTCGCCGTGGGAGTCTTGCTCTTCTACCTCGGCTTTCTCCTCGAGCGCCCCGACGTATGGGCCGGCAGCCTGCTGCGGCTCGCGGCCACGATGGCCCTGTTCGGCGTCCTGCTCGTTGCCAATCTGGCGGTTGCGAACCACTTGCGCGGCCAGGCACAAGCGCTCGAGGACGCGTTCGACGAAGAGGGTTGATCCACCCGTCTTCAGGGTGGCGAACCCAAGGACGGCGTCGCGCGCTCAGCGCCCGACGCCGACGCGGCGGAAGAACTCGGCGAGGGCGCGCTCCTCCGCGGGGATCGCTTCGTGGGCGATGGCGACCACCCGCCCCGCCCCGTCGAACCGAACCCGCTGACGACAACGATAAACGTGGCGCTCACCGCGGTGAAGGAGGCGGTCCGTGAGGGTGATGAGAACACGGTCGTCGTCAATCAGTTCGACCGCACTCTCCCAGGTGATGCTGTCGAAGGTCGCGTTCGCCCAGGCCGCGTTGTCGCGGTAGGAACTCGTGATGGCTTCCGGGCCGAGGGTCGTCGCAGAAGGCCCCTCGTAGGCGCAGCCCGGATGCATCGCCCCGGGTAGTGCTGCGAAGACCTCTTCGTCGAGAAGCCGCGCCCAGTGGCGCCCGCGCTCCAGCGTCGCCAGAGGCCTGGCCGCCGCCTCGGGGAAGGCGATGAACTCCGCCGCGATCGCGGACGACAACCAGACCGTGTCGTTCCCGCGGTGGAAGGTGACGCCCGCCCGAACCGCGGCCGAGGCATTGACGATGAGAAGTTCGGGTGCGCCGGCGTGGCGCTGCCCGACCTCCCGGGCCATCTCGGGGTCACCCGCGAGATGGACGTGGCGCCGCCCCATGGGAAGGAGTCCATGCTCGCGGATCGAAGGGAGCGCCTCCGGTTTCGTGCCGTGGAAGAGCCGGGCCGGAGGCACCGCACTCGGACGCTCCTGGTGATCCTCGACCGAATGCCCGTAGCGCGCGCGGATACGGGCGCCATCCCGCTCGTAGCGTCCCTTCGGGCAAGTCGCCACGACCCGCAGGAGGTCCTCCGTCGTCAGCCCACGCCATCTCTTCCCGCGGCGCTGGAGGCCGACCAGAAGATCCGCGAGGGCGACCCACCCAGCCTCATCCAGGCGCAGTCCGTACTCGGCGGGAGCGTGGCGCAGGGCGTGAGACATGACCTTGCTCAGGCGAGCATCGCTCGATCGACGTTCCATCCGCGTTCCTCTCGAATCTGGTCGACCGCCGCGCCCCAACCCTCGCCTCCCCGCACTCGCCAGCTATGTCTAAGTCCAAGGGCGACATCACCATAGAGTCCATCCGCTTCGGATTCGCGGGGCCTATCACGATCATCGCGACTTGCGGTTGGATATCTGCAGCGACGCATCGCGGCGTTACTCTTGCGCCGTGCCGAGCGCCCATCAATCCCCTCCGCCGCTCCGCGGCGCCTTTGGCGGGGTAAACGGCCCCTCGTCCCGGCGCGCTGGAACTCAGCAGGCTCCCGTAGACCTCGGCCGGCGGCTCGTCTGCAAACGCTTCGCTATTCATGACGGTCAGCACCTCGTGTCGCTCTCGTCAGGGATGCGGCGATGGTTTCTCGGCCGTTCACGGTATGACGGCGGGCTCGGCGGTGAGGTGTGCCGGTACAGCGTCACCTGCGATGAGCGCATAGCGTCGCGGAGTAGATGATGGTCTCGAGTGCAGCAGGAGCTGGAGGTTACGCACCCGACCCTGCCCTGCGCCCCGACGATCGGGCCGGTGGGCACCGCGGCCAACCGTACCCCGCTGACGATCGAGGCCAGCGCAACCACGGTCTCCTCGGCCTGTGCCTGCCAGTGCCCCTCGGAGTGGCGTACGCAACCACGCGGAATGGCTTCGCCGGCACCGATGGCGGCCCCCCGCGCTTCATCGGACCGTCTCCAGACGAACCGGGCCTTCCCCGATCGAAGCGAGTTCAGCGTCGTAGGCGAGGACGTCCCGAAGGTGTCGACCCATCATCGCGGTGACGAATCGTTTGTCGGCTCGCGAGTAGACCGCACAGTCTTGGTTTGGGGTGTTGTCCTGACGGGGAAAGGCGCAGAGGGTGGTCATCGCCAGGTGACCTCCGGTCTCGTAGGAGAGGAGGTAGCGCGGAGGGGGCAAGGCATCGAAGTAGGCGACCACGTGTCGGTCGTAATTGATGGGGATATCGACCTCTCCCGCGATCACCATGACCGGGGTTTCCACGTCGGCGACGCCATCGCCGAGAAACGGAATAGGGGGCGCCATCGCCACCACCGCCGAGACGCGAGGGTCGGCGTTGCGCGTGTCGGCGGGAAATGGCCCGTCGACTTCGACGACGGAAGCGTAGACCGAGCAGGTGTCGAACACGTCGGTGGTGATCGTGTCCTCGGCGCAGAACTGTTCGAATTCGGGTCCGTTGAGGCTTCCCCCGGCGACGGCCAGCGCGGTGTAGCCGCCGTAGGAATGGCCGATGACGCCGATGCGATCGCCGTCGATGCGACCGAACAACGAATCGTTGGCGTCGGCGGCGCGCGCGAGGAGGGTGTCGATGATGAAGGACACGTCACGTGGCCGATTCTCCAAGTTTCTACCTACGTCCACCGGGTCGGCGGCGCGTACGGCATTGAGATTGTCGAAAGGATGAACCGGAGCGGCGATGACGTAGCCGTGGGATGCGAGGTGCTCCAGAAGGGGACGGGTGAATGCCGGGAGGGTAGTATTGGTAGAGGGTACCGATGCTGACGCCGGCCCGCGCTGCGATCTCCTCGGTGGTCACTTCGTCGAGGCCCCGCCTCTCCATGAGGTCTTCCCCCGCGGCGAGGATCGCGTCCACGGTCGCCTGAGCCCGCGCCTGAACGGGGATTCGTCGTCGCTTGAGCGATGCCACATCGCGACCGTAGCGCGTTTGGCGACTTTTCGGGGCCGCGCGTCTTCATCCCTGAGGCCTGAATGGAGCCGTCCGCCCTCGGCCGCGCCGCCCGGCGGAAGACGGCGACCGCGCCCGCGCCGATGGGTCCTACTCCATCTTCTTGTTGCCGCTGCGGCGGCGGTCGACGATGACGGCGAGGCGCGGCCCACTCGTAGGACGAAGCCGAAGCCCACGCGAAGGAATTTACTCAGGGGCAACCCCGAACACTACAGCGTCGCATCCGCGACTGGCGCAGTCAGCAGGCCCGCGCGCTCATCCTCCCCGGCGACCCGCACGGCGCGGTCGATGATTGGCTGGCCGGCACACTATCAAAGTAACATTCCTCGATGAGCCAACACCACCGGCAACAATAGTTGTCGCCGATCACCGCACCTCTTGTCGATCTCCCCGGGGCTCTGTGTACGCGTCCGCCTCGATTACGATGCCAACCCTCTACGCCGCCGAGAAGCGCCGTCTGCTGCCGCGGCGACGCTCTCGCTGCTGTTGTCCCCGCGGGTCGCTCCCTTTCGTGGTTTGGGCACAATGATCGGGTGACAGTCTCCACCCTGTTGCTCGCTAATTCTAGGAAAAGGACTGTCTCACGTGACGTTGGCACACAGGGCCTCGACTCCCGACGAAGGGGCCCACTCGAAAGAGCCTTCGGCTCACCAGCCGATCCGTAGGCCGTTCACTTCACTGAACCCGTCGGCGGTCTTGAACTTCAGAGCCACGACCACGGCGCCCGAAGGATCGATGAAGCCCACGGGCCCGCCGGGCTCGGGTTGCACCATCGCCCTTCCATGATGGAACCAGCCCCCCTGGGCGAAGACCGGGTCGATGACGACCTGGCCCCGCGTGTTGGCGTAGCCGATCTGACCCTGATCATCGGCGATGAGTACGCGCCCCTCCGACATGCGCCCCGTGCCCTTCCATCGAGGCCGCACCACCCAGGAACCGTTACGATCGACCATGCCCCACCGGTCGCCGATGGCGACCATGCCGCAACCCTCGCGATAGTCGAGGTAGTCGTCGAAGGCATTGCGCACGAGCCATCGCCCTTCGCTGTCGATGATGCCGAAGCGATCGTCCCCCGGCATACGAGCGAATGCGCGTCCCTCTACGAAAGCACCACAAGACGCGAATTCGCCCGGTAGCACCCAGGCTCCCGTTTCTGGGTTCATCCAACGGCACCGGTCGTCGTGGGCGTTGATGACGCTGGCCCGACCCTCGCTTACGGCCGAGAGCCGGGGCTTCCCCGTCCATGGCATCGTCCTGGCCCATGAGCCATCCGGTCGCACCCACCCTTGTTGGTCACCTCGCACGGCCACCGCGAGTCCCTCCCGGAAGACGTCGATCTGGTCGAAGCTGGCGACGACGCTCCCGTCGAGTTCGATGATGGTCCGCTTGCCGTCGGGCTCGTAGCGTACGAGGGCAACGCCATCCCAAACGCCACGCGCGAAAGACACCGAAGCGCGCCCTCCATCAGGCTGGATGAGGTGGTTCTCGCCGTCGAGAAAGCCCGGACCGCGATCGGTATCCACCCGAGGCGCATCTTCGAGCACTCCGGCGAGTCCCCCGAGGAAGGGGTACGCTAAAGTGTACTTCGGGGGTAGTACCCAGGCGCCCTCGAGGTCGATGTAGCCCGAGCCCTCAGACACGCTGACACGAGCGAGAACGAGGGCTCCCTCTGCCCCCTCGTCCGCTGCCTCTTTCCCCTTGGACTCGCTCGGAGCGGTGGCGGCGGCGCGCGCCTGCGACCCTCGGGGTTCCGCTCCGGCGGTGACGGTGGGACCGCCGCACGCCAGCGCCGATCCGCAGATCCACGCGACGGAAAAACATGACCGTGAGGCCCCACCCAACATTCAGGCCATCATACGACGACGCGCAGCAGGTCGAGAAACAGCCGAACACGCGAGATCTTGCGCGCGCTGCGACTCAACACCGCGTAGACGTCTCGGGTTCGCGCACGCCCTGGCCCGGGAACCTCCACCAGCCTCCCCGCCGCGAGATCGCCTTGAACGATGAACGCGGGGCTGGGATCTCGGAGAATCCGATGCACGCGTGGTCGGCGAGGTCGGCCGCGCACGCCAGGGTCCCGCGCCGTTCGAGGTACGCCGGTGACGCTACGAGGAGCGGATAGGAGGGATGAACCGCGTGTTGGTGCATCTGGCGGGTTACCAGAAGTCAACTTATGCGATGCCGAATCGTGTGGGAGGATATAGACAGCCGAGGCGCAGATCGACGACCGGTACGCCGTCGAGAAGCGCTGTCTGCTTTCCGCGGCGATGGTTTCGCTCATGCTGTCCCCGCGGGTCTTCCTATTTCGCGGCTTGGGGACCATGATTACACTCCAGTTTCCACCCTGTTGCTCACCTAGTTCTAGGAAACAGACTTTCTCAGGTCACGGTGGCACACAGGGGTTCACGGATGAGTCCCGGCAGCCCGGGGTCGCCGCTGGATCTCGACACGACTTGCCACGATGAAGAAACGCCGCTCGTCCCGGCCGTTGCCGTGGTTTGTGACGATGCAATA
>JBCCLB010000149.1:0-9253 GCA_039027095.1 Myxococcota bacterium
ACAATGCCCACCCACGACCTCGATGGAAATCCCGTTGCTGCCCCGACTCGAACTTTCGTGGGACAAAGTGCGATCACGTACGATCACAAACGACATCCGGTGACCAAGCCGATTCGAACTTCAGGCCGGCAGAACTAGGTCCGCGCGAGGGCTGGCCCCACCCGCATCGGATGTCGTTCGCCGCCGATCTCGATCGCGCGCCGGGCCATGTCGTGGGCGCTTCCTCGCATCTTGACCACCTTGAGGTAACGCCGATGCCCCCCGCCGTAGGGCCGCGTGCCGAGTCGAACGATCGCGTCGGCGGCCGTGGACATATACGGAGCGCCGGTGGGGCCTTCCGTCGCCGTCGTCTCGACGAGGATCGAGGTGGCGGCCGTCGCGCGGAGGGCTGACGTTACGCCCACGACGAACTGGCGAAAGCCATCGTCGCTGGAGGCGTGCTCGACGGCGGAGATGCTATCGAGAACGACGAGGTCGGGCTGGAAGTCGGACAGGTTGCGTCGCAGCTCGATGATGACGTCTTCCGGGCTGGTCGCGGCCGGGAGACGATGCACGATGCGAAGGCGTGACGCCTTGATGTCGTCCCGCACCCGAAGGCCAAGTGCGTCCCAGTTCGCGAGGATCATCGGCTCGGTCTCTTCGAACCCCATGAGCAACACGCGCTCCCCCCGGCGCAGCGCCGCGTGGATGTGACAGCCGCTGAAGATCGTCTTCCCGCTTCCCGAGGTGCCTCGGAGCAGGACGCAGCGGCCTCGCAGCCAGCCTCCGCCGGTGACGTCGTCGAGCCCCTCGACCCCGCTCGAGAAGCGGTCTGTGACGGGGAGCGCGGCTTCGGGCAGTTGGCCCACGACGTCGAGGGGGAAGACCACGACGCCCTCCTTCGAGACCACGAAGGGAAACTCGCCCTGAAGGTGACGGCTCCGACGGTACTTGCTCACCTCCACCGTTCGTCGTCGTCGGCGTTCGTCCATGCGCTGCCGCATCAAGAGCACGAGGTCGCACACGAAGTCTTCGTGTCCGAAGCGCGTGCGGTCCTGCTCGGCCTCGGCAGTGAGCACCACGGTGAGGTCCCGGTCGATGAGCGCCTCGACGAACGCGTAAAAGTGGTGTCGGAGCGAGCGATCGAAGCCGACGAACAGCGCCGACAGCGAGTCGAGGACGAGCATCTGGACGCCCCGTTGGGCAGCCTTTTCGGCGAGACGACGGGCAGTCGAGGCCACATCCAAATTGCCCGAAACCTGCATCTCCTCGCCGTGCGGGAGACGGGTGAAGTCGATGAAGAGGCGCTTTTCCGCGATGAGGCGCTCGGCATCCCATCCGAGGCTCTCCGCACTCTGGATGAGGTCGGGCGCACGTTCTTCGAAGGAGTGAAATCCGGCGGAGACGCCATGGCCGGCGGCGTTGACCGCGATCTGGAGCGCGGTGAGGGTTTTACCGACCCCGCTCCGACCGACGAGCAGCGTGGCGCGGCCCTGGGGAAGACCTCCCATCAACAACTCGTCGAGGCCGGGGATGTGGGTGGGTACCTTGTTCACGGACGGCCCTCGGCCATGTCCACCCCGCTGTCCTGGAGCATTTTCGTGAGGCTCTCGCGATCTCCGAGGTCGCCGAGCAGCCACGCCCGCGGCCGCGGATGGTCGCGCACGAGGCACGGCGTGAACATCACTTGCTCGTCTTCAGGAAGGCCCGTGACGTCCTCCACGCGCAGGTCCATCCCCTCGGGGACGGTCCCCCCGAGTGCCTCGAGAAGCCTTCGGTGCGCCCGCAAGCCGGCCGGGTCGTCGGGATGGGCCACGAGGAGTCGAAGCTGCGTCGCCGCCCCGGGGGCGCCATCGGACGGATGGTCTTCGTCGACCGTTTCTTTATCGTCGAAGCGCGCGGTGAGACGCGGACGGGGGGAGGCCGTGCGGCGCGCCACCTCTTCCCGAAACTGGTCGACGTCGATCGGTTTGCGCAAGACCGTGACCTCGTCGGGAAGCTCGACCAGGTCGCGGCCCGTGGTGACGATCAGCTCGCGTGAGGTGACCAGCCCATCGGTGAGGAGTTGGCTCACCTTCCCGTCGAGGAGCGCGTAGTCGGCGACGACGAGCCGGTAGCGGGCTGCCCTCGTGTCGTAGAGCGCGCGTGCCTCGCGGAGGCTTCGCGCGAGGTCGACGCGCGCGCCCATGCGCTCGAGCAGGAGCCCCATCATCTCGCGCTGAACGGGCTCGTCCTCAACCACCAGCGTCGGGACCGACTCCATGTAGGTAAAGTACCACGGCGACGCCGTGGGTGGGCTTCTCACGTTGTCCCCCGCGAGCGCTCCGCCTACGGTTTCGACGTGGCCGAGGCCGACCAAGACATCGAACGCATGGCAGAGGCGACGTTTGCCCTGCTCGAGGCCTCAGCCGAAGACCTCGCGTCGGAGTTTTTGCGCCGCCTCGAGCAGCGTCTGCCCGAGCATCCGAGAGACATCCTCCCCACGGAAACCCTCCTCAACCACATCCCCGCCGTGCTCCAGCACGTCGCCGAAGCCGTGCGCGGCGACGAGACCGCTCCGCTGCGCGTGGCGCTCGTCAAGACCGATCTCGAGGAGTTCTCGCGCCTTCGTCGCGGTCAGGGCTACGGCCTAGAGGAAGTGACCGAAGAGCTCGGCATGCTCGAGGACATCGTGTTGCACCACATCGAAGAGGCGACCGGCGCCGCCCTCACGGAGTTCTCGGCGCGATCGGCCCTGGTGGTGACGGGGCGACTGCGGCGCGCATTCGAAGCGATGAAGCAGTACGCGTCGCGCGCGTACCTGCATGAGGCCACCAGCGACAGCCTCGAACGCATCGAAATCCTCAGCGACTTCGGGCGCGCCGTGACCCACGAGCTCCGCAATCGCGTCAACGGCGCGACGCTCGCGCTGTCGGCCTTCAAGGCGGTGTCCGAGGGTGACCGAGGGCGAACGGCGGACCCCGCCTCGGAGCGCATTCTCGAACGCCTGCAAGGGACGCTCGACCGGATCGCGCGCGTCGTCGACGACGTCTTTGCCGTCGCGGTCGCGCGATCCCGCGAAGACCCGCTACACGAGGCGCGTCAGTCGCTCGACCGCGTCGTGCGCGAAGCCGTCGAGGACATGGAATCGACGGCAGAGCACGCGGGCGTCAGCCTTCGCATCGCCTCAGACCTCCCGAGTGTGCCCGTCGACCCGGTTCATGCCCGCCTCATCCTCATCAACCTGATCAGCAACGGCATCAAGTACCACCGCGAGCAGGACGATGAGGAAGCATCTCCCTACGTCGAGCTTCGGGTTGAGCGCGAAGGCCGCCGCTCGTGGCGCGTGTTCGTCGAAGACAACGGCATCGGCATCGCCGCCGAGCATCACGAACAGATCTTTCGACGCTACGTGAGAGGCGAGCACGAGAGCACCGAAGGCCAAGGGATCGGGCTCAACATAGCCCGACGGGCGGCGACCAAGCTCGGAGGCGACATCGGAGTACGCTCCGAGGTGGGCCGGGGGAGCACGTTTTTCTTCACCGTACGGCAGCCCGAGCGTGGTGGACGACGTTCGCTTCCTCCTCCGTCGGGCCCTATTGACGGAGGCACGGGCGCCGACGACGAACCTCAGCCCGGGCCCGACCCAAGTGAGTGACCCGCGCGCCGCATGCGTGGCGTTTTGCCTCGGCCGCGCGCGCGGTTTTCAGGGGTAGAGCTGGCCCGAGACGTGCTTCTTATCGACCGTCGCTGTGGATTTGGACTTTCCCATCGTCGGCATCGGTGCGTCGGCAGGGGGCCTCGAATCGATCGAGGCCTTCTTCGACGCCGTGGGCGACCAGCCCGGGATGTGCTTCTTCGTCGTCCAGCATCTGTCTCCTAACCACCAGTCCCTGATGGACCAACTGGTCCAGCGCCACACGGACCTTCCCGTCCGTCTCGCCGAGGACGGGATGAGCATTGCGACGGACGAAGTCGTTCTGCTTCCCCCCGGAAAAATCATGACCGTGGCCGACGGTCGGGTGCGCCTCGAGGAAAAGATCCCCGACCAACTCACCCGACCGATCGACATCTTTCTCGCCTCCTTGGCGAACCACGGGGGCGAGCGGACGGCGGCGGTCATTCTGAGCGGCACGGGAACGGACGGTACCCAAGGGGCGGCCGCCGTCCGCCGCGCGGGAGGCCTCATCCTCGCCGAAAGTCACGAGACGGCGCGCTTCTACGGCATGCCCAAGAGCGTGATCGACCACGACCTGAGCGACGCCGTCATGGGCCCCCACGAAATGCCGGGGGCACTTCATCGCGTCTTCTCGGGCGGGTCGGTACAGAGTCGCACCGACGAACACCTCGATGGCTTCGATGCCGTCGTCGACGCGCTGCGCCTTCGCTTCGACGTCGACTTCAACGCCTACCGGCCGGCGACCCTGCTCCGGCGCATCGAGCGCCGGGCCAAGATCCAAGACCTGGCTCCCGACGACTACGTGCAGCGCGTGGTCACGAACCCCGACGCTCTCGAGTCCCTACGCGACGACCTGCTCATCAACGTGACCCGACCCTTTCGAGATGCGGGGTCGTTTCGACGCTTGGAAGCTCAGCTGGACGCGCTGGTTGGTGAGCTCGCGCCTTCGGCAACCCTCCGCGTCTGGTGTGCCGGCTGTGCTACCGGCGATGAAGCCTATTCTTTGGCCATCGCAGCGCGGGAAGCCCTGGAGCGAACGAACCGCGCCCCCCGACTCAAAGTCTTCGCCACCGACCTCAATCGAAAGGCGCTTCAGGTGGCGAGACGACGCGTTTTCAGCGACGCCGAGGTCAGACAGGTGGACGCGGACCGCGTAGCTCGATTTTTCGAGCGCGACGGCGACGAATATCGACCCCGAGCCGAAATCCGCGAGCACATCATTTTCAGCCCGCACGACATGACCCGCGACATGCCGTTCAACGACGTGCACCTCGTGAGTTGTCGCAACGTTTTGATCTACCTTAAGCGCGAGACGCAACGGCGGGTTCTCGCGACGTTTCACTACGGGTTGGTGCCGGGGGGCCTGCTCTTTCTCGGCGGGAGCGAGACGGACCAAGCGCTCGAGGGTGCGTTTCGCGCGCTCGACGAGCCGGCGCGCATCTACCGTGCCGTTCCGTTCGACCTTCCCGCAGAGCTGTCGCCGAGACGTCGCATGCGCCCACGTTCGACGTCCCCCGCCCTCCCGGCTGAATCGTCGTCCGGGGGGTACGAACTCGGTCGCGAGACCTACGACGCACTGTTCGAACGCTACCTCCCCCCATCGATCCTGCTCGATGCGTCGAAACGCGTTCTGCGATGTTTCGCCGGGAGCCAACGATTTCTCTCGCTCAAGTCCGGCCCGGTGGATACCGACATCTTTTCGCTTCTCGACGCGCCCTTCAAGGGGGCGTTGGCCACGGCGTTTCGGGCGGTCGACGACAACGGGACGGCGGCACGAATCGAGCGGTTTCTCGATGACGGCACGGCCTTGAGGGTCGAGCGGATCATCGAGGCCGAGGGCGGTCGCCACCGTTACCTCCTCGTCTTCGAGCCCGAGCATCCGGCTCCGGGTTCGGTTGCGCGCGACGTGGTGCAACGCATCGAGCTCAACCCCTCGGTCGACGCGGAGGTCCAGAGCCTCCACCAAGAACTGAACCGGACCCGGGTTCGACTTCGGAGCGCCATCGAAGACCTCGAAGCCAGCAACGAAGAACTCCAAACGACCAATGAGGAGCTCATCGCTTCGAACGAAGAACTCCAGAGCACGAACGAAGAGTTGAGCAGTGTCAACGAGGAGCTCTATACGGTCAATACGGAGTACCAGTCGAGCATCGCCGACCTCCGCCGCGCCCACGACGACATCGAGCGACTGCTCTCCAGCACGGAGATCGTGACCCTCTTCCTCACGTCGGAGCTTCGGATCCGTCGCTTCACCCCCAACGTCGAAAGCCTCATCGACCTCGAGGAATCCGACGTAGGGCGTCCGGTGACGCGCTTTCGCCATCGCTTGAAGTGGGACGATTTCTACCTTGCGCTGGGGTCGGCTCGAGACTCGGGCCAAGGGCTCGAGCGAGAAGTCGAAAGCGAGGACGGACGCCGGCACCTCCTGCGCATCCTTCCCGTGCGCTCATCAGAAAAAAAAGATGGGGAAACGAATGGTGTGACGACCGAAGATGGGGCGGCGAAGGCCGCCCCGCGCGATCGGAGCGGCTCGGCGCTAACGGTTACGCTGACCGACATCAGCCGTACCTACGAAGCGCTTGCGCAAGTGCAAGACCGAGAACGACGGTTGAGGCGCTTGACCAACGCGCTCCCCACCCTCATCGCCTTCGTCGACCGGGAAGAGCGGTATCAATTCGTCAATGCCAGGTACGGCGACGTGTTCGGGTTCGACCCGACCGGGAAAACCCTCGCCGAGCGGCTCGGCGCGGAACGCTACGCCGAGGTGCAACCGTACGCGGCCGAGGCCCTCGCCGGGACCCAAGTCGAGTTCGAGATCAGTCTCGCCGTGCGAGACGCCGAACGACGCTGGCTCGTCACCTACGTCCCTTACCGCGGCGACGACGACGTGGTCGAGGGCTTCTACTCGACGGCGACGGACATCACCCAGCGTCATCAGACCGCGCTTGCTCTCGAGCGTGCCCGCGGGGAAGAGGCGCGGGCGTCCGAAGCCAAAACCCAGTTTCTCGCCAACGTCAGCCACGAAATGCGGTCCCCGCTGACGGCGATGCTCGGCTTCACCGAGCTTCTCTCCGGCGAGGTCACCAGCGAAAAGGCCAAGCAATACGTCGCGACCGTCGACCGCAACGGACGGCATCTCCTCTACCTCGTGAACGATCTTCTCGACCTCTCCCGCGTAGAGGCAGGGGAGATTGACACCCGACAGGAGGCGTTTTCCCTCCCCGGGCTGCTTTGGGAGGTATTCGACGCGTTTCAAATTCCGGCGGCGGAAAAGGAGCTTTCGTTTCGGCTTTGCTTGCCAGAGCGTCTCCCGCATCCGTTTCTCGGCGACCCGCTCCGGATCCGTCAGATCGTGTTCAACCTCGTGGCGAACGCGATCAAGTTCACCGAAGTGGGCTCGGTCGCCCTTTCCGTCGACTACGACGCCGACGCCGGTGACGTGGAGATCTCGGTCGAAGACACGGGAATCGGCTTTCCTCAGAGCCAGGCGAGCGCGCTGTTTCGTGCGTTTCACCAGCGGGACTCCGGCGAGACGCGGCGCTATCAGGGCAGCGGCCTTGGCCTCGCCATCTCCGCCAAGCTCGCCGCCTTGATGGGGGGCGAGGTCCATGCTCAGTCGGCTCCCGGCGAAGGCAGCACCTTCACATTGGTCCTGCCTCTCGAGGTCGCCGACGATGCGACGCAGGTAGAGACGCAACGGTCGGAGCGTGACGGCGCGGCCGCGCGCCGACCCCAGCTCGAAGGACGCGTGCTGGTCGTCGACGACAGTGACGACATCCGCGCGCTCGTCGCGACCCGGCTGCGCCAAGCGGGGGCCGACGTCGTCGAGGCAGGTGGCGGCCACGAAGCGCTCGAGCGGCTGTCCTCCAAGCCTGACTTCGGGCTCGTATTGATGGACGTGCAGATGCCCGATCTCGATGGGCTCGAGGTCACCCGACGCCTGCGCGCCGCCGGCAACCGAGTCCCCATCATCGCGCTAACCGCGCGCGCGCGGCCGACCGACCGTGACGATTGTCTCGCGGCGGGTTGCGACGCGTTCATCTCCAAGCCCATCGACACCGGCTTGCTCCTCGATTCGGTGAACGGCTTTCTCGCCGGCGACGCGTCGCGCGCGCCAAAGGTTTTGATCGTCGAAGACGACTACGACAACGCGGAACTTCTCCAGCTGGGATTCGCGGCCCGAAAGCTCGAAGCCGTGGTGGCGCACACCCTTGCGGAAACGAGGGAGGCCCTCGAGACATTTCGGCCCGACGTCGTGGTCAGCGACCTCAACCTGAGCGGCGGCGAGACGGGATTTGACGTCATATCCCACGTGCGTCGCTCAGGGCAGGCGCCCCACCTCATTGCGCTCAGCGGGGCAGCCGAGCTTCGCAGCGAAGCGCTTGCGCGGGGTTTCGATCAGTTTGCCCTCAAGCCGTGCTCGGTAGATGGCATCATCGCCATGATGAGACAGAGGAATTGAAGGCGGGCGAAGAGATCAAGTACGACCTCGACCGCGACGACGTCATTCGGCGCGTGTACGGCGACTGGAGCGACGTGACGGGGGCTGTCGTAGGAAATAGTATCTGGCGCTACATTATCGACTCGAGCCTCGTCGAGGTGTATCAGCACCTCTTCACGGCGGCGAGAAAGCGGGGGCGACCCCTCGAGTTTGCCTATCGATGCGACACGCCCACGCACGTCCAGCGCATGCGTCTGCAGGTCGCTCCCCTCGGCGCCGAGGCCCTCGAGGTCCGAAGTCGGCTCGTCGCGTCGGCCGCCAAAGCCAGCCCCGAGATCTTCTTCAGCGTGGGTCGCGGTGTCGCCATGGCGTTAAAGTGTAGCGTGTGCGCGCGTCTCGGCCGGAGCCCCGACTGGATGGATCTCGTAGAAGCGGCACAAGCCGACTGGCTCGACCGAGACCAACCGATTCGAGTCTACCATTCCGTGTGCCCCGCGTGCCGCGACCGGCTCATGTCGGTCGGCAAGGGCTGATGCGAAACCAATTGGGGAAAGGCGCGGCACCGTGGTGCCACACCTCCCCAGTCGGCCGGCCAAGCGCGGCTGGGTGTCAGTTCCGAATGCTGATTTCGACGCGTCGGTCGTCGGCGTGGCCGTTGGCGGCATCGGCTTGAATTTCTCCTCGCGAGGATGTCGTGATGCGTTGCGCGTCTACACCGTTGTCGACGAGGTAAGTCTTGACGCGCGCCGCGCGTCGCTGCCCGAGGGCGAGGTTGTACGACGACGGACCTCGTTCATCGGCATGGCCCACGAGACTGATGTTCTCATCGCCGAGGGCACCGTCGGTGAGGCAAGCGGTAAGGCGGTCGAGGCTCGTCTCGGCCGCGTCGCGAACGCGGGCGCTATCGAAGGCGAAATTGGGTTCCGGCAGGTTGCAGCGCTTCGCCGTGTCCGAACTCAAAACGAGCGTATCGGGCTCGCCGGCGGGCTTCGCGACGTACGACGGATCATCCTTCCTTTCGGGCGTCAGCGCATACCCCGTCCGTAAGTCGACGTCTGCGCCGGTGCGGGCCGCGGGTTTTGTGTCGCTCCCGCAGGCGACGAGGGCGGCGCTGAGAAACGAACTGGTCATGAGCGTAAGGGTCGTTGTTTTCATGTTCTCCTTGGTTGAAGTCG
>JBCCLB010000150.1:0-8683 GCA_039027095.1 Myxococcota bacterium
CTGGAGAACCGGGTGACGGTGCCGGACGGCAACAGCACGATGGTGGCGATCGTGAACCAGAGCGTGAAGGGGGAGCAGGCGTTTCTGTTCAACCCCGGGGGCAGCGGGAGCGGTTTCGAAAACAACCCGTACCGGGCGGTGCGGTTCTCGAACACGACGCCGTTCGTGCTGGAGCCGGGGCCGATCGCCATCTACTCGGGGGGCAGCTTCGTGGGGGAGGGGCTGAGCGACCGGGTGGGTACGAAGACGAGCGTGACGGTGCCGTTCGCGGTGGAGCCCGGGATCATGGTGACGCGGGCGCAGACGCAGCTGCCGCGGGAGCTGAAGCTGGTGAAGATCGCGCGGGGGGTGCTTCAGGTCGACCGTTTCATGCGGATGAAGACGACGTGGACGGTGCAGTCGCAGACGCTGAACGAGGGTTACAAGGTGTTGATCAAGCACCCGCGCTACGGGAGCGCGTTCAAGCTGAAGGACCGTCCGAACGATACGGAAGACCTGCCGAATGCGTATCTGGTGCCGTTGAGCGTGCCGCCGGGGCAGAAGAAGGCGACGGTAGAGCTGGTGGAGCAGTCGCCGAGCCGCACGACGGTGGCGATCATGGACCGGGAGACGCTGCCGATGCTGGAGCGGGCGATGCTGGCGGGAAACCTCGACGCGACGGACCGGGCGAAGCTCGAGCCGATCGTGGCGAAGCGGCAAGAGGCGGGAAAGCTGCTGGAGGCGATCGCGGCGAAGCGTCGGCTGCAAAAGCAGTTGAAGGTGCAGATGGAGCAAGCGCGGCAAAACCTGGCGGTGCTGAAAGAGATGAAGGACGCCAAGGCGCGACAGATGGCGCAGGAGCGGGCGCGAAAGCTCGAAGGGTGGACCAACGAGCACGACAAGCTCGGGCGGGAGATCATCGAGCTCGAGCCCAAGGTGACCCAGCTCGAAATCGAGCTGTCCGACATGCTTCAACAGCTCACCATCGAGTGACGGGTGCCTCGTCTCGGGATGCGCTAAACCATCCCCATGGTGCCGGCGGCGCGATGCATCCCCCGCTCTGAACCAGCCTGGGCGGCGACCCTTTCCCTCGCGGTCCTCGGCAGCCTGGCCGGGGGCCCCATTGCGGTCGGGATCTCTTTTCCGTGGTTTCACGCCCTTCAACCCTCGGTCACCCTCGGGGTGCTCGGGGCCATCATCGGTCGTGGGATCGATCACGACCGCCTCCCGACCGGTGTCCTGCTCGTGGCGTCCGTCTTCGGGGCGGGGGTCGTCGGGGCG
Organism: Myxococcota bacterium; assembly: GCA_039027095.1. Lineage (GTDB taxonomy): Bacteria > Myxococcota_A > Polyangia > Polyangiales > Polyangiaceae > JAPYTK01. The sequence goes on from JBCCLB010000150.1 coordinate 1,261, forward strand.
ATGGTGACCACGTTTGGGCTCGACGGACTACGGTTCGTCTACGTCTCGACGGCGGGCCAGTTCGCCGGTCTGTCGCTGGTGGCCGCTCTGGCCGGCGTCGTCGGGGGGGCGATCTGTCTGCCGGCGGTGTGTTGGGTCGCATCGGCGGTGCAACCGACCACGCACTATCGCGCCCCATCGCTGGTGTCGGGGTGGCAGCGTCGCGCGCCGCTCGTCGCCGTGTGCGGAAGCATCGCCTGTTACGGCGGCGTGGCGGTGGGTCGGTTCGAGACGCTGACGCGCGTGGAGGGGGTGCTCCAGGTCGTTGCTTGTGCCTGGACGCTCAGCGTTTTGCTCCTCGGGGCGGACCTTCGGACGCTCCTGACGTTACGCCGCGCCGCCCGCGCTTGGGGCGACGCCGAGGAGGACCTCCCCGTGGGCGCCACGCGACGCCGACCGTGGTCTGAGAACGACAACACCGGTGCCGTCATCGACTTCGGCGAAGGGTCGGGGCTACGCAGCGCCTGGACGATGCCTCCCGAACAATACCGGCGCGCGCCGCGGCGGCTTCAGGCGTACGCCGGCCGTCCCGATCGCGTCGTCCGGCACGTGACGTTTGACGTCGTCGCCCGGACGGGTCTGCTCCTGTGGGCCCTCTTGATGCTCGGTTGGGGGCTCGTGTGAAGACGGGCCGTCGCCCCTGAGTCCCCGTCAGAGTCGCCCGAAGGCGCGGGCGACGAGGTCTTTCGCCCCCTTCGCTACGTTGTCACCGTGGGTGACGATGAGCCGGTCGAAGTCCCAGGCGAGGATCTCCTCGAGCGAGTCGCGCAGCGCGGCCCGGTCACGGACCCCGAAGAATCGGAACAGCCGGGGCACGCCGGGGGTTCCGGTCACGCCCTCGAGCCAGAGGGCGGCATCGGTGAGCCAGCGACCCTGGGGGGCCCAGTTCATGAGGAGGTCGGTGGCGATGAGGGTTCTCGACGGACGATGGAAGAAGACCAACTCATCGAGCACCGGCATCCCGCCCACCCGGGTGGCAACGATGTCCCCGCCACTCCAGACGGCGCGGGTGTCGATGGACCGGGTCCAATCGACGTCGCGCCGCTTCTCGAGCAGCCCCGGCGGCCCGAGGAGCTCTGCTTCGGTTCGCGCGTAGTCGCCGACGTAGAGGTGGTGAAACCGGTTGGGGGCCACCACGAATCGAATGGCTCCCAACCGCGCCAGCGCTTCCCGCATCGCGTCGTCGAGGGCGACCGGGGAAGCGATCCATAGGCCGCCCCCGTCGGTCTGAACGATGGTCATCCGCGTGCCGACCTCGAGGCCCATGAAGCGCAACGGGCGATTCACCGTCCAGACGGCGGAACCAAATGGCGTCATGCGCGTGATCACGGGGCTGGAGCGTTTGCCGCAGCGTCCGCCGATGGCCGCCGTCGTGTACCGCCGTGTCCAGACGACGCGCGGCAGGGCGGCAGCTCAGCTTACGGGGGCGGCGTCAGGTGGTGGGAATCTCGCCTTTGACCTTGCCGTACCAGGTCTTCGCATCCGCGACGGCCTTGTCGAGATCGGCCTTCTTGGTTTTTCCGCTGACCTTGTAGTCGAATCGCTCCCCGGTCTTGGAGCTCATCCGCTTGAGGGCGTAGAGCGCCGCGTCGCGCACCACGGACCACGCCGAGCCGTCGTGATGAAGGCGACTCTGACCGCCGGATAGCCGTTCAAAGCCACGTATGTCGTAGCGATTCTCCTCGTCGTTATCGAGCAACGGCATGATCTTGTGAACGGCGGGCATGTACTTGGCCCACGCCAGCCCGTCGGCGGCGGCGGACTTCGTGAAGTTGTTCTCGTCTTCGAGCAGAGGGACGAGTGCTTTTCCGGCCTCCTCGCCCTTCTTGGGGTCGCGGGCCGACAGATGGCCGATCAGTTGCGCCGCGCGGCCCCTTACGCCGGGATCCTCGTGCTTCAGCAGCTCCATCGCCCGGTCCCAGTACATCATTCCCTCCTTCGGGCTCGACGGGGCATCGGAGAGCGCACGGGAGACGATGAACGCCTCTTTGGCCTTCATCGCGTCCAGGTACGTCTTCTTGACGTCGTCGCCCTTCGCCTGCGCGTTTCTGAGGACTTCGAGCGCCTCCAGGCGGCCTTCGGGCTTTTCGTGCTTTTCGTAGAGATCGATGACGGCGGCGACCGTTTTATCGTCCGGTGGCTTTTGCCCGAGAAGCCGCATGCTCGCTTTGAGCGCAGCCGCGAGAACTTTGCCCTCGGTTTTGGTGTCGAGTGCCTCGAGAACCGTTTCGCGGTAGGCATCGTCGACCATGGTTCGCTTTTCGTCCTTTTCGTTAGAAGCGAACATGGAATACATCCCGTAGAAGCCGGCCGCGCGGGTCTCGGGCTCGGTCGCGGACTTCGCGAGATACACGACGGCGGGTGCATTGCCCTTATCGTCGGTGGCCTCGCGGGGCAGCCGTCCGTTCTTGATGCTCTTCTCGAGCTCTTCCGCCTTTTTGACGAGCGCGGGATCGACCTTCTCTTCGCCGTCGTCGTCGTCGTCCTTGTCCTTCTTGCTCTTGGCGCTCTTGTCTTTCTTGGGTGCCTCGTCTTTGCCGCAGGCGGCGAAGCCGCCGAGGAGAAGGGCGAGGGTCAACGTGATTCGGAGCAATGTGCGTGGTCTCATCTGCGGTTCCTTCCTACGAAATCACAGGGTCGGCGTCGCGCTGCGTCAAGCGCCGCTCGACGTTTCGCGTCAGGGCTTGTTCGAGGGTCCTGCGCCATTGATGGAACCCCGGGAGGCGCGCCAAACGATGCGGGCCACGAGCAGGCCGGGCAGCAGCACGACGAGCGTGAGCCGGGTCAGGATGGCCATCGCGACGAGGAGCACCGTAAAGAGATCGCCGCCGGGGGCGAGGAGCTGGGCCATCCACGGACGCTGCACCATGCCCTGAACCAGCGCTTCGCTGAGGATGACGAGGATGACGACGGCCAATCCGTCTCGGAGGTGACGGCTCATGGATCCTCGTCGCGCCTCGCGGTGAGCATGGCAAAGAGAATGGCGTCGCCGAGGGGCCCTCCCGTGGCGAAGTGCAATGCGTTGTCCCTCCGGCGCGGCGCGCCAAAAAGGCGGGCCGTCGCCCACAGGGAGGCGAAGGTCGCCTCGTCGCCAAAGCGCTTTGCTCCCGCGAGGGCAAAGCCCGTCGCCGCGATGCTGAAACCTGCGATGAGCGGTCCGGAGTCGATGTCGCCGTCACCGGTGCGGCCGCCATCGGGGTATTCACGCAGCGCGCCGAAACCCAAGACACGGTCGCCGAGCGACGCCATGGCCGCCTCGTAGAGGGCGCGCGAGCGCGCCGCGTCGACGAATGATAGAAAATAAGAGGCGAGCGCCGTTCCCGAACCACGAGGGACATCGAGCCGGGTTCCGTCGGCACGGACGCTCTGGACGAGGAGACCGCTCGTCGGGTCCACGAACCTCTCGTCCATCACCTCGAGCCAGCGAGCTACGACGTGCGGTCGCGCATGGTGCCGGTTCTGCGCCTTCAGAGCGACGGCGGCCACGCCCGCGGCGTTATCCACGGGATAGCGTTCCCCAGGGTAGGTTTCGATGACGTCCTCCTGGGCGAGGCGACGGGCGAGGGCGTCGGCCACGGCTTCGGCCCGCGAGGCAAGGGGATGCGCGCCCAATCCGGATCGGAAGGTGAGGGCGAGACCGTAATAGCCGAGGTAGGCCGCGTGCCCGGCGTCACCGTCGAGGTCGTCGAGCGCCGCGCGCCCCCATTTGCCGGTGTCGAACGCTGCGACGTCGGGCTCGCCGAGACGGCCGAGACAGTGGTCCATGCGGGTGAGCATCTGGGCGCGGACGGGGTCGCCCTCGGGCCGTTGCGCCGCGAGCTGCCCGTAGCCCATCGCGGCCATCATGTAGGTGCCAAACAGCCACTCTGCGTCGAAGAGGGCGTCTCCCGTCGTGAATGATGCCGCCTCGAGTTCGCGTTCGGTCCAGTGCGACACCCCTGCCGCAAGCGCGAGCTGCGCTGCGGGGTCGTCCGTGCGCCATTCATCGGCGCCCGAGCGACATATGGCGGCCGGTACGGTCGCGGTGACGACGGCGGCCATCGCGGCGGACCCCCCAAGCCGTAACGCGCGTCTGCGCCAAGTCATCGAACTCACGTGCCCAGACGGTATACGTGGCGCCACGGGCGGATGCCATCGTTGGCCCTCGCGGGGGGGGACGATGTTGCTCCTGCGCCACCTGCGACGGAGACCGCGCACCGCGGACAGGGTGTCGCATGTGCCCGTAATAATGTGGCTTTTCTCGAAAAAAGAGACTTTGGAGGGGTAACTTCCGTACGCATTCCACGTTTCATGAAACATGGCACGCGTCGTTGTTTGGATCGTCTTGGCGTCAATCGTCGCGGGGTGCCGCGCCACCACCCCGCCGCCTCCCCGCGTCGCGCCGCGGCCGGCGCCGTTGCAGCCGCTTCCTCCACCGAGTCCGGGTGCCCTTTTGGGCTCCGCGGTTCGGGCCGTCGTGAAGGCCGCCGCGGACGCACCCTGTCCGCCCCTGGGGACGCCGCCGGCGTTGGCCGCGCAGATCGACTGCTCGGCGATGCGGCGCTTCGAAGATGCCACCGCATACGTGCCCCGGCAGCTGGCGGGACCGCTGCCTCCGCACGTGGACTTTCGTGCCCATCGCCTGAACGGACCCGTACGCGATCAGCAATACGTGGGCGCCTGCGCGGGCTTCGCCATGACGTCGGTGCTCGACAACTTTTCCCGCCGGTACGGACGGCACGCCGACCTCTCCGCCCTCCATCTGTTCACCCACTACAACCTAGGGCCGGACGAGGGCTTCAGTCGTGCCCTACGGTCGCGCCCCATCACGACCGAGCGCGTGTGGCCCTACGACCCGATGGTGGCGTGTCGCTTTGCCGATGACTGGACCGGGCAGGGGTGCGCTCAGGTCTACGGGGTGCCGCACGACAGCGCCCACGCCGACGGGTACCTCATGGGTCGCAAGGCCGACGCCGACCGTCGCGGCATGTGGCAAATCGTCGGCTACGAGGAATTGACGACCGACCCCGTCGACCCCGAGCAGGTGGCGATGATCCTGGCGAGCGGAGAAGGTATCTGGGCCGCGGTGTCGTTCTACCGACCTGCGTGGAGCGAGCTGAACCAAAACGCGCGGTCGGTACTGCCGACCTATCCATCGGATCTCGCCGAAGTCGGCCACGCGGTCATGCTCGCGGGCTACCGGAACACGCCACGAGGTCGCCAGTTTCTGTTTCAAAACAGCTGGGGTACCGATTGGGGCGAAGGCGGTTTTGCGTGGCTCGACGAAGCCATGCTCCGCACCCATCTGTTGACGGCGTATCGCGTCGCCGCCGTCGATGCGGCGCTCCCCGTGCCGCAACCCGACCGCGGTGGCTGCCCCGCGGGCCGCATCCCCGTCCTGGACGTCTGCGCGCCCGACGTGCCGAAAGCCCCCTTGCCGGCGTGGCCGCCCTTCACACGATGACGGGAAAGCTCAGTCCCAATGGTGCATCCAAGGCTTTGACCAGTAGCGGTCCCAGCCATCGCACAAGATGCTGACGACGGGGCCGTGGAGGTCGGCGCGAGCGGCGACCACGGCTGCCGCGGCGAGGTTTGCCCCCGCGGAGCCTCCGACGAGCATCCCCCCTTCGCGAACGAGGCGGCGGGCCATGGCGAAGCTCTCTTCGTCGGTCACGGGCACCGCGTCGTCGATGACGCTGCGGTCGAGGTTGGCTGGGGGGCGGCTCGAGCCGATGCCTTCGACCTCGTACCGGCCGTCGGGGCCCACCTCGCCGTGCGCGACCCAATGGGCGAGGCCCGAACCCACGGGGTCGGCGAGGATGATGCGGGTCCGGGGGTCGTGGGCCTTGAGTCGACGACCCACCCCCGTAATCGTTCCTCCCGTTCCCGCCCCGGAGACGAACGCCCCGATAGGGCCGTTGACCCGGGACGAGGACGCCCCGCGTCTCTGCATCTTCGACGATGGCGAGGGCGATGCGGTCCTTGATGGACCCACCTGGATTCAAGTGCTCGCACTTCGCCAGGATGGGCTGCGGGAGGCCCGCCCCGATGCGGCGCAGGCGGACCAGCGGCGTTCGCCCGATCAGATCGAGGACACTCATCGGCGTCCCATGCGTCACGAGTGCCCACGAGGCAAGGGGATGGCGACGGTCCGCGCGTCGCTCACCTGGGTGTCACCTCGACCTCGGCAAGTGCGCGTCGCAGCTGGTCGCGAGCGTAGCGGCTCCGCTTCCAATGGTCAGGTGACCAACCGTCGAGAAAGCGTTCGAAGTCGGCCCACGCCACGGGGATGAGGGAGCGCCAGCTCCTTTCGAGGGCGTCGAGATTCGCCTCCGGATGAATCTCGGCCGTGTGGCGACGCAGCGCTGCGAAGTATTCGTCGGTCCAACGTTCGGCGGCGGCGAAGAGGCCACGCTCGTCGAGCGCACTGCCGAGAAAGTACACGAGGTCCTGTGTGCCCACGCCGCCCCCTACGTATTGGAAGTCGACGGCGGCGACCGAGGTGCCGTCGACGGCGAAACAAAAGTTCGCGAGCTTGGCGTCGCCGTGCACCAAGGTGCGCGGGGTGGCGCTATCGAGACGGGCATCGAGGGCGGCCGCCGCTCCTTTCAGCGTGATGTCGCGCATCGCGGCCCATTCGTCGGGCCTCGTGGCGAGGTGCCAGTACGTTCCGCGCGGCCACAACCCGGAGGGTCGTTCGTAGAGAAAGCGCGCGTGAAAGCGCGCGAGCCAGCCGACGACGGCGGCGAGGTCGCGCTCGGCGGTCATCCCCTCGCGGTCGAGACGCCGCCGGGGGAAGCCACTCGCGTCGAGATCTTCAAGCTCGAACGACCAGCCGTCGTCGTCGCCTTCGACGCGATACGCCTGGGCCACCCGACATCCGACGTCGCACCGCGGCGCGTCGTGGCGATAGACCGCCGCCTCGACGGCGTACGACCGCAGCTTTCGCGCGTGGCTACGCGCGCCGCCGAAGCCTCGGGGATGGTCGGCGGCCGTCGGGGGCCGCACCCGCTTGACCACCACGCTCCTGTGCGGGTCGTCGTCGTCGCATCGCCTTCGGACGATCTCGCCGTACCCAGTCCACAGGCTCTGAAGGCGCGTTTCCGCACCCCCGGCGGATGGAGGATCGTCTCGGGCCGGCCGTCGCTCGTCCACCCTTCGAACCTAACCCATGAAGCGAGCGCCCACCCCCGCGGCGATTTGGAAGAGGGGGCGAAGCCCGCTACACCTGCCTCGCCATGAGAGCGCAGACGTTGTTCGTCGCGGGGGCCACGGGATACACCGGACGCGAGGTGGTGCGCCAGGGGCAGGCGGCGGGTTGTCGCGTGGTGGCGCACATCCGGCCCGAGTCGCCCCGTCGAACCCGATGGGCGGCGCAATTCTCGTCGCTCGGCGCCGAGGTCGA
>JBCCLB010000151.1:0-8547 GCA_039027095.1 Myxococcota bacterium
CCGGCGCCCTCGCCCGTCGTCGGTCCGCGGCGGGCGACGGCGGGGACGCTTTCGGGCGCACCCGGTCATCCCGACGCGTGTCCTCGGCCGCCACGGCATCCTCGCCCGTGTCGACCCCAACGGGCGCGGCCGGTCGTGGCGCGACCGCGGGCGACAAAGATGACATCGCCCGCGCCAAGCCCCGCGCCCACCCCGCGCGCGCCAGCCCGGCTCCCTCGCGGGTCAACACGACCCCGACCACGCTCCCGGCCGTGAGCAGCAAAGCGGCGACGAAAGCCAGCTGAGCCAACCCCCGGCGTCGTCGACGCGCCTCCGTCGGTGGGGGCGCCGACGACGGAAGCGCGCGTCCATCCGTGACGGGACGCAACGAGCTCACGACCTCGGAGGCTCCGGAAGCGGCCATCGGTTCGGAGGGCACCAGCATGGGGGCAGAGGACGATGACGACGGTGGAGGCGGGGTCGCGACGGGAACGGCGCTCGCCTCCCCTTCGTCTCGCGCCCCATCGTGCACGCGGGTCGTCAGGTCCTGGCTGGCCGCGAGCGCGTCTCCGGCCCGGTCTGGCGCGACGCCCGCCGGGGTCGTTCCCGAGTGCGAGCCCAGCGTCGCATCCATCGCCGGCAGCGACGAACTGAGAGGGCCCTCGATGCCCATGTGCGCCGCCAGATCGTCGTCGGGCGGCGACGCGCGGCGCTCGGCCACGGCGCGCACCGCCTCCCTTCGCTCGGCCAGCTCGGTGCCGAACCGCGCCGCGACCCATTCTGCGACCTCGCGCCGGGTCGCCGGCCCCCCGAGGGGACGAAGCGCCTCCCGCAGCGCCTCGTCCATCTCTCGCGCGGTGGCGAAGCGTGCCGTCGGGTCACGCTCCAGGGCGCGCACCATCACTTCGTCGAGTTCGGCCGGCGGCCGGTGACCCACGCGGCTCGCCGGCGTGATCGGCGCCTCGAGAATGTTGTGGAGGGTGGCCCCGTCGTTCTCGCCGCGAAACAGGCTCCGCCCCGTGAGGGCCGACCAGAGAAGCGCCCCGGCCGAGAAAATGTCCGAGCGGCGATCGATGGGATCACCGCGAACCTGCTCGGGAGAGAGGTAGTGCATCTTTCCCTTGAGCTGGCCCGCGACGGTCTCGTGCGCGCGACCCGCCGCGCGGATCCGAACGATGCCGAAGTCGGTCAGATGGGCGTTTCCGTCGGCGGCCACGAGCACGTTGTGCGGCGTGACGTCACGGTGAACGAGTTGAAAAGGTACCCCGTCGTCTCCCTCGAGGGTATGGGCGGCGTGGAGCCCGGCGAGCACGTCGAGCACGACGGCGGCGACGAGGCGGGGCGGCCGCGCGTCGCGACTGCGCCGCAACAGCGACACGAGGGAGCAGCCTTCGACGTAGTCGAGGACGATGTAGTGGAACCCTCGGTCGTGTCCCAAGTCGACCACCGGGACGACGTTGACGTGGTGGAGCCGGGCCGCCACCCGCGCCTCTTCGAGGAGCATGCTGAGGTGTTCAGCGTCTTCCCCGAGGTGAGGGTGGAGAACCTTGAGGGCGAACAGGCGCGAGAACCCCGACTCACCGGTGCGCCGCGCCAAGTACACCACGGCCATGCCACCGGTCCCGATGCGAGCGAGCAGCTCGTAAGGGCCGAGGAAGCGTGGGGGCTTTCCGGGCGCGACCTCCATGGGGTCAAGTCCCGCCGGGGGGCGGGGTGTCGGTTTGAATGTCGAAGTGGAGCTCGTAGTCGATCAACCGATCGGTCTCGAACGCGTTGATGATCAGGTGGTATTCGCTTCCCGTGAGATTCCGGGCAAAGTCGAAGGCCGGGTCGGAGCCGTCGGCGAGGATGACGGGACACCCGTTGCCGGCGACGCCGACCTTACCGTCACCGACTTTGGTGGGGCTGCCCGGAGTCAAGAAGTCGACGAACGGCATGGCGATGAGCGGGGTCGTCTCGGGACAGGGCGCGCCGTTCGCGGCCGTCATTTCGACCGCCACCGAGGCCCCGTCGGGGACGATGAACGCGTAGTGGTCCTCGTCGCAGGGGCCACCGACGGAACCGGTGACGACCGAAGAGATCGCCGTCTCGGGCCGACCGATCATGTCCACCCCGGTAAAGATATCGTTCGGCTCGTTCTCCGAGGCGCGATCGGCCACGACCTCACGACGGCACTGCACGTCGCAATCCTCACCGCCGTCGCACGTCTCGCCCGCCTCGACGATACCGTTCCCGCAGACCGACTTTTCCAGGCGGAGCGTCACGCGCCCCGTTCCCTCGCCGCGGCTGTCGAGGCTCACCGTGTAGCGCTTGTCCTCGCTGGCGATGAGGGCCCACTCCTCGTCGAAACCAGCCCCGCAGCGGTCGCGCACGCGGTTGCAGCTCCGAGGCGCGCAGTCGTCGCTCACCACCACCGCGACGTCCAACTCCGGCGATTGCGGCACCGCGATGATGCTCCAGCGTTCCCCCGCTTTGGCGTCCAGCGCAAAGAAGACGTCGGCGCCGACGTACTGGTTCTCCGAGCACGTCGCGTAGGCGAGGCCCACGCTCGAGTAGGCCGCCATGTCGATGGTGAGGGTCGTGCTGTCGGAGATCACCGGCAGCGACCCGTCGATGCACGTGTCCGCCGCTTCGGGCGTGAGGCGGTCGGACGCCGCCGCGGCGAGGTAGAGCTCTTCGTCGAATACCGAACATCCCCACGAGCCGACGCCCAATAGTAGGAGCGAGAGCGCCGTGGCGCCGCGCCCCCCCGGTCCGATGGTGGTTGTCGTGGCCGCCGCCGCCGCCCAGCGGTTCCTCGTCCCTGATTTCATTCCTCTGGCACCCTCGTTCCGTGCTCCCCCACCGCTAGAGCCATGGGCTTCCCACCAAAGCTCGCGACTTCTCCAGTCGCCCCTATGCCCTGCCGCCGTTGCGGTTTCAAAGAAACCTCAGTCTTGTCGGGCACTTCCTGACACCAACATCGAGGCCGCTACATGTGGGGTCGCCACCGATGCAGCACCCCTGCAAAAAGGGCGGTCGATGGGCGCGACCGTCGCAACTTTTCGTCGCGCCCACCACGCCGCACCCGCCAACCTCGGCGCTCGGGGGAAGCCATCCCGCAGGAGACGCGTACACCTCTACGTCATGACACGTCGCCCTCTCGTCGCTGCCCTCGTCGCCACGTCCGTACTCCCCGCCGCCGCCCTTGCCGCGGGCGGCTTCGCCGTGAAGGAGGGACCCGAGACCTGCGCCAATGCCCACGCGGTGGTCGTCGCCTCCCGCACCGCGGACCACGACGTCGTCTGGGGTGAGATCGGCAAGGTCATCAGGCGCAAGCCCCAACGGTTTCGGGTGCGACCCGATTACGAGCCCGGCGTCGTCGGGTCCATCAGCCTGCGGCAGTACGACCTCGAATACGTGGAGGGCGGCAGCGCCTACGTGGCCCACTGCGGTCACGGCGGGACCTGCAATCAACTCGTGCGTGACTTTTTCGCCGAGCACGACGACTGGTACAGCCCCGAAGTGTTTTGCGGCGCGGTTCCCGACGGCCTCGACAACGGTCGCGCCGTCGACATCGAGTAACGTCTCAATCGCACGTGTCGTCGGCGGGGTCCTGGCCCGCCGGACAGGTCGTAGGAACGGTGGTGCTGCGGTGCACCGCACCCAACTCCGCCGGCAGGGCGTCGAACGCAACGGCGAACGAGATCGCGTCGCAGACCGCCGTCGGCACGTCGTTGGTCGCGATGTCCACGAAGCCGCAGACAGCCCTTTTCAGCTCCGTGTAGAGCGAGTCCCCGACGCAGAGCGACCCGTTGGCGGTCGCGATGTTGCTCATGGCGTCGAGAACGTCGTTCGAGGGCCACCGTCCGACCAAGAGCCCGTCCCGAAGCGTCCATCCGCGTTCGCCGGCCTCCACCCGGGCGGTGATGAACCCCGACGACAAGGTGATGGTCACCGGCACGTCGCCGCCCGACAAGGTGATGCCCGCCACCGGCAGGCTGGCGACCAAAGTCCCGTTCGCCACGTACGCGTTGTCATCGACGAACCGGGGGCGATTGAGGGCAGGATCGCGTTCACCGACGCAGGCGCCTGCCCCGTCCCCACCAGCGCCGTCGCCCCCCCCCGCATCGCCCCCGTCGTCGAGCAGCGACGTGGCGTGGACGGGCCAACGGTCGGTGCCATCCCACTGGGGCACGTCGGTCTCGCCGTTGCAGGGGTCGAATCGAAAACCGGGCGACGGGAGTATGGCCACCGAGACCTGAGGATCGTCAGCGGTCCCGTCGTAGCCGCGGACCGCGAGAAGGATCGTCCACTCCCCGGCCGCAATGCCGGCGCTGAGCCCCTCACTCGTCAACGAGCTTTCGAGCACGGAGAAGGCCCCGAACATACGCGCGAGGTTGTTGTCGATGCCGTCGGGGCCGTCGCTGGCGGGACGGTCGGCAAAAGAAGGCCGGGTGCAGCTCCGCGGCCCGTCGGGCCCGCATTCACCGTCGAGGTCGTAGCCGATCGTCGATGCGGCCGCGTCTCCTTCCCCGCCGTGGTCGATACGCTGAAGCGCGACCGTGAAGTCGATGTCCTCGCCGTCGGCTGCGTCGACGTCACGGTCGGGCCACCGGCGGGAGCCGCACCCGGCTCCGCCTGACCCTCCGGCGGCGCCGCCCGACCCGGCGAGCGCGCCGGCAGCCCCGCCGTCGCCTTCGCCCCCGGCGCCTCCACGGGGCGGATCGATGGCAAACCCAGTCAGCACGCAGCCGCCGAGCCCGAGGAACGCCATCACCGCTGCTGCACGCCTCATCGGTGCAGTGTAGGCGCGGCCGCGAAGACCGTCGAGCCGATGCCCCCCCTCTGGAGCGGCGCGACGAGCGCCCCCCGGAGGTCGGTTCAAAAGCGCCCACGCCAGGCCATGCCCTCGGCATTCACCACCACCGATGTATCCCGAGTGGCGGCCACGATGAGCAATGGCGTGGCGATGGCGGCCGAGGCGACGCCAACGACGAACCCGACCGTCGAGACCAGACGGGCGTCGTCGTAGCGATCCACGTCGTTTCGCGCCGTATCGGGACATCGGCCGCCGGAACAGACGTCGTCGAGCGCGGATCTTCGATTCAAGGCGATGCCCCCCGCCACGCCCCAGGTCACCAAGCCAGCTCCGGCGAGGCCGAGAAACGAGAACCCGGCCGTCGCCCACCCGCCCGAAGAAGCGACGTCGCGGGTCGTCGGGCCCGACGTCGGAGGCTTCGAACGAACGGCCCCGGGTACCGACGGCTGACCCCCGCCTCGCGGCGACGGGAGAGGCCCCATCACCACCTCGACCACCGCGCGCTCCCCCCGGACGACGATCCGTCGCCGTTCTTCTGCGCGTCCTGCGTGGGCCACCACCACCCGATGCGGCCCCGGGTCCACGGGTACCGCAGCCCCCGGCGTCGCCCGGATGCCATCGATGCGCACGCGCGCACCTTCGGGGGCCACGACGGTAAGGGTCGGCGTCGCTTCGAGGGTGCGCGCCAACTCGTCGATGGCAAGGGCACGCGCCTCGCGGTGGACGGGGGGGGCGTCGTCGGGGATCTCGGCCGTGATCACGAGGCGATAGCCCGCGGCGGCCTCGACGAGTCGGTCCATGCGGTCGAGCACCCGCGCGATCTCGAGGTCGAGGGTGGGCGCGGGAACGAGGGCGCGCGCGCCCCGAAGCCGCTCGAGCGCGGTCGGAAGGTCTCCCGCCCGCGCGAGGTCGAGCCCTTCGCCGGCGAGCTTACGCGCCCGTCGACGCTCGTCCTCTGTTTGCGCGAACGCGGAGGCGACGCCCGCCGCCCCGCCGAGCAGCAGCGCGGCGACCACCACGACGATGCCCCGCGACGGCGTCATATGCCGAACCGCTCCCCCGCCGCATCGATCCGATCGTCGGTGGTGTCGACGGGCACCGGGGACGCCGACCGCGACGGTGGCGGGGTGCTTGGCGGACGCGTTGCGCCGGGCGCGGAAACGGGGTCGGCGCTCGGACCCGATGAGGCCCGCGGCGCGGGCACGGCGCTCGGCGCCACGTCGGCCGGCCCCGGCGCAGGACCGCGCAGGCCTGACCGCGCCCCCACCGCGACGAGCCGAGGCAACGTGACCTCGAGACGCGCCGCTCGCGCCCGCCATCCCGAATCGATCGCAAAGAGCGTCGCAGCGCCCACCGCGGTGAGGGCGACGAGCCCCGCCGTGAGGCGGCGGCGGGGCAACGGCAAAGAGGTGACGGTGGCGTCGTCGCCATCGACGCGGGTGAGGGCATCATCTTCGTCCCTGCGCGTCATGGGTTCGGTCCCGTGGATGAGGGAAGCCGTTTCGACCTCCGCGGCCGATACCGGGCCCAGACCCGAAGACGCCGTCCGCGCGGCGGGACGGCCCCACGCGAGGCGCCAAGCCTCGAGCTGGCGCGGCGCATCCGCAAAGCGGGCGTCGAGCTCGATGGCGAAGGCGCGGGCAAACCACGCATCGACGGCGGGGGGAAGCGGGTCGCGCGCGGCGGCGCAGGGCGCGAATTCGCCGTCGCGTTGCGCCTGCATCAGCCCGGCCACCGAGGCCGCGGCGAACGGTCGACGACGGGTCAAACAGAGGTAGGCGACCACCGCGAAGGCCCAGAGGTCGGCGCGGTGGTCGACGTGCTCACCGGCGAGCTGCTCGGGACTCATGTACGGGAGGGTCCCGAGCAGAGAGCCGGTGGCGGTCAGATCCAAGCCTTCGTGCTCGAGGCGCTTGGCGAGGCCGAAATCGAGAAGTTTGACGAAAGGCAGCGGCTCGTCGTCGCACAGAAAGACGTTGGCGAGTTTGACGTCCCGGTGGACCACGCCGCGGGCGTGCGCGGCGGCCAACGCTTTGCCCATCTGCACCACGACGTGAAACGCCTCCTCGTCCGTGAGGGCGTCGCGGCCGAGGCGCGCGCCCAACGTCTCCCCTTCCAGCAGCTCCATGACGATGAAGCGGTCGCCTTCGTCGGTGAGCCCCTGGTCGAACACGCGGAGAATGTTGGGGTGACGGAGCTGCGCGGCGATCCTCGCTTCTTCTGCGAACCGAATGCCGGCCAGCGCCTCGTCCTTGCGGTGGGCGTGCATCACCTTCACCGCGACGTCAGCGCCCAGCCCTTCGTGGTGGGCGCGCCAAATCGTGCTCGTGGCCCCCTCGGAGAGAGGCTCGGCGAGCGAGAGGTGCGCGCCTAGTCGGTCGCCTTCCCGCACCGAAGAAGCCTAGCATGGGGCCGCGGCGGTCCCGAGGTGACCCTCCACCACGAGATGCGTCCGCGGAGGAACCGATCCGTGCGCGTCCTTTCGCCAGATACCCCCGACATCGTGGTCGGCTCCCTGCTGTACCGCGCGCAACCGGGCACATGGTCGCTCGCGGTCGTCGCCAAGCTCGGGGAACGCTTGAGCCCGGGGCGATGCGCGCCCGTGGCCGCCCCGGCCCTCAGTCGCCGAGACCACTTTCACGATGGGCCCCGCAGCAGCCTCCGGACCCCGCGCGACCTGGTGCCGCCGAAACCTCGGCCGGAGTACGTGGTCGTGGGTTCGGCTTTTGCCCCCGAGGCGACGCAGGAGCTGACGGTGGGCGTCCGCCTCGGGACCCACCACAAGCGCCTCCACGTGACGTCGGTCCGCCGCGCCACCGACGGCGACGTTCATCTCGGCCCTCCTTGGACGCAACGCCCGCTGCGGTGGGAATTGACCGCCCGCTCCGAGGAAAATCCGGTCGGCGTGCCCCGGGGCGGCGTGAACCTCGCCTCCATTCTCCCCCTCGCAGGCGTGGGCGCGGCCGGCTTCGGACCCCTGCGCGCCGATTGGCCATCACGTAGCAAACGCCTCGATGGCCGCCGTATCGACGAGGATGCGCTCCACGGCGTCGTGCTCGGCGAAGACTTCGATCGCCGCTACTTTCAGATCGCCCCGGCCGATCAGTGGCTCGACGTCATCGCTCCCGACCAGGCCTTCGACCTCCAGCACCTCCCTCCCAACCATGCAAAGCTCAGCACGCGTCTGAGCGGACGACGCCCGGTCGCGCGGGTGCAACGCAGCGGCGCGTCGATCGAGGTGCCGCTCGTAGCCGATACCCTGGTCATCGACACCGACGAGGATCTGGTCACGACGATTTGGCGCGGCGAGGTCTCCCTCGAGCGCGCCAACGAGGCAGGGGTGGTGCGCGTTGGCCTCTGGGATGGTAGCGACGTCCTCTGGCCTCCGGTCGCCGCTGACGCCGCCGCCGACGACGACGACGATGTGTCCTCGGCGCCGGGTTCCTCGAACCGGGAAGAGACCCTAGACATGAATGCCCAAACGGCCCAACGCGTGCGGGCCGAGACGAGCACGAACGTTCTGTCGGAAGAGCTCATCGCCGCCCTGGAGGCGGGGACGGCGCCGACGGCCGGTCCAGCGTGGTTGCAGCCCCGACGACCGGCACCGGTGCCGCCAGCGTCGGGCTCGCCGCCGTCGGCGGCTGTGACCGACCTCTCGTCGGCGCCCCCGGCCCCCCACCCCGCGCGTTCGGAACCGCCACCGGCCCCCCCCCCCCCCCCCCCCCCCCCCCGCCCCTCCCATAACCCCCCCCCCCCCCCCCCCCCCC
>JBCCLB010000152.1:0-8415 GCA_039027095.1 Myxococcota bacterium
CAGCGGCGGCGGCTACGGCGGCCCTCCCGGCGGCGGCGGCGGCGGCTACGGCGGCCCTCCCGGTGGCGGCGGCGGCGGCTACGGCGGCCCTCCCGGAGGACCACCCGGTGGATTTGGCGCACCGCCCCCGGCGGGAGGCTACGGAGCGCCGCCAGGTGGATTCGGGTACGGCGGCGGACCTCCGGGCGGAGCACCGAAGCCCGCCCCGTCCGGGCCCAGCCGCGCCGCGGCTGCGTTCAAGGTGCTGTTTTTCGGCGTCCTCTTCGCCGGATCGATCTTCGGCGGCGTCTACGGCACGGCCTACCAGGGGTACCCGAACGCGTTCGGCGGCGGGTTGCTGGCGGGCTTTTGCGCCTGGGGTTTGGTCAGTGGGCTCGCCGGGGTCGCCGGCAAGCGTCTTTCCTGGGCGGCTGTGGCGGGCACCGTCGCAGTGGCGACCCTGCTTTGCACCGCCGCGGGGCCGACCGTCAGCACCGCCGGGCGCCAACGCGAAGCGGATCGCGTCTACGCGGACTTGGTCGACGACGACAAGCCCTACGCGAGCGCCTGGCGGATTCGCTACGGATCGAAGTACGAGCCTCAGTTCCGAGAGCCCGCCTGGTTCGGCCACTACACGAGGGCGCGCGTCCGCGAAGCGATCGACGACAAGCTGGCGGTGACCCTCCGTGAGCTGATGACGGAAATCGACGCGTACGACGCCGAGGACGACGAGACGGCAGAACTCCTCGTCGACGCGCGGAAGGACGCGGAGAAGGCGTTCGAGAAGATCTACGCCACGGCTACGGCCAAGATGTTCGCCGCCGTCGGAGACGGCAAGCGAGAATTCCCCGTCGACCCGGCCCTCCGCAGCGCCTTCGCCACTTTGCTCCAAGGCCTGACGTCATCTCCCGATGCGTTCGTTCACGTCGCCTTCGTCAATCAAGCCCAACTCGACGCGCCCGCGGGGACGGACAACGTCCTCCGTCAAATGCGGCGGCATCCCGACGCCATGGCGAGCTATCCGAAGGGAGACGCCCCGGTCATCGAGCCAGGTCAGGCGTTCTCGAGCGCGTTCGACGACCGACGCCGCCAAACGTTCATCACCGCCATGAACGAGTCGTTTCACAAGGTCTTCGACGGCGACGGACTGTTCACGCTCGTCCCCCTCGCCGACGATGACGACCGCAAGGGAAAGCTCGTCTTCGAGGTGAGCTCGACCATCGCCCGCACCGACGACTTCTTCTTCTACGAGAAGGGCGTGGGACAGGGGATCAAGCGCTTCGCAGGGTTCCTGTTCGCCATCGAAGTCGAGTGGGGCTTTCGCATCCTGGACCGCGAGGGCAAAGCGCTCTACGCGCCGGAACACATACGCACCCAGCCCGCGGAATCGGTTCGTGTCCGCAACCGCGACAGTGATCCGACCTGGTCGATGTACAGCATCATGATGGATTCCGCGTATTACAACTACGCAAGGCGCACCGTCGGGAGCTTTGGCCTCGAGCCGCCGCCCGAAAAGAAGGCCTTTTCCTACGAAGGACCGATTTGACCTCGGCGGCTGAGGCGCGTGGCCGACGTCTCTCCCGGGAGGGCGCCACGGCAGTTGCATGGGGCGACGAGAGTCGCTAGGTTCCGCGCCCCATGGCTGAAGAGTCGAACGTGCCCGACGGCAAAGGTGGCGATCGCAATCCGATGCGGCGCAACGGAAAGCGGATCTTCCAGCGGCTCGGACTGCCCGCCGATCACCGCTTCGACTACAAGGACCCCCAGACGCTCAAGTACTTCATCACCGACCGCGGCAAGATCGTACCTCGCCGCAACTCGGGACTCTCCGCCAAACAACAGCGCGACCTCTGCACGGCGATCAAGCGTGCGCGCGTGCTCGCGCTACTTCCGTTCACCAAGTAGCCGTTCACCAAGCAGCCGTTCACCAATCAGCCGTTCACCGAGCAACGGCTCACCAAGGAATGGGCGCTAAGCGGGCCGCCGCCATCTGGGTCCCACTGCATCCGGAGGTACGCGCCGTCTGAGCGCCCGGGACAGGGAGCGCGGGCGCCCTGGGGGAACGGAGCGGCGGTGAGAGCCGCTTCAACGGGACCCTTCCCTTTTCGTCACCCGGGGCCACGGCGATGCGCGGCCGCCGTCGCCATCTCGAGCCAACCAAGGCCCACGCGGTCGCGTCGACCCCGGACCGAACGATGGAAAAGTACGTCGTCGTCGACCAGGCGCTCATGTGCGCCACGCCCGAGGAAGAGCTCGAAATGCTCCATCGGACGGGCCTCCTGGAAGCCATCTACCCCGAGGTCGCCGCGATGGTCGGATTCGGCGGGGGCAGCAGCGGTCACAAGGACCTCTGGTGGCATACCAAGCTCGTGGTGGCGCAGACCGTCGCCGTGCGCGCCGTGCGGTGGGCGGCCCTCTTTCACGACGTAGGTAAGGTGCCGACCTTTTCTCGCGCCTCAGGCAAAGTGACGTTTCACGGGCACGAAGTGGTAAGCGCTCGCCTGTTCGATGTGGCCGCGCGCCGCACGGGGCTCGAGCGTCCTCTGCGCAAACGGGTACGCCACCTGGTTCGCCATCTCGGACAAGTCGAGAGCTACGCGTCGGACTGGACCGACAGCGCAGTCCGAAGGCTTCACCGTCAGCTCGCCGAGGCGTGGGACGACGCCATCCAGCTCGCCTGCGCCGACATCACGACCAAACACGCGCACAAGCGACGCCAACATCGCGCGCGGATGACCGAGCTTGCGGAGCGGGCGCGCGCGATCGAAGCCCAGGACGCCGCCCTCCCGCTCCTTCCCAAGGGACTGGGCCGGGTGGTCATCGACACCCTCGGCCTCGAGCCGGGTCCGATGGTGGGTGAGACCATGAAGCGGCTCGAGCGGGCGGTCGAGGCCGGCGAGGTCCCCCCCCGCGCTCCCGCCGATGTCTACGTCGACTACCTGAAGCGCCGAGCCGCATCCGACGGACCCCCACCAGATTCGCCATGAACGCGCGGAAGCCCGCGGGAGGTCACGGTCCCTGACGCCACGAGTGGACGCGTGAGGCAGGCACCTCGGTGCGGGTCGGGCGCGCTTCCGGCCCCGGGGTGGACGGCGGCGAGGGCGGCCGAGGCCCCGTGTCGTGGTCGTGAACCGAGCCCCGATGGGGATGGGGGTCAGGTATATCGGGGTTTTGCGTGGGAGGGGACGGTCCGGAGCGACCGTCGTCGTCGGGGGCCGTGATCGTCACCGTGGGGGTCCAGCCGGGGTAGCCGTGGGCCGTCAACCATGGACGCGACTCGTGGATGACGAGCGCGGTGCCCATCGTCATGACGCCCGCGAGCAACGCCCCCCCCGCCGCCCGACGTCGCCGTCGCACCCGCGCCGGGGCGGCGAGGGCTTCGTCGATGGCGTCACGCATCTCTTGGGCGTCGGCAAAGCGGCGACGGGGATGGCGCGCCATGGCACGTCCGACGAGATGACTGACGGCACGTGGCACCCGCAGCTTCGGGGCGCGCTCGCGAACGCTTTCGGGACAGCCCTCGAGCTTGCGGTCCAGGACCTCGACGGCTGACCTCCCGACGAAAGGCAACCGTCCGGTGAGCGCTTCGTACATGACGCAGCCGAGCGCGTAGAGGTCGGCGCGCGGATCGACCTCTCCGCCTTCGACCTGCTCGGGCGCCATGTACTCCGGGGTGCCGAAGAGCGTCAGGGCCCCGTCGGGAAGCTCTTCCGTGGCGTCCACTTCCCCTGGGCTCTTGGCGAGACCGAAATCGAGCAGTCGGACCCGGCCGTCGGCACCGAGGAAGAGGTTCTCGGGTTTGACGTCGCGGTGGATGATCCCGTGCTGGTGTGCCACCGCCATCGCTCCGAGCGCCTGCCGCGCGAGTTCGAGGACCCGGGGCCAAGGAAGAAACTCCTCCTGCTCGAGCTCATCGCGGAGGAGGTGGCCCTCCAACCGCTCCATGGCGCAGAAGAGCCGGCCGTCGCGAGCCTGTCCGAAGTCGAAGACCCGTGCGAGAGCGGGATCCTGCAACCGTGACAGCGTGCGCGCCTCCCGCCGGAAACGAGCGGCAAACGCCGCGGAGTGGGTATGCTCCGGAGCGAGGACCTTGAGGGCGACCCGGCGCCCGAGATCGAGGTGTTCGGCCTCGTAAACGACGCTCGAAGCCCCGCGGCCGAGCTCGCGCCGCAGGCGGTAGCGGGTCCCCGGGAGAACGCCTTCTGCCTCTTCTTCGTCTTCCGCCCGGTACGAGGCATCCGCCGGCAACGGAGGAGGTCCCGTCTCGACCGCCTCGGCCCGGGCGGTGGCCACCAGGCGGGAGAAATCACGTCGACTCCGGCCTGGCTGGGCCGGATAGAGCGTGTACATGAGCTGCGCGACCCTTGCCCGCGTGCCACGCTCGCCGTTGCTCAGCGCCGGAGCGTCGGCGAGGAGCCGCGCTACCGACGTCGTGGCCGCTCGGGTCGTACGGTAGCGTTGGTCGCGTTCGAAGTGGGTGAGCGCCGCCAACACCTCATCGAGGGCGGGGGGCGCGCCGACCCGGGAGGCGATCGGGGGCAGGTCGCGCCGCCCCTCACCGACCGCAGCCAAGTGCGCCGCCGCGTCCCCCTGCAGAAACCGACGTCCGGCAAGCAGCTCCCACATCATCACGCCCACGGCGTAGAGGTCGACGCGGGCATCGCCGGACGCGCCCTGGGCGACCTCGGGGGCGACGTAGCCCGGCTTTGCGAACACCACCCCGGCCACGGTGTGGCACTTCCGGTTCGTGCCTCGCGCCGTCCCGAAGTCGATGACCTTCACCTCCCCACCAAAGCCGACCATGACGTTGTGCGGGGAAAGGTCGCGATGGACGATGTCGAGGGGGGTCCCCATCGCGTCGCACCGTTCGTGAACGTAGGTGAGGCCCTCGAGGAGCAAGGCCCCGAGCGCGACGACTTGCTCCCAGCGCAAGCGTCCGCCCACGTCCGCAAGCCGACGACGGACTTGACCCAGGCTCCGTCCTTCGACGAACTCGATGACCACGTACGGATCGCCGGTGGGGGCGTAGGTAGCCGCCTCCAGAACCTGAGCTACGCCCGAGTGGTGCAGCTGAGCGTGGACCCGCGCCTCGTCGAGAAAGCGGGCGAGAAAGTTGGGATCCTTGGCGTGCTCCCGCCGGATCACCTTGATCACCACCGGGCGCTCGGCCCCCTCGACCCCACAGGTCGACCCGAGGAAGACCTGACCCATGCCGCCCCGCGCCAGGAGCCGAAGAAGAAGGTACCGACCAAAACGTCGGGGCAACCCCGCCCGGTCGAAGCAGTCGGCGGGAGAGGCAGCGATCGAGGGGGAGGGCGCAGACGGCATACCGCGAAGGTGCCGATGTAGGTTTAGGTAGGCCAACTTCTGCGACTTGATCGAGGCAAACCGGGCCGCTACACCCCACCCAATGCTGACGGCGCCCGTGCGCTCGGTCTTTACGACCCTCGTGACGCTGGTCACCCTGACGATCCTCCTCGGGCTCGCACAGCCGAATTCCGCTCGGGCCGCCGAGCACTGCCCGGTCGCGCCATGGACCGACGAGTTCGAATCGCGGGCCGGCGTCCCTTCTGCCGCCTCCGTCTCGTCGGAGCGTGACCGGCCGGAGGAAGCTGAGGATGCGCCGCGCACCCAGGCGTACGCCCCCGCCATGAGCACGTCCAACGCCACCTCGGCCGTGGCCCCGCGCGTGGTACACCCCGTGAGCCCGGGAGGAATCGACGCCCCCGAGGCACCGTGTGCGCCTGGTCTCGCCGTCGCCCCGAGCGTCGACGGCGGCGATCCGGCGGGCGAGCGACAGGCACCGGCGGCGCTCGAGGCGCGCCTTCCGCCATCGATGATGTTCGCGCCGGCCCCGGGCGAGGTTTACCTCGACCGGCTCCGACCCCCGCCCTTGGAGAACCGCTGGTCGCAGCCACGGCTCGACCGGCCCCCCCGGTCCTCCGCCGCGTGAGGGTCCTCGGTCGGGTGCGGGGTGTTGCCAGAGCCGGCACGCCTTCCCCCCGGGGCCCTCGGGTCGCCTCCGCGTAGGTCCACCGTTCACCCGTTCGGCGAAGCGACAGGAGCGCTCGCTCTCGTGTCGCCGACGAGACCAGGGTGGGGAGGTACGCGCGCGAGGAGACGACGGTTCGTCTGGGCGGCAATTCGGCCCTCAGATGCCACACAGACCTCAGCCCAATGGTGGGCTCGGGGTCCGGGGCCCCACCGTCGCCCCGCTCTGACCTCCCGTCCGACACGGCTTGCGGGCCGTGACGGGCGGCTGGGGGCTCGTCTCCACCGGACGAGCCGCCACACCGACCAGGATTGCAAGAAAGATGAGTAAAGGTTCAGCCATCGTTGGCTTCTTGTTGTGTTTCCTCGGGGGCATGGCCCTCATGTGGGGCATCGACCGCAGCGGCATGGGCGACGGTCCCACCGCCGCCCTCACCAAAGACGGAGGAGGTTCCCCGGGTGCGTGGAGCGATGCCGGGGCCGCCGTCCCCGTCACGTCCGCCGACCCGATGTGGGGCAAGCGCGACGCGCCGGTGACCATCGTCGTCTACAGCGACTACCAATGCCCCTACTGCTCGCGCGCCGAGACCACGCTCAACGCGCTGAAGGAAAAGTACGGTCCGGACAAGCTCCGGTTCGTATGGAAGGACTTTCCCCTTCCGTTCCACAAGCAGGCGATGCCGGCCCACCAGGCCGGGCAGGTGGTCTTCCAACTCGGAGGCAACGACGCCTTCTGGAAGTTCCACGACCTCGCCTTCCAGAACAACAAGGCACTCACCCCCGCCAATCTCGAGAAGTGGGCCGCCGAGGCCGGGGTCGACGCGGCCAAATTCAAAGAGGCGATGGCCGCCAACAAGGGAGCCGAGAAGACCAACGCCGACATCGCCGCGGGCAAGAAGGTCGGCGTGCGCGGCACCCCCGCCTTCTTCGTCAACGGCAAGTTCCTCTCCGGCGCCCGCCCGCAGGCGGAGTTCGAAAAGGAGATCAACGCCGAGCTCGCCGCGGCGAAGCAACTCGTGGGTGCGGGCACCCCGAAGGACCAGGTCTACACCAAGCGGGCGGCGGCGAACTTCGACGCTTCGAAGGCCAAGCCCACGCCCGACAAGAAGAAGCCGGCGCAAGACGACAAGACGGTCTGGCGGGTCGGGCTCCCCAACGAGGCTGCCATCAAGGGAAACAAGAGCGAGGCGCTCGTGACCATCGTCGAGTTTTCCGAGTACCAGTGTCCGTACTGCAAGAAAGTGCTCCCCACGATCAAAGAGGTCATGGACACCTACGGGGACAAGGTCCGCGTCGTCTTCCTAGACAACCCCCTACCCTTCCACAAGCGCGCCCTGCCGGCGTCGACGCTCGCCCACGAGGCGATGGAACAGAAGGGCATGGACGGCTACTGGGCCGCACACGACATGCTGTTCGAGAACCAGCGCAAGCTCGAAGATGCCGACCTGGAGAGCTACGCCTCCGACCTCGGCCTCGACGTCGACAAGGTCAAAGAGGCGATCGCGAGTAACAAGTTCAAAGACCGACTCGCCTCGTTTCAGGAACTGGCTAGCGACTTGAACGCAAGCGGCACCCCGCACTTCTTCATCAACGGGCGACGCGTGGTCGGAGCGCAGCCCTTCGCCAAGTTCAAGGAAATCATCGACCAGGAGATCAAGAAAGCGGAGGCGCTCGTCGCCAAGGGCACCGAGAAGAAGGATCTCTACGCGGCCATCATCAAGAACGGCAAGGCGCCGCCCCCACCGGAGATGAAGGAGGTGGGGGCCCCGCCGGACAACGCCCCGAAGAAGGGCGCCGACAAGCCGAAAGCCGTCATTCACGAGTTTTCCGACTTTCAGTGTCCCTACTGCTCGCGGGTCAACGGGACGATCAAGCAAATCGAAAAGGAATACGGCGACGTCGTGCAGATCGTCTGGCGCCACAAGCCGCTTCCCTTCCACAAGGACGCCCCCCTCGCCCACGCCGCCGCCCAAGAGGCATACGCGCAAAAGGGGGATGAGGGCTTCTGGGCGATGCACGACAAGCTCTTTGCCAGCCAAAAGGACCCGGGGCTCAAGCGTCCCAGCCTCGAGACGTTCGCCGAGGAGCTCGGTCTCGACCTCGGCAAGTTCACGTCGGCCCTCGATGGGAACACCCACGAGGCGTTCGTCCAGGCAGAGAACGAAGCGTCGACCAAGGCCGGGGTTCGCGGCACGCCCGCCTTCGTCATCGCTCCGGCGAACAACGTGGGCAAGGGGTACTTCCTCAGTGGCGCGCAGCCGTTCGGCAAGTTCAAGAAGCTGATCGAACGCGCCCTCAAAGACAACGCCAAGTAGGGTCTCGGGGTGCGGCGCGGGGCACCCGAGCCCGCCCCCCCACCCCCCACCCACGTTGAGCACCGTCCGGGGGTGAGGAAAGAGGTTACAGGGCGCGGGTGGGGGGAGCCACGGCAACACCCCCCCCCCC
>JBCCLB010000153.1:0-8270 GCA_039027095.1 Myxococcota bacterium
ACCACCAGCGAGCCAGCGCCCGCCTCGAGGACGTCGACGACCACCGGGGTGTACCCAACGAAGGCAGCCCCAAGGTCGATGTCAGACGTGAAAGTGGCGTACTCCTGCCAGTGGATGAGGGGGTCGGAAAGTCGTCTCATGGTCTCACCACGACCGCGTAGCAGCGGCATCGGGGGTGAACGCCCCCTGGGGTTTCGTCGAAGCCCACGGACACCGGAACCTCGAGGCCGTCGTACGGGAGGCACCGATGGCAGGCGTCGACCTCCGCGACCCAGCGGAGCATGAGCTCGGGGCCCCCGAGGCGAGAGACCTCGCGGAGGTACTCT
Organism: Myxococcota bacterium; assembly: GCA_039027095.1. Lineage (GTDB taxonomy): Bacteria > Myxococcota_A > Polyangia > Polyangiales > Polyangiaceae > JAPYTK01. The sequence continues at coordinate 327 of JBCCLB010000153.1, forward strand.
TGGCGGGCCTCGCTGAAGGTGCGGGCGGTCTCAGCGATGCTGATGGTGTCGAGGTGCCAGGCGGTGCGCCTGCGACCGAGGCGGGTCCAATGACGCGCGCCCCGGTCGGGTCGCTCGGCGGAAGCCTCGTCGGCGGCGGTTCGCCACCGCTGGGCGTGGCCCCGGGCGAGGCGCTTCGGTTCGCGCCAGCGCCGCCACGAGGATGGCCACCAGCGGCTCCCGGTGATGGCGTCGCGCTGCCGATTCAGCCAGGGTCGAAGACGCTCCGGGATGGCGTCTCGCAGACCCAGCGCGCGAAGTTCATGGCCCACCGCGTAGATCCCTCGGCGGGCAGCGTAGCGGCGGGCGTCGATGATAGCTGGCTCCAGAGCCAGCTCAAGTCGTCGCTCGGCTTCGCGCAACCGCGCGGCGCGGCCGCGGCCCCGCAGCATCAGCGCCGCCATCGCGACGGCGACGAGACGCCTCCGATTCTCCTGCTCCGCCAGCTCGGCTTCGCGCTCGACCCGGGTCCTCGCCTCCGACACCGTCAGCGTCATCGTCCTCGTCGTCGTCTTCCGGGTTCAGGCTGGCGAGCAGTTGGTCCGCCTGCGCCGCCTCCCGATCGAGCGACTCGCGGATTTCGTCCTGGACCGCCGCAGCGTCTTCGGGGCTGAGGTCGGGAAGAAGTCGCCGTGCCACGTCCCCGAAGTAGTGGGCTTGGAAGGTCGAGCTCGGGATCTCGATGTCGCGAACGCGGGTTCCCTCATCGACGACCTGGGCGCGATCGTGAAACTTGAAGTTGTCGAGGCCGACCGGCTGCCAGGTGACCGCGTCACCTCGAGCCTCGGCGATCGTGTCGTAAATGGTGACGGCGAACTTCCGCACGTCGTTGCCGAAGGCTTCGAGGACGACCTCGGTGGCGTGGCGGTCCTCAGTCTTGCTGAGGCCAGACCGGGCGAGCGCCTTGCTCGTGTTCGTGACGCTCATGGCCATCTGGTGTCCGACCCGGAACATCTCGTCGACGAGGCCGTCGATCTGCTGTTGCGCCAGCTCGAAGCTTTGGCCGCTTGGCTCGGCGAAGCCCAGGTCGTCCGCGGCGCCCAGCGTCACGAAGCCCTTCGCCTCGTACTGCAAGCGGTGCATGTCCCCCCGCTCGGGGTCCTGCTGGACCTCGGCCGGGAGCGCGCCTCCAGCGGCCGGGATCTCGCTCCCGAGCTTGACGTAGGGGATCGCCATGAGCGCCTTGCTGACGCTGGCGAGAAGCTTGCTTCGGCGCTCGAAGTGCTCCTTGGCGAGCGGCCCGATCTTGTTCCCCACCCACAGCCCGTGGGGAACGCACAGCTCGACGAGGGGAACCCGGCGAAAGCTGGTCTGACCGCTGGCGACGGGCTCCAGCTTCTCCGAGCCTCCTGCTCGGGTCTCGGTCTTTCGCCGCTCGAAGACCTGCCATGTGGCACCCCCGGGGTCGCGGGACCACACCTTGAAGCGCTCGATGGGCGCCGAGCGCTTGTCCTCGGGGCGAAGACGCTCGCGGTACTCGCTGTGAAGGATTGCCCAGGCGAAGGTCCCGTCGTCGTCGTAGCGCCAGTCGATGAGCTGCTCGGGTTGTACACACCACGCGTAGGGCTGTCCGATCCGAAGCGCCTCAGCCTCGGCGACGTTGCGAGGGATGATGTCGGTGGCGGGAAAGTCGATGGCAACCAGCGCCTTGCCCTTCACCAGCGCCTTGGTGAAGGCCTCCTTCAGCACGTCGGCGATCGAGTCGCCGCCCCGTGTCGCGTCCTCGGCGAAGGCGTCGTAGGGCTCCGGCTGAAGCGGCGCCGACGTCTCCTCCGTAGGGGTAACGTGCAGCGTCTTGGCGAACAGCGACGACGCGAAGAAGTCGACGACCTGGGCGAAGTAGTTGATGTACTGGGTCGCTTTGACGCGCTCTTGGTACCGCAGCCGATGCTCCCCAACGAGCTTGGGGAGCAGTTTCATCTTGCTCTTCGTGTCGAGGTCGTAGCCGCCGCGGTAGAGCAGCTCGAGCTCGTCCCAGACCTCGCGCCGATAATCCGGGTGCCGCTGGTTCAGGACGTCGTACAGCATCACCAGGCGGGGAGGTTGCGAGTGGAGCGTGCGCGCGTGACCTGGAGCGCGGAGAAGGCGGAGGCCAGTGCATCGACTTGGTCGTCGTGGTCGTCGCCCACCCCCGTGAAGGCGCGGACCTCGGCGAGGAATGCGGGCCCCCAGTTGGCGTTTCGCGGGATGAAGACGCGGCCGTCATTCCACGCCGCCGCCACCGGCTGTGCCCGAACAAACTTGTCGGCCGTCGCCGGGTGCACCTCGAACCGAGGTACCCGGGAGCGGATGAACTGGGCGGCCCCCTTTTCGGTACCGGAAGCGTGCCACAGCATGCGTCCGGGGTATCGACCGGCCTGCTTCGCCAGCACCCCGCAGAACGTTGGGGCGTCGACCTGGCGCCGCACAACGTCGACCACGTAGTAGCTCGACCCAAGCCGGAGCATGGTCACAACTACGCTGAAATCGGCGTAGGTCTTGGCCGTGTAGGCGAGGTCGGCGCCGTGGGCGTACCAGCCTCCGGACGGCAGCTCGTCGTAGAACTGCGGCTCCCCGAAGACGCTGTCGCCTCGAGGTCTCGGCTGCCCCTGGTACAGCGAGGCCCACTCGAACTCGGTGACCTCGCGGCGTCGCGCCTGCAGCTTGTCGAGCGGCCACCGCGAAGGCCAAAGCGGAGCCCCCTCCTCGCGGGCGGGGTCCGACCCATCGTTGATGACGGGGAGGTTGTGGTATTCCCACTCGACCTCGGCGTCGTTGGACAGATGCCCGATGAGGTCGTCCGGATGCCACCTCGTGTGGACCACCAGGACGGAGCCCCCTGGCTCAACGCGGGACACGCCCGCCGAGTGCCACCAGTCGAGGACCCGGCGTCGCTTCACGGGGCTGTCGGCCTCGGAGCGGTTCTTGTGGGGGTCGTCGATGATCAGGACGTCGACGCCGAGACCGGTCCAGGCCCCCTCCATCCCTCGAGCGATGAGCCCGCCCCCTTCGATGGTCTGCCACTGGTCCAGCGCCGTGCTGTCCGTGCGGAGCTCGACCCCCGCCGCTCGGGTGTAGTCCCGAGCGATCCGGCTCTTCTGGCGGGCGAACGTCTCGCTGTAAGAGGCGTACCCGATGGTCAGGTGCGGATTCCCAGCGAGCAGCCACGCGATGGCGTGGAGCACCGTCTCGGTCTTCGCGTGCCGCGGCGGAACGCTGAAGAGGCCGCGGACCTCCTGCCGCTGGCGGATCCTGTCGAGGAAGTCGACGAGCTGGGGGAGGTGCGCCGGCGGCTCGTACCGGGGGGAGATGCGAGGGACGAAGTCGAGGAGCGTGCCTGCTTCAGTGGTAGCCCGCCGCTGAACCCGGGCCGCCCGCATCCGGTCCCGCTCCTTCTGGAGCGCTCTCACCCGGTGGATCAGCCGCAAGCTCATCGGCCATCAGAATCGTGTGCGCTGTGTCGTACTCGCCCAGCACCTTCACCGCGCCCACCACGCTGTGCAGCAGCTTCGGGAGGTTCTCGTCGTCGACGGTCTTCCGCCGGCTTACCGCCTCCTCGACCAGGCTCTTGACGCCGTCCGTCGCGTTCATCAGCGCCGCCCGGCGCTTACGGTCTCGCTGCACCAGATCGTTGCTGCGGTCGGCCTCGATAGGCCCAAACTTTTTCGCGACAGCTCGCGACAGCTCCGCGTCACCCTCCAGTTTTTCCCAGTATCTCTGGACAGTTCGAAGCGACAGCCGGTGACGTTTCGCGGCCGCCTCGTTCCCGTCGATGCTCGCGTCGACCAGCACGTCGACGATGCGTTGGCGGCGCGGGTCGTCCAGCATGACCGGGGGAGAAGCGGCCTCGCGAGGGACACCGGGGAGTGACGGGCAGACCCGATGCCCCCCGCGCTGCCTCGGGAGGATGCTCTCGTGAAAGTGGGAGCGAGAGGCTGGGAGACCACGAGGTCAGCGGTGCCTCGGCCGCCCCGCGAGGGGCCCAGGAGACACGCCGAAACCCGCCTCGCACCAGCGAGGTGGATCAAGGAAAGGCCTCATTGTGAGGCTGGTAGCGTCACAATCTGGGTTGTTTTGGCACGACGCGGTTAGAACCGGGTCGACAAGGCTTGGTCGATGTTCTGTGTCGACCTCGCACATGCTTCGGTCATCCGCCGCACCACTCCGGCCCACCCATTCCACCATTGCCGCAGGTGCTGGGCGGTCCGGATGCGGGACACTCGTCGGGTACGGAGCACGGGTGGGTGCAGCGGTTAGAGGCGGCGCCGACCTGCTCACAGATGGCGCCCGGCACCATGACCTCGTTGGCTGGGTTGCTGTCGGGGCTGCACATCCCGTCGGTGCCTCCAGGGCACTGCCAGCTGTCAGAGAGTGCAATGACGGCCGGGCAAGTCACCGAGTCTTGGTCGATGCCGCAGTAGTTGGTGGCGGCAACGTCGTTGATGCTCGGCTCGTTGACGAAAACTAGGTACGGCCGCTCGCATGTGCCGAGCGTGGCGTCTTCCAGGCAGAAATGGCCGAGATCCGTGCCCACGGGGAAGTCCATCGGCACGCATCGGTGATTGGCGAGGCACTGGTCGTCGTTCGTGCAGGGCTCACATGTGTCGACCGTCGTGGGGGCCACGTCGGCGCAGGTCTCGTCGAGGAGGTTGCAGGTCTGCATGGCCGTGCAGGCGCCCGCTTCCGTCGCGGTGCAGGCGACGCAGGTGCCGACACGGTCGCCGCTTGTGGCGCACACCGGGGTGGCGGCAATACCTTCGCACTGGGGAGACGCGTCGCAGGCCACGCAGGTGCCGCCGGCTACAGAGGTGTCGCACTTGGCCATCGCTGGGTCGGTGCATTCCGCGTCGGTGTTGCATTCCGGCGGGGCGCCGCCAGTTCCTCCCGCGCCGCCGTTGGCCGTCGTGGTCGTAGGCCCGCCAGCGCCACCAGGACCGTCGCCGCCTGCCTGGCTCGAACCGGCCGGCGGGCAATTCGAGTCGGTCGCCGGGTCGCAGACTCGGTCCCGGTAGTCTCCCTCGAGGTCGCTGCAGGCGGCCACGATCCACCATGACGAAGCTGCCGCGGCCACGCCAAACACGAGGCGCGGCACCGCGGCGGATTGACGGAACGGGCTCGGGTCCGGGCGGAGGTTTGATGGCATCGGTAGATCTTCAGAATGCGAGGTCGAGGCGAACGCCAGCGGCCCGGGGCGTCACCAACGGCGAAACGATGAAGTCGTCTTGGGGTTCTGCCGTGGGCTCATCGTCGTGGGTCGCCCACCACCAGATCAAAGCGCCGACGGCTGCCGCGCTGAGCGCGCCACCGGCGATGAAGAGTCCGGTCGATGCGTCGCGGCTCGCGTCCGCATCCGCGTAAGCGTCAGCGACCTCCGGACATAGCGATTGGGCGCAACCGTTTTGGGCCTCGAGCGCCTCGGCGTCGTCGCGCTGCCCCTGGCCCACGACGAACATCCCCGCACCCACCCCCAGGAGAGCGACCCCTGCCACGCCGAGGCCGATCGGCCATGCCGCGTGGATCCCGTCTCCATCGTCATCGCCTTGGCCCGCGCCGGAAGCGCCACCCCCGCCCATCGCGCCGCCACCGGCCCCGGCGTCGCCCAGGGGCTGCAGCTGTAGCTCGAGGGCCTTCTCTTGCCCGGGAGGCAGGTTGACGGTGGTCGAGGCGGGAGCGAAGCCGGGCCGGCGCGCCTCAATGCGGTGGGGCGTGCTCGGGGCGAGGAACAGCGGGGCGGAGGGATCTTCGACCGACGTGCCGTCGACGCTTAGCTCGACGTCTTCGCCCGCGGGCACCACCGTAACCTCGACGGTCGCCACCGCCGACTTCGCCTGCTCGAGGCGCTTGCGAAAGTGGTCGATGGTTCCGGGCTGCGCCCTCATCGCATCGGTGGCGTTTTCGAGCGCCCAACTCAGGCGCGTGGCCGCGAGCGCGTTTCGACCTACAGAGAGGGCACAGTCGCCCAGCCCCAAGGCGATGTTGGGCTTCGAAGACAGCTTCCACGCCGCCAGCATGTCGCGGTAGCAGCTCGCGTGGTCGCCATCGCGACGAGCCTCCCGTGCTCGGCGGTAGAGCTCGCGAGCGGCGTCCTCGACCAGCTCCGGGTCGGCGGGCAGGTCGACGGTGGGGGCCGGCGTGGGCGTCTGCGATGAAGCGATGCGCGCCTCAACCCCCAGCGACAAGGCCGCCAGCGTCGCGACCAACGCACGTGACTTCACCGCCGCCGTCTTCATCGTCACCCGTCGGACTTAATCGATGTCCGGTGGAAGAGGAAAAGGAGTGGGTGCAGGGGCTGGAGGTGCCTGGGCGGTCGATGGTGGCGTGGGCGGGGGCGCCTTGGTCGATGGGCGTGGCGAAGCTGGTGGCCCGGGTCTCGCCGGGGCCGAACTCGAGACGGCCTCTGGGGCTGACGTCGTGACCATCGGGACTGGAGCGACGACCTCGGGCGCGTCGGGCGCCGCTTCTTGGCCGGCGCCAGGTACGCGGTCGTCACCGACCTGTGAGGGAGAACCCGTTCGCTCGCCATCCGCCAGCGGGTCGTCGCCAAACACCAACCACATCACGACGCCGACGGTGCCTAGCAGGAGCAACGCCGCCGCCCAAACGAGCCGTTTTCGAGCGTTCGTCGCGCGGACTTCGGCCCCGGCACGCCCGGTCACAAGGGTGGGTGCAAGAACCTTTTGCGGACGTTCCCGTCCTCCTTGTCCCAGCACCACCTTCGGGGTGTCGCCTCCCGCTGGCGAAGTGGGGGCGACGACCGCCGGACGAGGCGCTGGTGCCTCAGCTCGCGCGGTCGCGGCCGCGTGGTGCTCCGTCTTTACGGTTCCCTGCCCGTCGACCGACAGTTGTCTTGCCGTGACGCTTGGGTCCGCCGCCGATGCGTCGCCCTCCAACTCGAGAGCCAAGATCTGCGCGTATGCCGCGTCGAACTCGGTCCCGCGAAACGGATTGGCCTCGTCACCGGACGGGTTGGCGTTGTCGCCCGTTCCCGACGGATCGGCCGCGACCGAGGACTTGGCGCTCACCGCACGCCACTCCCGGTGATGGCGACGTAGACGAGCGCCGCGACGACCAAGACGGCCAAACCTGCGAGCAGAATTGGCGCTACACTCCACCACCAGGCGCCCCGGGAAAGCCGTGCAGCGGGCGAATTGGCGGAACCGATGACCGGGGCTTGCGCCAGGTGGCGGTACCCGTCGGGGAAGGACGCCGTGGGATCGACATCGACCATCTTCACCCGATCCCCTGGTGCACGCATGAGGTGACTGTAGCCTTTCGGCAAGGGTGCCGTCGGGTCCGCTACCTTCTCGGCCGACCTCGCCTCGACCGACACATCCTTGACCCTCGAGGCATCGACGCCTGAGGCCGTTTCCGCGCGACGGACAAAGGCATCGATGTCGTCTTCCTGCAGCCGGCCAGCGTTCACCTCAGCGATGAAGGCTTCGAGGTCGAGCATTCCTGTCGTTCGACCGTCGGGTGCGGCGATCCCCGGGTTTGGAGCAACCTCCGCAGGCGCTGAAGCCTCTGCCTCGGCGGTCGCGGCTTTTGCAGCAGCGGGATCGGACATCGGCACGGTCGAGGCAATAGGTCCTCGATGCCCCGGAGCTCGCGGCGAAAGCTCAATGGGGGCAGTTGCGGCACGCGCCTTCGGGGCTGCGTCTGGCGCATGGCCGCTGGCGGGGGCGAGTCGCTCGGCGCATCGGGCGAGCGCGGTACCCAAGGCCGCCGCGTTCTGCCAACGCTCCTCCGGGTCTTTACTGAGCCCTCGCTCGAGCACAAAATTCAGATCCTCGGGAAGGCCCGGGATGGGAGGGATCTCCCACTTCAGGTGCCGCCACACCATGCTGTACGTGGAGGGCATGCGCTCCCCGTCCTGCAGCAGGGGATGGCGCCCGGCCAGCGACTCGTAGAGCACCAGCGTCAAGCCGT
>JBCCLB010000154.1:0-7617 GCA_039027095.1 Myxococcota bacterium
GGCGGCAGCGGGGGGGGCAGCAGAGCCGGGGACGTCCCGGTTGTGCGTCGTCGGGTCTTCGGTCGTCGTGTCCTCGGCGACGGGGGGCGGGATGGATGCCGCCGAGGTCGACGTCATCCCGGACATGTCGAAGCGGAAGGCGACGCGGGTGGGAGGGTCGTCGTCGTCGTCGTCGTCGTGAAGCCCATACTGCGCGGGTCTCGCGGCCTCCGGAGGGTCGAGGGCCACCGTGCGCGCCAAAGGCCCGCGCGGAGGCAGGGGCGGCCGGGAGGCGCGAGCGGCGCCGGGTGATGGCGTCGCGGCGGGGTCCGGGCGCGGGGGTCCGCTCGTGGCGTCGGGCCGCGGCGCGCGGGGGCGACGCGGCGGTGGTGGCTTGCGAGACACGTTGAAGGCCGGGATCGTAGGAGACGAGGCCGCCCCGCGTAAATGGTTGTCAGGCGGGGGTGAGCCGGATTCCGCTCGCGTCGAGAATGTCGAGCGCCCGGGGCACCGACAGGACGAGGTAGCGGGCGAGAAGCCTTTGCCGCGCCTCTTCATCGAGATCACCGGCGCGCCCGGCGGTGGCGTGTTGGAGCAGGATGGCGGCGGTCACGCTGACGTTCAAGCTCTCGACGAACCCGCGCATGGGGACGCGGACGCGGTGATGGCATGCGGCCGCCAGGTCGGCTGAGATCCCGTCGTGCTCGTTCCCCATGACGAGGGCGAGACGGGAAATATCGGGCAGTTCGGTGGGCACGAGTCGTCCCTCGGGGTGGGTGCCAACGAGGGTGAAACGGCGGCGTTCGAGCGTCGCGACGGCGCTCGGGGTGTCGCGATGCGCCATGACGTCGACCCACCTTTCGGTGCCCTTGGCCACGGCCGTCGACGCGGTGAATGCCTCGCGCCGCTCGACGACGTGGATCTGATGAACGCCGAACGCGTCGCAGGACCGCACCACCGCGGCCCCGTTGTGCGGGTCGTGGGGCGCGTCCATGACGAGGGTGACGGCGGCGATGCGGCCCGCGATCACGCGGGTGAGGCGCTCGCGTCGCGCCTCGGTCACCATCGGTCCCAAAATCTCGAGGATCGGGGCCACGTCGCGGTGCTCGAGGGCGCCGCGGAGTTGGGTGCGGACGCGGGGATTTCGGGCGGAGAGGGTCACGGGATGGTTCGTTCGCCGCTGTCCTCGGGGCCCCGTCCGCTCGGGGGCGTGACGGCGGACGCGTCGTCGTCGCCGCCCTCCTCGTCTCCTCCCGGGGCTGTCTTCATGGGCGTCGCCGCCAATCGGGCGAGCGGTCCCCGCGGGGGATGGCGCTGCTGGTGAGCTTCCACAAGGCCTCGGACCGCACGCTCGAACGCGCGGCGGGCCTCCGCGTCGAGCGACACATCGCCGAATCGCGCGTCGAGATAGCGGCGGGTGAGGTCGATGATGACGGCGCTGTCGGGATGGTCCTCGTGGCGAAGTCGCGCGGCATGACGCATGGGCGGAACGGTGGCGGGACGTGCGATCCCCATCGCGACCATGGCTCGGTCGAGTTGCTGGTAGAGCGAGGCGGCGAGGGCACCCTGGCGGCTTGGACGGCGCGGCTCGTCGTCGGAGGCGGGACGCGCCCGTCGCCGTTGCTGACGCCAGAAGTAGAGCCCCACCCCGACGAGCAAGACGCCCGCGAGCACCCACAGGTCTCTCGCACGGGGGCGGGTGAGCCGACTGAGCGCGGGGCTTCGCCGGCCCATCCGGTCGAGGAGCCCGACTTGTTGCTGAAGGTCGTAGCCGAGAACGTGACGGTCCCACCGCTGACTGATGGCTTCGAAAAAGTCACGAACGGATGCGAGCCATCCCTCCACCTCGCTCTGCGGGGTGGCGGCCCCGGGAGGGGTAGGATCGAAAGTGACCCAGCCCCGGCCTTCGATGAAGGCCTCGACCCAGCTGTGGGCATCCCCCTGGCGCACGGCATAAAACCGTCCGAACTTGTTGTAGGTACCCCCGACGAAGCCGGTGACGTTTCGGGACGGGATGCCCTGGGTCCGAAGCATCACCGCCATCGCCGTCGAAAAGAACTCGCAGTGACCGCGCTGCGACTCGAAGAGAAAGTGATCCAAGGGTTGGTCTTCGGCGCCTGAAGGCGAGGCGAGGTCGTAGCGAAAGTCGGTGCGCAGTCGCCGTTCGATGGCGCGGGCGACGGCGAAGTCGTCGTTCCCGCCGTCGGCCCAGCTCGCGGCGAGCTGACCGAGCCGGGGCGGCAGAGCGGGGAGTTGCAGGTAGCGGTAGCGCTCAGACTCCCGGAGCGAAGTGAATACTGGGCGTCCCTTTTCGCCGAGGTACACCGTGTAGTGAACCCCACGATCCCCCGGGGCCTGGTAGCGAAACTCGTGTTCGGGGCCGCGTTGAACGCTCACCGTGGCGTTGGGGCCGATCCCCGACGGCTGCAATCGAAAGCCACCTGCGTGGGAGGGGAAAAAGAGCACCGGCGGGTCGATGGGCTCCAGTTCGATGCGGATGCTCGCGTCGGTCGCCGGGTCGACGCGGCGTCTGTCTTCCCGTCCGAGCGGGACGAGGTCGGCCCCGGTGGCCACCGTGCGCAGCGACGAGGCGGTTTGACTCCAGCTCTTGCCGTCGTAGTGGTCGAGCGCGGTCCCTCGGAGGTGCATGACGCGGCGCGCGGGCGGGGCCTCCTGCGGGGGATACACGACCCTCAGGGCGATGGTGGGATTGGTACGCAGGGTGCCGAATTGGCCGAGGTCGACCTTCCCCGAGAAGCCCACCATCCGATCGCTCTGCGGCCGGTTGAGCAGGAGGAGCGACAACCCGACGCGCGGAAACACGATGAACAGAACCACCGTGAACACCAGGATCGGAACCGACAGGAGACACGTGACCGCGATGAATTGGCGCCCTACGACCCGCTTGCTGCGCAAGATCCGCGGGACGTCGACGGGAAGCCCGGTCCGATCTCGGGCGCCCTGCCGGTAATTCCCTTCCACCTCTCGTCGCAAGTGGCTGAGGACCAGCGCTCCCGGCGTCACGACGAGGAGCCCCACGAAGCACAACCCGTAGCCGAGGCCCCCGCCGACCACGGTGCCCGCGATCAAGTGAAGCAGTGCGAGCACGATGACTTGCTGGTCGTGGGCGGCGCCCTTCCGGGTCGCCACGCGAATGATCTGGAGGCCGACGGCAAACTCGATCAGGAGGTCGAGACCGCTCGTCTTCGTGAGCACGAGCCGTCCGAGCTGGGCGGCGATGAGCGCAAACACCGCGATGGTGTCGAGGTGGCGGCGAGCCGCCTCGTGACGCCATGCTTCCTTCATCGCCACGGCGGCGCCGAGGCCGACCACGGCGATGATGTCGACGGTTCGGTCGAACTGCCCACTCGCCACGAGGGCGAACACGCCGAGCGCCGCCAGCGCGTCGGTCATGATTCGGTGGACGAGTCCGAAGCGCATGGGGCTCACTCAGGCGGCGCGTCGGCGCGCGGGGCGGCGATGCTCCCCGCCGGTAAGCCGCACGAGGGCGAGAAACTTCAGGATGGGATCGATCCCCCGGGACCGGTCGGAGAGCACGCGCTCGCCTCCGGTCGTCGTCACCGTGACCCGGTCGCCCCGCAGGATGTGGGCCACAGCGAACGACGCGACCTCGCGGATGCGCTTTTCGAGGGCGTCGTCGGTACGACGTGATGTCGACCCTTCGGTGGTGGCGGAGGGCGCTTCAGGTGAGGACACGCGGGTGTTGTCGACCACGAGTTCGACGTCGTGCCTCATTTCGCGCGCCCGTTCCCGGAGGACGAGCTGCCCGGGAATCGTGCATTTTCGCCAGTAGATGTCCCGAGGGTCATCCCCCTGTCGCATGGGGCGAAGCGCGTAGATTTCCTCCCCCGAGCCTCGGCCTAGCGGTCCGGCGGTGCCCGCCGTCTCGCCGCGACCGCGCGGAGGCAACCGTACTGGGTCGACCGCCGGGTAGATCACCAGCTCGCCCGGGGCATCGACTTCACGTGACTTCTCGAACAGGCCGAAGGGAAACCGGGTCGCGATCCGAAAGCCGGTATGGGCTTCGAGCCCGCGTTGCGACGGCGCCCGGCGATAGGCGGCGATCTGCGTGGAGCGCGGGCTGATTTTGAGAAAGAAGCACCGCTTATCTGCGGGTTGTCCGGCGCGAAGGTCCTCCACCTCGATGGCGTAGGACGGGACCCGCTGCTTGTTGTTGAAGACCTCGATCTCCACGAGGTGGTGTCGCCCTACCTGGGCGCGCGCGGGGAGGCGGCGCTTCACCGTGAGCGTGCGTAGCGACAGCTCGCTCATCACGCCCGAGACGATGATCAGCGAAAGCATCATGCCGAGCAGCAGGTAGAGCAGGTTGTTCCCGGTGTTGATGGCCGCAAAACCGACGCCGAGGGTGATGCCGAGAAAGTACTTCCCCTCGCGCGTGAACTTGAGTCGACGGGCCCAAGGGGACCGCGGCCTGCGCCGTCGTCGCCGCTTCTTCTCTCGTCGCGGCGGAGACGGTCGCGGGTTGGACCGGCTCTCCGCACCGACGCCGCGGATGGTTTCGGGGGGAACGTCGCGTGGGGTGCGCGGGCCGCCGTCGTCGGTAGCGGAGGACGGACTCGCCATCGTGGACGAAGACTACCCACGCGCTGACGCGGGCGCCACCGGGGAGCAGGGCGTCACTGACGTTCAGATGGGAACGGGCACCCGCGCGACCAAGTCGCGCACCGTCGCTTCGGCCTCGTCGTAGTTGGGGACGTACCCGTCGGCTTGCGCCGAGAGCCGAACGCGGTGAGCGAGGACGGGCACCGCGAGCTCGTGCACGTCGTCGGCGATGCAGTAGTCGCGCTTGTGGAGCTTGGCCCGCGCTTTCGCCGCCTTCATGAGCGTGATGCCGGCGCGGGTGGACGCGCCGATGGAGATCGCCGGCGAGGTGCGGGTGGCCGCGAGCACGGCGTGGGTGTACGCCGCGATGGCCGGGTCGACCTTCACTCGCTCGACCTCACGCTGCAGCCGTACCAAACCCTGCGGGTCGAGCACGGGAGGGACACTCGCCACCCGATCGAGGTCCGGGTTGAGCAGGAGCCGCTGCTCGATGGGCCCCGCGGGGTAACCGATGTGGATCCGCATCATGAAGCGGTCGAGCTGCGATTCGGGCAGGGGATAGGTCCCCGCGAAGTCTTCCGGGTTTTGCGTTGCGATCACGAAGAAGGGGTCGGGCAAGAGCGTCGTGTGGCCGTCGATCGACACCTGCCCTTCGTTCATCGCCTCGAGCAGGGCCGACTGGGTGCGGGGGCTGGCCCGGTTGATCTCGTCGGCCAGGAGCATGTTGGCGAACACCGGCCCCTGCTTGAATTCGAAGCGGTTGCGCGCCTGGTCGTAGACCGAGACCCCGAGGACGTCGCTCGGCAGCAGGTCGCTCGTGAACTGGACCCGACGAAACTCCCCGCCCACCGCTTTGGCCAAGGCGCGCGCGAGCGTGGTCTTGCCGACGCCGGGAACGTCTTCGATGAGCAGGTGCCCGCGGGCCATCAGGCTGATGACGCCCTTCTGCACCGCTTCGGGCTTTCCCTCGAGGGCGCCCCCGATGGCCTGCACGAGACGTTCGATGACGGAGTCAGCGTCGCGCTTCACCTCGAGCACCGTGCTCATGACCGCCCATGCTAGCAGACCGGTGATGGCTTAAGCCCTGTTTTTGTTGGGCTCGGGGCGTCTCGAACGCCCCATTTGACTGTGACGTCTCGCCGCGGCCGAGGTACGACCCGCCGGCCATGAGCGGAGACGGAGGCGATCGAGGTTCACGGCGAGGCGAGCCCGGCGCCGTGAGCCTGACCCATGAGGGACCGCCGGCGTCCGCCATGGCGGACGAGCGACCTGGTCTGCTCGTGATCGCTCGGGGGGTTGTCCGGACGATGCGACCGCATCAGTGGGTGAAGAACCTCTTCGTCCTGGCGCCGGTCGTGTTCGCGAAAAATCTGACCCACCCGTCGATCATCATCAGCGCCCTCGGTGCCTTTGCCATCTTCTGCCTCCTGGCCGGCTCGATCTACACCCTGAACGACATCGTCGACGTCGAGGCGGACCGAATCCACCCGGTGAAGCGCCATCGACCCATCGCGGCCGGGCGGGTTCCCTTGCCGGTCGCGAAAGCGATGGTGGTCGTCCTGCTGGGTCTCTGCCTCGTGGGGGGCTCGTTGGGCCCCTGGACCTTTCTCGCCACGGCTGGCGCCTACTTCGCGCTTCAGACCGCATACTCGTTCCGGCTAAAGAAAGTCGCGTACCTAGACGTCGCGTGCATCGCCGCGGGTTTCGTGCTCCGGGTCCTGGCCGGGGGCTTCGCGACGCGCACCCCCGTCTCCGCCTACATGATCGCGTGCACCGCCTTTCTCGCGCTGTTCCTCGGCTTTGGCAAGCGGCGCCACGAGCTGTTGGGGGCCGGCGCGGTCGCCCAACGGGCCGCCCTGAGGCATTACTCGCCGGGGGCGCTGTTCTGGGCGCTGGCGTCAACCGGGGTGGCGGCGGTGGTCAGCTATCTGCTGTACACGCTCGACGACGAGATTCAGGCCGTCTTCAATTCCGAGTGGCTCTGGCTCACCACCATTCATCCGCTCATCGGGGTCGGCCGGTTTCTCCAGCTCATCACGTCGCGTCCCGATGCCGAATCGCCGACGCAAGAGATGCTCCGAGACGTGCCCTTCATGTTGAATCTGGTGGCCTGGATCGTCGAGATCATCGTCATCGTGTACCGGCTCCGCCCCACCTGAGCCGAAGGGCCACGCATGTCGCGGGCGGTCGTCCCGTCGACGGCAAAGCGCCAGGAATCTGCTGGCTTCGCGAGCCCCCGTATCCGTCGGGCGCTTCGCCACCACCTCCGGGCCGCGTCGAGGCGCCGCGCGCTCCCGACGTCGGGGAGACGACATTCCGCTGAAAGAGGCGGCGAGCAGGAATTTTGCCTACCGAACGGGCGTAATACGTCCTACGGACGCGAGCAGCATCCTGGAGATACGACATGAAGAGCTTGATGAGACGAGCAGGGGAATGGCTTGGCGCCACGGTCTTGCTGGCGGGTAGCGTGGGCTGCCTGGGAGGCCGGAACTTCGGCGACTTTTGCGAAGAGCGCGTCGACTGCCAAGACGGCAACGATGCCGACCGCGAGGCATGTGAGGTCGAAAACGGAGCGGAAGAAGAGCGCGCGAGCCTGTTCGGTTGCGCCGCGGAGTTCGACCTCTTCGCCGCATGCGCCGAGGAGGAGTCCTCGTGCGAAAACGACGTCTATACCTTCGAAGACGACTGCGAAGACGAGGCGCGCGACTACAGCAACTGCATGAGCGACGGCGCCCCCGCCGTGCAAGGAGGGTCTTCCTCATGAAGCCGAGCATCACGGAAAAGCGGCACCGCCAGGCGCTTCGGCGTCACGTCATCAATAGCAACCTCGGCCGCCGGGGCGGGGCGGGACGACTCCTCGGGGCGGGCGCGGCGCTCATGTTCGCCGCCGGCGTCTACGTTCCCGGCTGTGGGAGCGGCCCGGGCGCCGAGCTGTGCGACTTGGAATGCGAATGCGCGCCGTGCAACGACCGCGAGCGGTCGGAGTGCGAAATCAACAACAACGCCGCGTTCGACGTCGCCGAGGCGTACGACTGCGCGTCGGAGTACCAGGAC
>JBCCLB010000155.1:0-7546 GCA_039027095.1 Myxococcota bacterium
TCGCTTTGGGTTTTTTGCATCGAGACGAGGACGCGTTCGGCGCGGCGGCTCGACGCTTTCACGACCTTGAAGCGGATGTCGTTCCATACCGCTTCGTCGTCGACTTTGGGCACGTGACCCAGGATGTCGGCCACGAGTCCGCCGACGGTGACGAAGTCGACCTTGTGGTCGACGTCGAGCAGCTTGAAGAGCTTTCGCGTCTCGGCGTGGGCGCGGCAGAGGAACGAGCCGTCTTGGCGCTTGATGATGAGCTTTTCGACGCGGTCGGTCTCGTCGACGATCTCGCCCACGATCTCCTCGAGCACGTCTTCCAGGGTCACCACCCCTTGGGTGCCGCCGTACTCGTCGACCACCATCGCGAGGTGCTTTCGCTGCTCTTGAAAGACCCTCAGCGTCTCGTCGAGGGCTTTGCCTTCGGGCACCACGATAAGGGGCTGCTTCAACGAGTCCCATTCGATCTCGTCGGTGTCGGCCATGTCGTGGTCGAGGAACAAAAGCTCCTTCGCCAGGATCACACCGTCGACGTCGTCGAGGTCGCCGGTGGGGGTGAAGGGGAAGCGGCTGTGACCGCTCTCGCGGATGAGCTGGAGGTTTTCCTCGATGCTCTTGGTGCCGTCGAGAAAGCTGATCCCGACCCGCGGGACCATCACGTCGTGCACGGTGAGTTCGCGGAGCGAGGCCACCCCGTCGATCAGCGACGCAAACCGACCCGTGACGTCGCCCTGGCGATGGCCGAGGGCGGCGAGCAGGCGGATTTCCTCGATGCTCGTCACCGGCTTTTTGTGCTCGCCGCTGAGCTGCCGGCTCATCCAGGTGGTGATGATGAGCACCGGCTTGAGGGGCAATGAGATGGCGCGGACCGCCTGGGTCACCGGCGCCGCGAGTCGGTTGGCGAAGGTGACGCCGAGGGTCTTCGGGATGATCTCGGTCAGCAGCAGCACCGCCAGCGTGAACACGGCGGAGAACAGCCACAGGCTGCCCTCGCCGAAGACGGCGCCGTAGCTCGAGCCGGCGACGGTCGCGCCCACCGTATGGGCGATGGTGTTGAGGATGAGGATGGTGGCGATGGGGACCTCGATGTCCGTCATCTTCCACTTTTTCAGCACCGCCCCCGCCTTGGAGCCGGTCCGGGCGAGTCGCTCGACATGGCCTCGACTGACGCTCAACAGCACCGACTCGAAGATCGAGCAGAGGAACGAGATCGTCAGCGCCCCCACCACCGAGACGACGAAGGCGAGTACGGCGCCGGCGGCGACATCCGATTCGACCGCCCCCGATGGGTCGGGGTCGGCGCCGCTGCTGACGGCGACCTCGGTCTGCTGGCCGTGGGACATGGTGACGTCGACAACCGACGCACTTGAGACCCTAACCAGACCCCACTCGCGACGTCCACACCCGGTGTGAGGTCAGGCGAGGAGGGCGTGCACGCGGCCCAAGTCCACGTTGCCGCCCGACAACAGCACGCCGACCCGGCGACAATCCGACAGCTCCCCCCGGAGCAGCGGCACCACCGCAGCCGCCGCCGAGGGCTCGACGAGAAGCTTGGTCGTCGCCATCAGCACCCGCAGGGCGTCGCCCATCTCGGCATCGTCGACCCGAAAGCTGCCGGTAACGTAGCGCCGCGCGATGGCGAAGTTGAGGGCGCCCACCATCACCGGCTTGAGCCCGTCGCCAAGGGTTGGCGCTGGCTCGACCGCAACCCGCGCTCCTGCCTCCAGGCTCTGCGCCATGGCGTCGCAGCCGATCGGCTCGACCGTATAGATGCGCCGCACCGAGCGCGCCGCCGCCACCAAGCACGCCCCCGCGAGCAGGCCGCCGCCCCCGACGGGCACGAGCAGCGCATCGAGGGGTGGGGCGTCGTCGAGCAGCTCGCGCGTCGCCGTGCCCTGACCGGCGATGATGTCGGGGTGGTCGAAGGGAGGGATGACCACGCCTCCCGTCTCTTCCTGAATGCGGATGGCGGCCTGGCGGCGGTCTTCGGAGGTGAAGCCGGCGAAGACGATCTCCGCGCCGAGCGCCTCGACCCCCGCCACCTTCACCTCGGGCGCGTCCTCCGGCATCGCGATCCGCGCCGTCACCCCGTGTTCTCGCGCCGCCAACGCCACCGCCTGGGCGTGGTTCCCCGACGAGTAGGTAATGATCCCGCGGGCGCGCGCGGCCGGGTCGAGCCTTCCGACACAGTGGAGCGCGCCGCGGGCCTTGAAGGCCCCGATCCGCTGCAGGTTCTCGCACTTGAGCCATACCTCGCACCCCACCCGCGCATCGAGGCGCTCGGTATGCACGACCGGGGTTCGCACGACGCGGCCCTCGAGCCGCACCGCCGCCGCATCCACGTCGGCCGCCGTCATGGCGTCGGGCACGGGATGCGTGGCCATCACCCACCTGTGATAACAGACCGTCCGCGCCATGAGTGAGGTCAGCGAAGAGATCCGCGAAATCGGGGCGAAAGACGCCGCCTACACCGTGTTCAGCGGGTTCTGCATGGGCAGCGCCGACGTGGTACCGGGCGTATCCGGCGGCACGATGGCCGTGGCCCTGGGCATCTACCACCGGCTCCTCGCCGCGATCACGTCGGCCGACAAGGAGGCCGTGATCAGCCTGCTCCGCTTCGACCTGAAGAAGCTGTTCTCCCGGCTGCACTGGCGCTTTCTCGGCGCGCTCCTCGTGGGCGTCGCGGTCGGGATCGTGGTGATGGTCAAGGGGGTGAAGCTCCCGCAGCTCATCGCCCCCGACAGCCCGGCCCGTACGGTCGTGTACGCCCTCTTCTTCGGGATGGTGCTCGGCTCGGCCGGGACGCTCTCGCGCCACCTCGGCCAGTGGACGCCGGGCCGCTACCTCGCCGTGGTCTTCGGGGCAGGTGTGGGCTTCGGCGTGGTCAACTTGGTGCCGGTCGACACCCCCACCCACCCGGTGTTCATCTTCTTCTGCGGGGCCATCGCCATCTGCGCGATGCTGCTGCCCGGGATCAGCGGGTCGTTCATCCTCCTCATCCTCGGAAAATACGCCTACATCCTCGGCGCCCTCGCTGACCTGAACCTCGGGGTGGTCCTGCCGTTCGTGGCGGGCTGCGCCACAGGGCTCTTGGCCTTCTCTCGGCTCCTGAAGTGGTTGCTCGACCACTTTCAGGACACGATGCTGGCGACCCTGATCGGGCTCTTGCTCGGCTCGCTGTGGCGGATCTGGCCCTACCAAGAATTGACGGTGAAGATCGTCCGCGAAAAGCCGCGGGTCCTCGGAGCCGAGCCCTTTTGGCCCTCGGGTCTGGATGCGTCGGTGGTCGTCGCCCTGCTGGTGGGCCTGGCCCTCGTGGTCGGGCTCGAGGTCTACGCGGCCGGCAAGGCCCAGCGCGCCGCCCTCGATGCGGGCTGAGCTGGTGGTCGACGCCTCCCAGGCGTTTTGGTACCGCCCCCGAATGGCCGAGTTCGCCCCGCTATCGCGCTTGCCCAAAGGAGCGGTGGGGATCCTCTACGAGATCGCCCGCCACCTGCTCCGGCGACCGGTGGTGGGGATCGCAGCGGTGGCGCGCGACGACGACGACCGCATCCTTTTGGTCCGGCGGGTCGACACCGGCACGTGGGCGCTCCCGGGGGGGACCCTCGAGTGGGGCGAGACCCTGCGCCGCGCCCTCCCGCGGGAGATCGAAGAAGAGACGGGGGCCACGTGGCGGGCGTTGGAGCGGGTGACCGGCGTGTACTCTCGGGCCGACCGCGACCCGCGCTTTCACGCCGTGACGGTGTGCGTGGCGGGGCGGGTCGACGGTCCGGCCCGCGGACCGAAGAACCCGATGGAGATCCGCGAAGCGCGATTTTTCGCCACCGAAGACCTCCCTGCCGACCTCGCGATGGGCATGCAAGACATGCTCGACGACGCGCTCGCGGGCGGCGACGTCGTGCTGGAGTAGGTCCTTGCCCCGCCGTTCATCTCGACGTTGCGCGCCGTGGCCGCGCCCCCTGGGTGTGCTTGCGCTCGCCCTCATGGTGAGCGGCTGCTCGGGTGGTCCCGACGACACGCCGCCCGGTCCCGTCGCCCCGGTCGCCGTCACGGCCGACAACCCCGAGCCTCCGGCGGCGACCTGCCAGGAGCGAATCGACGCGGTCATGCGCCTCCCGGCGCTGCCCGGGGCGCCCCGATTCGAAGCGCAACGACGCGACATGACGCGCGTCCGGGGCCGGTCGCTGCTGTGGCGGCGACCTCCCGCCGACCGCCCTGAACACGATGCCTTCCGGAAAAAAAAGAGCGCCGTGCACGTGGTGCGGGCGGTTCGCGCGAAGCTTCGCCGCTTCAAGATGCGCAAGGCAGACCGCCGCGCCTACGTGCTCCGCGAAGGCTACCTCTGGCATCACGACGTGCGCTTGGCCCTCGCCCTGGTCGAGCAGGTCAGCCTGCCCAAGATCTTCCGCGAAAAGACAGCCTTCATCCAACGCGGCATCGACATCTACGAGGTCGCCTGGCGGCCCGAGGACGCCCTTCAGCACGAGCGCTTCGTGTACGTCGACGGCCCTTACGCCGGAGAAAAGGCCGAGGTGCTGCTCGGTGACCGCGTCGCGAAGACCCGCACCGAGCTCGAATCGACGGCCCCCCTCCATCTCGACCTCCGCGACGTGATGGACCGGTCGCGCTTCGACCGCATCAAGCCCCGTCACCTCACCGAGGGTGCCCTCGTGGCCGAGCTCCGCTACGGGCCCGAGACGTGGGTCCCCGCCCTTCTCACCGTCGAAGGCGCCCGTCTCGACGTCGATTGCGAAGCGCTCACCCCTCAATTGGCCGACGCCAAAGCGTCGTATCTGGAGGCGACCGCCCATCACCACGCCGCGATGCCAAAACTCCGCGACGTGGTCCGCAGCATGGTGAAGGAGCGCATCCCCTTCGACGCCGACAGCGGACAGACGATGGGATTTCTCCGCAAGGCGTGGAACCGCGCCTACGCCAAAGGCTGGCGGAGCTTCATCTACGAGGGCGAGAGCCGAAAGGTCTACGGGCCCGACGGCCAAGCCATCCCTCCCCAGGTCTGCATCGACTTTCTCACCGACGCCTGGGAGCGGGCCGGGGGCACCTGGTACGCCCCGCTGCGCGACGGGGAAGCGCATCCGAAACGCACCGAGGGCGCCATCGACTTCGACGACCTCGGGGTAGAAAACCGCCGCAGCGTGGCAAAGTTCGCCGAATTCGCGCAGAAACACGACGCCTATTTCGACGTGTGGTCGATTCCCAAGGAGCAGCGCTTTCTCTTCGACGACCGCGACGCGTTCTACGGCTTTCTCGCCGATGCGGCCGACCGCTTTCGCCCCGGCGACATGCTCACCGTTCACGGCTACAAGGAGGGCGGCCGCCCGCACTACCACAGCCTGTTGGTGCTGGAGCTCGACCCCATCGTGGGGGTGATCAGCCTCATTGCCAGCAACGCCGTCTTTCCCCGTGAGCAGACCTTGGAGGGGATCCTTCACATCTCCCCGAAGCGCTCGTTCCGCCACCGCATCCGCCTGAAAGACCCGTGGCTCGCTGCCATCGCCACCGGGGAGGGCTCCCGGTAGCCCCCCCCTCGCCGCCCAGCCCGTAGCCGCGCGTCCACATCGCAGCGCGAAACGCGGGGGTCGGATCTCTCACCAAAGAGGTACCATCGCGACGTGCAGCGGCGTCTCGATATCGGATCGTTCCTGGTCGCCGGGAGTGCAGCTTGCGGGCCGACACCTCGGCTGGCGACGGCTCCGACCGCAACGGTGGAACCCACACAGGCCATCGAAGCCACGACCGCGCAGGTCGCGACCGAAGTCGCCGAAGCGCCAGGCGAGGTGCTCGTGCATCTGCGGTGGCGCAGCCCGCTGCAGACATTTGCGGCGGTGCGCGAGATGGTCGGGCCGACCGCGCTGCCGCTAGACGAGGCGCTCGAGAGCGCCGTCGCGGCGTTCGGGGATGAAGACGGGGTGGACCCGGAGCGCCTGTGGGAAGCATTCGCAGCCGACGCCCCCATCGACGTGGTCGTGGTCGCCCTCCCCGATGATCCCGAGCCGGTGGTGGTGTCGTCGGTGGGCTTTCGCTCGATTCCGGCGGCCCTCAACGCCTTTGAGGCGCCGGTGCGACTCGGAGACGGGACGTGGCGCCTTTACGGGGCAGACGACGAGACCTCAGAACCCCCATCCGAAGGCGACGCTGACGGCGACCCCCTCGACGAGGAGCTTTACGACGACCCGGCCCCGTCCGTCTGTCTGCTCGCGGCCGCGACGGGCCCGGCGTCGGCCCGCATCATCTGCGGACCCGACGAGGCCAAGGTGGCGCGCCTGGTCCCCTTCGTCGCGCGCCGGCTCGCCGCGAAGCCGTCCGCCGCTGAAGACCTTCATCTGAAGTTCAGCTTTGGCCGCAACCGCGCGCGCTTCGCGAGGGATCTGAGGGACGCCTGGCCCGAAGCGCGAGAAGAGATCACCGAGGAAGCGTTTGGGGATGCCGCGCTCGCCGCGGTGCTGCGCCGGGTCGGGGACGCGGCGGTCGAAGAGTTGGCCGACATCTTCTCCGAGCTCGACCACACGACCGTGACCGCCGACGTGGGCCCCGAGGGGCTGACCTTCGGCTTCGAGGTCGGCCTTTCCGGCCAACGGTCTCGATTCGCGCAGGGCCTGGCCGATTGGGCAGCCCACGGAGGTCCGCCGCGCGAGCTGCTCGCCCGACTTCCCGTGGAGACCACCACCGCTCAGTACGGGGTCTCCCTCGCCGACGAACACCTGGCGCCGATGCTGACGGCGGGCAGAGACGTTGCTGCCGCGCTGCTCAATGCCGAAAAGGTCGGCACCCCCGCCGACCGGAACGCCTGGCTCGCCCTCTTGCGGACGACGGTCCATAGCCACGCGGGACATGTGTTCGCGACCGGCGTCTTTCCCGCCACGGGCGTCGGCCCGAAGGTCGGCACCCGCGAATGGTGGCTCTCCGGGATCGAGGCTCCGGCCGGGCCGGTCGTGACCTGGCTGAAGGACGCGACCCGGGCATACAACCGGCCTGCGGTGCGCCAGCTCATACGTGACGCCTTCGACGCAGAGGTCGCACGCAACCTCCCCCGCGCCCGACTCCTCCCGGTGCGACCGCCATGGGCGGCACGGCTCCGCGTCGACCTGCCCCCGGGGCTCACCAAGCCCTCGCCGCCTCCCATTCCCGTCGCGCCGCTCGCGACGCCGACCGGGCCCGTCATCGTCGATCATTACGAATTACGGGTATTGGGCGACGGCAATCGAACGTGGATCGGCGTGGCCAGCGATGACAACGCCCTACGGGCTATGATGCTACGCCTTGCTCAGGCACCGTCGTCCCCGAGTGGCCTCGCGGCGGTCCTCAGCCAGCGCCAGGCGACCTCGGCCTCCGCCACCACCGTAGCCGGCCTTCTCGACGAGTACGCCGCCTACGTCACGATCATTGCGACGGCGGCGGGAACGCCGAACCCTTCGTGGTGGTCGGCGAGCGCGCTGCCCCACGGCGGGACCGCCCCGATTCTGACCCTCATCGACGCTGCCCCTCAGCCGTCGCTCCGCGTGCGGTACCAAATTCCCCGCCCCGCGCTGGAAGA
>JBCCLB010000156.1:0-7472 GCA_039027095.1 Myxococcota bacterium
AAGCCGACGGACGGGGGCGTCGTAGTCGAGCTGGACTTCGTTCGCCGGGCCGACCTCGGCCAGGATGGCCTCGAGGTGCGCGGTCACATCTCGTTCGAAGTGACGGGCGTCCCAACGCGGGTGGAGGCTGTCGTCGAAGCGAATCACGATGGCACGGGTCCGGTGCGGAGGTAGGGCGACCGCGGGCGACAAGGCGCGGCGCCAGGTGACCGCCTCTTCGTCTGCGATCACGGTGCCGACGAAGATGCCGGCCGTCGTGTCCTCGCCGACGAGGTCGGCGTCTGCGTGGGTCCAGACCCATTGACAAAGGGACGGCGGCGGTCCGCGGAGGTCGGACTCGGGGCGGGGGCCGGGGCTCGCACCGACGAGGGTGGTGGCAAAGGCCAGCGCACACGAGAGCACCCGACGCATGGGCATACGCTAGTCCAAACGCCGGGGCAGCCGTCGGGCATTCCCGCGCCATCATCGGGTGGCGGCGAGAAAGCGTGAGCGTGTCGGTCCGAGGTGCGTTCAGGTTACGTCAGCATCGGTGTCTTTCTCGTCGCCATGCCCCGACCTCGGTCCTTGGACGTTTCGGACGAGGACCCGGCCGCCCTCCGCACGTCCCTCGCCGACCGCGGAGCCCCTCCGCTCCGCACGAACCTGGCGCGCCTTGCCTTTTGGCGTGGACCTAGGTCCTGCCCTACGGCGTCGGCCATCATCCCGATCACCGTCCGACGAGCGACGCCCCTGCTCGCATCGTCACGATCCAAACGACTCAAACGAGCCAGAAAAAGGGATCACACGGACCGGATTCACCGAGCAAAGCGATCCACACGATCCAGAGCCCGGGTCACTTTGGACGAGCCGAGGTGGGTCACTTCTGCGGAGCGTTCAAGGCCTCTGGCTCCGCCCACCGCCGAGGACGTGGCTGAGGTGGCCGGCCGCACCGCCGAGCGTGTGCGCCGCCTGCTCGATGCCGACGACGAGGACGCGCCAGCCGAAGAGCCAAGCGGGTGGCACATCTGCTACGCGGCCTCCGGCCAGGGCATCAGCCTCTTTGGAGAGCGCGCTGGCCAGCCCCCGCTTCGCCTCGTCGACCCCAGCCAGGCCCGGCCCACCGAGGCCGTCGCCATCGTGGCGGGATTCAATGTACATGCCCAGCACACGCTGCACGGCAACGACCACGCCCAGCTCGAGCGCGTGGTGCGCTATTTGGCCCGCCCCCCGCTCGCCCAGGACCGCCTCGAGCGGGTGGCCGACGGCCGCTACCGCGACACCTTCAAGCGAGCCTGGAAAGACGGCTCGCAGGCCGTCGTGCTCGGGCCATACGACCTGCTAGCTCGCCCCCATGGTGCGCGACCACGGGGTGCTGGCCTCCCGCTCCAAGCTCCGCGCCGAGGTGGTGCCCGAGCCCCCGCCCACCCCACGAGCAGCTCCGCTTGCGGCTCTGCCTTCGAGCCCAGAGTACCAACCTCGACGAGCCAACCGCCTCGCCGAACCGCACGGTGCGTTCACCACCTTCCCATCGACACCGTGGACGCCCCCTCCGCCGCATCCAGACCCCTTCGCGGAGGGTCGTCGCCTATCCGACATCACGTCCCGACGATACTCCCACCGCCTACCCTTGACCATGTTTCCCGACTGGATTTTCTTAGCCGCCGAGAGGTGCTTTCAAGCAGGAATCCAAGCGAATCGACGCCCAGGGTTGAGTGAAGTCGCCGAGCAATTACAACCAGGTGGAGTGTCATGGTAAGCGGTGGAGGATCTAAGACGGAGAACTGCCACCATGATTAGCAGCGCAAAAAAGAACGAGGGCGAAGACTATATCTCACTCTCAGTGAAATCGAATTCAAGCACGATGACGTCACCGATGCCGATGTTCGCGAAGCGTTGCATGAGGTGATCGCCTTTGGGTTCATTTGGGGGCGTCGGCTCCCCGATTCACTGAGGACACTGAGAATGCTCTCACTGCGTATTTCGCTGAAAGTGAACGGCTGGATCGGGCCATCGTGGACAGCTGGATCGCGCATTGTGATCAGTGGCGCGGGGTCGATGGCCTCCCCCACGGTGGCTTGGCACCAAGCGGGCGCCCGCGCGTGTACCGGCGCTCCTATTGGCGCTTCGCGCCAGTCTCGGCCAGAAGAACGGCGATGTCGTCTTGCAGGCCGCCGGAGGGGAGGCGAGCGGCTTGGATGAGGGCGTCGCAGCTGCTGGCAACGGGCTGCCTCACGCTGAGCTCGGTAAGCTTGGCGAGGGGTATGTATTTGAGCAGGCCGTCGGTGGCCAGGAGCAGTCGGCCGACAAGCATGGCCCGAAAGGGCACCGGACGCGCTCGACCGCTGCCGAGGAGGGGCTTTCGGACTTGCCGACCGGTGAGCTCGACGGCCTCGGCTGGAGTGAAGAGCCAAGCGCCCGAGTCACCCACGCTCGCTCCGACCACCTCGCCGTCGATGACGCGTGCGACGACCACGGTGGTTTCCCCGCCATGGCTGGCCTGCGCGACGATATGGTCCGCCTCTCTCAGTACATCGCAGACGTCGAGGGCCCAGGGCGCTCGACGAATCGCGTGGAGAACGGCATCGGCGGCCTCTGCCCCAGCGCCCGACCCCCCGGCGCCGTCGGCCACCACCAACACGTCTCGTGTGTCATCCCCGTAGCGCGCCACGCGGTCTTCCCCCGCACTCGAGGAGACGGCACGTGAGGCGAGAGAAAGACCGGATGGTCCGTCCTCGTCGGCGGGAGCGGCGACGAGCCGTCGGCGTTGGGGGTCGGCACGGGCCGCGGCGACATGGCGCTGGGTGGTCCCCTTCGCATAGCCATGGCGGAAGGACTCCTGGTGCTGCAGCAGGTAGGCTTCCCAGGCGCCAAGGTCGTAGCCAAGGTCGACCTTTGTGGCCCGACGGAGGGCGGCCAGCCCTTCCCGCATCACGTTGAGGCGCTCCGTGTCCGACAACGAGGCCTGCTCTCGCGTTCGTCGAAGGCGATATCCGGCGAGCTGCAGGAGGTAGCCCTGAATTGGCGTGATGCGCCCCAAGCCAGGCGTCGTCATGGGGAGAGTTCGATGAGGAAGAGGCTCCGGGTCGTTGCATCGGCGGCCAGCTGCCGGTCTCCAATGATGAGGGGGCCCGTGCCATGTCTCACGATATGGAGGTTTCCCCCTGCATCAAAGGCGGCATCGCCGACAACCACCTGGCCCCCGCGAATAGTCTGCGCCGCTATCGTACGGGTCTCCGCGTCGAGGCGAACCGCAAAGTCAATCGCACGGCGGTCTGCGGTGATCATGCCTTGGCCAAGTCGATGCTGCCCTCGTCGATGCCCCCGATGAGAGCATAGTCACTCCACGAGAACCCGCTTGCCAGCGGTGAGGTTCTCGCTAGGGCCGAAGTTGCAGGGGTCAGGCTCGGGGGGGGGCTTTTGGACCACCTCGGCCCGGAGCTTCGGACGCGAGGCCCGCACGCCGTTGGAGTCTCTCGAGGTGGCGGTCGCCGGCGGGCCGTTAGCGGTCCGCCACCTCCGGGGCGGGTGAGGATGAGAAAACAGGAAAAGAGTCGCTATCGCCCTCCTCCGCTCCGACGCTGGTCGGTCTGGGCATCCCGCCATGACTCTTCCTCGACCCTAGAGTCCAGGCGGTGGCTCCGGCACGTATATGCAGTCCTCGCCTTCCTCGCAGTACATGCAATAGAGCGGTACGTTCATGTTCGTACTGATGGCTTGGTCGTCGATGGTGAGCGTGATCTCCACGGATGCCTGGTCGGAGCCAGTGGCCTCCTCACACATCGGGTCCCGCGCGGGCGCGTCCACTCCGAAGACGTAGCCCTCATAGGTCTCGATCTTCATCGCACCGGGTCCTACCTCGACGAGGCCGCAGTCTGGCCTACAGTTGGGGCCCTCGAAGAATCCGATGCGGAATGACACCATCTCGACTCGACTGGTGGTCGAGCCTTCGGAGTTGTCGAAGACCAGTCTTAGTCGCGCCTCCATCGTGGGTTCGATATCGAATCCCCGAAGGGCCCAGCTCCCGTCGTCGGAGACTTGTATGGCCAACTCGCTCGGTTCTTCAGCGGCCGAGTCACCCAGTTCCTCTGGCAAGCCCACCGAAGTGCTGGAGCCGCAGCCCAACGCGAATCCACCTAGAAGGACCAACCAGCATTGACGACCCGAGTGTCTGTTCATCACTTCACACCAGAGTACCAGACAAAACCCGCACCGACCGATCCCCCGCGCGGGATAACATGTCGTTGGAGGGGCGGGAGTGTCGAGGTCCAGGTGTCGCCGAACATCCCGAGCTCGACGATCCTGAGCGGCCGTACTGGCTCGACGAGACGTCGCCGCTGACCGCCCGCGCCGCCGAGGTCGTCGCACTCGCTGTCGCGCTGCGCCACGCCACCGCGCGCTACCGCGCTGCCGCGGACGTCATCCGAGGCTGAGGCGTCGCGCGTGGACGCATACCCCGCGGGCGCACCCGCCCGGGGTCGCCCGCCTCGCTCACCCGCCCCAGAAACGCGATCACGATCTCCACCTGGGTCACTTCTCGCGAGCACAAGTGGGTCCGTTTTGGTGAGCGTCCCAGCTGTCCGCCATCAAGGCCCGACGATACTCCCATCGCCTACTCTTGACCACGTTTCCCGACTGGATTTTCTTAGCCGCCCCACCGATGGCGTCTCGACACCTAATCGCTTTCATTCATCCCGACATTCGGCTACACGGGTTTCGTGGGGGATGTGCCTTCGTGCATCGCCCGAATGGTTGACGATGATGCCAAGAAGCCCAACCTCCACCTATCCCTCGACTCGAGCGACGAAACCCGCTCACCCTGACGTACGCCGCCGATGGGTGTCCGCTGGAATGACCCTCGTCGCCGGCTTCCTCGCCGGATGCTACCCACCGTACGTCTACATCGACATCGACGAGTCATCGACGGGTGACGACACGCGACGACTGGTGGTGGAGGCCCGAGACGGCCGCTCGATCCGCCTGACCACCGTGGGGGGTACCCACGCCGTAGAGC
The DNA here is from genome assembly GCA_039027095.1 of Myxococcota bacterium. GTDB lineage: Bacteria > Myxococcota_A > Polyangia > Polyangiales > Polyangiaceae > JAPYTK01. The sequence goes on from JBCCLB010000156.1 coordinate 4,991, forward strand.
AACTCAAACCCGAGACTGAGACGTGCATCAGCGGCCTGATGCCACATGGGCTCTCTCAGCGCGATGGGCTCGTCACCATCGAATCCGACACCCTGACCATCACGGCGGAGGTATTTGGCTTTGACGATTGCGAAGGTCGCATCCTCACCAATGCCATCGCGCGCGCCACCCGAGGAAGTGGGACGCTGCAAAGCGAAGGTGGAGGCGCATCGGAAGGGGGCGCAGGCGGCGGCGGAGACGCCGGAGGCACCACGGGCGACGGGGCCGCCGGAGGGACCTCGGCGGCCGGCGGCAGCTCAGCCGGGGGCAGCGGCAGCTCAGCCGGCGGCGGCGCTGCGGCGGGAGGGTCATCGTCGTGATCGACACGACCGACGAAGTGCACGTCACGCGCTGGTGCGCCTACGCGTTGGCTGCGGTGCTGACGGGCGCGGGCGGGTACGCCGCCGCGCAGGACGGCACCGGTGCGGCCGCCGACGGTACGCCACCGTCCGCTACGGGGACACCGTCCGCTTCCGCAACGGCGTCCGCCTCGGCCTCCGCCGGAGCGTCCACGACTCCGACCCTAGCGCCATCGAGCAGAACGGCCGCAGCAATCCCATCAGCCTCGACGCCGCAACCCGCACCCCAAACGTCGGACTCCGATGGGGACCGATGCCAAAAAGGCCCGCGTGCTTGCGCGGTCGAAACCGCCAAGAGTTAGTTGGCGGAGGTCTTGCGCGAGCTCGACCCGGACGCGCTCGCAAAGACTTCGCTCGAGGACGAGAACGCCCTCGCGAAGCTGGAGAACGCCGCGGCCGCGGCCGCGATGAAGATGAAGACCCTCCAGGTCGACGCCGGCCTCACCCCCAGCATCGCCATCGATACGTTACTCGCGACCGTCCGCGCAAAGGTGCTGACCCTCCGCATCGACGAAAATTTGAGCGAGGCGCAAAAGCGAATGGCCCTCGACGAGATGATGAAGGCCGCGCAGGCGATCGTCGATTCGGCTGAAGAGCAAATCGCCAACGCCGAGGCAAAGCGCGACGGGGAAAAGAAGGCGCTCGCGGCCGAGGCCGAGCGTTTGATGAAATTCGGCGTGACCTTCGGGGTGGGGCTCACCGTGCAAATTCCGCTGCTTCACAGCAACGGTCGTCTGGCCCGCCTTGAGGCCCCCCAAGCGGGGGTCATGCCCTACTTGTTGTTCATGCCCGCATTCTGGGGTGGGAGCGCCTCCAAACGGGCTTACTGCGCCGCCGAGTGGAGCGCGTCCCAAGCCGCCGCGGTTGCCGCCGCGGAGGAAAAACAAAATCAGGACCGTAGGGCGCTTCGGGAACGCATCGCCAACGGAGAGGGGGAGCGAGACGAGCTTGAGGGTACGCTGAAGGAAAACGAGGAGTTCCGGGATAAGCTTGAACAGAAGCTGAAGGGGACCGAAGAGGCTTGCAAAGAGCTACGAAAAAAGGCGGAAGGCAAGGACGCATCCGTTCAGGATCGTGACAACGCAAAAGAATGCGTGGAGGAGCTTGAGGCTGGCTTCACGAAATGGGACACGCTCAAAGAAGAGATCGAGGACCAAAAGGCTGAGCTCGAAGAGCTCGACAAGCAGTTGCGTGACAACCGAGCGGCTCTTCGCGAGCTCAACGTAGCGGCCTTCAATCGCAGTTGCTGGAAGCACAAGTACCTCGGGTTCTACGCCGGGTATCCGGCCACGTTCGACGCGACGACCACGGTTCCGCAGGGCACCTTTGACGACGAACAGCGGCGCGAGGTGCGGCCGATCATCTCGTTCGGCTACGCCATGGCGCCCAATGCGCTCATCGCGGCGCTCGCCGGGGCGACGGTGGGCACAGTCAAGCGCGACGACGAAAGCGACGCCACCTTCTGGGCCCTGACCGTCGGGCTCGGCGGCAACGCCGACCTTCTCAGCCTGCTGCGCTGAGCCGCGCGCTTTCCTCGTCGCACCGCAACGCCGGGCTGCTCAGCCCGACGCGTTGAGCCAAACCCCAGCGCCGCTGAGTCGCCTTTTGGCCGACCGACGGGGTCGCTCGGCCGGCCCTTTTTCGCGCGGAACCTCTTGTGCTCGAGCCCAGAGCACCAACCTTTACGAGCCAACCGCCTCGCCGAACCGCACCGGGGCGTCCACCACCTTCCCATCGACACCGTGGACACCCCCTCCACCGCATCCAGACCCTTTCGGGAGGCTTCGGAGGGTCGTCGTCTCACCGACATCACGGCCCGACGATACTCCCACCGCCTACTCTTGAACACGTTTCCCGCCTGGACTTTCTTAGCCGCCCAAGATCACCACCAACGAGGCGAGCGAGTCGGCCACCCAGGGATTGGGCGTGGACGCCCACTGGGAAAGCCGACGGACGGGGGCGTCGTAGTCGAGCTGGACTTCGTTCGCCGGGCCGACCTCGGCCAGGATGGCCTCGAGGTGCGCGGTCACATCTCGTTCGAAGTGACGGGCGTCCCAACGCGGGTGGAGGCTGTCGTCGAAGCG
>JBCCLB010000157.1:0-7063 GCA_039027095.1 Myxococcota bacterium
CGCTGAGCACCTGGGTGTTTGAGGCCGACACCTTTGCCCCCGTCGCCAAGATGGAGGGCCACCGCCGCTACGGCGTCATCAACGACCACCTCGGCGTCCCCCAACTCCTCACCGACGAAAAGGGCGACGTCGCCTGGCAGGCCCAACTCGACATCTACGGCGTCCCCCGCGACGAGACCCCAGGCGGCGGCGCTGGTGGTGGTCGTAGAGGTACAGGAGGTACGCGCCAGTGGGGTCGAGGCGATGACGATGACGACGAGGCGCCTCCCGTCGAGCAGCCGCTACGCTTCCCGGGACAATTCCACGACCCCGAAACTGGCCTCTTCTACAACCGACACCGCTACTACGACCCCGAAACCGGCCGCTACCTCAGCGAAGATCCCATTGGCCTCGCCGGCGGAATGGAGCTTTTCAAGTACGTACACGACCCACTCGTGTGGGAGGATCACTTAGGCCTCAAGCGATGCAAGATCCCAAAGAAGACCAAGGACGCGCTCGGGCCGAAGCCTGTTGGGACCAAAAATGCGCACCGCCACCACATCGTGATGGAGGGACTATTTCGTGGCTGGAAACGAGAAAACCGCGCGTTCGTGCGGGGAGCAAGGATGATCCTAAGCAAGCACAAGATCGACCACCCCGTACGTCGGGGCAGAGATGGTCGCGGTGGGGGTGGCCAGGGTGTAACTCGCCCCGGCGGCGACCGTCATCGCGGCGCTCACGCTCACCGCGTACGAGGCCCCCACGCCCAGGGTGCAGACGGCCCCGACGGTCTCGGCCTTGGCCGCGGACACACTCACCGACTGCGACCCGTTCACCGTGTACGTCTCGGGCCCCACGGTCACGGTGTGCGCCCCGCCCACCCCGACGTCGCGGGTGCCGCCCACCGTCAGGGCCTGGGTGCCGCCGATCCCGACCGTCTCGTTGCCGCCGATTACCTCGTCGTTGTTGCCGTCGACCGAGGTGGTACGGTTGCCGCCCGTCTTTTCGCTGCGGTCGACGTCGACCGTCGAGGCCGCGTTGCGACCCACGCTGCTCGAGCTCGGCCTTTTCGAAAGGTTAAGCGTAGTCAAATGGCGAACAAAGAGGCTCAGCTGCGATTGCTCGCCGCGATTCGCGGCGGCGACGCGTTGCGAATTCAGGATGTTGCAAAAAACTCGCCTTCAGCCCTTCAGCAGATGCTCGTTGGACGTACCCCCCTGTATTACGCTGCAGCATTCGCGCCTGAGCCTCATCGGGCCGCAATCGTCGAACAGTTATTACGCCTTGGCTTGCGACCAAACGAAACAGATGACGACGGCGATGTTCCGCTGTCCGGTGCGGCGATGGGGGGCGACGAACGTTCAATTGGAATTATGATCGAATATGGCGCGACTGTCGATGGAACCATAACAAGCAGCGCCACGCCGCTAATGACCGCGGCGACCGAAGGGCAGAACGTAGCCGCCCGTGCGCTCATGAGGTCTGGAGCGGATACCAATCGGGAGAGCTTGCGCACCCCGCTGACCCCCCTTGGATTCGCCAACTACTACCGCGCGGCAGGCACAGGACAGGACAAGGTGGCGGAGTACCTTATTTCTCAGGGCGGAATCGACCCGTTCAACGGCCCCGAGAGGGACTGGGCAGGTGTACGGGGGCAAGCGCAGGTGGAGGCGGTCGAGGCGACGCTGGGCCGGGTGCATCCGGTGCCTTACGTTCGCAGCGTGACGGGGGTGGACCAGGTCACCGTTTATCGAACGCGGTTCTTGGCGCAGAAGTACTTGTTCCAGCTGTTGTTCACCGCCGACCTAGCATTGGTGACGGGCTACGAGCTGGCCCTCTGCCTCCGCTCTACGTGGCCCATGCACAAGGCGGCGCTCGCGCAGGCGACCTTCCGCTGGCCACTGGACCTGCTGTTCCACTGGGCGGAGGAGGCCGTTGCGGGCCGCGCGTTTGCGCACGGCGACGCCACTACGGCGCGGGAGGCAGGCGCGGCGGTGCCCCCAAAGCTGGAGCAGTGGTTGGTGTGCAATCACGCCTCGTTCGAGCTCGCTCGCGAACGCCGTCTCGGCGCGGCGCCCATGCTTTTGGTGGTGCCCCACTTGCTCAAGACCCCTCTGAAGCCCGGCAGGCAGTCGCGACAGCGAGCCGACAAGAAGTACGAAGTACTCTGGACGCCACCGGCCTCACGTACCGGACGGAACAGTCTCGTGGTCCCACAGTGCTTCGACGCCCCATGGCTTGGCGAGAACTTCCTGCGCGGATAGGCCGTGGATGGCAAATCACGCGCGCGCCGAGCGAGATGCCGGGCCCGGGGTACTTCGAGGGCGCGGCGGACGTGAAGGTCTGCTTCGAGCGCAACGCACTGGGGCAGGTCAGGTGTGAGCGCCAGCGGACGGGGACATCTATATTGAACGTCATCTCAAAAATCGAACACGCCGTCGGAAAGCAGTTGCCGACATGGTACACGACGCTGGTTCAATCCACATGGAACGGTGTTCAGGAGGAGTATCGGAGCAAAGAGGGGACGGAGTTCTATTTTCTCCGCATCGCATCAGAAGACAACTGGAATGCGCTGGAATCTATCCAGAATCTAGGCGCGGCTACGGTAGAGGCATGGCGTATACTTGAGCTATATGCGCAGAGGATGAGATCCTCGGGGGAAGCGACGCTGAGCGTCGGTGGAAGAAAGAAGAAGCCGGTTTCGTGGCTCAGCGAACGCATCACAGTAGGAGACTCCAATGGCAACCCTGTGTTTCTCGACCAGGACGACTTCTCGCTTTGGGTGTTCTATCACGATGGGTGGGACGCGGAAAGAATCGCCACCTCCTTCGAAGAGCTTGTGTACATCGGCGACGAATAAGTCGGAAGTCTGCCCGTGGTGAACAACCATGGCCCCTCTCCGTGGCCTTTGCCTCTTGCCCGAGTGTTGGTCTTCCACGGCGACGGTAGGCCCGAGATCATGAAGACAGGAGCCATGAGTGACCATGAGCGAGTCGCGCTTGAGCGGCTGCGTACTGCCATTGTCGAACTCGAGTCCGTTGTCGGCTCGGATGCACCGAAGCCGCTGGCGCTAGAGCGTTTCGTTCGGACCCTGCGGGCACTCGAAAAGGACGTGGTGAGCGGCAATGCGGTGAACTACACGCCATGGATGGCAAGGGTCGTGGCTGACTCATGGCCATTCAGTCTGTCCGCCGGCGAGGCGGTTATAGAAGCCGAGGAAGCGTACGCGAGCTGGTCGAGAAATCGTCGTCATTCGTGCGAATAGGGCGCGGCGGGGCGGTTGGTGAAGCTGACGTCGGTGGACGCGCGCCTGAACACGCAGGAGGAGGCGTTTGCCTACGACGGGGCGGGGATGTTGGTGCGGAGCCACCGGCACATCACCTGCGCGCTGAGCGGGATGCCAGGCCCGGGGTACTTCGAGGGCGCGGCGGACGTGGAGGTGTGTTTCGAGCGCAACGCGCTGGGGCAAGTGACGCGTGAGCGCCAGCGGACGGGGGAAGGCCCGTGGTTCGAGGTGGCGAGCCGGTACGAGCCGGGCGGACTGCGGGCCGAGCGCGAGACGAGCCTCGGGCACCGGGTGCGGTACGCCTACGACCGGGCGGGAGAACTGTCGGGTGTTGTCGGTCACCGAGAAGCGCGGGAATTTGGACGGGCCGTCTTGGAGCGGGTCTTTCGGCGGGATCGTTTGGCGTGCTCGGCCTCGCGGCGTCGGTAGCTGTCGCCGTCGATGGTGATGATTTCGCCGTGGTGGATGATGCGGTCGATCATCGCGGTGACGCAGGCGGCGCCGGGAAAGATCGTGGTCCACTCGGCGAAAGGGAGATTGGTGGTAAAGACAGTGCTCTTGCGCTCGTAGCGTCGGCTGACGACCTGAAAGAGGAGGTCGGCGTTGCGCGTGTCGAAAGAGAGGTAGCCGAGCTCGTCGCAAACGAGGACGGCGATGCCGCTGTAGTAGCGGAGACGGCGTTCGAGGCCTCGGGCAGATTCTTGGCTCGATAGGTCGAGGAGCATCTGGGCGGCGGTGATGAAGAGGGCAGTATGGCCGGCGTGGACGGCGGCGATGCCGATGTTCTTGGCGATCATCGTCTTGCCGAGCCCTTGGGCGGCGACGAGAACGACGTTGCGGGGGGTGCGGAAGAAGGTCGGCGCGATGACGCTCTCGACGGCCTCTCGGTCGATGCGGTGGGGCCAGCTCCAGTCGAAGTCGGCGATGGGTTTGAAGGCGCCGATGCGGCTTCGGGAGAGGCGTCGCTCGAGGCTGCGCTTCGCGCCGTCGGCGGCCTCAATGGCGGCGATATGCTCGAGGAGCTGGGCGGGGCTCCAGCGCTTTTTGGTGGCGTGGGCCACGATGTCTTCGAGTTGGTCGGCGGTGCCGCGCATGCCGACCGCGTGGAGGTCGTCAGCCAAGGTCATCGTCGTCGTCCTCCTCCTCGTCGTCACGGCCCAGGCCGTCGTAGTCGCGTAGCGAATGGTGGCGGACCGTGACGTTCCGTACGCGTGGGTCGTCCGGTAGCTCGACCTCGACCGGAGGGGGCATCCCCTGGGTGCGTCGTGCCTGCTCGAGCAGATGCTCGATGCTGCTGGGGTGCGGCGACCCACGCTCCAAGGCTTCGCCGACGGCGTCGGCGAAGGCCTCTCGACCGTATCGATTGAGGAGCCGATTCAGACGGGCCGTCGCGGGGCGCAGCGGTTCGCCGCGTAGCGCCAGCGCCTCGAGCACCTCCCCTGCGCGCGGGCACGCGTCCGTCAGCTTCGCTCGTCCGCGTAGCTCGCGCGCTCGCTTCTTCTCGGCCACGAGGGCTGCAAGGTGCGCCGGCTCTTCGATGCGCTGCCCGCGGTCATAGGTGCGCGGGTGGTGAGCGACGATCTCTCCCTCGGGCGTCGAGACGCGCACCTCGGTTTCCGACGCGACGAGTACCAGGGGCTTGCGCACGTAGGCGACCGGGATCGAGTAATCGTTGAGATCGAAGCGAAGGTAGGGGCGCTTGCCCGAGCGCAAAGGCTTCACCAGGCTCGTCTCGAAGGGGTGCTCGGGTAGGGGCAGAAGCTTCTCCTGCTCGTCTCGAAAGACCGTAGCTACGGCGCGACGGTCAGGGTGCCCGGGGGCCACACGCTGGTGCGCCACTTCGGCGATCCAGGTCCAGAGCTGCGCATTGAGATCGTCGAGGGAATGGAAGGGGCGGGCCGCGAAGAAGGAATGACGAAGGTATCGGATCGCCCGCTCCACCTTGCCTTTTTCATTGGCCCGGTAGGGGGCGCAGGGCTTGGGCGCAAAGTGGTAGTGACCGGCGAGTTCCAGGAGGCGGTCGTGGTAGCGTACGTGCTCGCCGTGGCGCTCGAGGACGACGCTCTTGAGATTGTCGTAGAGCAGCGTGCGGGGGACACCCCCCAGCGCCTCGAAGGCCTGCACGTGGGACTGCAGAAAGCTCTCCATTCGCTGGTCGAGCGTGAAACGCGCATACATGGCGCGCGACCAGCTCAGCACCATCACAAAGCAGCTCAGCGACCGGCTCGCGTGGCCGATTTGGATCCGCCCGAAGCTGCCCCAGTCGACCTGGCCTTGCTCTCCGGGCAATGTCTCGAGCGCGAGAAAGGCCTCGGCACGCGAGGCAGGTCGTACTTGCCGCACGTACCTGCGCACCTGGACGACGGTGCCGGGGTACCCCCGCGCCTTGACCATCTCGTGCACCCGCGTGGCCCGCAGGCGGGGATACTGCTCGAGCGTCTGCTGGATGAAGTCCTTGTATGGGTCGAGCTGCGAGGGGCGCACCACCCCCCGCCGCACGAAACGGTCGATATTGATCGCGCGCCGTACGGTGTCGTGATGGATGCTGAGCTCCGCGGCGATCGTCCCAATCTTCCAATGCTCGGCGAAGTACAGGCGACGGATCTCCGTCTTCAGCTTCGGCTCGATCATCCCGCCTCCGGCAGCAGCAGCTCGCGCAGGTCGGCCAGCGCGCCGATCTCGTCGTCACCGTCGCCGCCCTCGTCATCGGAGGGGACGCTCACCCTCGTGTAGGCGAGCTCGTAGAGGGGGAGGCGCCCGAAGTCGCGCACGCATTCGCGAAAGAGGGTCGTGCCGGATGAAGGAAAGTCGTCGTCCGCAACGAGCACAGCACGGACCGTGATGCCCTCCCACAGGGCCATTGCCTCCAGAAGGCTGCTCCGCGCGCGTGGATGCGACGGGCTCACGCTCAGCCGCGCCTTCAACACCGTCGTCCCCGACGAATTCATCGCCAGAATCCGGGTCCCGCGAACTCCCGGTCGTAGGGCCATCCAAATCTCGCTCATGCTCGGTCTCCTCGCCGCGGACCTCCATGGCCCGAGTCGGCGACGCCCACCCTGCGCCCCGGGCCAACATTTCGAGACCGTGATCCGTCACTTTCTCGCGGTAGGCTCGCTGTCGATCGGCATGGCCGAGCCGCCCCTCCCTGGTCTGCGCGTAGCGGCGACGAGCCGCTTTCGCGCTCTGGTAACGGGCGATCTGCCGACAGTCCTTCGAGCAGTAGCGATGACCCCGGTCACACCGGCTGCAGAGGAAGAACACTTGCCGGCAGCCAGGCCGGCTGCATGTCACGAAGCGGAGGGATTCCAAGGGCCTGCGGTCGGCGGCCGCCACAAACTGGCGCCCCCCAACCGGACCGTGAGACAACCCCACCGATTCCTGGCTGAGGGATCCTGAAGGCCCGGCTCGCCAAAGCTTTCGGGCCTTCTCCTATTTGGGCGAAGAAGAGCTTCGCCCCACGGCGGCCCCGTGGCCCACTTCTCCACCGGCGCGTTCAGAATTCTGCGCTTCTCAGCGCCTGCCTACACTGTCGGGCGTGACCCTGGGACTGGGGGCACCGTTCGACCGCTTGCCGTGGGAGGTAGGCCGGGCGGCGGTGGTGGCGGGGCTGGCGCGCCGCTCGTCGGTACCGCGACGCGCGTGGACGATGGACATCGTGCGCACCCCGGGGGGCGAGGAGTTGGCGCGGGCGTACCCGGGCGGCGTGCGGGCGCTGTGGCGTCGCGACGAGGCGACGGGGCGATTGTCGGAGCGTCGCGTGCTGACGGGCGTCCGGGTGCGGGGCGACGGGCGTGAAGA
>JBCCLB010000158.1:0-7055 GCA_039027095.1 Myxococcota bacterium
ACCGTTGATGGTGTCGCGATGCTCGCCGACAAGTCGGCGAGGGCGAGCATCGCTCCTCAGAGCCGGTTCTATTGTCTTGGGGGTGCCTTACTTTTTGGGCCGGTCAAATCTACCGATTTGACCGACACTATATGTCGCCCATAGCGCCGCCGTTCTCGAGGCCTCGGCTGCCGCCAAAGCGACGTTTCTGAAGCTGAAGCCACGCTTCATCGCCGGCCTCCCCGATCTCGAGACGTTGCTCGTCAAAGCGCCGTTCGCGACCTCCGATGGAGGCAGGGAGTGGATGTGGGTCGAGGTGATGCGCTGGAAGGGGACCACCATCCACGGGGTCCTCCGAAACGACCCCTTCCATGTCCCTGACCTCGCGGCGGGCGCCAAGGTCGATGTCGAGGAGTCCGACATCTTGGACTACATCCACAACAAATCGGATGGGACGAGCGACGGCAACGAGACGGCCAAGCTGCTCCGACCGTGAAGGGGGAGATGGACGCTCTGTTGTGGAGCAAAGTAGACCCGCCCGTAACCGGTAGTTGGTTTTAGGAACGGATACCGGCAAGCGAATTCGGGGACCGTTCTGCACCGCGCAGCGCGCGTAAGCGTTGGGCCGCCCCCAATTACGTGTCTCCAGTGAGCACACCAGGGATGAGATTCAGGGAGAACACACCCGAGCCGTCGTTGCGTGCACATCGAAACGACCATCCCCCTTCAGACGTGGATTGGACAGTACCACTCCTGAAGCTCGTGCAGGGTAGCGTCACCACCACGAGGCGGTCGAGGTCTGCGGTCAGCAGGGCCGCTTCCACCGCCGCGTAGCCGGCGGCACCGTAGCCTCGACGAATGACGATCCACCGTTCCTCGCCGGCCGGATGGGCGCTGATGCCGATACGTGGGTCGCCAAAGAAATTAAGGGTACGCCAGCGCTGACGGTCGGCATCAAATGCGTAGAGGCCGGGAACAGGCATTCCCACGTCGCCTATGTGGCTCATCAAAACGAAGGCCAGCTCGGGGAAGCGACCGAATGGTCGCAAATTTGTGGGACCCTCCGGAGGTGGCAAACCCGACGTGGGCACATCCTTCCAGACGACCCCGTTGTCGAATACTTTCATGTTGTCCGGCACCTCTACGACCTCTGCCTCGCCGGGCGGAGCGTCGTCGGATGGGCGTGTGGCATCTTCGTCCTCGACCCTACGGTGCAACTGGCTCACGGCGGCAGGCGTGCTCGAAGCGTAGGCATGCTCATACGACGGCGTACGACACGCGAGGACGGTCGCTACGTAGAGCAGGGTAAAGGCGGCGAGACGCATCGTGCTCGTCGGGCGGCTTTGCGCGCCCGATGGTCTTGTGCTCGCAACTGCCATGGTGGTCCCCTTATGCTCCAGTACAGCCTTCATTAACCCATCCCCACAAGACGATCCGACGCTTCTCTGAGGCTGTCGGTCGCATCATCACGAACCGAGGACCATCGGCGGCCTCAGGAGCGAGCTACGAGGCAATCTGCCTCGGGCGAGGCGTCCGGTCACGCACCACGCATGGACGTTTTGCTCGTGTGTTGGCCCAGGGTTTGCACCGACGATGCATCATGTGGCACCTCATCCACGAACGACTGCAAAGCATGCACGTTGCGCTCGTGGCCGCCGTTCCTCGGATTCTCGCCGGGCTTTTATCCTTGGCGATGACGGCAATCGTCGCCCACCTGGTTTCGCGTTGGGTTCCGCGGCTCGTGCGGCTACGGGTGCAGCGCAAGTCGCTTGCCGACCTGACCCGGCAACTGTCGCGCATCACGGTATGGGTCATCGGCGTGCTCTTGGCCGCGACCATCGTGTTTCCGACCCTGACCCTCGGTGGCGTCATCGGCGCCGTCGGGTTGGGCTCCGTGGCCATCGGGTTCGCGTTCAAAGACATCTTCGAGAACTTCTTCGCCGGGATGCTCATTCTTTGGAAGTTTCCCTTCGAGAACGACGATGTCATCGAGTGTCAGGGAATCCAGGGTCGCGTCGAGGACGTGACCGTACGTATGACCCTGGTCCGTCAACTCGATGGGCAGCTTGTGGTGATGCCGAATGCCGTCATCTTTAAGAATCCGGTGACGGTCCGCACCGCCCAATCACGTCGACGCGCCACGGTAAGCTGCCAAGTGGCTTTTGGCGAGCCGGTCGAGACCGCCCGCGAGGTCATCCGCGACGCTGTCCGCGGCTGTGACCGTGTCGACGATTCTTATCCGGTGGAAGTGCTGGCGGCCGACTTTGAAAGCAGCGGCATTCGCTTTCTCGTGCGGTGGTGGACCGACCCGGTGCCGGGTGATGAGCGCCGCTCGCGCGACCAGGTCGTCGAGGCCATCTACGGCGCCCTCGATGCCGCAGGGATCAGCATCCCGTTTCCCCACCGGACGGTCGTCTTCGAAGAGGGAGCACGTTGAGGCGGGGGAGGGCGTGACGCCCGACGCGTGGTTCGTCATCGCCGTCGCTGTCGTTGCGGTCGTCCTGTTCGTGACGGAGTGGGTGGCGCCGGCTCTCGTGGCCCTCGCGGTCATGGCGACGCTCATGGCCACGGAGATACTGTCCTTTGACCAAGCGGTGCAGGGTCTGTCGGACGAAGCGACGGTCACCGTCGCGGCCATGTTCATTCTCGGGGCTGGGCTGCAGAAGTCTGGCGCCGTCGACGGGCTCGGGACGGCGCTGGCCGTACACCTACGTCGGCGTCGGTGGGTCGGTTGGTTCGTCATCCTCGGGGGCACCGCGGTCGCGTCCGCCTTCGTGAACAACACCGCTGTCGTGGCGGTTCTCATCCCCATCTTGATTCGGAGCGCGCGGGACGCCGACATGAGTCCTTCGCGCCTTCTCATGCCCGCGTCTTTTGCTTCGATGCTCGGCGGGATGTGCACGCTGATGGGAACATCGACCAACCTCGTGGTCTCGACGATCGTCGTCGACGGAGGGGGCGAACCGCTCGGATTCTTCGAGATGTTGCCCTTCGGGGGCATTCTCCTCGTCGTGGGGCTCGTGTATCTCTCTCTCGCGCGACGGTTCATTCCCGAACGGCGCGCCGAACGTGAGCTCACGCGATGTTTCGACATGGGACCCTTCCTGACGCGCGTGACGATTGCGGCGGGCTCCCCGTCGGTCGGTCAGCACTTGTCTCGTTCGCCGCTAACGACACACCTGGATCTCAAGGTCCTGTCGATCGTACGCGACGACGCGTCTTTGGCGCCGTCAGGGGATCCCCGGCTTGCCCCGGGAGACGTGCTTCAAGTCCTCGGTCCGCGCCGTGCTATCGAAGAGATGTCGCTTCGGGAGGGGCTCGTCACGGGACTCGAACCCGTCGCCGATCTCGACCTCGAGAACGATGACCTGGTGTTGACGGAGGTCGTGGTCAGCTCGATCTCGTCCATCGCCGGAAAATCGATCGAAGAAGTCGATTTATGGGAGCGCTTCGACGCAAAGCCGCTCGCCATTCGGCGGCCCGAAGGTCTCCGGCGAGGAAACCTCGCCCGGCGGGTGATCAATGCCGGTGACGTTCTCTTGTTACTCATTCCGCGTGCACGCCGGCCGGCCCTCGAGGCTGCCCGTGACTTCATCGTCATTTCGGGCGAGCCCCTCCGGTCCTCCCATCCGCACCGCCTCTACCGCGCGGTCGCCATCGCGCTTGCGGTGGTTGCGCTGGCCGCCGCTGGCGTGTTCCCCATTTCCATCGCCGCCTCGATGGGCGCGATCGCCATGGTGCTGGCGGGTGGGCTCGACCTTCGCGACGCTTACGGGGCCATCGAGTGGGACGTCGTCTTTCTGCTGGCGGGGATGTTGGCGCTCGGGACGGCGTTTTCCGCGACAGGCGTCGACCAGGATCTGGCGGCCCTGTTGACGTCGGTGCACGGTTACGGAGCTGAAGCGATGGTCGCGTCCCTGTTTGCGCTTACCCTCGTGCTGACGTCGACCATGTCGAATCAGGCCACCGCGGCGTTGCTGACCCCTATCGCCATCTCGCTGGCCGCGTCTCTCGGCGTCTCGTCGCGTCCGCTCATCATGGCCGTGGCCTTCGCCGCCTCGTCGAGCTTTCTGACCCCGGTGGGCTACCAAACCAACACGATGGTCTACGGAGCGGGGCACTACCGATTCGGGGATTTCGTCCGGGTCGGCGGGCCGCTGTCACTGCTGGCGACAGTTCTCGCGGCGTGGCTCATTCCGCAAATTTGGCCACTTTGAGGATGTCCCCCGGCTCCGCAACCCCTGAGGCCGCTTAGGATAGGTGAGGGGGCCTCGGTGGTGCGTTTCCGGTTGGGGGACGTCAGTTACCGCCGCAAGACGCCGCGAAGTCTGAGATGACGGTGCTGAGCGTCTGAATCGTCGCGGGGCAGTTGGTCGGATCGACGAGCTGTAGCAGGGCGGGAGTGCTTAGGCATTGCGCGACGCAGCCGTCGTTTCCGTTGGGGCCATCGAGGAAGTCACTCTGGGAGACGACCCCGGGCACGAAGTTTGGGCAGAGGGCACCCCTATTGTCGGCGCCGCATTGGTAGACGACAGTGCAGGCCATCTGACAGTCCGACGTCATGCCGGAGCCGGTGCTCGTGGCGCTCGTCGTCGTGGTCCCCGAACCCGTAGCGCCGATGGTGGTGGTCGCCATCGTCCCCGTTCCCGTGGCGGTGGCACCTCCGGGGCCGCCGGCGCCGCTGGTGACAAAGCTGCCTCCCCCGCTGCCCGTTCCGACGCCGGCGCCCGCGCCGCCCCCGTCGTCATCGTCGTCGTCATCGTCGTCGAACACAGGCTCCTCCGAGCAGGCCACGATCAGAGTGGCCACCCCGAGGAAGGTCGAGCCGATGCGGATGAGTCGCTCCCTCTTCATGGTACGTGGCTAGCCGCTTGCCGCGCTTTCGGAAAGGCGAATTGCGTTCGCCCAGCCTGAGCGCGGTAGCGCCGGTTGGCCCGGGACCGGCTCGAGTCCCCCTGCGACGGCATGGTCAGGTGCCTTCCCCGCGGCCCCCGGCGACTATCCTGACGCTTGGGGTTTGTGAACGGCCGCGCGACGTTGCTAACTTGAAATCATGCGCCGAAGTAGATCGAGCCTCTTCACCATCGCTCTGATCGCCGCCGGGTCATCGGCCTGTACCGTCACGTCTAGTTTAGACGGCGAGGGTGGTTCGGGGGGGCTGGGCGAAGGCGGCTCGTCCGAGGGCGGCTCGTCCGAGGGCGGCTCGTCCGAGGGCAGCAGGGCGGCGGTGTACGGCTACGAGTTCGCCGTCGAGTTCGGGGGCGAGAAGTCGCCCGAAGCCAACCAGATCGACGGACTCGCCACCGACGCGGCCGGAAGCCTCTACACCACCGGATTCACTTGTGCCACCGCCGGCTGCGTGAGCGCGACCGGCGAGAAGAGTGCGTTCACCCGAGTGAAGAAGACGAACCCCGACGGCGAGGTCCAATGGAGCCTGTCGCTCTCCGGCCTGCTCGCGGCCGACGAGCCTGGAGCCAACAACGCCTACGACCTTGGGATTAGCGGCGCCGATGACGCGCTCTACATCAGCGGCTCGTTTCAGGGGGCGTTGACCTACCCCGACCCCGACGGGAACGAGCAAACCGTGTCGAGTCTCTTCGGCGAGGATGGCGAGCCCTCCGTCGATGCGTTCGTCGCTCGTGTCGACCCCTCGACGGGCCGCGTTGTCTGGTTGGTGCGGTTCGGGGGGAGTGACCTCGACGGCGGCAACGAAATCGAGGTGGATCCCTCGGGGAACGTGTTGGCGACGGTCACCACCGCGAGCGACACGATCGATTTCGGGCAGGGCTTCGAGCCTTTCGTCCGAGACACGACCTTCGATGCGGGGAGCGTGCGGCCGCCCGATTCCTTCGTCGTCAAGGTCAGCTCCGACGGCGACATCACGTGGATCCGGCACTTCGAGGGAGCGGGCGGTGAACGCCTGCGCGCCATCGAGACGGACGTCGATGGCCATGTGCTCGCCGGGCTGGAGTTCATCGGCGAGCTCCGTCTTGGCAACGTGACGTACAACACCGCCGATGCTCGCCTCGACGGCGGCGCCTTCTTCAAGCTGGACGGCGCGACGGGTGAAACGCTCTTCGCTCAGCCCCTCTACGACGCGGATCTCGTCGAAGCGGCGGCCGGCACCGACCTGCTCAACGGGGTCGACTACAACGTTCGGGGAGTTTACGGGGGCCCCAACGGTGAGATGGTCGTCTGCGGCGTGTTCAAGCAGCAGCTCCCGGTCGGAATGGCGGTCGATGACTCTGCCATCACCTTGCAAGCGCCGACCGCCGACGGAGGGGCGGTGGATATGGACATGCGACGCGCCGACTACGTCATCGTGTACGACCGGGATGGACGCGTTCTCTGGGCCGACGCCGTAGCGAAGGACGAGGGGAGCTCGGGGTGCGAAATTGACGGCGACGACGAGGGCAACTTCGCCATCATCGGAACCCTCTCGGGTGCAGCGCGGGTCGTCCACTTCGATGCGACCAACGCCTACAACGGTGAAGCGCGGAGCCTAGCCCGAGGTCTGAGCGCTCAAGACGCGTCGTACTACCTCCTGCGATACCCCTTGTCCGGCGACTCGGCGGAGAGCTTCGGGCTCCAGGAGATCGGCGCCCGCAGCACGGGCAGCGACCCTCGGCTCGAGGAGGGCGGAACCCTCCACGTACATCCGGCGGGGGGTTGGCTCAGCTTCGGGATCCGCGTGCCGAATGGAGGCGTCGTCGTCGCGCTCGGTTCGCAAGATGCGCCTCAGCTCTTCGAGAACCCGACCTCCCTTGAGCAGGGCCTGGCTTTGGTGGTGCCGCTCTAGCGTATGACCCGCCGCAGGCGCCAAGCTTGTCGTCACCGACGCTGAATCGGAAGATGGGCGCTCCGACCCGTGGATGGGTCAGCCGGCGAACAGGCGGCGCTGGTCGTCGGCGCCGAAGCGCTCGAGGTATCCTTTAAGCTTGAGCTTGCGGCGGGTGCTGTCGCTGGTCATGTATCGGAGCTTGCCGAAGATGGGGCGTTCCGGGCCCCAGGCGCGGTCGTAGCGGCCGAGGACCCAGAAGATCCCCGAGTATGAATTGGGGTTGCGACCGTCGAGC
>JBCCLB010000159.1:0-6606 GCA_039027095.1 Myxococcota bacterium
GTCAGGATCGCGTCCGCCGTCGATCCCCCGCTCGTGCCGGTGCCGGCGGTCGAGGCGCCCCCGCCCCCCAGGCCCCGCGCGCCCCGCCCCCCCAACCCCCCCCCCCCCCCCCCGCCCCCCCCCGCCCACCCCCCCCCCGGCCCGGGCCCCCCGGCGATGGCCTGGAAATCGAGGCCGAGGACCTGAAGGATGCCGGCCGCGGCGGGGGCGAGTTGGCGGTCGAGGTAGTGGCGGTGGTCGATGGGACCGTGGGGGAGCGCGACGGGCTCCGGTCCGTCGTGGGTGATCACGTATTCGACGACCTTCACGGGCCGCCCGAGCCGCTTGGCGGCACGGACGTGCGGCGGGACTTGGTGCTGATAGTCTTCGACCCGACGCCGCAATCGTTTGCGGTAGACGAGCTCGTCGTCGAGCTCGCCCGAAAATAAGGAACGTCGCACCCCACGGATCCAGGCTTCGAGCGGTTCGTCGTGAAAGACGCGCGACAAAAGCTCGCGTTGAAAGCGGCGCGCCAGCGGGGTCCAGTCGGTGCGCACCGCCTCGAGTCCCTCGATGACGACGTCCGCCGTCCCTTCTTGCGTCGTGGCCAGGCCCGCGTACCGCTTCGCACTGCCCTCATCGGATCCGCGGAGGGTCGGCATGAAGAAGCGTTCGAAGTACGTCTCGAACTCGAGTTCAAGGGCGGAAGAGACGCCGAACGCGTCTTCGATTCGCTCGGTCCACCACCTATTGAGGTCCGTCGCGAGCGCCGTCGCGGTCGCACGTCCGTCCGACACCGACCCGTCGTCACCGAGCCAGACGAAGAGCGAGTCCGTGTCCCCGTAGATCACGTCGTAGCCGCGGTCGACCACACGGTCGCGGGTGGTCCGGATGATGTCGTGCCCACGGCGGGTGATCGAGCTGCAGAGGCGCAGGTCGAAGAAGCGACAGCCCGGCGTACCGAGGACCCCGTAGAACGAGTTCATGAGGATTTTGATCGCGGTCGAACGGGGACCGTCGTGCGCACGCTTGGCGTCGTCGCGCTCGCGCCACAGGCGTTCGATGAGCGCGGGCAGGATGTGCCGATCCCGCGAGAACATCGCCCCGTCGTAGCCCTCGATGGGGTCTGCACCGGGAAACGCCATCCCCATCGGGTCGATCCGAAAGGTGCGGATGATGCTCGGATAAAGGCTCTTGAAGTCGAAGACGGCGACGTTGCGGTAGAGGCCGGGCCGGCTCGGGAGCACCAATCCTCCCGGGGCGGCGAGGCGAACCCGGGGGACATCCTCCGTGTCGCCGGCCACATGACCCTCGCGATGCAAGCGCGGCAGGTAGAGGTGGTCGAAGGCGGCGACCGACCCCCCGACCCGAGACAGGGGTAGTCCCGTCATGTTCTGACGGGCGACCATGAACGTGAGAACGTCGGTCGCCGCGAGGATCTCCACGACCAACTCGGCGTCGCGCTGATTGTAGCGACCGAGCGCGGCAGGGTCGTCGCGATGCATGCGCTGGATTTCGGCGACCTTGTCCACCCCGTGGTCGATTTCCTTCCCTCGGCCGAGAAGGCTCTGCGCCACGTCTTCGAGCGCGAAGCTCTCGAATCGATAGGTGGCCGCTTCGAGGGCGCGAATGCCGTCGACCACCGCCCGTCCCGGGATCCTCGCGGTCGGCAATTGGGCGCCCGTCGACGGGGGAAGGATCGTGGCGCGCTCGCCGCCTCGACCGAGGTCGAAGGGGACGCGATGGTGCTGGCAACGCCGCTCGAGGTGCTGGAGATCGAACCCGACCACGTTCCAGCCCGTGAGGACGTCGGGGTCACGGCGCTGAACTTCCGCCATCAACCCGAGCAAGAGCGCCTTTTCGTCGTCGACGGGGCGAATCGGGGCGGGCAGCCCGCGCGCCGAGGTGACCATGAGGACGAGCGACTTGCCGTCGCCGTCCGCGAGGGCCGCGGCGATGATGGGACCGTCCCGTCCGTCGGTCTCCAGGTCCAAGCTCAGCACGCGAAGATCGGGGATGTGGTCTCCGCCCGTGAGCTTGGGGTCGTGCACGACGTCGAAGCCTTCGCCGCCCCGCGTAAAGGTTCCGCGAACCCGACAACTGCCGGCGACGAACCGCTCCATGAGAAAACGGTCGTGCGGCTTCACGTCCGACTCGAAGATCGTCTGCCCTTCCGCGCGGAGCCGTTGCGCTTCATCCAAAGCGGCGCGCCGCGAAGGGAAGTAGAGCGCATCCACGGGTTGGTCCTTCAGCGAGGTCAGGGCGACTTCCCGACGCTCGGGGGCACGGCTCGGCGTCCCTCGCACGACGAAAAACACCGCCCGCTCCCGGCGGATGACGGCACGGACGGGGCCTTCGGGGGTCGTGAGCCACAGGGTGAGCACCAACCCGCGGGAAGTATCGCGCCAGGCGCGCGTGAGGACGAAGCCCTCCCGGGTTTCCGACACGGCCGTCACGTGTGAGCGTGATGTGCCACCCTCGACCCATCACGGCAAACCGCACGGCATGCATCCCCGCTCCCCGGTCTCCATTCGGCTTCACCTCGACGTCGCGGTGCGGCGCTTTCCCATCGCGGGTGGCTTTCGCATCAGCCGGGGTGCCAAAACGGAGGCGGAGGTCGTCGAAGTACGCGTGCGAGGCGCCGGCCACTGCGGCCGCGGCGAAGCCGTCCCCTACGCCCGTTACGGCGCCTCGGTAGGGTCGGTGGTCGCGGCGCTCGAGAGGGTGGCTGACGGCGACCTCGACACGCTTCGTCGGGGTTGGTCCGGGCTCACCTGCTCGGTCGCCCGGAACGCCCTCGACGGGGCCCTCATCGATTGGGCGTGCCGCTTTCGCGGTCGCTCGGTGGCCCACATCCTCGGGGTGTCGCCCCCCGTGCCGGTGGTCACGGCCTTTACGCTGAGCGTGGATACGCCCGAGAAGATGGCCGCTCGGGCCCGATGCGAGCAACACCGACGCCTCTTCAAGCTCAAGGTCCGAGGCGACGACGATGATCTCGCTCGGGTCGAGGCCGTTCATCGTGCCTGTCCGGACACGCCCCTGATCGTCGATGCCAACGAGGGTTGGACCCTCGCTCGTTACCGGCGCGAAGCGAGGGGTCTCGCGTCGCTGGGGGTGGTTCTGCTCGAGCAGCCGCTTCCCGCCGACGCCGACCACGTCCTCCACGGTGAACCCCGGCCCGTTCCCCTCTGCGCCGACGAATCGTTTCTCGAGCGTCGTCAGCTCCCGGCGCTGCGCGACCGCTACGACGCCGTGAACGTCAAGCTCGACAAGGTCGGCGGTCTTACCGAAGCGATCCCCGTGATTGAGGAGGCGGAGGCATGTGGCCTCGATGTCATGCTCGGCTGCAACGTCTGCTCGTCGCTCGGGGTCGCGCCGCTTTTTCACCTCGCCCCTCGCGCGGCCTACGTCGACCTGGACGGCCCCCTTTTGCTCGAAGAGGACCGGCCAAACGGGGTCACCGAACGCGATGGCCTTCTCCATCCTCCCAAGCTGTGGGGAATCGGTTAGGAAACGAAGAAAATAGCCTCGCGGGTCGCGGCGCCCTGTGGCAAGCGGCGGTGATGGGTCGCTACCAACCGCTTCACTTGGCTGAGCGCGCGCGTCACCGCGACGAGACGGTGGCGCTGCCGGAGGGCCGGCCGGCACGGATCGCGGTGATCTCGGACACACACGGCCGTCCGCACATCGATTGCCTCGGCCAGGTGGCGGCGAGGTCGCCGGACCTCATCCTCCATGCGGGCGACATCGGCGACCCGACCACGCTGAAGCCTTTCGCCGCGTTGGCGCCGACCTACGCGGTTCGTGGCAACATCGACGCCCGCGGGGAGGGCGCCGCGCCCGACTCGCTGGCCCTTCGTCTCTCGGGCGACGGGTGGATCATGACGGTCCTCCTGGTCCACATCGCCCTCCGCGGGCCGCGACTGCGAGCCGACACGGCGCGGTTCGCCAAGGGCCACGACGCGTCGATGGTGGTCTGCGGCCACTCCCACGTTCCCTTCATCGGTCGAGACCGAGACCTCGTCGTGTTGAATCCCGGCTCGATCGGGCCCCGGCGCTTCCGACTTCCCGTCACGTTCGCGATGATGGAGGTGTCGGCGGCCCGCCTCGACATGCACCACGTGAGTTGCGACACCGGGCGGCGTTGGATGCCGGGAGCGCGAGACGACTAGAAAAACAGGCCGGCGCCGATGCGGAGACCGACCACGCCGGCGCCCTCGACCGAGCTGTCGCCGATCTCGCCGGCGGCATTGCCGATCACGCTCAGTTTGGCATCGAGCCCCACCGACTCGTCGTCGACGAACGGCACGTGGGTCGCCACATACGGTTCGAAGGTGAGGACGGCGCCGTCGGGGGAACTCACCGTAGTGCTCGGGTCGTTGGCATCGACCAGGGTCTCGAGGGCGGTCGAATACGCCACCCAGAACTTCAGCCCCCCGCGCAACAAGCCGTCGAAGGCCTCGTAGGAGGCGTCGGGGGCCAGGACCCAATTGACCGCGTTGCCCTGGTTGTTCCCGATGAGGCCATCGGGCCGTTGGATCGGGTCGGTGCCGCCGGTGCGGATCATGATTTCGACCTTCGTGTCGGCGCGGAGCCACAACTTGCCCGGGCCGAGATCGGGAATTTGGTACACCACGCCGACTTGAGGGGTAAACCCAACGTGCTGGTACGCGAACAGAGCGCGCGTTTCCCAGCCACGGCTCGCGGCGGCGGCCTGATTGACCACGGCGCGTCCGAGGTTGGCGCGGGAATTGGAGTCGGGGAACATGTCGCCCTGGCCGGTGGGTAGCGTCAGGCCCAGGCTTACCGGGAGCCAGAGCTCACGGGTGATCGTGAAGATCGGCGCGACGCCGACCTCCGCTGCGCCCGTGGCGATTTGGCGAAAGGCATCGGGGTCGTCGGCGTCGCTGACGAAGGGTTCTTGAGGACCGTCGTTGGCGCCTGTCGAGACCGGAAAACGCGCGTACACGCCCCATGTGTCCCCAATGCGGTATCCGAGATTGATGAGAAACGACGCCGTAGGCGTCACGTCGGTGGCGCCCCGCGCGTTCTGGCCGACGATGCTTTGGTCGCCGAACCCGATGACCGTATCCAGATACGCATACCCGGGCGGCGGCAGGTCGGCCGGCCCTTCTGCTTCCTCGCGCCGGCGGTCGTCTTCCTCTCCCTCCAGCTCCGCGAGTTTTCCCGTCTTTCCCCGAGGGCGAAAGCGACCTTCGGGTTCTTCGCCACCGACCCCCCAGGTGCTCAATTCCGAATCCGGCTCCGGGAGCGGAGGCTCGTCGTCGTCGTCGTCGCCGGCGTCCGCGTCCGCGTCGCGGGTCGCCTCGGGGTCGGGAGCTCGCTCCAGTTCTGCCTCTTCCTCATCTTCCTCTTGGGCCGAGGCGGATGCGGATGGCCACCCGAGGGCCACGGCGGCGATGGCGAGGACCGTTCGCGCGACACGTCGCCCTCCGAGGCGACGCGGTGCATCTGGCGGCGGGGCCGCGGCGGGAGGGTCGATGGGATCGAGCAAACGCATCCGTATCTCCGTAAAATCCGTGGGGTCGCGGCCCGCGAACCCGAGGGGCGGACGCTAGTACACCGCAATGGAAATGCGTAGTTCTTTCATGACCGAGCGCCGGTCCCGCAGCGACGTCGTGGTATGGAGGAACGCGACGGGAGGGACGGTGCCCTCCGGCGCCGTCGCGCGCGCGAGCACGGCATGAGCAGCGCATCTGAACCCCCCCGAGACCGCCCCGACGGCGGGGCCGACATCTCGGGCTTCGACCTCCAGCGTCGCCTCGGCGCTGGCGGCATGGCGGAGGTGTTCCTCGCGAAGAAGCGGGGTGCGGAGGGGACCTACAAGCAGCTGGTCCTCAAGCGCATCCTCCCGCAACACAGCTCATCGCGTCGCTTCCGCCACATGTTCGTGGAAGAGGCCCATCTGGCCACGCGACTAAACCATCCGAACATCGTGCAGGTCTACGAGTTCTCGCACCACGAGGACGACCTGCTGCTGTCGATGGAATACGTCGAGGGCGTCGATCTCGGTAAATTGGTGCGGGTGGCCCGGCAGCGGTCCCAACCCCTCCCGCGGTGGGTTGCGGCCTTCATCGCGGCCGAGGTGGCGAAGGGCCTCCACTACGCCCACGAGCGTCGCGATGAAGGGGGCCTGCCGCTCGAGATCGTCCATCGTGACGTCTCTCCCCAGAACATCCTCCTCTCCTTCGGCGGTGTGGTGAAAATTGCGGACTTCGGGATCGCAACCGCCAACCTCTTTCGCGAGGAGACGGGCGTCCTGAAGGGGAAGTTCCGCTACATGTCGCCCGAGCAAGCGCGTGGGGAAAAGGTCGACCGCCGGAGCGACATCTACGGGCTCGGGGTGGTGCTCTACGAAATGCTCACCCTCACCTCGCCCTACGGCAAGCTCAGCGACGAGGCGCTGGCGGAGGCGGTTCGCTACGGACAGGTGAAGGCCCCGTCGGCCATCGACGCCGACATCCCGCCGCGTCTCGACGATCTCGTCATGCGGGCGCTGCAGCGGCGCCCCGAGGACCGCTTCGCGACGGCGCGAGAGATGGCGGCGGAGGTCGCGCGCGCGCTGCTCGAAGAACAAGAGCTCGTCGACGCGACGACCGTCGAGGA
>JBCCLB010000160.1:0-6216 GCA_039027095.1 Myxococcota bacterium
CGCGCCTTCCTTGTGTGGTGGTCGCGGTGTTGCACGGGGGGTGGGGGGGGGTTTCACTTTGTGGCCCCCCGGGGGGGGGGGCCGCAAAACCCCCCCCCCCCCCCCCAGTTTGTGCACCCAACGTGCCAAACGTCAGGCGCGCGCGGTTCCCGGTTTTTCCCGCCGCTTCGCGAGCCCGTAATCGTGGAGTCGATATTGGATCGTGCGCACACTGATGCCGAGCATTTCCGCAGCCTTGGCCGTCGACCCGTCGCACGCTTCGAGGGTCGAAAGGATGGCGTGTTTTTCGATGTCGGCCATGCTCGACCCCGGCACCCGCACCCCCGTCGCCGGAACCGGGGCGAGCGCGCCCGGCAGATCCTGCGCTTCGACGAGCTCGCCTTGCGCCATCACGACGGCGCGCTCCACCGCGTTTTCGATCTCCCGTACGTTGCCGGGCCAAGGGTGGCTCATGAGCTGACGGCGGGCCTCCTCCGTAAACCCCGTGACCGCCTTGCCGTTCTCGTGCGCGTGCCGCGCGAGAAACCAATGCGCGAGTTGAAGGACGTCGTTGCCGCGAACCCGCAGGGGCGGCATCTCGACGGCCACCACGTTGAGCCGATAGTAGAGGTCCTCCCGGAACCGCCCCTCGCGCACGGCCGCGGCGAGGTCGCGATTGGTGGCCGCGACCAGACGGACGTCGACCCGAATCTCCTCGTTGCCGCCGACGCGCTCGAACGTCTTTTCCTGCAGCACCCGCAGCAACTTCACTTGCGTCGCCGGCGGGATCTCACCGACCTCGTCGAGGAACAGGGTCCCTCCCGCGGCCACTTCGAACCGGCCCTCACGGCGCCGCTCCGCCCCGGTGAAGGCGCCCTTTTCATGACCGAAGAGCTCGCTCTCGAGCAGCGTCTCCGCCAGCGAGGCGCAGTGCAGGGTCACGAAGGGCTTGTCCCTGCGCTCGCCGTGCTCGTGAATCGCCTTGGCGAGCTCGCCCTTGCCGGTTCCGCTCTCCCCGGTGATGAGGACGGTGGCGCGGGCGTTCGCGACTTGTCGCGCCACCCGATACACGTCCTGCATCGCGGGACTCGTTCCGATCAGCCCTCCGAGCCCCACCCCCTCCTTGCTGTTGAGTTGGCGCCGCAACGTGGCCGCCTCGGCCCGGAGCCGGCGCGCCTCGAGCGCTCGTTCGAGCGAGATGGCGAGCGCATCGAAGTCGAGAGGCTTGGTGAGAAAGTTGTTCGCGCCCGCCCGCATCGCGTCGACGGCGCTCTGTACGTCGCCGAATGCCGTCACCACGATCACGGGGAGGTCGGGGTCGCGCTCCCGCAGGTGCTCGAGCAGCCGCTGCCCGTCCATGTTCGGCATCTTCAGGTCGGTGACGACGACATCCGGCGAGAATTCTGCGGCCACGTCGAGCGCCTCTTCGCCGTCCGCGGCCGTCCGGACCCGGTAGTCGTCGAGCGCCAGGAGCTTCTCCAATCCCCGTCGGGCCGCTTCTTCGTCGTCGACCACGAGCACTCGGGCGCCAGCATCGCGAATCCCCGTCATGTTCCTCCTCGTCGTGGTGCGCCCTCAGGCTCCGCCATAGACGCCCCCGTTTGGGTCGGGTCCTCCAGCGGAAGCACGACCGTGAATACCGTTTGGCCAGGCCGGCTCGCGGCGCGAATCTCCCCCCCGTGATCCTGGAGGATCCGATGACAAATAGAGAGGCCCATCCCCGTGCCGCGGTCCTTCGTAGAGTAGAAGGCATCGAAGATCGGCGCCTCGGCGGGAAAGCCAGGACCGTCGTCGTGCACCTCGATCACCACGTCGCGCGGGCGCCGATAGAGGACGCAGCGGACGGTACCTCCCGCATTTTCGGTCGCGGCGTCGACCGCGTTACGGATGAGATTGAGCAGCACCTGCTCGATCTTCGGCGCATCGATGTCGGCGATCAGGTCACGCTCGGGTAGCTCGAGCACGAGTTCCGTCTGCGCCGGATCGACCTCGACGAGCCGTACGACGCGCCGGACCAGGTCCTGGACGACGACCGGCTTCCGATCGAGTCGCTTCGGCCGCGCGAAGTCGAGAAACTCGTTCACCAGGGACGACAGCCGATCGATCTCGCCCCGGACCACCTCGACGGCATCATCGAAGTCGGGGTTCACATCACCGCTTTTGGCCATCGCCCGGTGAAGAAACGTCAGGTGCAGCTTTGCCCCATTGAGCGGGTTGCGGATCTCGTGGGCGAGTCCGGCCGCGAGCGTTCCTACCGCGGCCAACCGTTCGGATTGGCGCACCCGGAGGCCGAGCGCGCGCTCTTCGGTCACGTCATTCCCCGTCAGAATCGTGGTCGCGCCGCCGGGGCCGTTCCCGTCGTCACCTGGTTCGTCGGGGGTGCGGCTGAGGTGGCCGGCCATCGTACGGAGCCGACCCGAGCGGACCCGAATCGCGAAGGTGATGGGGAGGAGGACGGGCCCCGGTGCGTTCCGCGCCGCTTCCCAGGTCGCGTCGAAGGCGTCTTGGTCGTCGGCCGGAACGAACAGATCGCGAAAGTGCTTTCCCCGCACCTCCGACCACGATTGCCCCGTCACGCGCTCGGCCTCGCGGTTGAAAATCTGAACGGTTCCGTCGTCTTCGAGCCCAACGATGATGGCTCCCGCCACCTGTACCGCCCGAACGTGACGGCGTCCGGAGCGCTCGACCGCGCCCACCATCTTGCGACGAACCTCGCGCTCTAACGTTTCCTGACGCATGTTCATGGCCTCCCGGTACGCCCCGTTCATCAACGCCAACTCGATGTCGAGAATCTTGGCCAGCGACCGCACCGTGGCCCCCTTGTCGTCGGGGAGATCCGATTCGATGATGGCCTTGAGCCCCGCGCGAAACACGGTGACCCCGACGAACACATAGCGCTCGGGGAGACCGACCCGAACGTGCACACGCCCGATGCGGCGGCTCTTGCGGGCGTAATCCTCGTTGTGGGGGCCGGACAAGAGGCGCTCGAGCCACGCGACCTGGACCGCGTGGAGGCGTCGGATTTGGTCCTCCCCCGAGAACACGCGATGCGCATCCTCGTGCTCGCGGGCCCGCTCGTAAAACTCGGTGGCGAGCTGCCCGAAGTGCGGACGCGCGACCACCGCGAGGCGGCGGAGACGGTCGGCGTCGGACGCGTCGAAGCGAACGTAGCGCTTCATCTCTTCGAACGACGTCTCCCCCGGGACACCGCCCAGAGCGGTTCGGTCGGCGAGAACGACACCCATCCCCCCGTCGAGAGCACGGCCCGTACCAGCTTCGGGATTTTCCTCTTTCATCGCCCCAGAACGGCACCACACCGAGCGCACGGACGCGCTCGCCCCTTGGATAGCCCCCGCGGGATGTAGTCTACCGGCCGTTGTCGCGCAAAATCTGCCGGTGAACGCACGTCCTGCCGCTTCACACCTGTAGGCTGCGATGCGCAGCGGGGCATTTCGGGGTGCTAGCGCCACCGCCGCGTCGTGGCATTCCGTTTGCTGTGTGGTGCGCCGGGATCATGCACGCCATTCATCGAATTCTCGTTCCCGTCGACTTTTCCGAAGCGTCTCGCGCGGCCCTCCGGCAGGCGCATGCCCTCGCGACCGCCCTCGACGCGGGGGTCGAGGTGCTCCACGTGTGGGAGCCGGCGCCCAACGTCACGCCCGTGCAGCTCGGGTGGATGGCAGGTGACGCCCAGGCCTTTTGCGCGCAACTGGAGGGCGAGCTCAGAGTACGGGTGGCCGAGATGGTGGCCGAAGCGTTCGCCGGAGACAGGCCATCGGTCGAGCTTCACGTCGAGGCGGGCTACGTGGCGCACACGATCCTCGAGCGGGCGAAGCACGCCGAGTGCGACCTCATCGTGATGGGGACCCAAGGCCGTCGCGGCTTGTCGCACCTCGTGTTGGGCAGCGTCGCCGAGCGGGTGGTCCGCACCGCCCCTTGTCCCGTCCTGACGACGCGAGCGCCCGCGAAGGGCGACGACGACGCCGCAGTCACCCCGGTCGACGCCGACGTCGCGGCCCCGGCCCTGGCCGCGGCCGCCGACCGAACGAACCCACACCTCGCCGGCGACTCGCCGCGTCGCTAGCGCGACCCTCGGCACGAAGGGGAACCCTGCACGAAGGAGAATAGGGAGGAGCGCACCATGATGGAAAAGCTGAAGCAAACCGAGAATCCGTACGTCATCGTCGTGGGGATCGACTTCGAACCCAACAGCGAGTTGGCGCTCGCCGGCGCCCTGGCCCTCGCGAGCGACCGCGACGCCGCTGCGGTGCATCTCGTCTACTCGGACTCGGCCCAAGCGTTCGCCAACGACCCGCGGGGGGGCGAGACGCGCGGCAACGAAATGCTCGAACGGCTCGAAGCGGCGGCCCGAACCGCACACCAAAACCTGACGGCCATCGTCGGGCGACCCGTCGAGACCATTTCGCTGCATTCGCACTACCGGGTCGGTCGACCCTCGGTCGAAGTGGTGCAGCTCGCCGTCGACCTCGATGCCGACCTCGTCGTGGTCGGGACCCACGGCCGAAAGGGATTGACGAGGTTCGTCGTCGGCTCGGTCGCCTCGAGCATTCTCGCCGACGCGCGCTGCCCCGTGTTCGTGGTGCGGCCGAAAGACCACGAGAACCTCGGCGAGGTGCCCGAGATCGAACCCCCGCCGCCCGGGGGCGTCGAAAACAGTGCGCCGAGCGCCAAGGTGCGACGCAGCCGGGTCATCTCCTACCGCGACACCAGCCTCACCGCGTCGACCAAGTGGGGCGCGTCGAGCTGATCCCCGGCGAAAGCCCCAGCTCGACGATAAAGGTTAGCCGCGGCCGAATCGAAACCACAGGTAGCCGACGGCGAACGCCGCCTGGAGTCCGATCGTCGCCACGCTGAACGCCCGAAGACCGCGGCTCGGGCGGCCCGCGGCGGGAACGTGGTCGGCCGTGACCGCGCGGTGATTGAGGGTCGACAGGGCCGGCGCGGTCAGAAACGAGAGCGTGGTCGCCACGTCGACCATGGTTTTCAGCGAAGCGAGGAACAGCGCGATCACGCCCAACGCGCCCACTCCGAGAACGCCCATGCCGAGCGCGTAGTCGCGCCGGGAAAACGCCGGGCCGTCTTCTCGGCGCGAGGCGAAAAGCGCCGCGAGGGCCCGAGGAAATCCGTCCAATACCGTCAGGGTCGTCGAGAACATCACCGCGAGCGCCGCCGTACCGACCACGGGGGCGACCCAGTCGCCGAGGGTCGTGGTGTAGAGCGCGAGAATCTGCGCCGCGAAGCCCGCGGCCGAGTCGGCCGGGCGCGCCCCGGTCCCGAACATCACCCCCGCCCCCATGAGGGTAAAACACAGGGCGAGCACGACGGTGCCTCCGTACCCGAGGTGAAAGTCGAACATCGCGTCTCGGACCGAAGGCGCGTGTCCCGAGTCGTCGCGGCGCGCGAGCGTCCAGAGACTCTGCCACACGGAGACGTCGACCGCAGACGGCATCCAACCGAACAGAGCGACGACGAAGGGGGCCGTCGCGCCATCGAGGGACGGCAGCAGCGCGAACGTGGCCCACGGCACGCGCGGGAGGACGGCGGCGGTCGCGACCAACGTCGTGAGGGTGAGCACCGCGACCAGCGCCTTGGTCAGCCGGTCGAGAAGGGCGAATCCGCCCCGGGCGAGCAGAACGGCGCAGACGCCGAGAATCCCCGCGCTGACGCTCAAGGGCGCGGCAGGAAGACCGAGGGTGACGATCGCGAGACCGGCGGTCACCACGGTGACGGCCGCCTGCACGGTAAACATCGTGGCGAGGGTCAACGCGCCGTAAAGCCAGAGGGCCGCCCGCCCCTGTCGTCGATATCCGTCGAGCAACGACGCGCCGGTGGCGGCGGCGTACTGGGGGCCAAAGCGAAAGGCGGGATACTTGATGGCGTTGGCCGCCAGCACCACGCCGACGAGCCCGAGCCCGGTCGTCGCGCCCGCCCGCGTCGACTGCACGAGATGCGACACGCCAACCGCCGCCGCCGCGAACAGCAGTCCGGGCCCCAGCGCCGCGACGAAGCCGCGCCGCTTCTCCTGGTCGGCAACCTCCACCGGAGCGCCGTACCAGACTTACACCCTCGACCACGACCGTTGATGGTGTCGCGATGCTCGCCGACAAGTCGGCGAGGGCGAGCATCGCTCCTCAGAGCCGGTTCTATTGCCTTGGGGGTGCTCTTTTATTTGCGTCGGTCAAATCTACCGATTTGACCGACAGTGTAGAATTCGTC
>JBCCLB010000161.1:0-5739 GCA_039027095.1 Myxococcota bacterium
ACGGCGCGCCCATCGGCGAGGTGCGCGTCCTCGGCCTCAGCGAAACCCCCGAGGGGCTGGTCCGCCGGCAACTCCGCTCCCAGGCCGGCCGGCCCTTCCGCGACCGCGTCATGCGCGAAGACCTCCGACGGCTCGAACTGCTCGGCCGCTTCGACGCCATCACCGCCGACGCCCAACGCCGCGCCGACGGCCGGGTCGTCGTCACCGTCCAAGTTGACGAGCAGCCCTCCCTCGCCGACGTGCTGGTCGCCGGCAACAAAGACGTGCCCGACGAAGACCTCCTCGCCGCCGCGCTGCTCCGAGCCGGCGACCCGCTCGACCAGTTCCTCATCGACCGCGGCGCCCGCGACATCCGCCGGGCCTACGAGGCCGAGGGCTACTTCGTCGTCGACGTGTCTTACGACGAGAAGCTGCTCCGCGAGCAGCGCGTCTTGCTCTACCGGGTCGTCGAGGGCCCGCGCGCCGCCATCGCCGCCATCCGCTTCGAGGGCAACCAGCTGCTGCCCGACGCCCAGCTGAGCGCCCAGGTGCGCAGCTCGCCCCGCACCTGGCCCTTCGGGATCATCGACCCCGGCACCCTCGACCAAGACCAGCTCGACCGCGACGCCCTGGCCATCCGCAACGAGTACCGCGAGCGCGGCTTCCGCGACGCCCAAGTCGGCCGCGACATCCAGCTCTCCGACGACCAGACCCGCGCCGTGGTCACCTTCCAGGTCTTCGAGGGCCAGGTCTACCGCCTGGGCGCCGTGCGCTTCCAGGGCGCCACCGTCTTCCCCGAAGCCCAGATCCGCCTGGCCATGGCCCTGTCGCCCGGCGCCGTCTACCGCGCCTCGGCCGTGCGCCAGTCCGCCCAAAACATCCGAGCCATGTACGGCCGGCTCGGCTACGTCGACTCGGGCCGCCCGGGTCAGCCCGGCGTCGGCGTCGACGAACAAGTCTCCTACGACGGCGGCGAGCCCGTCGTCAACGTCACCTTCCGCATCACCGAGGGCAAGCCCCAACGCGTCGGCCGCATCTTCGTCCGCGGCAACAACCTCACCCAACGCAAGGTCGTGCTCCGCGAACTCCGCGGCCTCGACCCCGGCAGGCCCATCGACTACACCGGCCTGCAAGACACCCGCCGACGCCTCGCCAACTCGCGCCTGTTCAACCGCGGCACCGTCACCCTCTTGGGCGAACCCGACGACGAGATCCGCGACATCCTGGTCGAGGTCGAAGAGTCCCGCACCGGCCGCATCCAGTTCGGCGTCGGCGTCAGCTCCGACGTCGGCCTGCTCGGAAACATCCAGGTCCAGCAGAACAACTTCGACCTGCTCGACCCCCCCGAGAGCTTCGGCGAGTTCGTCGCCAACCGCTCGTTCCGCGGCGCCGGACAACGCTTCGACCTCACACTCCAGCCCGGCGTCGACTCGTCCCGCTACTCGGTCCGCTGGCGCGAGCCCGCCATCTTCGAGACCGACTACTTCTTCGACCTCCGCGGCACCTTCTTCGAACGCGAACGGATCGACTTCGACGAAACCCGCCTCATCGGCGACGTCTCGGTCGGCCGCAACTTCGGCGACGTCTGGTCCGGCTTCGCCCGCTCCCGGTTCGAGAACATCGATATCGGCGCCATCGAGCCCGACGCCCCCACCGAGGTCTTCGCGCTCGAAGGCGAAAGCGAGCTCACCTCCCTCACCTTCGGACTCTCACGCAACACCATCGACAGCCTCCGCCAGCCCAGCCGCGGCAGCGACCTCAACCTCGGCGTCGAACAGGTCGGCCTGCTCGGCGGCGACTTCGACTTCACCCGAATCACCGCCGGCTACACCAAGTACTGGACCCTCGACGAAGACTTCCTCGGACGCAAAGACACCCTCCGCTTCAAGACCGAGCTCGGCTACATCCCCCAAGACGGCGAAAGCCCCTTCTTCGAACGCTTCTTCCGCGGCGGGCGCTCCTTCCGCGGCTTCGACGACCGCGGCGTCGGCCCACGCGGCGTCCAGGCCGACGACGGCAGCGAGAGCGAAGAGGCCGTCGGCGACGACTGGATGCTCCTCGCCAGCCTCCAGTACGAATACCCGCTCTACGAAGAAACCCTCCGCGGCGTCCTGTTCACCGACCAGGGCACCATCACCAGCGACCCGGGCTTCGAGAACTGGCGCGTCACCGTCGGCTTCGGCTTCCGCGTCGTCCTGCCCATCTTCCAGGCGCCCCTGGCCCTCGACTTCGCCTTCCCCCTCGCCGCCGAAGACGAAGACAAGCAGCAGGTCATCAGCTTCACCCTCGACGTCCCGTTCCGTTAAGCCCCCGCCGGCGCCACCCAACGCCGGCGAACGCGTTCAGGTCGCCCGCGCCACCGGTCGATAACCCGTAGGAGGCCGCGCGCTCGCGCCGCCCCCGCGGAGCCCCGCCGTGCGGCACCCCCGGTTTCCCTTATCGCAGACCCATCCCCGACCGCCCCAGCGCGCCCGCGCATTCAGCCTCATCGAACTGATCATCGTGATCGTCATCATCGGCGCCCTCGCCGCGATCGCGATCCCCCGCGTCTCGGCCGTCACCGAACGCGCCCGCGTCAACGCCCTCCGCCAAGACATCGCCACCCTCACCAAGGCCGTCGAGATGTACCGCGCCGAGCACGAGGGCCAATACCCCACCAAGGCCGCTCAGCTCACCACCCCCACCGACACCGATGGCAACCTCGGCGCCGACGGCGACCCCGACTACGCCTACGGCCCGTACCTCCGACAGGTCCCCACCCTCGCCTTCGGCTCCATGCAAGGCAAGCCCGGCATCGTCTTCGGCGGGGCCATCGGCGCCGCAGAAGGCAGCTGGCACCTCGACATCAACACCGGCGTCATCCGCGCCAACCTCAAAGATGTCGAGGTCGACAACAACAACGTCGCCTGGAACACCTACGGCCCCGCGGAGTAACCCGGCAGGCCAAGCCCCTCACCCCGCCCCCGGGAACTGCGCCGCCAGGTGCTCCCGGTACTTCACCAGATCGTTCGCCACATCGGCGTTCTTCATCACGTCGTAGCAGGCGAACGTCGGCAGCGCTTCCATCCCGAAGAACTTGAAGTTCAGGTGCATCGGCCGGTACAGGTCGTCGAGCGACATCCCGCCGAAGAACGTCTGCGACGGGTCGTCGAACGAATCCCGCGGCGCGTTGAGCGTGAGCGACAGCATGTACTTCTTGCCCGTGAGCGTCCCGCCCGTGCCGTACTGCTTCGACGGGTCGCTGCGCGTCCGACCGTCGCCCGCGCACAGACGGCCGTCCATCCCGAACGAGTACACGAAGTCCATGTACTTCTTGAAGCTCCAGGGCACGCCCATCCAGTTCACCGGCGACTGCAGCAGCACCGCGTCCGCCCACTGGTGGCTGGCGATCTCGTCGTCGACCTTCCAGTCGTCCTTCATCGTCGTCACGCGCGTCTCGTAACCAGCGGCTTTGAGGTGCTCGAGCGCAAGGTCGGCGAGCGTCGCGTTCAGCGTGCCCTTCGAGAATTCGTACTCCTCGTGGGCGTTGATGACGAAGATATTCTGCACGGCGAGGTTCCGGGTGGCACGGGCGTGGGGCGCGCATGGGAGCCAGCGAAGAGCGTAGGCGTCCCGGCCCAGATGTGCCGCAATGGCGACGAGTGCTCCGGGTGCGACCTCTGCGATGCGATCAGCCGATTGCGCGCTTACCGGTGGCCCAGCGACGAGCCCCGCCTTCCGCACACCAGGCCACCAAGCAAGACCGCGGCGAGCCCACCGGGTTCCGGCACGGCCACGGCGTCCGACACCAGGATGGCTTGCGAGCCATCGGTGAACGTCGCCAGAAACGCCAGGTGGCCCTGATTACTAAAGGAGGTCCCGCGGCCGTCGGTGTTACTCGCTGACGCGGCGAACTCAAGCGAGTCGATCGTGCGCAGGTCTCCGATCATTGGATCGGGGTCGACATCGATGCTATCACCCTCCCGGATGATCTCGACCAACTCCCCCGCGAGGTTTGTCGCCAGTATCGCACCAAGGTCGGCCGAGGGGTCGTCGTCGATGTTGATCGCGGCGACGAACGCGACCTGGCCCGCGGCATTGATCCCGGCGCCCCGGAACAGCGAGTTGGCGAGGATCGTGCCCCCGCCGGGAGCGGGGTCGCCGGAGCGGACGACTTTGGTCACGCCCTGCGCATCGACGAGGTAGAGGCCGTCTTTCGTGAAAGGCCCCGCCGTAGGGCCCTCGACCCCCGCGGCGATCAGGCTCATGCCAGACTCGTTGGTCACAGGCCCGTCGTTAACGGAAAAGAGCGTGAGTTCGGGGTCTGCATCGGGTATGGGGTCGCCGGTGCGGATGATTTTTCGGAGCCCAGACGACCCCTGGCTGTAGACACCTATGTCAAGCGACAGGCCCGGCAAAAGCGAGTCGAAGACGACGTTGTCCGCGCCATCCATCGACAACCGGCCGTTCGGGTGGACGAAGTCCTCGAAAACAACGCCGGGTTCCGCGCTCGGGACCGGCTCACCCGAACGGACAACTTCATCGATCTCGCCGCCGCTTTCGGTGAACACGCCGAAGTTGATGTCTTGTGCGTCATCGACGGTCGCCACGAACGCCGCTACGCCTGTCGGGCTGACGACAAACTCCTCGAAGCGCCTTAAGTACTCGCCGGAACTCGAGCCGGGTACGGGGTCGCCGCTCGCGGCCACCTTCTTGAGGCCGCCACCCATCGCTCGGTATACGCCGCCTTGGTTGAAGGGGAAGGGGATGGGCTCGTCGGCCTGCAGGCCTGCGCGGAACACGAGCTCGCCGGTGTTGTTGAAGACGTAGTCCCGGCCTACTTCGAGCGTGCTCCCGGACAACCCGCCCGGGGCCGAATCTCCCGTGCGCACCGCCTTCGTCAGCGAGCCGTTGGCGGCGATGTAGTAGCCGTAATCGGAGTCCGTTACATCGACGCCCGGCCCGACGTGGTGACCAAAGAACGCGGTCTGGCCCGAGTCGTTGATCCGTGGATCGCCAACCGCAAAGAACGTGACGCCGCCCGGCGATCCCGGAGCCTGCTGCCCGCTGCGCGCGACCTCGGCGAGCGCACCCGTTCCTTCGCTGTAAACCGCAGTCCCGTCGAAGTTCGCCACACCGTTCTGGGAGAGGCGCGCGGCAAACGCCGTTTGGCCGTGCACGTTCATGACCGGCGAGAAGAGTTCGTCAAAGGTCATGCCTGGCGCGCCACCCGGTGTCGGCTCCCCGGAGAGGGCCACGACCCTGAACTCGGCAGTCGTGGACGCCGGGACGCTTGCGGCAATCGCCAATCCAAGCAGCCATGCGTGTGGCCTGGGCTTGCGTGTGAGCAGGGTCATCGTGGCGTCTCCGGAGACCTCGGGCCAGAGACGCCACCGGATTCTCCCCGCGAGCAGACCCTGGATTAAGGCAATGCTAACGGTGCGGGCCCGTTGAATGAACCGTCATGTGGGAATATTGAAAGTCACTCACAATCGTTACGCGTCCCCAGAGGCGTTGCTCGTACACCACGAGACCGTCTACCCGGCATCGCGAATCCACCTTGAGCAAAACGCCATCGCCCCCTGACCACCGAGTAGGGCCCCGGCAAGCAAACTACGGACGGCGGCA
Organism: Myxococcota bacterium; assembly: GCA_039027095.1. Taxonomy (GTDB): domain Bacteria; phylum Myxococcota_A; class Polyangia; order Polyangiales; family Polyangiaceae; genus JAPYTK01. Next base: position 5,587 of record JBCCLB010000161.1, read on the forward strand.
AGGCCCCGCTCATCACCCCTCCTCCAGCGACCCCGCAATCTCCTGCCAATCCAGCGGCCGCGCGATCTCCAACAGCATCTGCTCCTGGTCGATCACGCCCGGACGGCTGATCCACTCCATACGGCTGTCGCGCCGATACGCCGACTGCCGGTA
>JBCCLB010000162.1:0-5710 GCA_039027095.1 Myxococcota bacterium
CGCCCGGGTCGAAAGCAGGCTGCACGATCTTCGTGAAGCTCTGGCAGTTCGACATGGGCGACCGGACACAGGTTCGTAAATCGATGGCGGACGAGCTGGGTGAGCCCGTCGATGGCGTGTCGTCGGCCTTGCTGCACGAGGGCGCGCGGGAGACCGTCGCCTACTGTCATCTGGAGCCTGGCGCTGCGCTCCAGCTCGGTGCAGACGGCGGGACGGAGTTGCTGGTGATCGACGGCAGCGTCGATGAAGGCCGTGACCACTTAGGGGTCGGCGGTTGGCTCCGGGTGCCACCGGGGCAAAGGCTGGCGGCCCGCGCCGGCACGGCAGGCGCGAAGATCTGGATCAAAACGGGACATCTCGTGCACGCCGCGGCGCCGGCGGTCGAATGACGGGCGACGCACCTCTCAGGGAGGGGTTTTAGGGCATGCGTACCGTCATCGTCGGTGGCGGCCTGTCGGGCTTGTCGCTTGCAGAACGTCTCGAGGCGCGGGGGCACGACTATCGACTGCTCCAAGCGCGCGACCGATTCGGCGGACGTATCATGACGAAGTGGCGGGACGGCGCCGCTTTCGACCTGGGCCCCGCGTGGTTCTGGCCGGGGCAGCCTCCGGCCCGCGGCGGGCCCTACGCGCTTTTCGGTTTCGTCGGGGTTCACGCCCATGCCCGGCGGGACGAGGCGGCGCTGCGTCACGCATTGCGCGAGCAACTAGGACGTCTGTTCGGGGCTCGGGCGGCCGAACCGCAACGACTGCTGCTTAAAGACTGGGCGGACGACCCTCTGACCGCGACGCAAGCGGATACCACCCCGCAGTACGCACACCCGGCCTATGGCTTGCCTGACGCGCTGGAAGATCTCTGGGAGGGACACGTGAACTTTGCCGGCACGGAGGTGGCGCGACAGTTTGGGGGCTTCCTCGAGGGGGCCTTGGAAGCGGCAGAGGCGGTGTTTGCGCGGCTCACGATGAGGAATGACGCCGATGTTTAGGCGCGGGACCTCGCGCCATGGCATTCGTCGACCAAGTATTTGCGAGGGGCGAGGACGGCGCCTACGACTTCTCCGCGACGTGGTCGGTCGCGCGGAACTTCGGGGAAGCGACGATGCCAGACAAGCGTGACGCCATACTGGACGTCGCCGAGCGGCTGATCCGCGCGCAGGGTTACCGTGGGTTTTCCTTTCGCGCCGTCGCGAAGGAAGTCGGCATCAAGTCTGCGAGCGTGCACCATCATTTCGCCACCAAGCCCGATCTGGCCGCGGCCGCGGCGAAAAGGTACCGCGAGCGCTTTGCGACAGCGCTCGGCGAGGCAGAACGGCAGGGGATCGGGCGTGTCGACGCATGGCGGGCGCTGTTTCAACGTGCGTTCGCGCACGACGGGCTCATGTGCCTGTGCGGTATCCTCGCGGCTGAAGGGGACAGTCTGCCCGAGCCGGTGGCGCAGGAAGCGCGCAGGTTCTTACGATTCGGTATCGCATCGCTCGATGCGGCCGCGCCGGGGCAAGGTGTGCGTATCCTGTCTCAACTCGAAGGGGCGATGCTGCTCGCCCGGTCCACCGGTGATCCGTCCGTCTTTGCAAAAGCCACTGCGCACTTGACGGAAGCCTGACCCTGTAGCCCCGGTACGGTTCCTGAGAGGGGTATTTCCGGGAGACGCGCGTCTCGACCTCGAACGAGCCAGGGGCGCCGGCGTGCGTTCGATGCATCGGCGACTGCCTCGCTCACCGATGTGTCGACGGTACGACGGTGGCGGAAGAAGACGCCGCGGACGTCCCGGAAGCCACCGCGACCTGCATGGTCGGGGTCTGCCTGAGCGGTGAGCCCCTCGTGGTACCGGACAGCGGAGCCCGGTGCCCAGACGGTATCTGCGATGAAGCCGGCGAGTGCGTCAGTGACTTCAGGCGTTGATGTGAAACGATGGTCGTGAAGAGGAGATGGGTCACGAGCTACCTCTTGGCTCTGATGGTTCCAGGGCCCTCGTTAGCGATCTCCGCAGCTATCCGAAGAAAGGCCGCGTCAATCGTCACGAACTTGTGCCCGGTGCCTTGTGCGTGTGCTCGTCGCTCGCACCGAACACGTTAAGGTGAATAGCGCGCCTGTCCGGTCGACTCAGCGCGTTTGCATCGCCGCCAGCATGCGGGTCGCGTGAACCACCGCCGGCGCGAAAACCCGGTGCGCCGCCACGTGACGCTTCAGTCGGGCCATGAGCGCGGGCGACGCTTGCAACCACGCCCCTGCATCGTCGATGCGCACGACAAAGCCCATCTGTTGGAGCCGCTTTTTCTCCAGGTTTGCGACACGGCTACCCTTTCGGTTCGTCGTGCTCGCGGCCACCAATGCTTCTGCGCGGTCGGGCCGGAGCGCAACCAGCACCGGGAACCCCGTGTACGCGGGCACGAGATGCGCGTGGGCGTAGAGATGTTGGATCGGGTAGGCGCTGGGCCAATGCTGGTTCAGCCAGGTGATGAACGGGGCGGCCCCGTACGCGACGCGCGACCCGAATTGTTGCGCCAAATCTCGGTAGGCCCGCAGTCGCGCCCGTTCTTTGAGGCCCCGGTGAAGCATCCAGGCCGCTACGATCGCGACCACCACGCACGACGGGACCAGGACCATCCAGCCCTCCGTCGCCCCCTCCCCGAACGCCAGATAAACACTGCCCCCCAGCAGGACCATCCCCCACAGGAGGGTCAGGACACCCATGAACTTCGGCGGACGGTTCACGTGAAGCATGACCTCTCGCGCTTTGCGATGGCGCAGAATCATCGCCTCTCGCTTCGCCCGCAGCGCGGCCTCGACGCCGGCATCCACGGCGATGGCGGTCGCTTGCAGCTGGCCCCCGCAGCTTCCACAACGAGCCCCGGCCACCCCGACCGGCATCGAGTTCGGCGCCCCACACTCCGGACACGCCACCGCCACCGTGCCCACTTGGATCGGCGCCGTGACGCTCGCTTTATCGCCTAAGCACAGGCGCGCCGCCACGATGATGATCGCCGCTGTCGCCACCACGAACGCCGCGGACAAGATGGGCCCCACCGGCAGCACCCGCGCTCGGGTTAGGGCGAAGTACCCTAGCCCCAGGGCGAGGGGCACACCCGCCACCAAGGCGTACATCCCAGCAAACCCAAGCTTCTTCGTACTGTAGGTTTGAATGAAGCGGTCGGCCGCGGTGACGTAGGTGTCCTGGGCGGCCGCGGCTTCGAGTTCGACGGCCACCGCGGACGCGTACTCGCGCATCCGCTGAACGAACGCCGCATCGATGGTCTGCCTCTGGCCGCAGTACGGGCAGGTCGCCTCGGAGGCGATGCGTACCATGCCAAAGGGGCCACCACAGTGGCGGCAATGCAGGTGCGGCGCCTCCATGGCCCTGGATCAGACGTGCTCTGCGGCGCTCCGTCAACGGGCGGCCGCGCGTCCTTCGACTCAGCCCCCGGGGCCGAGGATGTAGTTGCCGTGGGACGAGCCCATGAACAATCGGCCATCGTCGTGAAACGCGAGGGACCACGGGGTAAAGGGAAGATCGAGGTCGAAGGTGAAGTCGCGCCACGTCGCGCCTCCGTCCCCCGAGCAAAAGACCCCGTTCGTGTGGGCGCGGTACGCGGCCCATTTGCCAACACACATGAAGTCCGGGTCTTGAGGGGAAAACGCGATGGACCGCGCATCCCGACTGCCGAGGGCATCGAGGGCGAGCCCGTCGCCGTCCCCCCGTTCGACCCAGGCGTCATTCTCCCAGGTGTATACGCCGCAGCCGCCTCCAAGGGCGAACACGGTAAAGGGCGCTTCAGGGCGAAAGCCAAGCTCGTGAACGGTGCAATCGAGGCGCGCGAAAGCGGGCTCCCAGGTGTCTCCGCGGTCGAGGGAGCGATAGATGTCACGGTCATCGAATGCGTAGATCGTCCCGCCATCGGGAGCGATGGCGCCGACGCGGCGCGACAACGCCGTCCACGACTGGCCGCCGTCGAGGCTTCGGTAGCGCCCGGCGAACACGGTGTCGTCTTCGCCAGGGAGAAACGAGATAAAGTTGATGGATCCCAAGTGGGGTGTTTGGGTCCAATTGGCGCCCCCGTCGAACGAGACGGTGAGCCGTTGCTCCGTGTAGTCGCCGACCGCCGTGATGATCGTCTGGCCTTGGCTTCCGGGCTGTACGGCCCCCGCGTGTGTGGTGAGGCGCGACCGATGCAGCGGGGCGTTGAGGTTTTGGAAGGTGGCACCGTTGTCGGTGGTGCGGACGACGCCAAAGTCGACGAGGAACAGCGTGTACGTATCGGCGTCCCCGTGGTCGCCGAGAGCGTGGCCATGTTCGATGACGCGGGACCCCGTGAAACCGGTTCCGCTGTAGTCCCAGGTATCTCCGCCGTCATCGGTTCGGACGATGATGTTGGCGGCAGCCATGGCAAGGCTGTCGTTGGCTACAGACGGGGAGGCAGCGAACGGGGTGCCAAAGAAAAAGCCGCCTTGGTTCGCGCTCACCGCGGCATGCGAGAAGATCGATGTGTTGCGCGACCACGAATTTCCCCCGTTCGACGACGTCCAAATGCTGTTGCCGCCCAGGTTGCGCATCGACGTGTAAAGCCGGTTGGGGTCGGCGGGGCTAACCTCCAGCCAATTCACGTCGAGGTGGTTCATACCGGTGGTCGCCGCCTGAAACGAGGTACCCCCGTTGGTCGACCGATAGACCCCTTGCTGCGCCACGGTGACCCACATCCGGTTGGCGTTGGTCGGGTCGACGGCCACGTTGATGGGGGCGCCCGGGAGGCCACCGCCGAGCGTGGTGACGCCGCCCCCAACGTCGAAGCGATAGAGCGCATTGGTCGTGGCGACGATGTACCCGTCGTTGACTCCCGGGAGGGCCTCGACATCCTTGACGACCGCGTTGGAGAGGGCGGCCACCGAGGACCATGTCTCGCCGCGATCTGACGACACGCGAAGGCCGTCGCCGTGGGTGCCGCACAGCACTTGGTCCGCCCGCGCACCGAAGGCGAAGTTGTCCCCGCCGTGGTGCACGCGGAGGAAACGCTCGGTTTGGCGTCGTTCCCAACTCGCGCCGCCGTTACGCGACAACCAGATCCCGTCCGCTTCGGGGGCGTGGCGGTCTCCGAGATGAACCGAGCCCGCCACGAGCACCCAGTCGGGGTCGGTCGGGTCTACGGCGAGACTGAGGCCCCCCTGGGGATCGAAACCCGCCGCCGCTCGGGACCATGAGCGCCCGCCGTCGTCTGAACGCCAGACCTGCGATGTATCGGTGACGAGGTACGCGCGGTTTGCGTCGCTCGGGGCAAAGTCGATGTCGAACGGCCATTGCATTCCTTCGCCGCCCGGGTCGCCGTCGCCGGCGAGGGACGCGGACCGGAGTGGAAGCGAAACCCACGTGTAGTTGCCGTCAACGGTGTAGGGAGGGCCGTCGTCGCCTCCCGCGCCGCCGCCGCTGGACGCTCCCTGTCCGCCGGTGGCGGCCTCGCCGCCGTCGCCGCTCGCCGTGGTCGCGGTTCCCGCGCGGCCTCCGGCTCCCCTGGATGACGCGTCTCCGGTCGACCCTTCGCTGTCGGCGCCATCGCACGCGATCATCGCCAGGAAGGCGCCTGCGTACGCCGCGCGAACGTGAACACCCAAATCGCGTCAACGTGAACACCCAAATCGCGTGAACGTGAACGGCGAGATCGCCAACGTGAACGCCGAGATCGGACGTTCGTGAACAGCGAGATCGCGATCGTGAACGCTGA
>JBCCLB010000163.1:0-5658 GCA_039027095.1 Myxococcota bacterium
GAAGAGACTCGCGCGACCCATGAAGACGAGGGCGCCCACGATCAACACCGAGGCGAGGTAAGGAGCGACGATGCCCATCGGCGTGACGCGGGCCAACGACCCCCGAAAGAGCGGGGCGACGACCCAAAGCGTGCACAGCAGACCGACCACCCACGTACGTGCTCGCTGCCCGGTCGCGGTGTTCGACATCGTTTCGAGGGCTTGCCATCGCCGTTGGGACTGCTGTCTCGCCGCTTCGACCGTCTCGAGCCGGCGCGCCAGCGAGGGAGGAGGGTCGTCGAGTTGGTTGAAGGTCCTCCGTGCGACGGCCAGATCCCCCGCCTCGATTTCGGCGGCGACGACGCTGCATTCCAGCGCCCGGCTTCGGGTCGCCGCATGGTCGTAGTCGGGCCAAGCTCCCATCGCCGCCGCGTAGCCGAAGCGCGCCTCCGCGAGCGCGGCCTCCGCTTCGCCGCTCGTCTTGTCGGCACAGGCCCTCCACTTCGCCGCTGAAGCATCGGCTCGGACGGCGACGGCCCGGGCGCCCGAGTACCGGAGGTAGTCGGCCACGGCCTCGCGGAACGCACCGGCGCCGACGTATCGGTCAGCCGGCTGAGGCGCGAGGGCCCGCGCGCAGATGGCGCGCAGTTCGTGGTCAACACCGGGGATGTTCGGATGCGCAAAGACGGAAGTGACCAAGGTCGCGGCGGAGGTGACGTCGTGGGGCGGCTCCCCCGACATCAGCTCCAGGAGCACGGCGCCGAGCAAGTAGACGTCCGTCCAGGGTCCGATGGGGGCGACGCGCGGGTCGACCATCTCCGGCGCCATATAGGCGGGCGTACCCGCCATCGCGTCGACTTCGGCGGCCAGAGGAAAGCGCCCGGTACCATCGTCGTGGAGGGCGACGGCGATGCCCCAGTCGGCGAGGTAGACGTCGCCGTGCTCGCCGATGAGGACGTTCGATGGCTTCACGTCTCGGTGGACGAAACCCGCCTGGTGGGCGAAGTCGAGCGCACGGGCGACGTCCAAGAGAATGCGGAGATCGCGCTCGAGGTCAGGGGAGCCGGAGTCGTCGAGGAGCTCCGACCAAGCGCGTCCGCGAACGCGCTTCAACAGCACCCGGGGCGACCCATCGGCCGCCCACGCGATGTCGTGGACCGGGATGATGTTCGGATGCTCCAGGGCCCCCGTCGTCCACGCCTCCTGCAACAGCCGCCGCGCGTCGGATGTCGTGGCGGCCTCGGGCCGCAAGGCCTTTACGGCGACGCCTCGCCCCAATTGCGGTTGGATCGCTTCACGCACGACCGCCATCCCGCCTTCCCCGATGACCGGGCCAAGCTCGAGGCCCGATACGGCTTCGGTCACCGGCGTGGTCGACACGGCGGGGACGACCGTCCGACGCCAAGGATTCGTCGCGAGGTCACCGAGTCGGCGATTCGAGGCGAGCGCGTCGAGCCACCGGTACCCCTCCATCGTTTCCATACATCCGTATCGTATCATGGCATGCGACGCGAGGGAAAGGCGCTCCGGAAAGGTCGTCCCGTGGACGCGGCCGACGGCGTGGGGTAGCCGCCCCTCATGGCCGCGGTGGAGCTGTCGGGGCTGTCGAAGCGCTATCTCTCGCCGGAAGCCCCGCCGGCGCTCGACCGGCTCGACCTCACCGTGGGCGACGGAGAGCTGCTGGTGTTGGTCGGACCCAGCGGGTGCGGGAAGTCGACCGCGCTCCGCCTCGTCGCGGGGCTGGAGACCCCATCGGCGGGCGCGATCACCCTCGACGGTCGGTCTTTGGTCGGGGTGCCACCCCAGGACCGAGACGTCGCCATGGTCTTCCAGGGCTACGCCCTCTACCCGCACCTCACCGTCTTCGAGAACATGGCCTTCCCCTTGCGGATGCGGGGCTTGAAGGCCGCTGCGAGGAGAACCCGAGTGGCGCGTATCGCGGCGATGGTGGGGCTCGCCGACAAGCTCGACCGGCGGCCGTCGGACCTGTCGGGGGGCGAGCGACAGCGGGTGGCCATGGGGCGGGCCATGGTGCGTGAGCCGGCCGTGTTTCTCTTCGACGAGCCGCTCAGCAACCTCGACGCCAAGCTCCGGGCCGAGTTGCGCGTCGAGCTGGCGGGACTGGTGCGCGCGCTGCGAACGACGGCGCTCTACGTCACCCACGATCAGGCGGAAGCGATGACGATGGGCGATCGGGTGGCCGTGTTGCAGGGGGGACGCCTGCAACAAGTCGCGTCGCCGCGGGTGCTCTACACCTCGCCCGCCAACGCCTTCGTGGCCGGGTTCGTCGGCACGCCGCCCATGAACCTCGCGACCGTGTCGGTCGAGGCGGGACGGGCCCGGTCCGAGGGCATCGATCTCCCGCTGCCTGCGAGCGCGGCGTCGCGCGCGCGGGTGACCGTCGGGGTGCGGCCGGAACACCTCCGCTTCGACGGCGCCGGCGCCGGAAGGCTCGACGCTCGGGTCTACATGCGTGAACCGCTCGGGCCGGAGACGGTCGTGCACCTGTCCGTGGGGGACGGCGGCGCTCCGGGTTCGTCGTCGTCGTCGTCGTCGTCGTGGCGCGCGCGGGTCGAAGGGTTCGGCGGCCCGCCGGTGGGCGCGGAGCTGACCCTCTCCGTCGACCCGAACCACATCCATCTCTTCGACGCCGACGACGGCGTGAGCCTCCCGTCGTGACCGTCGCGTTGACCCGTCGTCATCTCGCGGGGCTCGCCGCCACGCTCGCCGGAGGGTGCGCGCAGCGACGGCGGCGGCCACCCCCCGGCGAGATTCATCTCTGGTTCACCTACGGCGGACGAAACCGCACGGTGCTGCTCGACCTCGTCGACCGGTTTCACGCCGCGCAGGCGCAGGTACGGGTGAAGGCGACCTTTCAGGGCGATTACTTCGAGGGGCTGGTCAAGCTCCGCACGGGGCTCTTCGTGGGCGCCGCGCCGAGCGTCACCCACGTCATCGGGGAAGTCGTCCCCTACCTCGCCGAAGCGGGGGTGCTCGCCCGGCTCGACGAGGTAGGCGAAGAGGTGGTCGACGATCTCGATCCCGCCCTCGCCCAGTCGGGGACCTTCGTCGGCGGAGACGGGCGCCCGTTGTGGGCCCTGCCCTTCAATCGCTCGACGCCGGTCGCGTTTTTCAACCGCGCGCACTTCGCCGAGGCGGGACGGACGACGGCACCCGCGACGTGGTCCGAGATGCGTGAGGTCGCCCGCACCTTGACCCGTCGGCGCGGGCCGCGCGGGCCGACCGCGCGGTGGGGCTTCGAGTGCCCGGTGGCGTGGTGGTTTTGGGTGGCCCTGGTGGGGCAGGCCGGAGGGCAGATCGTCGAGACGGACGGCCGGGTCAGCCTCGGGGACGCGGCCGGGGTCGACGCCATCGCGCACTGGCAGGCGATGATTCACGAAGACCGCTCGATGAAGCCACCCCCGGGCCGGGACTACAACGCGTGGGAGGCGACGAACCGCGACTTTCTCGCCGGACGCGTCTCCATGATTTGGACCTCGACGGCGTTTCTCTCCTACCTCACCGAGCACGCGCCCTTTCCCCTCGGGGTCGCCCCCCTCCCGCGCCGCGATCGGTACAGCGTCCCCACCGGAGGCACGTTTTTCGTGGTCCCCGCCGTGGTGCGCGGGCCGGAGCGAGAGGCGGTGCTGACGTTTCTTCGCTTCATGATGTCGCCGGAGGTGTCGAACCATTGGGCGACGCAAACCGGGTACATGCCGGTGTCGCGGCGCGGGAGACGAAGGCTCCGAGACGAAGGGTTCTTCGCGCGGCACCCGAACTTCGACGTCACGCTTCAGCAACTGACCTACGCGGCCCCGTGGCCGTGGGCGTCCGACCTCTTCCGCATCCAACGCGAGGCGGTCCAGCCGCGCCTGGAGCGCGCGGTGTTGGCGCATGGCGATGCGGCGGCGACTTTGTCGGAGGCGCGCGACGCGCTCCACACCCTCGGGCCGGAGGAGCGCCGGTCCCCATGACCCCGGCACGGCGGCATCACCCCTACGTGCTGCTGGCGCCGACGGTGGCGGTGCTCCTGGTGTTCTTCGTCTATCCGTTGCTGCTCGCCGGCTACCGCAGTCTCTTCGCCTGGGATCTCCTCACGTCGCCCCGGTACGTCGGGGCGGCGCACTACCGGGAGTTGTGGCGGTCGGGGGCGTTGGCCGCCACCCTCGGTCGCACGCTGGGCTACAGCGCGATCACCGTCGGCGCGGCTTCGTCCCTGGGGCTCTTGTTGGCGGTCCAGCTCAATCGCGAAGGCGCGATCTACGGCTTCGTACGCGGGGCGGTGTTCAGCGCCTACATCGTCTCGTGGGTGGCCGTCGGCCTCCTGTGGCTTTGGATCCTCGACGGGGACGCCGGGATCCTCGCCGCCGCCACCGGGCGGTTGGGGTTGCCGGCGATCGCTTGGCTCGCGGATCCCGACACGGCCCTCGCCGCGTTGGCGGGCGTGACGGTGTGGAAGATCACGGGCTACGCGATGGTGATCTTCTTCGTGGGCCTGCAAGACATCCCTGATTCGGTGCTCGAGGCGGCGGCGATCGACGGGGCGCGTCCGTGGCGCCGCTTTCGCTACGTGACCTGGCCCTTGCTGAGGCCAACGGCCGCGTTCGTTACGACGACCAGTCTGATCCTCTCCTTTCAGGCCTTCGACATCGTGCGCGTGATGACCCAGGGGGGGCCGATCGAGGCGACCACGGTGTTCGTGTACGCGATCTACGAGAGCGTGTTCATGAACTTGAGGGTCGGTCGCGCAAGCGCGCTCACGGTCGTGTTCTTCGGCTTGCTCCTCGCGCTCTCGGCCCTCCAGCTATGGGGGTGGCGGAGCGGGCGCCGCGGAGCGGGGAGGCCGTGATGAAAGGACGGCGGCCCCGGCCTACGGTGATCTCGTCGCTCGCGCTCCTCGCCGCGGGGGGGCTCTGGGTCGGGCCCTACCTCTGGATGGTGGCGACGTCGTTCAAGTCGATGTCGGACATCGTGACGGCCCCCGCTTCGCCGCTGCCGTCGTCGATCGACGTCACCGCCTATCGCGTCGTCTTCGAGACCATCCCGGTGGGCCGCTATGCCCTCAACAGCTTCGCGATGGCGACGGCGATCGCGCTGGTGCAGATCGCGCTCGCGCTTCCGGCGGGGTACGCGCTGGCCAAGTTGCGGTTCGTGGGCCGACGGACCGCCTTTGGGCTCGTGCTCGCGTGCTTGGTGATCCCCCCGCAGGTGACCTTCGTGCCGGTGTTCACGATGCTGGGTCGGATCGGCCTCATCGATACCATGGCGGCGCTGGTGGTGCCCTTTTCGGTCAGCGCGTTCGGGACCTTTCTCGTGCGGCAGGCGCTGTCCACGGTTCCCGATGCGATCATCGAAGCGGCACGGCTCGACGGCGCGCGTGAGGCGTACATCGTCTACCGGGTCCTCGGTCCCATGGTGCAGCCCACGTTGACGGCGCTCTTTCTCTTTTCGTTCGTCTATCACTACTGCGACTACTTTTGGCCGCTCATGATGACCACCGACGACCGGGTGCGAACCCTTCCGCTCGCGGTCGCGCTCTTGCGGGAACAGGGGACCGGGGCCCGCTGGAACATCATCATGGCCGGCAACGTCATTCTCAGCCTTCCGATCGTCGCCCTCTTCGCCGTCGCGCAGCGGCGCATCCTTCACGCCGTCACCGCGCGGACGCTCGAATGACCA
>JBCCLB010000164.1:0-5287 GCA_039027095.1 Myxococcota bacterium
ACGGCTACGAGGCGAACCCGCGAAGCGCAGCGCACGGGTGCTCCGGCCGCCACGGAGTCAACAAGGTGAGAAGCCCCGTTTCCGGCGGCAAGTGCAGCGGCCGAGTTGGGGGACAGCAACGGCGGAGAGAGCGGGATTCGAACCCGCGGATACTTGCGCATCACCTGATTTCGAATCAGGCACCTTCGGCCACTCGGTCACCTCTCCACGGCGGAACATGGACCGGGGTGGTAGGTGGGTCAAGAGCCTGCCCGGCGGCGCAAAGCGCCCGGCGCGCGCGCTACGTCGCGCCGTCCGTCGGCGCGTTTCGCACCTGTCGAAACAGCAGCCAGACCGGGGCGCCGACCACGGGGACGACGCCGAGCCACGCGGCCCATGCCGGTCCTCCGTGGCGTCGAACGTCATCGTGGAGCACGAGCCACCACGCGACGGTGAGCACCACAAAGTCGGCCGTCATGGTCGTGACGAGCCCTGACCGGGGGGCGAGCTCGGCGAGCGACCGAAGGTCTCCCCACCCGATGCCCGCCGCCATCAGTGCGGTCGCGGCGAGGAGCAATCCACCGGCGAGGCCACGGCCGGTCATGGCCGCGCGCACCTTTCCGAGATCTGGGCGGCTGGCCACGCCCCAGCGGCGCAAAGCGAGGTAAGGAAGGAGCGCGAAGGCCCCCGTCGCGAACGACAGCACGACGAAAGGCCACGCCGGAACGCGTTGCGGTGGGTCTCGTAGCAGAACGGCGGCGTAGAGTAGTGGCCAGACGCCCATCAGGTTGAAGAGGGCGACGACCAAGGGCGGGCCGTCGAGCTGAAACCAGGCCACGACGCGGTCTGCATCGCCACCGTCGCCGGCCGGCGCCACGAAGACCGCCCAGCTCACGAGCAGCAGCCAGGTCACCACCAGCGCCCCGCGACGGACGCCATCGGTCGCCGCCGCCATCTCGGCCGTGGGTTGCGCAGATCCGTCCGTCACCGGCGGCGTCGTTCCACGAAAGGACGGCGCCGACGAGTCGAATCGGCATGCGGGCGCTCGAAACGGCGAGCCGCGCGTGTGGGCTGAGAAGGTGTGCGAGGATGGTAGCGACACGTCCCCCGAGGCCGCGGCGATTCTTCTCCATCGCGCCCGCGCGGCGACGCCCGCGCAACGGCTCGCGGAGGGGGCCGAGCTCTGCCGTTTTTCCCGTGACGTGATGCGCGCGGGCATCCGCCGGCGGCACCCGGCCTACGGCGAGGACGAGGTGGAACTCGCGCTGGCGCGCCTCCTGTGGGGCGACGACCTGTGGCAGCAGGTGTACCCCGACCGTCCTCTCATCGGGTCATGACGGACGATCTCGCAAGCTCGCTTCAAATCCTCATCTCGCTCCTGGAGGCGCAGCGCCTCCGCTACATGGTGGTGGGCTCGGTGGCGGCACTTGCCCACGGCCGCGCGCGGTCGACCCAGGACGTCGACGTGGTGGTGGAGCTCTCCCTCGCCCACGTCGGCCCCCTCGTCTCCGCGTTCCCGCCCGACCGCTTTTTCGTCTCCGAAGACGCGGCTCGTGATGCCGTGCGCCGCAGCACCCTCTTCAACGTCATCGACATGACGACCGGTTGGAAGCTCGACCTACACCCTCGACCACAACCGTTGATGGTGTCGCGATGCTCGCCGACAACGTCGACGACAAGCCGGCGAGGGCGAGCATCGCTCCTCAGAGCCGGTTCTATTGTCTTGGGGGTGCCTTACTTTCTGGGCCGGTCAAATCTACCGATTTGACCGACACTATAATCCCCCGCAAGGCACGGCCATTCTCGATCGAGGAGATGTCGCGGCGGCATCGCGTCGACGTGCTCGGAACGTCGATGTGGGTGGCGACGTTGGAAGATACCATCCTGAGCAAGCTCGAGTGGAGCGGACGTTCGGGGGGCTTGGCGCGACAACGAGAAGATGTCGCGGAGCTCATTCGTTTGGGGGGCGAAACGTTGGATCGTCCTTACCTTTTACGATGGGCATCCGAGCTGGAGGTGCTGGACGCGTGGCGTCAGCTCGACCGCGAGGTCGACCCTTCCTGAACGCGCGCATCAGTTCACCGAGGCGCGGGATCGCTGACGCTGAAGCCACGCGAGAACGGCGGGATCGCCGGTCAGCGCCTCGGCCCGAGCATAGGTTTCGTCGGTACGCGGGTCGCCCAGGCGAGACAAGAGACTGGCACGGACGGCCCAATAGGGTTGAAAGTGTTCGAATCCCTGCAATGCGTCGAGGGCCTCGAGACCGGCCGCGGCACCGTGGTGCTCGGCGATGGCCGCGGCGCGGCCTACGAAGAGACCGAGCGTGGGGGCGCGATCCACAAGACCATCGTAAAGGGTCAAGACCGCCGCGTGGTCGACCTTACCCTCTCGATGACCATGGACCAGCGCACTCTGAATGGCCGCTTCGAGCTGAAAAGGGCCGATGACGCCGAGCCCGTGCGCGAAGCCGAGATGCTGGTCGGCCTTGGCGATCGTATCCGGGTTCCATGCGGCCGGATCTTGTTCGTCGAGAGGGACGTACCGCCCCGCCCGCCGGCCCTCGGACCGGCGGGCCTCGACGTAAAGCAGAAGGGCACACAGGCCGTGCGCCTCGGGGAGATTGTCCAGGAGCCCGGCGACCACCTCCGCCAGCCACACCGCTTCTTCGGCCAACCCCTCCGCGCGGGGGTCGGCCCAGCCCGCGGCATAAAGTCCATACACGGCATCGAGGACCGCTTGCGACCTCGAGGCGAGTTGCGACGGGTCGGGGATGGCAAACGGTACCCGCGCCTCCCGGATCTTCGCCTTCGCCCGCCAGAGACGCTGGCCGAGCGACTTGGGGGCGAGCCCCATGAGGGGACCGATCTGCTCGGCCGTCATCCCGAGTACGGTTTGCAACATCAGCGGTGCCCGCACCGACGGCGCGATCGCGGGGTGCGCACATACGAACAGAAGGGGGAGCCGCTCGTCGGGCCACTCGGGGTCCTCCCCCCGCGCCGCCTCTCCGGCCAGTTCGTGCAGGGCCGCCAACGCCCGCGCCTTGCGGCGCCGTACATCGGCCCGTCGCCATTGACCCACGAGACTGCGACGCGCGACGGTGTAGAGCCAGCCCTCGGGATCGTCGGGCACGCCCCGAGTGGGCCATTGCTCGATGGCCGCGAGGAGCGCCGTGGCGAAGGCGTCTTCGGCCAAGGCGATGTCACCGCTGTACCGAGAGAGCCGCGCCACCATGCGCCCCGTCGCCTCGCGCGCCGCCCGGACGGCCGGCCCGTGTGCGTGCGCTCGAGATGGGATCGCCGACATGACCTTCAACGAACCGGAACCGGGGCGGACGAAAGCCGGGCGTGCAGACGCATGCGCGCCGCCTGCGCCGGACTGAAGATCGGATGGTCGAGCGGACGAAGCGCCATGAGGGTGCCGTCGTGGGTATCACTCAGGTCATCCGGTGTCCCGTCGGGCTCCCGGGTGTGAAACAACCCGAGGTAATGGCCGAGCTCGTGGGCGATCCGGTGGGCCATCACCTCTTCGTCCCACGCGATCGCGTCGCCACCCATTCCCGCGCTGCATTCGCGGCCGCGGAGAAAGATCCCCCCTCCGGCGGCGCCGAGGGCTGGCACCCGGGGCACGAGACCATCGAGCACGGTCCGTCGACCGGTGGCGGGGTGAACCCGCTCGAGACAGCCCGCGAAGAAGACGTGCACGGCGTCCCCGGGGTCTCCGACCACCTCGTCGAGCGCCTCGGGCCGCCCCGCCGACCACGAGAGCCGCGGGGGGAGCGACGCCGCTTCGCTCGCGACGACCTCGACCGAAACCCCCGCCGGCCGCATGAGCCGATCGACGGCCGCTTCGAGCGATACCGCCGACGAAGAGAAGGTCGATGCGGGGCCGTGGTGAAAAACGATAGGCAGCGTGACGTCGTCCTCCGCCCCCGGGGGCAAGGGCCGAACCCAGACCCGCGCCCCGCCCGCGGCCCCTTCCCGGGCCGCGGTCATCGTGTCGCAGCGCAAGCGTCGCAGGCGAAGGAACGCCGCGCCGTCCGTCTCGGGATCCGGGGCGTGGACCCACATGCCTCGGCCTGCGATCGGCGAGAGTCGGACCTCGCCCTCGCTCTCGCCTTGCTCCGACCACCACGTCGTCGTCTCGTCGGCGAGGTGCGCGACCGCCGCGCAGCCGTCGGTCGCGACGAAGAGCGCGAACCCCGCCCCGCCGTCGGCGACCTCGATGACGGGGCTCGACCATCCGAGGTCATCCTGCGCGTACGCGACCTCGGCCAACAACGACCAGGGATCGTCGGGGTCGACCTCCGCGGGGTCGTCCGGGGCACAGCCGGCGACGCCCCCCACCACCAGCAGCAGCAGGAGGCACCACCCCACGAGCCGGCCGAGCGCCTCCCAACGACCCCCCATCTCAGCTTCCCCTCAAAGCCGAGGCGGGGAGAAACGTCCCGATGAGCCGACGGAGTTTGGTCGACGACTCGACCCGAAATTGATGCGCGAGGGCCGCGTTCGCCTCCGGGGTCTTCGCCGCGCCCAACCACCGAATGAGCTCCGCCCGCGCGCCTTCCGCCCCCACCTCGAGCTGAGACGAAGCCCAGGGGACTTCGTGCGCCTGCGGCGGACCGAGGTCGCGGAGCGACGCCGCCATCCACGCCGCGGTGCGCGCGTCGTCCTCCTGCGCGAGGCCCTCGATGAGATCCGAACGCCCATCCGCCCCGAGCCGACCGAGTGCACGGGCCGCGTGGCGGCGCACCCGCGGATCGTCGCTCCCCAGGTGCTCGCGCAGCGGGTCGAGAAAGGTCGGGTCCGCCGCGTTGGCCATCGCATCGATGGCCCCGATCCGCTGCTGCGGCGTCGTCGCTTCATCGAGGCTTCCCCGAAGGTGGTCGCCGACGAAGGCCCGCACCTCCTCGTCGCCGCGCAACGCGAGGCGGCCCATGGCCATGAGGCCTGACGCCGACGCCACGTCATCGGCGTCATCGGCGGCGAACGCCGCCAGCATGGTGGCCGTCTCCAAGCTCGCCTCGCCCGCGCCCGCCAAGGCGATGGCGGCCCGCATGCGATCGCGGCGGTCGTCCCCGTCGAGCCAGGTCACGAGCGCGGCACGGGCGTCTTCGGTCCCCACGATCTCGAGGATCCAAAACACCGCCGAGCGGGCCTCGTCGTCGTCCTCGTCGCGATGGAGACGGTCAGCGAGGGCACGCAGCAATGCTGGGTGTTCCGTCGCGAGGGCGGCGAGCGCGTAGGCATCCTCGATGTGGAGCGTCGCCAGACCTTCGACGAGCTGTGCGTACAGCGCCCGCGCCGACACG
>JBCCLB010000165.1:0-5280 GCA_039027095.1 Myxococcota bacterium
CCTCGGACGGCGTCGCGAGGGCTTTGCCAGCTCCCGGCGGCGTCGGGTCAGTCGTTCCGGAATGTCCATCGGCGGCTCGATCGCGGGGGCAACTCCGTCGAGCAACGTGAACTGGCGCTGAAACGCGAGCTTGCGGGCGCCTCGGATCTGGTCGGCGAGCCACGGCCACGCTTCCGCCCCGTCGAGCGGAGCCACCGGCAGCAGATTGAAGACAGCCAGGGCGAGGTTCACCGTAACGAGCGACCGCCACAACTGGAGGGCCGCCGGGTGCTCGAGCGGCAACTCGGGCAGCATCCAGAGCAGGGCGATGCTCGCCACCAATCCCTGCGCGAGGACACCGCCCCACGCGATGTTGCCGCGATCCGCCTGACGGTCGTCGGCGAGCTCGTAGCGACACGCGCCGCCGAACCCCGTGATGTCCACCGAAACCACTCGGTGGCCCCCCCGCCACGCCAACACCGCGTGGCCGAACTCGTGCGAGGCGACCACGACGACGTAGCCGAGCCAGAACCACGGCGAGACCCCGAACCCGCCGAGCGCCCACGCTCCGAGGGGAACCGTCCAGTGCAGGCGTAAGGCGGCCCCTCTCACTGAGCCCAGGGTCCAAAAGCGCATCGAGATCTCGACGCCAAACGTCCCCCGAAAGTTCCCCCGCGCGAGAAAAAAAACGCCGGGGCCAAGGCCCGGGGGGTCAACCTCGGTGAAGCGGGACCTCGGGGTCGAGGAGGTAACCGTCGTCGCGTCGGATCAGGAAGCGCTTCAAGCCCATCCGGCGAAGTGTCGCCACCGCGGTGTAGACCCTGCTCTTGCCCGCTTCGGGAAGAAGGCGCTCCCCCGGCCAGCCCGCGGATTGAAGCACTTCGGTGCTCAGGGCGACCCCCGGTTGAAGCTCGCGGTGGTCGGCCAGCGCCTTGAGGATCCGGCGCGGCGCGGCGCGGGTCGACAGGTCGACGGCCTCTTCGCCCGGGGCCGAGAAGGCCCGGCCCGAGCCGCTGACGACGAGGGCCTCCGGCGTGACCACGATCGGTTGGGACATCCGCGCCGACGGGGGTGAGCTCGAGGGTCGCGTGTCGGCCTCACGCAACGCATCTCGGAGCCGGGACATCGCGGCCCGCACGTCGCCCGAGTGCGCGCCGCCCGCGTTTGCCTCGGCCGCGACACTGCGCGAAACGGCTCGTGCGACGTCGCGTCCGCGGACTGCGGCCGTCCAGTCGCCGCCCGCTTCCGCCTGCCGCGAGAGGGCGAGGTCGAGGTGGGCCGCACAGACTTGCGCCACCGGGGCCACGACGGTCGCCCCCATGCCGTCGAGCATGGCTTTGCCGTAGTCGAGAAACCGCTGGGCGTGGTCGACCTCGTCGCAGTCGGCTTCGAGCCGTCCCCGCCAGCAGTACACCATCGCCTCGAGCACGGGCTCGCCGAAGTCGTGAAGCAGCCCCACCGCCTCGTGGTAGTGCCGGCGGGAGCCATCGCGGTCGCCTTCGATCTCACCGCACTGGCCCAGGTACGCGAGACACACCCCTGCGCCACGCCGGTTGCCGACGCGCCGATGCACTTCGAGCGCGCGTTCGAACTGCTGGGCCGCCCCCGGGATGTCGCCGTCCTCCAGCATGACGAGCCCGAGCTGCGTCACGAAGTTGCCTTCGTTGTAGCGATCGCCGATCTCCCGGCAGCGACCGAGCGCCTCCTGGTAGAGCCGGCGCGCGCGGGAGGGTCGACCGGTGTCGTGCTCGAGCCGGCCGAGGTTGCCCAAGGTCACCGCCTCGGAGGCGGGATCGCCGTGACGACGCAGCAGCGTCAGGGCCGCCTCGAAGTCGTTGCGGGCGCCGTTGATGTCGCCCTGGAGGAAGCGAATGTTGGCCCGGTACGATATGGCCCGACCGCGCGGGCCGTACGCGCCGGCGCGGTCGAGCCGACGCTCCGCCTCCGTGTAGCGCACCACGGCCTCGTCGAGGGCGCCGGTGTGCCAAGCATGGCGGGCGAGCGCGAGCTGGGCGAGACCGAGGAGTTCACCCGCGTTGGCCTCGTTGGCGTTGAACAGCGCCTGGTGGAGCTGTCGGGCTCCCTCGTCGCGGCGCCCCAACTCCCCGAGGACGTAGCCGCGCAGCAACATCGCTTCGGTGTGGAGGCCGGGGTCATCGCAGGGGACGGCGAGCCCCGTGTCGAGAAGCTCGAGCAGCGGCGTGAGGGGTCCCCGCAGCGAAAACAGCGCGTTGAGGCCGAGCGCGACTTCGAGCGCGCGGTCCCCGCGTCCACGCTGGACGGCGCTTCGATGGACCGCGAAGAGGTTCTCGGTGTCGAGGGCGAGCTGCTCGAGCGCCTCGGCCGCCTCGGGACCGTCGCTCTTTCGCCGCAGCCGCGCGGCTCGATGCGCGTACGACGCGTCCCGTCGCTGCTCGGCGAGATCGCGAGCTTCGTCGCTGAGCTGCTCGGCCGCGAAGGCCCGAACGCTCTCGTACAGGCGAAACCGCAGCTCGCCGGCGCGGTGCTCCCGCGTCTGAACGAGCGATTGCTCGACCAGACGCTGCATGGCGTCGAGGGCCCACGGGCCTTCCGCCCCGAGCTCGATCACGTCCTCCGCCGCCTCGAGGTCGAAGCTCCCGCGGAGGACCGAACACTGGCTCAAGGCCTCTCGTTCGTGCTCGCTGAGCAACGCCCACGACCAAGCGATGGCTTCGCGGAGGCTCGTGTCGTGACCTCGACCTCCCTCCCGACGCAGCAGCGAAAACCGCCGCTCCAGTTGGCTCTGGATCTGCCGCACCCCGAGGACGCGCATCCGCGACGCCGCCAGCTCGATGGCGAGAGGGAGAAGGTCGAGGGCGCGGACGACCTCGGTGATGATGACGCGCTCCTCGGGCGACGGCTCGTAGCCGTGCCGGACGGCACGGGCGCGCTCGACGAACAACCGGACCGCGGCGCCCGTGCTCTCGCCGCCTCCCAATGGCCCCAGGGGGAGAAGCCGCTCTTCGGCGAGGTGAAGTGCGGTTCGCGATGCGACCAAGAAGCGACAGTCCGGTGCGAGGGCGCGCCACGGTTCGATCGTCTCGGCCGCGAGGGAGGCGACCTGCTCGAAGTTGTCGAGGACGAGCAGCGTTGGACCCCGAGCCGCGAGGGCGTGGCCGATCTGCTGCATGTTGCGCGCCGCCGTCTCGGTCTTGGTCAAGGGCATGCCGAGCGCACCGGCCACCACGTGGGCGATGCCATCGAGACTTCGGGCCGCGCTGAGGTCGCAGAGCCAAATGCCCCCGGGGAATCGCCGCGAGAGGTCCGGAAGCGCCGCCCGCACCAATTCAAGGGCGAGCCGTGTCTTCCCCGCCCCCGCCGGCCCGACGATCGTGACCAATGCCGAGCGGTCGAGAAGGGTGCGGAGACGGTCGAGCTCTCCTTCGCGCCCCACGAACGACGTGAGCCCGGAGGCGACGTTGGTGCAGGTGTTCTCCTCGACGGGCTTTGTCCCATCGGCCCCGCCCGGGAGGCGGGGCATCATGTGGCGCGAAGCGGGACCGACGAGCATGGGCAAGACCTCATCGGCAAGCTACGCAAAGGCCGATCCATCCGCTGACGTTGGAAACTTACGAAATGCGAAAGGTCCGAAGGTAGGATGTTTCCGCCATTTGGGTGCTCGGCGCACCGGACCCCACCAGAGGAATGCATGGATCAAGACTTACCCATTGATCCACCCCCACTGTATCCATTCGTGTCGCCACGTTGCCTACATCACGACGCGTCGTCCAGATGGTCGTGGAGGCGAAGGAGCCCCTCCCGCAGGTGGCGCCACGCGCTCGTGCCCAACGCCGTCTCGAATTCGCGTTCGATCGCCCGCAGGTGGCTCAAGCCGAGCAGCATCGCCTCCCGCCCTGCGTCCGTCCACACGACCAACTTGGCCCGCCGATCGGCGGGATCGGGGACCCTCGAGACCAGGCCCATGGTTTCGAGATCGGCGATCAGCGGCCCCACCGCCTGCTTCGTGATCCCCAGCCGCGCCGCGAGCTCGGTCTGCCGAATTCCTTCCAGACGCAGGTAGGGGAACAACGCGGTGTGGGCGGGGCGCAAACCGGACGCCTCGTCCGGCAGTCGGTCCAACGCGATCTCGTTCACCCGACGCGCACACTTGAACAGCAGCTGGGCCGTGCTCTCCCGACGCGCTTCGTCGAGGCGGCGACGATAATCCGCGTCCTTCCTACCCATGGATGGTCAATACCCTTGACCAAATAGTCAATCAACCTTACTAAGTGACCATGACGACGCGACTGAAGCGCTGGGATGAGAACCTTTGGACCGCCGACGGAGAACTTCGAGCCCCCCTCGGCATCGTATTCCCCATCCGCATGACGGTGGTTCGGAGCGGACGCAGCCTGACCCTCATCTCTCCCATTGCGCTCGACGCCGCGCTCACCGCCGAACTGGCTGAATGCGGCGAGGTCGAGGCCCTCGTCTCACCGAACCTGATGCATCACCTGTTTTTGCCCGCCGCGGTAGAGCGCTTCCCGAATGCGGAGGTCTACGGGCCGCAGGGCCTCGAAAAAAAACAGCCTTCACTCTCTTTCTCCCCGCTCCCCGATCACGGAGGGGCGCCCTTCTCGGACGCGCTCGACATCTTTGCGATCGAGGGCATCCCCGCCCTCACGGAGCACGCGTTCTGGCATCCATCGACGCGCACGCTCGTCGTGACCGACCTCATCTTCAACCTGCAAGGGGCGAAAAATTGGATCTCGCGCTTCGTCTTCGGTCGGATTTCTGGGGTCCTCGGCGGACCGGCGCAGTCTCGCTTGGTGAAGTGGGCCACGAAGGACCGACCGGCGGCCGGGCGCAGCGTCGAACATCTGCTCGCCCTCGACTTCAACCGCCTGGTGATGGCCCACGGGGAGGTCCTGGACGACGGCGGGAAGGACGCGCTCGCCGCAGCGACGGGCTGGATGCGCGGCCAGACCACCGCCCGCGCCCTCGAGGCGGCCGAACCGGGTAGCTACTAACCCGGAGGCCCGAGGACCTGGGGCCTCACGCGGTTCCGGGGGCAGGGCTCCGGGGGCAGGGTAGAGCCGCCGCGTGGGTCAGCATGCGGCGCCCCTCTTGGCGGGGGCGCCGCACGGCGTTCGCATCAGCGATGCGCGACCTTGTAGAGAATCGCGACGATGCGATCGATGCGGTCCACTTCAGCCGCCACCGACGCGGCGTCGACGTGACGCATCGCGCCCGCGAGACGAAGCGCCATGATGGCTTCGCGACCCGACGCCATCGCGATGTCGAACATCGCGCCGCGCTTCGCCCCTCGTGACCGCTCCG
>JBCCLB010000166.1:0-5155 GCA_039027095.1 Myxococcota bacterium
CGGAGCGCCGTGGCCCCGTCGTTCCCGCGCGGCGCGTACGGGATCGCCGCGGCGGGTCCGGGGCCGACGAGCGTTTCGCTGACCCAGTCGAGTCCGATGCGAAAGCCCGCGACGGCGAGTATTCCCACGATACCGGGAGCGAAGAACCGCGCGAGCCTCATGCCAGAGACATAGGGGCCACATCCGCGATGACCACCCCGCGCAGACCGCCGGGTCGGTCTCGGCTGACATCTAGACAGGCGACCAGTAAGCTGAGCGCATGCGCAGCGGTGTCTTGCTCGTCGATGATGACCCGTCCGTGCGGCGGGCCCTTTCCCGCGCCGTCCGTGAGCGTCGCCTGCCCGTGCGCGTGGTCGCCACCGTAGGCGACGCCCTGGCGTTGGTCCGGCACTTC
Source organism: Myxococcota bacterium (assembly GCA_039027095.1). GTDB lineage: Bacteria > Myxococcota_A > Polyangia > Polyangiales > Polyangiaceae > JAPYTK01. Next base: position 395 of record JBCCLB010000166.1, read on the forward strand.
GTCATCGAGCGCGTGCCGCCGTTCGCGATGGCGGTTCTCGACCTGGAGATCGGCAGCCGCTTCGGCTGGGACGTGGCGCCCGCGCTCCCGTACGAGACCAAAGTCGTCTTTTTCACCGGCACCACCGACCGCGATCACCTGGCGAGGGCGCGGCGGTATGGGGAGGTGATCGGCAAGTCGGTCCCCGAAGCGTTGCTGGCGCGGCTCGACGCCGTTGCCGTTGCCGCCGCCGCCAGGGAAGAGCACACCTTCCTCAGCGGGGTCCCTCGGGGTCGCCCGGGCCGGACCGAAGGCGCGACGCCTTTTCCACGACGGCGTCGCGTAAGCGGTCTTTGAACGCCGCGACCCGCGCGCGGAGCGCATCGTCGCCGGTCGCGAGCATCTGCGCCGCGAGAATCCCCGCGTTCCGGGCCCCGTCGACCGCGACCGTTGCCACCGGCACCCCCGCCGGCATCTGGACGATGGAGAGCAGCGAGTCCCAGCCGTCGAGCGAGTTGCGCGACTTGATGGGGACGCCGATCACCGGCAGCGGACTCAACGAAGCGAGCATGCCCGGAAGGTGGGCAGCCCCCCCCGCGCCGGCGATGATCACGCGGTACCCCTCGGTGTGGGCGGTGCGGCCCACCTCGAAGAGCACCTCCGGGGTGCGGTGCGCGGAGACGATGCGGGTGCGGTGGGCGACCCCCAGCTCGTCCAACACGGTGGCCGCCGCCGCCATGACGGGCAGGTCCGAGTCAGAACCCATGGCGACGAGGACCTTCATGGGTCGGACGCCACCCGGAGCGTGTTCCGAACCTCAACCGCTGTGGCGAGGGCGCGGTTCACGTCGTCGTCGACGATGGTCACGTGCCCCATCTTACGCATGCTCCACGTGACGCGCTTGCCGTACAGGTGAAGGTGAACCCCGGGCATCGCCTCGACCGCGTCCCGCCCGAGGTAACGGGGCGTCCCCCGCGCGATGCCGGGGGCGCCGAGCACGTTGACCAAAACCGCCGACCGTCGCGGCTCGGTGGCGCCGAGGGGTAGGCCGGAGATGGCACGGAGGTGCTGGCCGTACTGCGAGGTCGTGCACGCCTCGATGGTGTGATGGCCACTGTTGTGCGGTCGGGGCGCGAGCTCGTTCACCCAGAGCTCGCCGTCGGTGTCCACGAACATCTCGACCGCGAGCACCCCGACGATGTCGATCGCCTCCGCCACGCGCACGGCGAGTCGACGCGAGGCGGCCGCGAGCGCGTCGGGGATGCGGGCCGGGCAGACCAAAACATCGAGAATGTTCGCCCCCGGCCGAAAGACCATCTCGACCGGGTCGAAGGTGGCGTGCGCACCCCCGCGACCGCGGGCGACGACGACCGCAACTTCGGTGGCGATCGCGACGAGGTCCTCCGCAACGCAGGGGACGTCGAGCAGGCCCGCGAGGTCGGCTTCCTCCCGCACCACCACCACCCCCCGGCCGTCGTAGCCTTCCCGCCGCGCCTTTTGCACGAAGGGGATCGGTCGGACGCCGGCGGCCACGGCCTCGCGCAGGCCCGCCGCGTCGGGGTAGGTCGCAAAGGCGGAGGTGGGAAATCCCGAGGCGGCCAGCCAAGCCTTCTGCGTCCCCTTGTCCTGAATGGTCTCCACCACCCGGGCCGAGGGGTGCACGACGACGCCCCGCGCTTCCAGGTCACGCATGCCGGCGGCGGAGACGCGCTCCACCTCGATGGTGACCACGTCGAAATCAGATCCGAACCGGACCACGTCCTCGCGACGGGAGACGTCCCCCGCCGTCACGTCGACGACCCGTGACGCGGGGGCGTCGGCGCCCTGAGCATCGAGCGCGGCACACGTGACCCCGAGGTCGGGCGCCGCCTCCGCGAGCATCAAGCCGAGCTGTCCGCCCCCGAGAATTCCGATGCGCGTCGCGGGTGCTCCCATCGTGAGGCGGGGTGTATCACCGCCGGTCTTGACAGCCTACGTAACGTTGTTACGAATCGGCACCCCATGGCGGACCCCGTGCTGCACGTGCGCGACGCGCTCGCTTCTGGCGAGCTCGGTTTCGAGGACTTGACCGCCCGTCGCCTCGGCGGCTTTCTCGGCAAGACGACGTCGGTGCTCTACCACCATTGGGGATCGCTCGACGGCTTTCTGTTCGCGGTGTCACAGGCGGGCATGGCGCTCTTGTACGACCGTCTCGAGGTGAGCCTGGCCGCCCGCGGATCGCTCGCGGACGTCGCGGCCGCGTTCGTCGCCTTCGGTCTCGAGAGTCCCGCCCTCTACAGCCTCATGTTCGTCCACCGCTTCGACTGGGGGGCCCTACGACGGTCGGGGGCCATGGACGAGCCGATGCCGGGCCTTCGGATCTGGAACACCCTCGTCGAACGGATGCGCGCGGCGGGGCACGCCGATCCCGAGGACGACGCGCGTCTCCTCTACGCCGCGCTTCACGGGCTGGTGTCCCTCGCGTCGAGCGGCCGGGTCAACATCGGCGCCCTCGCCGACACTGAGCGCGACGTGGCCATGGCCTCGGCCCGCCGGCTCGTCGCGCAGCTCACCCCCGTCCGTTAGCCCCCACGACATGGCGAAAAAAGAACCCCCCGTGGCGATCGAGGTCGGCGGTCGAACCGTGACCATCACGTCCCCGAGCAAGATGTACTTCCCCGCGGCCGGGATCACGAAGCTCGACTTCGTCCGGTACTACCAGGCGGTGGCCGAGGGCGCCCTCCGCGGCATTCGGGGTCGCCCCATCGTGCTCAAGCGGTACGTCAACGGGGTCGAGGGAGACTTTTTCTACCAAAAGCGCGCCCCCAAGAACCGACCGTCCTGGTTGCCGGTGACGACCCTGCGGTACCCGTCGGGCCGGAGCGCCGACGAGCTGGTCCTCGACGAGGCGGCGCAGCTCCTTTGGGTCGCCAACCTCGGCAACCTCGCCTTGCACCCGCACTCGGTACGGGCGGCCGACCTCGATCACCCCGACGAGCTCCGCGTCGACCTCGACCCCACGCCACCGACGACCTTTGCCCAAATCCGCCGCGTCGCGCTGGTGGCCCGTGAGGTGCTGGAGAATTACGGCCTCGTCGGGTGGCCCAAGACGAGCGGTTCTCGCGGTTTTCACATCGTGGTCCGTGTCGCCCCCCGTTGGACCCACGACGAAGTGCGACGCGCCGCCTGGGCGATCGCGCGCGAGGTCGAAACCCGCGTCCCCGACGAGGCCACCAGCGCGTGGTGGAAGGAAGAGCGCCACGGCGTGTTCATCGATTACAATCAGAATGCTCGCGACCATACGGTGGCCTCTGCCTATTCGGTGCGCCCCCTCCCCGACGCGCGGGTCTCGGCCCCCCTCCACTGGGAGGAAGTACCGGACTGCGCGCCCGAGGACTTCACCGTCGCGACGGTCCCGCGACGCTTCGCCGAGATCGGCGATCCTCACGACGGCATCGATGGGTCCGTCGGCGACCTCACGCGTCTGCTCGAGCGGGCCGACCGCTTCGAGGCCGAAGGTCATCATGGTCCCACGTCGCCGACCGCCAAACGCCGCATGCCTCTGATCACCATCGCCAAGGCCAAGGCCCGCCCCGACGCGGAGGCGGGCTTGCACCGTTGGAAGCAAAAGCACGCGGAGGTCGTCCCCTACCTCGAGCCCCGCGACATCCTCATCGATGCGATGCGGGGTCGTTCATCGATGTGGTGCCGCATTCGCATCAACCTCGAACGCGTCCCGCTCGAGCTCCGTCCTCCTCCCGATACGCCTCCCGATCCCGATTACGATCCTTGGGGCGCCCCTTCCGAATGAGAGGCAAAACGCCTCGAACACCCCCTCCCCTCCACGTGAGGCCGAGGTGGGTGTGGCATTTTGCCGACGCCACCCCGGCCGGGCGGTAGAGGCGAACCACGTCCGTAGCACTTTGCCTCACCGACATGGCGCACTGGGGCGTTTGGCCCCAGCAACCTCCGCTTCGTGCCCGCACATCGACGCCCAGGCATGGTCTAGAGCTGGCATGGTCAATGCAACGTGTGTGTGCGTAACCTTAGTACGAAAGGAATAGAACTTATGAATACGAACACTAACCAAATGCTCAGCACGGACCGCCTCGGGGTCGCCCTCACCGACCCGTTTCGTCTCATGACGGAAATGCTCACCCAGCCGCGGTGGAGCGGCACCTGGGAACGACAAACTGAAGGATTCGTGCCCCCCTTCGACGTCAAGGAACGCGACGACGCCTTCGTGCTCACCGCCGACGTCCCGGGCCTGACCGAGAAGGACGTCGAGATCACCACGGTCGGCAACCGCCTGACCATCACCGGGACCCGACCGTGGCGAGGCGCGGATGATAAGGAACGCTTTCATAGCGTCGAGCGACGCTTCGGCGCCTTTCAGCGGTCTTTCACCATCCCCAACGGCGTGGCGATGAGCGAAATCGACGCCAACCTGGAAAACGGCGTCCTCTCGCTCGCCATCCCGAAGGCGGAGGAGACCAAACCGCGAAAGATCGCGCTGAAGACGCGTGACGCGAGGACGTACTCCTGAGCCGAAGCTCCCGGCGCACTACCAGCAGAGCGCACGTCACCGCAGAGCGCACGTCACCGCAGAGCGCACGTCACCGCAGAGCGCACGTCACCGCAGAGCGCACGTCACCGCAGAGCGCACGTCACCGCAGAGCGCACGTCACAGCAGAGCGCACGTCACAGCAGAGCGCACGTCATCGCAGGAGCGCACGCCGCAGTAGGCTTTTGCACGGGATTCCAATTCCGTACTCCTTCTCGCCGGTCCCCATGGGGGCCGGC
>JBCCLB010000167.1:0-5118 GCA_039027095.1 Myxococcota bacterium
CTACGTTTTCAACTTCGCTCATCTGAGCCTCCTTTGAGGCTTCCCCCCCGCCCTCGCGCGGAGGGTCGGTCAAGGGCGCAGCCGCGCGCAGCGCGGGCGAGCTTGCGAGCCCCTTGACCGGCCCGAGCACGAGGGCACGCTCGAAAAAGCCGTGGAGAGCTCTTTCCCCGAGAACCGCGAGCCCAATCTGCACAGACCTGAGCCCAGAGCCCGGTTGCACAACAGAGCAGCCGAATCGGCGAGCTTCGCTCGCACTTGGGGCCCCTAAGTCACCCCAAGCGCCTCAAATGCGCGCACTCCTCGCCAATTACACCGTTGCGGCTCACGGAAACCCCGAAGCTCGGACCTCGACACCCGCAAACCCCGGTGCCCCGACACCCGGAAACCCCGACACCCGGAGCCCCGGAAACCCGACACCCGGAAACCCGACACCCGGAGACTCGACACCCCGAGACCCGACGCCCGGAAACCCGGAGCCCCGACACCCGGAAACCCGACACCCGGAAACCCGACAACCGGAGCCCCGGAAGCCCGGTGCCCCGACGCCCGCGGGCCCGGAGGCCCGGAATGACGAGCGCAAATGCCCCGCGCCGGGGGCCCACGGTTCGAAAGCGGCCGGCGGCGCGACATCCGCTCCGAAATTGGTGTACGCGGGGGCATGAGTCCTTCGTCCCGAGCGGCAAGTTGGTTCTGCATCACGGCAACGGCGGCATGCGGAGGTACGCCCCCGACGGCGGTCGACGCTCCCCCCCGACCCACCCCGTCGGCCACGACATCGCCGACGGCAACGACGGCAAACCTCACGGTACCCCCCGTGCGCTTCGAGAATCCGGGCGGGATGTGGATGCCCACTCAGCTCGGCGACCATGGGGCCAAGCTCAAAGAGCTCGGGCTGACGCTCGACCCGGCGGCGCTCACCGACCCGATGGCCTTTCCGCTCGGCGCCGTGGTCTGGCTCGGCGGCTGCACCGGGTCGTTCGTGAGCCCGACCGGCCTCATCATCACCAACCACCATTGCGCCACCGGCGCCCTTCAATTCAACACCACCGAAAAGGCAAACCTGATCCGCGACGGTTTTTACGCCGAGACCCTCGCCAAGGAGCCCAGCAATGGTCCCGCGGCACGGGTCTACGTCACGCAGCGCTTCGAAGACGTGACCGACCAGATGCGCAAAGGCCTCGAGGCGATGGGCGACGACCAGAAGCGCTACGAGGCGCTCGAAGACCGGGAAAAGGCCTTGGTCGCCACCTGCGAAAAGGACCGCCCCGACATCCGGTGCAACGTCGTCAGCTACTTCGGCGGCGAGACCTACGTTCGGATCGAGCAGCTCGAGCTTCGCGACATTCGACTCGTGCACGCCCCCGCCTCGGGGGTGGGAAACTACGGGGGTGAGGTCGACAACTGGCGATGGCCACGGCACTCCGGCGACTACGCGTTCTTCCGTGCGTATGTCGGTCCCGACGGCAAACCCGCCGACTACGCCGCCGAAAATGTACCCTTTCGGCCCGCCCATCACCTGAAGATCGCGACGAAACCGCTCGCCGCGGGCGACCTCGTGATGGTGGCGGGCTACCCCGGGCGCACGACGCGGCTCCGTACCGCGGCCGAAGTCTCCGAAGCCGTCGGCTGGTACTACCCCCGGCGCCGAAAGCTCTGCGACGACTATCTCGGGTTGCTCGAAACCCTTCGGACCGAACAACCCGAGCTTCGTCGCAAGAGCGAGCGCCTCTTTCGCGGCCTGTCCAACGTGCGGACGAACACGTTGGGCATGCTCGACGGGCTGACCCAAGGCGGCCTCGCCGAGCAAAAGGCGCAGCAGGAAAAGGCGTTGCTCTCGTGGGCCGAAGGTCAACCCGAGCACGCCGCCGCCGTCACCTCCATCCAGGCGATGAAACGCCACTACGAAAAGTACCGGGGCCGACGCGATGCCGACGCCGCCCTCGGTGAGACGCTCGGTTTCTCTACCCTGCTCGGGGCCGCCAACACGATCGTTCAGATGGCGGAGGAGCGTCCGAAGCCCGACGCGGCTCGCGACCCTCGCTTTCAGGCGCGGAACCACAAGCGCCTCGCGCAGCGACAGCAACAGGTCCAACAGAGCTACGACCGGCGTCTCGACGCCGCATTGCTCACGCTCGCCCTCGAGCGGGCGTCGCGGCTGCGGCAAGCCGATCGACCCGAAGTCCTGTCGCGCGTCCTCGGCGGCGCCAAGGTCGCGCCCACCCCCGACAACATACGAAAGGCCGTCGATACGCTCTACGACGCGACGAAGCTCGGCGACCTCAAGGTGCGGCTCGAGCTGCTCGAGACGGCGTCGCTCGCCCAACTGCGACGGAACCCCGACCCGTTTCTGCGGCTCGCGCTCGCGCTGAGACCGGCCATCGTCGCCTCCGAACGTCGGGGCGAAGGGTTCAGCGGCGCCGCTGCCATCGACCGCCCGCGGTTTGCGTCGGCGCTGCGGGCCAAGCGCGAGGGGCGGCTCGCCCCCGACGCCAACAGCACCCTTCGCGTCACCTACGGCACCGTTCGCGGCTACCGCCCGTCTCCTGACGCCGAGCTTTATTATCCCTTCACCCGGCTCTCCGGGATGGTGAAGAAACACACCGGAAAGCCACCCTTCGACGCCCCCGACGCGGTGCTGTCGGCGGCCAAAGAAGAGCCTGCGGACCGCTACCTCCATGCGCCCTTCGGTGAGGTTCCCGTCGACTTTCTCGCCGACCTCGACATCACGGGAGGGAACTCGGGCTCCCCGACCCTCGATGGCTCGGGCGCCCTCGTCGGGCTCGCCTTCGATGGAAATTACGAGGCGATGGCTTCCGATTGGCTCTTCATCCCCGAGATCACCCGGTCCATTCACGTGGACATACGTTACGTGCTCTGGGTGATGGACCGCGCCTACGGGGCGAACCGCCTTCTCGAAGAACTCGGCGTGAGCCGCCCCAGCCCCCAGTAGTCCCCAGGGCTCAGTAGGCCCCAGCTCCAGTACGGCCTCTCGGCTCGCTCGGCGGGTTGGCACCCAGCCCGCCTCCGCCCGGGCGAGCGAGCCTCTCGGCCGGAGAGGAGCCAGCCCCGCGTCGGCCCGGCTCACGTCAGCGCGACCGTTTCGTCAGCACGTATTCCTTCTGCTGGTGCCGAATCGTCAGGGTGCTGGCCTCGGCGTCCGCGAGCACGGTCAACCCGCGGAGAGGACCGGTGACCACCAAGATCGCCCCGTCCCGCTCGTCGGGTCGAACGTTGCGGACCTCCGCGGACCATTCCCCGGCATCGAGTTCGGTGCGTTCGCCCCGACGTCGGACCACGACCCGACCGAGCCGGGGGTGGGCGTAGGTCCCGAGAAGTTCGGTTGCGACTGGCGTGTCGTCGGTCGTAGCCAGCAGGGCCTCCCGCTGACGTTTGGCCTCCTCGAGTTGATGGGCGAGCTGGGCCTCCGCGCGAGGCTCCAGCGAAAACAGGACCTCGAGCAGCCGCGCCCGCACCCCTTTGGTGATCGATGCGGGGGACCGATTGCTCGAAATGAAGAACCCGACCCCGATCTCGGGAAACACAACGACATCGGAATTGAACCCCATCGTCCCCCCCGAGTGCTCGATGACCCGGAGGCCCCGGTGGGTGCCGACGACCCAGCCCATGCCGTAGCCGAGCGCATCACTCAGCGGCACCCCGGCGGTTTGGGTACGGGCGAGTTGAGGGCCGGAGACCACCGTCTCCCCGGCCTCGTTTTTTCCCTGCGCGAGCTGAAAACGGAGGTACTTGACCATGTCGTCCGCGGTCGACCAGAGCGCGCCGGCGGGCGCGTAGGGGCGGACGAACGCCTCGAGCTCGAGCGGGAGGGCCTCGGGGTTGGAGGCCGCGTCGACCCCGTGGGGCACCGCGTGGTCCCCCCGTGCGACCACCGACGCCATCGAGAGCTGGGTGTCGCGCATGCCCAATGGGTCGAGGATCCGTCGACGAAGCGCCGTCCGGTACGAAGCGAGGCCCGGCGCGCCCCCGGTGGCCACGTGACCGGCGATGTAGCCGCCCGCGGCCGTCAGCTGGTTGTTGTACTGGAACGCTTCCCCGAACGCCGTCGTCAACTCCAGGGCTTTGACCTCGGCAAACACGTCTTGCGGTCGCTTGCGGGAAAACTCGAACAGCATCTCGAGGTCGTTGCGCGCGGCGCCGACGCAGGCGCAGAACAGATGCTGCATCTCCATCGCATCGGCCCGGTCATCGGCGAGACCGAAAGCGGCGTAGGCCTTTTTTACCGGGGTCGTCCACGAGAGCTTTCCGTCGTCGACGAGGGTGGCGATCAAGGCGGTCGAGAAGGACTTCGTGATCGACCCGATCATGAATTGGGTCGCAGGCCCGACCGGTCGCGCCCGGGGCCCGAGGCCAGTGGTTCCGAAGCCGCGGACGTACGACCCCTCCGGGGTCACAACCGCGACCGTGACGCCGGGAACGCCGGCGTCTTTTCGCGCTTGCGCCACGAACGAGAAGAAGCGGGTCTGCGCTGCCCCGTCGAAGGGAACCCGCGCCGCGGGGTCGACCGTCAGCTTGTTCGCGCCGTCGACCTCGAGACTTCCCAGGAGTTCGCGCAGGGCGGCGCCGCGCTTGTCGATCGCTTTCGTGGGCCCCTCGACGAACACGAGGTACACGCGGTCCTGCGTCACGTGATGAAGCGCGACGCCCTGCGCGAAGCGTCGGTTTTCGTCGTCGGCGTAGCTGACGATCCGTTGGGCGCGGAAGCGCTCGTTGGGCGCCCCCGCCACGCTCGATCTCGGCTCGAGGTCCATGGACGGCGAAACCTGCGGCCAGCCCTCGGCGATGAGCCGCTCGAGGTCGACCCCAGCGCCGCCGGGGGCCTCGAGCACATGAACGCGAATGAGTCCCTCCGGCCCCGTCACCCGGTAAACGCCTTTCCCGTCGCGGTCGGTCCAACCGGCGGGGATCTCGAGGGCGTAGTTCGCGCCGCGGGCGCAGGATCGGATCCGCCCGGCCCCTCCCCTGCGTCGCCCGCGGTCGACGCCGGTCCCACCCCGGCGGGGGGCGCGGCGGCCGTCTCGGGGGCGACCCGGGCGCCCGCGCAGTGCCCCCCGCCCGCGGCGATCCCCGCCAGTCCGATCGCCCGTAGACCCCTCGTCC
>JBCCLB010000168.1:0-5071 GCA_039027095.1 Myxococcota bacterium
GGTCGAGATGACGTTCTGGGTGTGGTTCGTCTTGGTCACCGGGCTCGGGGTGGTGGCATTGGGGACGACGCCGGCGATGAACGGCCGGTCGGGATCGCCTTCGTCGAATCCGAGCTTCACTTCGGTGCCCTTCCGGAGGGGGAAGTGAAAGCCCTCGGTCTGGCCCCCGTGGGGCTGCATCATGCGAACGTAGGTCGAGCGCTTTCCGTCGGTCAGCTCGCTCTCGTCGAAGTGCATCTGGACGAGGTACCGGCCCTGGTCGTCGATTTGGGCGTACTCGCTGTCGGCGGGGCCATCGACGATGGCGTTTTCGTAGCCGGCCACGCGCGGCCAGTTGGTGGTCTGCTGCGGGCGGAACGGGGTGTCGCTGTGCACGGTGCGCGCTTCGGCGCGGTAGACGCGGTCGGTGAGCGGTTGGATGAGGCGCTCGAGCGCGGGGGGCAGCTCGTCGCCAAGCTGGTTGCCCATGTGCTGGACTTCGTGGACGAGGTAGCGACCGTTGTGGGCGTCGCGCGCGTGCTCGGCCACGTCGACCAGCCAGCCGGCGCTGAGGTGAAAGGCGGAGCCGGCGAGATGATACGTCACTTCCCGGGCCTGGATCGCTTCGGCGCGGAGCTGGGCGTACCGCTTGGCCTGCTCGGGGTCGAAGAAGCGGCCGAGGTGCTGGACCATTTGCCCGAAGCCCTGACCGTCGGAGACGGCTTGCGCGGCGGAAAGCTCGAGGGCCGGGCGGGCGTAATCGTAATCGGAGAGCTTGACGGCGCCGACTACGCGACCGCGCAACATCGCAAAGGTATCGAAGCAGGCGCCGGCCGCATTGTCGTCGTCGGCGAGGGGGCGGTACGGGACCGAGACCCCCTCGGCGAGGGCGGCATGGGCGGCGGGGTGGTCGGCGATGATGAGCTTGTCGCCCCCGGCGGCGCCTTCGCCGTCTGGGTCGTGCTCGAAAAAGTAGACCATGCCCTCGCGCTCCATCCAGCGGTGGAGAAAGGCGAGCTTGCTCTCGCCGTACATGGTGACGAGTTCTTCTTGGGGGTAGTCGCCCTGCAGCCGAAGCTCGAAGTCGCTGCCCTGGCTCAAGTCGGCGCTCTCGAGGACCTCGGCGAGGATGTCGGGCACCGTCATCTTGGTGAACACCCGGCTGTGCCGCGTGAGCCCGAGTTGCCAGAGCCGCGGCACGAGCGAGACCTGGTAGAGGGCCCACTCGCGCGTCTCGACGAGGACGGCGACCTTGCTCAGGATCCCCTGAAACACGAACGGCGCGTCGCGGCCGTCGGCGCCCCGGCGGAGCTTGAGGGTCGCGGCGCTGCCGACGGCCGCCTGCTCGTCCATCTCGCGGGACGACATGCCGGTCACCCGCAGGTGGATGTCGAATTGATACGGGCGACAAAGCGCCTCGCTGCCTCGAAATTCGAGAACGGTGGCTTCGTCGGCGAGCTTGGGCGCGAAGAAGGTCGCGACGGCAGGGGGGTGAGGGGCCATGAGGGTCAGGTCTCCTTGGAGGCGAGGCGGGCGGAGGCTCAGTGGGCGAGCGCGATGCTAAGGGCGCGGGGTCTCGATGTCAGCGTCGGAACGATGGTGGTTGGATTTGGTGTCGTTTTCCGCGGCTTCCAGACCAGTGAGGACATCGATGGCGCGTTGCATGCTCACCAGCGCCTCGACGCTGCCGCGAGGCGCCGCGCGGGCTGGCGCCGGCGACGACGACGAAGGTGATGATGGTGACGAAGACGACGCCATCCAGTCGACGCACACGCCGGCGGCGAACGTGAAGGCCTTGAGCACACCCATCTGAGCCTCGACGTGGCCTTGGTGCGTGACCAGCAGCGCCTCCAGGGCGCGCACGAACGCGGCCGCTTTCAGTGAGACCAGCATCGAGGCGACTTGGTTTTTCGTCGCTCCTGCCGTCGCGGATCGGTCAAGGCTCTGAGCGCAGTTACTGCAACTCAGGCCACGATCGCTGAGGTTCGTCGCGACGCTTAAAAGCCGCCGGCAGAGCGCGCCGAGTTCGGCGACCAGCGTCGGCCCCGGAAGGTGGAAGATGTCGGTCCCCAGATCGCCGTCATCGTCGACGCTACGAAGCGGAATCGTCGCGAATTCGTGGGCGTAGACGACGGCATCGTCGAGCGCGAGGGGAGCGGAAGGCTCGGCGCGAACGAGGGTTTCGTCCGCGTCCTCGGCGACGAGGACTTCGATGCCGAGCACCAAGGCCGCGGTTTGCAAAAGCAGCGCGGCGTTCTCGTCCGATTGGCATCGCGCGACGGCGCAGAGGGCCTCGCGCAGCTCGGACGTGTGGTGCGCGAACAGGGCGGCGCGGGTGAGCCGGAGATCCGGAAACGTCGCCACGCCGCAGGAGGTGCTCATTCGTGCTCGTCGAAAGAACCCGGACGTCGGCGGAGGTGACAACGGTGGTGGTCGTGGATCAAACGGGCGGGACATGATGCAATGAATACGGGGGCCGCGGCGGGGTCTGCGTCGCGCCGGGGCAAAATCTTGCCGGCGAGACCGTGGCGAAACGAGGGTCATCGCGGGGTGGCGGCGAACGCCGTGGTGAAGCCGCACGTACTGGTCCTTCGTACCTCGCGTGGGTCGTCCGACGCTTTTTCTCGAACTTTTTTGGCGAACAGAGTGGTTTCGGAGGCTTACGGCGCTTTTTTTTGGCGGGGAACCCCGCGTGGAGACACCGGCGCCACAGTTTTCCCGCCCTGCGCCAGTGACAGCACATCGATTCAGCGGCCCCCAGTGGGGCACCCGCCTGCGGCAGAGCAACCGCTGTGCCGACAAAAACGTCGGATGTGATGGTGCTCGTCCGATGGACCGGAGGTGAGTTCTCCTCCCCCACCGGCAAGCTCGGATGCTCCTCCGTCGTCCCCCCCACCGCCTCGCGCCTCGCCGCGGCGGTCATCACCGCCGCCTGCGCCCAAGGTTCTCATCGTGGACGACGACCCGAGCGTTCGTCGTGCTCTTGGGCGCCTGTGCCGTTCCGCGGGGTGTCGTCCGGTGACGGCCATCAACCCCGCCGATGCTATGCAGAGAGCGCGGAGCGCTGCCGCCACCGCCGCTACCGGCCCTTCGTTCGAGCTTGCCATCTTGGACATCGACCTCGGCGACCCTACGCGGAACGGCGTCGACCTCGGGGCATGGCTCATCGACGGAGCGTACGTGAACCGCGTCGTCTTCTACTCGGCGCAACGCGACGCGGCGGTGTATCGTCGAGCGATGGCGCTCGGCGACTACATCGAGAAGGGCGGCGGTGCCGAAGGGAGCACGCGGCTCCTTCGTATCTTGTCGCAGTTGCCTCCGAGGGGGACTCGATGAGGCGCCAGAGTCAGATGTTGCCGATACGATGCTCTGCCCCGTTCGGCGGGGAGGGCAACTGGGGGATGGGGGCGGGACGGTGAACGAGGAAAATCGAGGTGACGTCCCGCTCCATCGTCTCCACGCGTCCCTCGAGGATGAGCTGACGGAGTACGATCGCCGTCTCTACGCGATGGCGGAAGAGCTCGTGGAGCAGGCGATGGCGAGCCAGCCGGCGTGGATGAAGTCGTCGCTCTCCGAGGCCCAACGCGACGAAATCCGCGAAAACCTCTTCGTCCACCTCATGGTCGACGAGCGCGGCCTCGCCATGCTCGAGGATCTCATCGATGGTCCGCGCGTCGCGCAGAGCGATGAAGTCGACCGCGTGACCGGCGTGCCGGTGGGCGCCGGGATGACCGAAGCGATCGAAAAGCTCGTCGCGGTCGGAGGCGCCGGCGGCGGCGGAGACAACGGCGCAGGCTCCGAAGGCGGAGGAGGGAGCCCGCGCGGCTGATGCGTACACCCCCGCCGCCAGCGACGACCCCTGGGGGAGGACCGACGCAGAACGTGCGGTCGGCCACTGCAGGTGCGGGCACGACGGCCTCGGTCGCCACGGCATCACCGTCGACCGGGGCGACTCCGATTCCGCTGACATCGGACCAGCGGGAACTCCTGGGCTCGGCCGAGGGGCAAAAGGCGCTGCGGGTCGTGATGCGCCTGCTGATCGCCCGCCACGGTCGCGCGATCCGAGTCGACCGCGATGAACTCCGATCCATCGTCTACGAGCAGCTCGTCGTGGCGGTCCGGCAGTACGACCCCAGCCGTCCCGGAGGGCTATCTCACTTCAGTTCCTACGCAGGGCGCTATGTCTACCAGCGGGTCTGGGACCAGCTCCGCCCCTCGCGACGCCAACCCGGCGCCGGGGAGATCCCCGCGAGTGCGTTCGCGTTGCCCCTCGATGAGCTTCACGTCCTCAACTACCCGAAGCCGGTCGAAGTCCGCGTCGCCGACATCGGCGGCGATGAGGAGCGCATGGACGCGCAGCAGCGGGAGGCGCGGCAGAAGGCCGAACGGTTCACCAAGCGTCTCTTCCAGCGGGAACTCGGCATGCTGGCCCTGGTAGCGGCACGGGTGCGGACGCCTGAGGAAGAGGTGGCGGATAGGGAGTTCGTGGTACGACTTCGAAGCGTCGTCGCGAAGGCGATGAGCCAGCTCATCCCCGAGGACCGAGAGGTTCTGCGCGAGCGGTACTGGCTGGGGTTGAGCTTTGCGGCCATCGGGGAGCGGAAAATTCCACCGATGAGCGAGCGGAGAGCGCGTCGCAGCGTACACATCGCGCACACGCAGCTTGGCGGGGTACTCCGACGCTTGCAAGCAACCGATAAGAGTTGGTTTGCCGGGCGAGTTGACGAGTGAGCTAGTTCACGTCGCGATTCGTCGCACCTTCGGGTGTTCTATGGAAGGTACGGCGCTGAGGACTGCCTCACTGACACGTTGTCTCGTCCGATAGACTTGAGCCAGGCCTTTGTGGCGCCGGCGCAGAACGGTCTCTGGAGCGGACCCAAAATTAGCTCACTCGGAGGAGGGAGCTCCGTCTCAATATACGGGAGGATGCCGCGGCCAGAGGTGCGAAACTTATACCCTCGACCACAACCGTTGATGTTGTCGCGATGCTCGCCGACAAGTCGGCGAGGGCGAGCATCGCTCCTCAGAGCCGGTTCTATTGTCTTGGGGGTGCCTTACTTTTTGGGCCGGTCAAATCTACCGATTTGACCGA
>JBCCLB010000169.1:0-4637 GCA_039027095.1 Myxococcota bacterium
GGTCGAGGGGGTAGAGATCCCGGCCGAGTCCGCCGCTCCGAGCCGCGTCTTGGTGCTCTCCTCATCGCACTTTCTGACGAACCCGTTCGCGCGAAGCGGAAACCCGCCCCCCATGCCGCCGCAAATGGCGATGATGGGCGCAATGGGAGGCGACCCCGAGCTGACCGCCCTCGCCGGGGCCTACGTGTCCGGCCAGGGTCAATACCTGATGAGCACCGTCATCGCGTTCAAGAACCTGCTCGACTGGATGACGGGCGACACCGACCTGCTCGCGGCCAGCGCCAAGCTGCTCGGGGACCCCAAGCTGAGCTACACCGGGGTCGAGAAGCCCGAGATCAAGCCGGAAGACACCGAAGAGGTCTTCGAGAAGAAGCAGGAGGAGTACCGCAAGGCGCGAGGGGATCTCCAGGCCAAGGTGCAGTGGTCGGTGACGCTCGTTCCGCCCCTGTTGTTCGCCCTCATCGGGCTTGCGAATTGGCGACGCCGTGAGTCGACTCGGGGCGACGTCAGAATCTGAGGAAAGGCAGCCCCTCGATGAAGCAAGAATACAAACTGGGCATCGCCGTCGTCGCCGTCGCGGCGCTCGGGTTCGGTGTGTACACGACGCAGACCAAGGAGAAGGCCGAGCGGGAGTCGCGCTCGGGGGCGGCGGCAGCGGCGAGCCTCCCCACCGCGAAACTCGACGTGCCGGCCACCGAAAAGCTCACCAAGCTCGTGGTCAAGAACAAGGACAACGAGCCGGTGACGGTCGAGAAGAAGGGGGACGCGTGGATGGTGACCGCGCCCCTCGAAGCGAAGGCCAATCCCGACAAGATGAAGTCGGTGCTCGAGAACCTCCAGAAGATCGAGCTGAAGGCCACCATCGGCGACAAGCCCGAGCTTCACGAGAAGTACGAGCTCACCGACGACAAGGCAGTTCGCGTCCAGGCGTTCGCGGGCGACGAGGCGCTCTTCGATTGGTACTTCGGTAAGTCAGGCAGCCGAGGTCAGATGGTGCGCGCGGGGGGAGAAGGCGCGGCGGCCACGGTCTTTGCGAGCCAAGGATTCGCCGCGTTTCAGTGGACGGGTGAGCTCAAGAGCTGGCGCTTCAGCGAGATCGCCAAGTTCGAGGACGGCAACGTGATCGCGGCCGAGGTGGAAAACGCAGACGGCAAGCTGAGCTTTACCCTCGACGGCGAGGACTGGAAGGGTGCCTACTACCCTCGGAGCAAGGGGGGGGACCTCGCCAAGAAGGCCAAAGAGATTGCGCGGTACGACCCCAAGAAGGTCAAAGACATGCTGACCGCGTACAAGAACCTCAAGGCGCACGATTTCGCCGGAGACGACGCGGACACCGGTGTCGACGACGTCATCGCCAACGAAGGCGGCATCGTACGATTGACCTTCAAGGATGAAACGGAGCCCAAGTTCGTCTTCAAGGTCGGGAAAAAGCAGGAGGGCAACAACCGCTTCTTGGTCAAAGAAGGAGACGCGCAGGTCTACGTCGTGACCTCGTGGGCCGCCGACTGGGCGGCGGAGGGGCTCGAGAAGTTTCAGAAGCCCGAAGAAAAGAAGGAAGATGACGCCGGGGACGACGACGCCGAAGAAGACGCCGGGGCGACGAAGCCGGTGAAGGCGCTGCCTGCGCCCGCGGCCCCATGAAGGCCTCGTACCGGTGGTTGCGGTCCTTGCTGCCGACCCTGTCGGCGACGCCAGATGAAATCGCAGACCGGCTGACGGGCGCTGGGCTCGAGATGGAGGAATTGGTGCCCTTCGGGGCGGCCTCCCCTCACGTCGTCGTGTGCGACGTCGTGGACGTGGCGCCGCACCCGAACCGGGACCGATTGCGGCTCGTCACGGTGGATCGCGGTGGCGCGTCGCAGACGGTGGTGTGTGGCGCCTCCAACGTCCCGGCGCCCGGCGAGGGGCGGGTGGTGCTCGCGCCTCTCGGGGCAACCCTTCCCGCGGTGGGGCTGACCATCGAGCCACGGCCCATCGGGGGGGTCGAGAGCGAGGGCATGCTTTGCTCCGCGGCGGAGCTCGGTTTGGGTGCGGGCGACGAGGGGATTCTCGTGCTCTCGGATGACGCCGCCTCATGGCGCCGCGGCGGGGGCGACGGGGCGGTGCCGGCTGGCACCACGCTGGCCGAAGCGGTGCCGGCGTCGCATGATTGGGTGTTCGACATTGGGGTCACCCCCAACCGCCCCGACGCCTTGGGCCACGTCGGGTTGGCCCGCGAACTCGCCACGCTGTTCGAACTTCCCTTCACGCGATCCGGAGACGCGGACCGGGAAGAAAGAGAAGAGAACGCCTCGTCGGAGCCCGTCGCGGCCCGTGCGAGCGTCGTGATCGAGGCGCCAGAGAGATGTCCGCGCTACGCGGCCGCGGTCATCGACGGGGTCACCGTGGGCGCCTCACCCCTCTGGTTGCGGCTGCGGCTCGAAGCGCTCGGGGTGCGCAGCATCAACAACGTGGTCGACGTCACCAACTACCTGTTGCTCCTGCATGGCCACCCCACCCACGCCTTCGACTACGATCGGGTTCCGGGGGGAAAGGTCGTGGTGCGGCTCGCGCGCGAGGGGGAGCAGCTCGAAACGATCGACCGCGTCACGCGAACGCTCAGCCCGGACGATCTCCTCATCACCGACGGGACGCGTCCGATCGCGCTCGCCGGCGTCATGGGAGGAGCAGACTCCGAGATCGGAGCCCAAAGCCGCTCGGTGCTGTTCGAAGTCGCGTACTTTTCCCCGCGCGGGATCCGGCGCTCGGCGCGGCGACACGGTCTTCATTCGGAGGCGAGTCATCGATTCGAACGGGGGGTCGATCCGTCGGGGGTGGCCCGGGTCGTCTCCGATGGGGTGTCGTTGCTGGCCGAGGTGGCGGGGGGGACAGCCGTGCCCGGCGTGGTCGTGGCGGGGCCGGGGGTGGCCCCCGCGCCCGAGGTTCGCCTCCGGGCGGCCAAGCTCGCCGGTGTGCTCGGGTTGGCGATCCCGCTGAACCGCGCCGCCGCGATCCTCGAGCGCTTGGGCTTCGAGGTGCGACGTGACGATGGTGACGGCGCGGATGAAGCGCTCCTCGTGCGGGTGCCACCGCACCGCCCGGATTGTCGACGGGAAGAAGACCTCATCGAGGAGGTCATGCGCGTTCACGGTATCGAGCACGTGCCCCGGACCCACCGGGCGCTGACGCTTCGGGCGGGGCGCAGTGAACCGAGCATCCGGGATCGCGCCCGCCACGTCGCCGCGGGCGTTGGGCTGGATGAAGCTCTGGCCTACAGTTTCGTCGCGCCCGACGCGCTGTCGGCGCTCGGCGTACCGCCGCCGGCGGTTGTGTTGCAGCATCCGCTCACGGAGGAGCGAAGCGTGATGCGCACGAGCCTGCTCCCGGGGTTGCTGGAGGCGGCGCGGTATGCGGAGCGACGCGGGGTGGACGATGTCCGCCTCTTCAGCGTCGGACCGACGTTTCTCGCGCGGGAACGGAGCCTCGCCGGCACCCATCACCCGGCCCACGCGCCCGAGGGGGAGGACGCGTGGCTGCCCCACGAGCACCTCGAGCTCGCCGCGGTCCTGTCGGGGACGCGTCGCGAAGGGGTGGGTCGCGCGCCGCTCGACGTCTACGACCTAAAGGGCGTCGCGATGGAAATCGCCGCGCGTCTGTCGGGGGCCCGGGTCGAGGTGGCCTTGCTGGAGGAGCGTACGTCGGTGCCCTACCTCCACCCGCGCGGGGCCGGGTCCGTGACGCTCGTGGACGGCGACGAGCGGCCGGCGAACGAGGCGGTGGTGGTGGGCCACCTCGGCCCCCTGCACCCCGACGTGATGGACGCGTTGGGGCTTTCTCGTGAGGTGTTCGTGTTGGTGCTCGACCTGGAGGCGATCGGCGAGCGGGGACAGAAATTGCCTCGGTACCGGCCGATCCCCGTGCTTCCGGCGGCGACGCGCGACCTCGCGCTCATCGTACCGGCGCCCGTCCCGGCGGCGGACGTGGCCTCGGTCATGCAGCGCGCCGGCGGGGACCACTGTGAGGCCGTCGAACTCTTCGATCTGTACGAGGGTCCCGGCGTTCCCGCGGGCCATCGGTCGCTGGCGTATCACCTCCGATTTCGGGACCCTTTGTCCGCGACCGACCCAGAGCGGGCGCACACCCTCACCGACAAGGAAGTCGACGCGTTGACCCGCAACGTCGTCGCGGCGGTGAAACAACAGCTCGGCGCCACCGTGCGCGGCGGCTGACGGGGACCTTCGAACTGGGGTTTCCGGGTTTCCGGGTGTCGGGGCTCTGGGTTTCCGGGCATCCGGGCATCCGGGCATCCGGGGCTCCGGGTCTCCGGGTCTCCGGGCTTCCGGGCTTCCGGGCTTCCGGGCTTCCGGGCTTCCGGGCTTCCGGGCTTCCGGGTTTCCGGGTTTCCGGGGCTCCGGGCATCCGGGTTTCGGGGTTTCCGGGTTTCCGGGTTTCCGGGTTTCCGTCAGACGGAGGGATGCGATTGGCGAGGAGTGCTCGCATTTGAGGCGTCTAGGGTGACTCAGGGGCCCCAAATGCAAGCGAAACTCGCCGATTTGGCTTCTCTGTCGTGCGCGGTGGGTCTCTGGTCTCAGGTCTGTGCAGATTGGGCTCGCGGGGCTCTCGGGCTTTGGCGATAGAGCTCTCCTCGGCTTGGTTCA
>JBCCLB010000170.1:0-4369 GCA_039027095.1 Myxococcota bacterium
CGGACTCGTGGCCGACATCCTGGGTCACGTGCCCAAAGTCGACGACGAAGCGGTATGGAACGACATCCGCTTCAAGGTCGTGAAAGCGTCGAGCCGCCGCGCCGAACGCGTCCTCGTCTCGATGCAAAAAACCCAAAGCGATCGCCCCCCGCCCGAAGAAGTCGTCGACGCCGAAGTCGTGGTCTGACGCCCGCCTCTCGCGGGGACGGCCCGCGGTCGCCCGGGCGGGGCGAGCTGGGGCCGCGACGTTGATGTCGTCCTAAGTCGCACGGCGCGCAATTTCAGTACCCGATCTACAATCGGTTCCACGTGGGTAAGTTCTGAAGCGGACGCGACCGGGCCGTCGACGGCACCTACCATCGTCTCCGGTGGCCATGGCGGTTCGAGGAAGACGAATTTGAGGATGACTGACACAAGCAGAGTAAGGGCCCGCTCGACTGGGGGCGCGGCCCGAACTCTTTCGAACAGAAGCCAGAATTTATTTGGAACTTCGCCAACGCCGACGACCGGCAGTGGGTATTGATGAGCCATGGTCTGCAGAATCACTCGGCGGATTAGCCTCGGTCTTCTCGTCGTCATTCTGGGAAGCGGCTGCTCTGATGACGACGACTCGGAAGCGGAGCCGATCGAGGTCCAAGTCTCGGAGGCGCTCGAGTTCTCGTGGGAGGGGGGCGACGTTGGTCTGGTGGCGGTCTCTTCCTGTGAAAACTCGCCGCCGGTCGACGGCGAATGCCCGTCGACGGCGGGGTGCTTCGGAGGGTTCAGCCCGTGGCTCGTCGACGTCGCCCCGAGCATCGAGAACACCATCGCGTCGCCAATACTGTTCGGCACCTCCATCAACGACGCCGATCCGGTCGACCCCAGCGTGCTCAGTGAAGGCGTCCCCTACAGCGTTATCGTGGAGCGATACCGGCGTTGCGACGCCGACATCGACGGCCCGGGGTGCATCCAAGTGGCGGCGCGGGGATGCGCCATCTTTACGCCGTAGTGGACAGTGAGTGGGCTCTTTAACCTGAGGGCGGGAGGGGCCGCTCTGGTCGTCCTCGGGGGGCTAGGGTGGGTGGCCGCCACCTCGGTGCGCCCGACCAGCGGCGAGGATGTCCCGAGCACCAGCGTTGTGTCGACGGCGTCAGGGCCGCTTCCGTTTCTGGCCCCGGCGCCGCGAACTCAAATGCATTCGACCCGGTCGGTCGACCGTGCCTATACCTTGGTCGCCGAAGTGGTGGCGGGAACGCCGTGTGCGCGCGGGCAGGTGGTGGTGCGGACTCGACTCCAGCCCGAACATCCAAAGGCGCGGCTCTACGTGGGGCGGAAGCGCGGTCCGACGGTCGTGGTGGACCTGCCGGTCATCGGGGATGGCAACCCTGAGGGGTCTGAGGCGCACATCCCCGTCATCGCAAAGGTGGGGCGTGAGGTCGTGGCGGAGACCCAGCTCGACCTTCCCCTGCCTCCTTGTGCCGGGCGTGTCGTGGCGACGGCCCGACCGGTGGGGCCAACCACCGTCCGGGTGCGCGCGGCGCTTCTCGATGGGGGGCAGCCGGATGTTGGCCCGTTGTTTCGGTACGACTTTGGCCAGGGCGACGTCAAAGTCACCCGCGAGCGCGACGTGACGTTCGATTACGGGGCGGAGGCCGAGGGGCAGACGTACATCATCAGCGTGACGGCGGGTCCGACGGGCGAAACCTCTTCGTCGGCGAAAGCGCCCTCTGCGGGAAAAAGTCCCCCGGCGGGCCTCGTTGGCTATGCAGTGGTTGCATTTCCACGGCTCGATGCCCTGCGGGAGCTCGAGGCGACCATCGAACGGCGCCAGCAAGAGCAGAACGAGCTCGCCGATCGGCTCGGGTGGGACAATCGGTGAGCGGACCGAAGCATGACATGACGATCAGGACGAAGCGCGACGGGGCGAAGGGGCCAGAGCATCGTGGCCGCCCGGTAGGTGCGGGGAGCGCCTGCATCGTCTCGGTGTTCGCGCTGGGAATGTTGGCATCTTCATCATCACGGGCTGAAGCTCCCGATCCCGCTAGCCCGTCGCGACCCCTCGCCTCGCCGGGTGCGTCATCAGCGCGGGTCGGTTCCTGCAAGGTTTTGCTGCCGCAGACGACGTCGGGCTCGTTGCGAGCCCCTGAGATTCCGGAGGAGCCAGAGCCCGGGACCGGAGCCATGGCAAACGACGGGACCTCGCAGGCAAAAAAGCAGGGAATGGCCGCGGCGTCGCCAAAGTGCCGGCCCCTCGTCATCTACAATTGGGATGCAAACCAGTCCGCGATTCCCGGCTACAAGTTGAAGGAGCAGCCCCTCGACGGTCTGATTTACGGCGGGGCGTGGCTCGCAGGCATCACCTACGGGCTAACGGCGAGCGTCGTGCTGCCCGTGCTCGTCGAACAAGGTGTCGATGACGAGAACTGGGACCTCGTCACCGCGCTCATTCCGGTGGTCGGTCCCCTCATTCGCCCCGACTACACCGACGGAGGGGCCGGATTTTACACGCCCCTGCTCTTGGCCTCGTCCGTCGTGCAGCTCACCGGCGTGGGCATGATTCTCGGAGGTATCTCATTCCCCAACACAGTCCTGGTTCGTTCTGACCTCGATGCGCCCGAGGCCCCCGTGTCGCTCTCATGGGCGCCAGTACTCCTTCCCGGGGTGGCGGGAGCCTCGCTGCGGGGCGCGTTCTAGACGTGGCGATGTGCAGGCGACGGTGGGCATGGGTCGTGGTGCCGATTCTTGCGGCGCTGAGCCCTGTCTTCGTCGGCGATGCGGCGGCGCAAACCACCACGGAAGAACCGCGCCCAACCCCTTCCTCCCCCTCGCAAGCGTCGCCTGCCCCATCGACGTCCTCGCCCCCCGCCGCGATACCGTCGGCGTCCGCATCGCCGGCGTCACCGGCGCCCGCGCCAACTGCCCCATCAGCGTCTGCGTCAGCCGTTCCGGTGGCGCGGCGGCCCGCCGCCGAAGGTGCGCCTGACGTGCGCCGCGGCTCGGGGCGCCAATCAGCCGCCACCAAGCCGGAGGCGTTGGCACCGCCACTGTGTCGTCGACGCGAGTACGATGACTGGGACCCAGAGATGGGGATTCCGGAGGGTTATCGGGTGGAGACGCGGTTTAATCGCCTGCGGCTCATTTCGGGGTCCATCACCTTTGGTCTGTTGTGGGCGGGGGCCGTCTTGGCCGCGGTGGGGACGGCACCGGAGGGGATCGCGATCGGCGTTCCTGCCGCGGGGGCCTTTGGTGGCGGCATTTACGGAATGACCCGGGGCGAAGTCGCGGCCGGCGCCTTTGGACTCATCTCTGGGCTCGGGCAGGCTGCGGGACTTGGTTTGTTCATCAGCGCGTTCACCGTGCCCGACGAAATTCTCGTGCGGGAAGGTAAGTCCAGCAACCGTGCCCCCAGCGCGGCGGCACCCTCGTTTCAAGTAGTCCCGCGCTTCGGTGCGGGTGAGGTTGGGCTCACCTCGAGCTACGCGTTTTGAACGGTCAACCGGCCTTGCCGCCGCTCTCGTAGAACGGACAAAGAGCCCGATCGGACCTGCTATTGTAAGTGGCTATCGCGGCTCGGTGGGGGTAGGTTCCGCCGACCCGTGGGGGCTTACTTGAACATGGCTCGGGCCACCGGCGGCGTAGCGACGCTGCTCGCCGTCGTGACGGCCTCGGCCCAGACGCCGCCGCCGCCCGCGTCAGCCGGGTCTGCATCACCGCCGCCACCCGCGTCGGCCGGGTCTGCATCGCCGCTGCCACCCGCGTCGGCTGGGTCTGCGCCACCGCCGCCGCCCGCGTCGGCCGGGGCTGCGTCACCGCCGCCCCCCGCGCTCGGGTCGGCGACGACGGCTGTACCCTCGTCGCCTCCGGCGCCGCCAGTGCCGCCAGCGCCGGTTCCTCGTCCTCCGATGTTGGCGGTCCCGGTGCCTGCGCAGGCCCCGCCTCTGGCCTGTCCCACGCCGACGGGAGGGAATCCGGTGTACGGACCAGCGTACGGCCGGCCGCCTCGTTACGCCGACTACGGTTTGATGTGCATGCCACGGGTCATCCGGAAGTGGGATGAGCGGCAGGGGGTGCTCCCCGGCTACGCGCCGCGCACCCGCTACCGGGAGGGGCTGCTCTACACCGGGGCGTGGATGTTTGGCGCCTCGTACGTCGTGACGGCCGTAGTGGCGGCCGGATCGTCGGTGGGCGACGGAGCCGAGCCCGTGGCGCAGGCGCCGTTGTTCATTCCGGTGCTCGGTCCTTTCATTCGCATCGAAGTCGACGATGAGGTGGGGCCGGAAATCGGCGCGCTCGTGTGGTCGTCCGTGTTGCAGGCGACGGGGTTCGGACTGCTGTTGGGCGGGATCTTCGCGACCAAGACGGTGCTCGTGCGCACCTACCCCGTTCGCGA
>JBCCLB010000171.1:0-4151 GCA_039027095.1 Myxococcota bacterium
CAGCGAACCAGCCTCCAGCGAACCAGCCTCCAGCGAACCAGCCTCCAGCGAACCACCCTCCAGCGAACCAGCCTTGAGGGAAACGGTGACCCGTTCGACGAAGCGGCCTCGGCACACGCGACGTACGACCTGTTCGAGTTCGCCCCGCATGTCGCCCTCACCGAACACATCGGCGAGATGACGACCACCGAGAACCCGAGGCCCCGCCCGCAAGCCCCGATTCGTGAACAGGATCCGCCCATCGTCGTCCGTCAGAAGAATGACGTCGGGCGAGCTTTCGACGATCGAGCGCCAACGCGCCTCGGACGTGGTGAAGGCCCGCTCTGCTTCACGCCGCTGCTCGATGTTGCGCCAGGCACGCAGGTTTCGCTCGATGACGCGGTCAAACTCTCGCAGGGTTGCCGACGACTTCACCACGTAGTCGAGGGCCCCCGCCTTCATCGCATCGACGGCGAGATGCTCGTCTCCGTGACTCGTCATGACCACGACCGGGCGTGGCCGGCCATCCAGAAGGTCCGTGCCGTGACCGTCGGGCAAGCGCCAATCGACCACGATCAGGTCAACCTGGTCGACCAGGGGCCTCGCCTCATCGAGGGTGCTCGCGAACGAGACGTCGTACGGTTGGTTGCGGAGCGCACGTCTCATGAGCGCCGCGTGCCCGCCGTCGTCCTCCACCACCAGCACCCGTGGCGAATCCCCCTTGGCCATCGAGACTAGCGTGCCGCCTGCTCCGTCCGATGGCAAGGTCCGGCCGATGGCGGGCCATGATGAGGAACGCGACGCGGCCGCGCTCTGTCGTGCCCTCGACCACGCCGGGGTGGGGACGTGGCGCTACGACTGTCGAACCGGCGTCCTCGCCTGGAGTAAGCGCACCGCGCGGATGTTCGGCATGCGTCACGATGCCTTCGACGGGGCCCTCGAAACGATGCACCGCCGGTGCCACCCCGATGACGTGACCCGACTCAAGGAGGCCCACGCGGATGCGATCGCGTCCACGGGACGCTTTCGGGTGCAGTATCGGGCGGTACATCCCGACGGCGCCATCACGTGGCACGACGCTCACGGGGGTGTCGTCTACGACGAGGTCGGATCTGCGGTCCAACTGTTCGGGACGGTCACGGACATCACCGAATTGAAGCGCGCCGAGGAACGCGACCGAGCGATCGTCGAAGCCCTTCCGGGGGTGGGCTTCGTACTCGACGAGCACGGGAGATACCTGGATTTCTTCGCCCGCGACGACCGCCTCCTGGTCGAGGACCGTACCTTTCTTCGAGGGCGTCTCGTCTCCGACGTGATGTCGCCCGAGGCGGCCGCCCCCGTGATGGCCGCGATCGAACGGGCGGTGGCGTCAGGGGTTACCCAGAGTCTCGAATACCCCTTGGTGGTGCGCGGTCGTACGACCTGGTTCGAAGCCCGGGTCGCGGCGCTCCCCGCGCGGCCCTCGGAACCGAGAACGGTGTTGTGGCTCGCCCACGACATCACGGCCCGTCACCACATGGTCGACGAGCGGGAACGCATGGTTGGTGCTCTGGGCCGCAAGAATGCTGAGCTCGAGCGTCTCACGTACACGGTGTCCCACGACCTGAAGAGCCCCCTGGTCACCATCAACGGCTTTCTCGGGATGCTGCGACGAGACCTCGAGGACGAAAATGCCGAGGCGGTGGAAGAAGACCTCGAACAAATGGAGCGGGCGGCGACGCGCATGAGGGTCCTCCTCGCCGAGTTGCTCGAGCTCTCCCGGGTCGGAAGGACCACGGGCGACATCACCCGGGTGTCTCTCGACGACGTCGTCCAGGAGGTTCTCGGCGCCCTTCGGCCGCAACTCGCCGAGGGCGCCATCGACGTCGCGGTCACCTCCCCCCTCCCCACGGTCGACGCCGACCGCAGACGCATGCTCGAGCTGTGGCAAAACCTCGTCGAGAACGCCATCCTCCACATGGGTCCCGTCGCGCAGCCCCGGATCGAAATCGGAATCCGTGCCCATGCGTCCCCTCCGGTGTTCTTCGTTCGCGACAACGGGCGCGGCGTCGACGCCCACCACCGCGACCGCATCTTCGAGTTGTTCGAACGCCTCGACCCCACCCGACCCGGAAGCGGCGTCGGCCTGTCTCTCGTTCGTCGCATCGTCGAACGCCACGGGGGAACCGTTTGGCTCGACGCCGAGGATGCTCCTCCGGGCGCGACCTTTTGCTTCACCCTGCCCGGGGCGCCACGTTCGGCGCCGCCCCCGCCTCTCCCCCCGTGAATTCCCAAGGCTGGCGGCGCCGGAGGTCGGCCACCGACACTTCTCCCGCCTCCCGCAGTCCTTCGGCCGCATCGAAGATGCGAAACTTCATGGTCGCGCGATGAAGGGGTTGCGACTCCACGAAGATGCACCGCAGCTCGCCCGGCTCGAACCCACACTGCGCCTGAATCGCCGACAACAATCGATGGTCGTGGAGGTGGCCGTCGCCAAAGTTCCAGCCGAGCGCGAGACCCGCGACCAGCTCGCCGTCGAGCCATTCGTAATTTCGCGCGTCGTCGACGGCCCGGGGCACGACTTCGGTCAGCACGCGCCCCGCGAGGTGCATGAGGCGAAACCCGATGACTTTGCCCACCAGCCCGCGCACCGTCATCGGGTCGTAAAATCGGTCGAGTTGGTCGTAGACGAATCGCGATGACTTACGCAGGCGGGCGAGCTTCTCGTATGCCGTGCCCCGAAACAGCCACACGCTGTACGGCCAATTACCAGCATAGTACCGCATCGATAGAAGAAAGGATACGCGCTCGGGCCACAGGTTGCCTACCAGGGGAAGGACCGCCGCGAACGTCAACACGACCCCCGCGAGGGCCGGGTTGACGAACAGTCCCCCGAGACTCACCTCGGCGTGAGCGCCAAAGAGAAAGAACCCCGCGTAGACCACCATGACGTTCCACTCGAGGGGTACGCCCATCGGCACGTTGCCCGTGATGTAAGCGTGAAGGGCGACCATCGCTACGAGTCCGACGACGGTGACCATCCCTCCGTCGCCGATCACGAGGAGAAGGGGAACGCCGAGTTCCAGGGCCGTCCCCACGTGGCTGGTAACGACCGCCCGACGAGATGGGGTGAGGTCCGTCGGGTAATTCACGTACATGCGTCGCCGTGCCCGCTCCGAGCGGACGAACGGACTGTTGCTCGTCATGACGCACACGACCGACGGGAAGTGGTGATTGAGCTTCGAGACACCGGCCCAGAACCAAAGGGCGGCCTGGACGACTTTGGCCCCGGGGATCCAGTCTTCGGCGGCCGCGAACACGAGGAGCGTAACCCAGTAGTGCTCTGCCCGAGCGGCGAGGAAGACGGTCTTGTCGAGCACCCCCTGCGTCGGGATGAGGCACACGAGGGGCCAGAGGTGGGGCCACGCATCGAGCTCGGGCGCGATGCCCGCGCGCACGAGGCACGCGAGAAGGGCCAAGTAGAGAAGAGCATCCACGACGGTGCGCTTCGTTCCCCCCACGAGCGGTGCCCCGGTGACGAGGGGGAGCTTCGTCGTACCGGGCCACAAAAAGTGAAAAACCGCCGCGAATGGGGGCAGGTAGCGACCCGTGAGGGGCCCGCTCCCACACCCGAGGCCCATCACCTCGAAGAGCACACTCGCGACGATCGCTTTCTGAAAAGCAAGCGGGTCGAGCCACCACTGTGGCACCTCCATCGGCCCGCCGAGCGAGGGGGAACACCAGCAGAAGGCAAGCCAGAGCCCGACGTAGCCCCCTATTTTGGCGGCGTAGGCGACGAAGACCAGGGGCGGCGTGCCGTAGCCCTGGAGCGCCCAGGCGCGACAAACAGCCTGGGCCTTCGGGCCGATCGGCAGCCGCGACCACGCCGCGACGTCATAGGGCGGAGGGACCGGATCGAGCAAGCCCATGGGGCGCACGATAACCTGGTTCTATGAGGGTCGTGGCGACCAGCGTCCGGGGCGCGCCCCGGACAAAGCAAGAAGCGCCCGGCCGCCCGGCCGCGTCGTCGGGTGCGACGGCGCGAGGGCGCAGGACGCTTCACGCACTTGTCGGAACCGAGCGTGGGGCCGAATCCTAGGATCCGGCCCTCCGCACGCTCCGTCCGCGCGCGTTTAGAGAATCCGGTGGAAGGGCTACCAGCCGCCGCCGCGACCGCCGCGACCGCCGCCGCC
>JBCCLB010000172.1:0-4076 GCA_039027095.1 Myxococcota bacterium
CCTATGGGCCCGTACCACCGGGTAGTGCGATTGGTCCGGTCCGCCGTCCGGGTCCGGGGTTTGGGGGGGGTTGCACGGGTTGGACCGGCCGGGTCCATGTTCCCTTCCCCCCCCCGTACCCCCCGGACGTCGGGACGTCCTGGTCCGGTCCATCGGACCAGACGTCCGACGGTGACGACGTGGGCGTCCCTGGACGTCGTGGGACGTCGTGGGACGTTTGGACGTTCTGGTCCGCCACGGTGTAGCGACGAGTGCGCTGATGTGCTCCTTCGACGTGGATGCGTCCCCGGTCGATGGCGGTTCGAACGGCGGCTCGTCCGGCCACCAGGCGCATCGCCGCCAAGCGAACGATCTGGTCGACCGATGTGGCCGCATGGTCCGCCATGGCGAGAGCCCGGACAACGCGATCGACGTCCTCGTCCATCCGCCGCGCGGCGGCTTCGGTGCGAGCGGCCTCGGCCTCCTCGCGCTCGGAATCGGTCCGCGCCCGCAAGACCCCGCCGTCGCCGCGGACAAGCTCAAGCTCGTCCGGCATCGGCCTGGAGTAATTCGACTTTGAGAGGCCGAACGCGACGCGCCCGCCTTCGTCCGCCCGAAGCGTGGCGACCCATCGGACGGCGTCGGTCAGAGCCGTGACGCCACGCGCATCGACCGTGCCGGTCCGCCGGGCGATCTTCGACGAGTGGTGGACGACGAGGACGGTCGGGTTGCCCGGGGCCTGGCAGAAGGACTCGACCACCTGGACGGCACGGGTCGCAAGATCGTTGTCGCCTTCGACGCCACCGCTCGCCCATCTCGCGAGGGGGTCGAGGATCACCAGCGCCCACCCGTCCGGCCCCCCGCGCTCCGCGAGCACGCTGCGGATGGCCTCGACCTCGGAGGTCTCCTCGATCTTCCCCGCCGGAGTTGTGCCGACGAGGGCCACCGGCCGGCCCGCGAGCGCCGCGACATGGATCCGCTCGGCGGCCTGCTGGCGCTGTTGGTCGTCGAGAGCCATCCCTCGGGCGACGGCGTGAAACCGGCGGTGAACTTCGGCGGGGTCCTCTTCCGCGAGCATGAGCAGGACCCGGCCGCGGCCGACGTCCCGCGCGATCTCGAAGTGGCCGAGCCACGGACGATGTGTCGCCACGGAGAGGGCGAGGGCGATGGCCGCCATCGTCTTCGACGATCCGCCCTCACCGACGAGCATGCCGGCTTTCCCCCGAGGGAGTAGTCCGTCCCCTTGGTCGGGGGCGCATTCGCGACCGTCGCGCGTCGGGTGACGCAATACCCACCGACGCGGGGGCGGGGCGACCGTGAGCGCATCTAGGGGGAGCGGAGCGATCGCACCGGCGACGACAGATGATGCGGTCCGGTCGACACCATTGATCGCGTCGTCGAGGAATCGGATGGCCTTCGCGCGATCCCCCTCGATGATCGCAAACCGCGCTTGGTCGGCCTTCGCCTTCCGGAGGTCGAACCCGTTGGCCTCGACGAATGGATCGCCAAGCGGAATCCCCTGGCGCAGCTTCTCGGCTTCGTCGGGCCGACTCATGGCGCGCCTCCGGCCGATAGACCCGGCACCGCCCGCCCAATTGCTCGCACACCGCCGCTGCGTACCTTGCCCCGGCCGCGTCATCGTGAGTCAGAACGGCCACGCGCGAACCGTCGGGAATGCGCTCCGCCATTGCTTCGGGCAGTCCGCCGGCCACGATGCCGACCACGGCGGGCCGGTCGTCATTCGGCCGCGTCGCCCACGCAAGAAAGTCGGGCTCGCCCTCGACGACCACGACGTCGCACGGTTCCACAATGGTCCGAGCCAGCGGACAGGCGAGCGACAGCCCGCGCATGCTAAACCCGACGGGGGCGATGCGCTTGGGTTTGGCCGTGGCCCCCCACGCACGCAGCGACCCCATATTGCCCGATGCGTCGTAGGCGGGCGCGATCATTCGATAGCCGGCGTCGCACCACGACTCGCCACGGATCCGCGCCCAAAGCGGGAGGTCCCGCGGTACCACGCGGAGAAGATCACGCGATTCAATGGCCGCAGCGTCGAAGCCTCGGCCGACGAGGTACGCCAAAACCTCCTCATCGGCGCGAATGGCCGTCGCTCGAGCCCACACGTCGGCGACCTCGTCGGCGGGCGGGTAGCTCGGAGCGCGACGGTCGGCCGGGGCCGCGGGGGCCATGAGCCGCGGGGTCGCGGGATCGACGCCGAGCATTCGGGCCGCCTCCGCAAGCGCCTCCTGAAAGCCGAGGCCGTCCCGCCACCCGACGAGGGCGATCACGTCGCCTACCTCACCGCATCTATGGCACGCGCCGAGGACGTCGCCGCTGTCCCCGCGGAGCAGTGCGAAGGCCTCGGGGTTGTCGTGCTGGCCGGACGGGCAGACAGCGCGCACATTCTCGCCGCGCCGGCGGATGCCGCGGAGCCCCATCGCTCGGGCGACGCCGACCGGTCCGAGGTCACGCGCGGCCGCGAGGACATCGGCGGCCTCGATCCGGGTCGCGGTGGCGGTGGTCATCGGCCACCCCCGGCATGCTCGACGGCTCGAGGCAGGCAATCGAGACCGATTGTGCCCGCCTCGCGAAACCGCGCGATCTCGACGCCAGCGGGCACCACGCGGCCGCACCATGCGCAGACGGTCGGACGCCTCGTCGCGCCGAACCACGGCCGGCTTCGGTCGATCCGGCGGGCGAGCTCGCGACGGGTCACCGGCCACCCCCGGCGGGACGCATCCCGACCACGCGGAGCGCGGCGGCCGTGTCGTCCTCGACCTCGTCGGGGTCCACGGCCGCCGCGGCGCGCCCCCGGAGCCAGGACACGAACTCGACGCGGTCGACGAGGCGCAACCTGCCGAGCCGGATCACCTCGCCGCCGGCGGCGCGAAACGGGCCGAGCGAGTCGAGGAACGTACGCCGGGGGATTGAGAGGTTGGCCTCGGCGGTCGCCTGAGAGACGAGCTCGGGCGCCGGGGCGACGACGGTGAGCCCGTCGGCGGGGAGGTCGAGGGTGGCGCGGATGCCCATGACCGCGACCTTACGGACCGCTCGCCACATGCGGGAGGTACACCGGGTGTACCCCCTTTGTCCCAATTCGGTGGAGCGCGCCTACTCGTCGGCGAGAAGCCGTGCCCGCTCGCGCCGGGATCGCTCGGTCGCCTGCGCTCGGATCCTGCGCGAGTTGGGCTTGGCCACTCCGAGCGCCAGCCACAGGTGCGCCCAGACATCGCCGAGCCGCCGATCCCTCACGCCGGGGGTCCGAGAGGCCAGGACGTTCCGGACTGGCTCGACCTGCTCAAGCAGCACCGCGCGGAACCTCGGCAGATCCTCGGCGAGCCGTCGGACGACTCGGTTCGCAGTCGTTCTTAAGGCCTCCTCGATAACCGCCGCGCGTCGTTGGGGGTCGCCGAATGGTTGGTCGCGCAGAAACCGCAGGCCTTCGGCCTCGTCGAGGATGACGCCGCGAATGTGATGCGCCTCCGCATTGGACCAGGTCGCTTCCTGCGAATGATAGACGCCGATCCACACCGCCTGAGTGCGGCGCACCCGCGCGCGCTCGGGGGTGTCGTGGCTCTCCTGTCGCTCAAGCACCTCGGCGATCTCTGCGAACTCTTCCGCCATCCTTCTCGCGGCATCAGCGTCTGCGTCGACCGCGTCGTCACATCCGCGACAGATCCCGCCGACCATCGCCGAGCGCTCCGCGGGCTGATGGCACCTTAGGCAGAGCTCTTCTCGCTCGGGGTCGAGGCCAGCCGTGGCCTCGGCACGCAGGTCAGCCACTCGCCGGTCCCGCTCCCGCACAACGCGCCGACGCTCCTCATCGAGCTCGCGCAGGCGAGCGCTCGCTTCGGCCTCGACGCGTCGGATCTCCTCGGAGCGGAATCGGCCGCCTGTGCTACGGTCCTCGTCGTCCACGACTTGCCCTCGTGGCTGGCCCCCGCCGACGTTTGCATCGTCGCGGGGGCTTCGTTTTGGTGAGCCTACCCTCTCCGTTTGTTCAGGTCGACGACACCGGCCCCTTCGGCCTCATCACCCGCGTCTGCGAGCACTTCGAGACGGGCGAGGATCCGACTCGCGATCGAGAACTGGCCCGC
>JBCCLB010000173.1:0-4067 GCA_039027095.1 Myxococcota bacterium
CTGCGCCCGCGCCCTCTGTGCCGGCGCCACC
Organism: Myxococcota bacterium; assembly: GCA_039027095.1. Taxonomy (GTDB): domain Bacteria; phylum Myxococcota_A; class Polyangia; order Polyangiales; family Polyangiaceae; genus JAPYTK01. Next base: position 32 of record JBCCLB010000173.1, read on the forward strand.
CCTCCCGTCGCCACTTCCCCCGATACGAGCGCCGCAGGGCCCCCCACGTTCCGTCGCTCGGCCCGTTCTTTCGCCCGCGGGGCGACCCTATACGCGGGTGACGCCGCCCTTGTGTACGCCGCTCACGTACGAAGACTGGCAACCGGACGAAGGAATCCCCCCTGGTTACGTGCCATCGACACGCGTCAACACGACTCGGCTCGTCGGCGGGGTGGTTACGACGGGGGCGATTTGGGTGTTCACGGGGCTCGCCGCCCTCGGCCTCGACGAGGGAAGCGCTACGGCGCCGTTGTTCGTCCCGGTCGTCGGGCCCTTCATCGCGATCCACACGCTGGAGGTAGAAAACAGCCTCGAAATCTCGACGCTTCTCTTGTCGGGCCTCGGCCAGGTGACGGGGCTCGGGTTGTTTCTCAGCGCTTTCTTCGCGCCCGACGAGGTGCTCGTCCGGCGTGCGACGCCGGCTGCCCCGCCCCCGGGGCTCACCTTTTCCCCGCAATTCGGGCCCGATCGCGCGGGTCTCAGCTTCGACGCGGTCTTCTGACGGACGCGGTTACGCCGGACCGAAGAGCGCCTTCGCGCTCGTGACGGTAGGGGCGCGGTGCAGCCAGGTGGCGAGCTGATCCGCGTCGCGGCTCGACCGGATGCGCGCCTCGTCGTCGGCCGTCAATGCGACGTCGCGGCTTCGGAGTATCTCGATGACGGCAATGGCCCTCCCCAGAAGCTCGCCTTCGCGCCGGCCTCTTTCTTCGCCTTCGCGACGGCCTCTTTCTTCGCCGGCGGCGATTCTCGCTTCGATGACGGGGTTCTTCTTGGCGAGGAGGGCGCGGGCGACGGCGTCGTCGGTCGAGGCGGCCGAGACGAGGTCACGCAGGACGAGCGGCGCCGCGAAACAGCGGTCGGTGATCGCGTCGGCGTCGGCGAGGAGCATCCAGGTTTCGGTCTGCGGAGACCATTCGAGGGCGCGCTCGCGCTCGACGTCGACGGCGAAGACCCGTCGGACGCCACGGGCGGAGAGCTGGGCGGCCTTGTGGGCGGCGTGGCTGAGGGTCTGGGTGCTGACGATTTCGAAGGCGAGCTCCTCGAGCCGTCGCCCGCCGGTGTCGGGGTCGCGGGGGGCGGGGTAAACCGAGCCGTCGGGGGCGAAGTTCGACGTGTCGGACACGCGGGTGAGCATGTCGCAGGCGGCGCGGTACGCGTCGGTGACGTAGGCCTCGAGGAGCGAAGAGAGCTTGCTGTGGCGGCTGGCGTGAGGTTCTTCCGCGGGGCCCACGTAGTTCAGCCTCCCGTCGACGAGCTCGTGGCGGGTCTCGCCCTTCAGCAGGGTGTCATCGACCGCCGGCAGCTCTGGCTTCGCCTCTCGCGACACGACTTGACGCTAGCACGATGGTGCTCGCTCACCCGTCCTCGAAGGTGAAGCTGAACTGGACGCCCGTCGGGTCGGCGGTGGGGACCTTGACCCGGCCTCCCTTGATCGCGTTGCGCAGGCACTTCTGCATCGCGTCGTTGAATTCGCCGGCGTCGGTCACGTCGACCCCTTCGGCCCGTGCCCGCAACGTCACCAAAAACTGAACGCGAATGGTACCTCGAGTCTGCGGGTCGTAATCCGCGACACAAGCCGCCGCGGGCTCTTTCATGCGGTCGAGAAACGACGCCACCCCCGGCACCTCACCGCCGCCCACGAAGGTTGGCTCCCCCACGCGTACCCGCGGCGGAACCACGGGGGCGGGCGGCGGCGGCTCGGGCGGGGGCATCGGCGATGCGGAGGCCTCATCGGTGGGCCCGGGCGGCGGGCCCGAGTGCGACACCTCGCCGGCCATCGGCTCCTGCGTCGGCGGCGGCGCGCCGGCGTCGACGGCCGTGACTGGCGGCGCCGACGGGGCGGCCGGCTGGCACGCGACCAAGAACACCACCCCACCGACGATCGTGTTGCGCATGCCCCGTCGTGCCTCGATAACGACTCATCCGCAACGGTATCGAGCCAGCCGAATGACTTCCGTTTGCGGTCCGCTCCCTGCGCGCTACGGTCCGCCCGAGGTTATCGATGCGATCGGGAGGGGGGGCGCGCGCGTGGCTGGGGATGGCGAACGCGGTCGTCGTGGCGGTCACGGCGGCACCGGCGGGGGCGCAGAACGGGGCGGACGGCCCGCGGAACGAACCAGAGACCTCGACCAACACGCTTTCGGGGGAGGTTCCCGCCCCGGCTGACCCGCGGCGTTCCGACGTGCGTGGCCCCCGACCATCGAAGGTGATCGATGGCGAAACGGATACAGCGACATGTCGACCTTTGGTCATCCGCAATTGGCGCTTGGAGGACGGCGTGCCGCCGGGCTACCGGCCTCAAACCGCCGTCAACCAGAAGATATTGTGGGGCGGCCTCGGTGTCTTCGGTGCCCAGTACCTCTACAGCGCCATCTTCCCGAACCTCGTTGGTGCCATCATCGATGGGGAACTCGACGACGGCGGACTTCTTTGGATCCCGGTCGGAGGGGCGTTCGCCTACGGAGCACGGCGCGGAAACGACGATGTGGCCGCATGGTTCGCCTATACGAGTGGTACCATTCAAGTGGGCGGATTGCTCGCCGCGGTGTACGCGCTCGCGTTTCGCGACACCGAGCTCGTCCTCGACGAAGATGCGGCGGATGGCGGTGGCGTTTCCGCGGGTTCGCTTTCGGTCGTCCCCTGGGTTTCGCCGGGGTCCGTGGGGATCGGAGCCCGGGCTCCGTTCTAGGTTCGGGAAAGCCACGATGAAGCTCGAGGCGGCGGGATTGGGGTTTGCGGCGGCGGTCGCGGTCGCGGCGACGGTGGGCGCGCAGACATCGAGCACGACGAGAACAGCCTCGCCGGAGGCCGCGGCGCCACCGTCATCGGCATCGCCTCCCGATGTGACCGTGGCCCCCGACGCGGCGCCTTCCTCAGAAGCGTCGGCCGCACCTCCCCCGCCGCCTTCAGCTTCCGCTTCGCCGTCCGCCCCCCCGGCGCCAGCCCCACCCTCACCAGACCCAACCTCACCAGACCCGGCGCTCCTTCCCCCCACGGCGCCCTCGCCATCGACGGTACCCCTTGCGCCTCCTGTTCCTTCCTCGTCGGCCACGCCGCGTCCGACCGCGCCGCCCTTCACCGACGCGGGGAAGCGAATGGGCCCGAGGGCGACGGATCGCCCGGCCCGGGCGTGTCGCGGCGATGGCCAGATCCGGTCGATCACCGCGTGTGATGCTTCAGAGCGCCCCGGCGAACCTGCTTGTCTTCCGCCGATCATCAACCGCTGGCACCCGGGAAATCCGATCCCGCCCGGGTACGAGCTTCGCGAGCGGTCCCGGCCGGAGTTCTTGTTGTCCGGGGGCCTGTTGCTCGGAACGTCGTGGGCCCTCACCGCGATCGGGGCCGCCCTCAGCTACGAATCCGACCCGCGCCCCAGCCGCATTCCGTTTTTCATCCCGGTCGTGGGCCCCTACATCGAAGGCATCTACCATCAGCGCGGCGAAGCGGTGGCGCACTACGGCTCGGCCTTGTTCCAGACCGCGGGCCTCGGTCTCCTCGTGTGGGGCCTCGTCGACCGATCGGCGTACTTGGTCCGGACCTATCGCGACGAGCCTGGGGTCTCCTGGTGGCTTTCCCCGTTCGCTTCGACGACGACCGCGGGTTTGGGGGTCAAAGGTGTGCTGTGACCTCATCCGGCACGACGCGAGCTGTATGCGACGGTCCACGGTTGCGTGAACTGCGCTTCACACCAGGGCGGTTGCTTCTCGCGGCGCATCGATAGGCCGCCTCGCGCGCGGCAGCGGCGCACGCGGGGGGAGACCAGATCAAACGATGTTCCGCGACGCGCGTCGAGTCCCCTTCGCGCCGACACGAGGGCGCATCCTATAGTGTCGGTCAAATCGGTAGATTTGACCGACCCAAAAAGTAAGGCACCCCCAAGACAATAGAACCGGCTCTGAGGAGCGATGCTCGCCCTCGCCGGCTTGTCGTCGACGTTGTCGGCGAGCATCGCGACACCATCAACGGTTGTGGTCGAGGGTGTAAGTCCCGAAGCCGA
>JBCCLB010000174.1:0-3915 GCA_039027095.1 Myxococcota bacterium
ACCGTCGTCCAGGCGGTGGCCGACGAAACGACCGACGTGACCCTTCAGCTCACGATCCCGGACTCGGTCGGGTCGGGGGGCAGCGGTCTCGGGTGGGTCGATGACGCCCCATGGCCACCGCTCAACGGCCAAAACAGCGTGGCGCTGGCTTCATCCCCGACGGGCACGGTGATCACCGTCAACGCTACAACGACGACCGCGCCCACCGTGGGTGCGACGGTGGCGTGGTGGTCCAGCCACGACCTCCGCTTCCACGTTCGGGAAGTGTTGTCGTGGGGCGGCAGTTCGGGTGCGTGGACGCTGCAGCTCGACGCACCCCTCATCGACAGCGACGGGAACGCCGCGCCCGCGGGCGACTACATCTCGCCCGCGGCGGTCAACATGGAGGCCTACGGCGCCACGTTCCGCGACGGCATGCGCAACCTCGGGCCAGGGGAGAACACCACCGACGACTTTCGCCTCCCTCGAGCCGCCCGGCATCCCTATCCCGAAACCGACTGGCCGAGCGGGATCACGAGCCGTCTGATGCAGCGTGTGCTCAACGCACACCAAGAAATCAGCGACTGGGCGTGGATCTTTCGCAGCAAGGCGCTCCCGACCGTGCCCGCCAACGTCGCGCTCCCCCCCAACGTCCTCGTCCTTCGCCACTTCGGGATCTACCGCGACGCGTAGGCCTGCATCATCATGTCGAACATCACCCCGACGGGAGCGCCCGCGTGGGTCAAGACCAACGACCACACCACCTACGGGGGCCGCGTCGACAAGCGCAACTTCGGCGGCAAGGGCTCGGTGAATGGCCGCACCGACGTTTCCGCGGAGGAGTTCGTCCGGATCTGCGCCGACCTTGAGGCCGTCGTGAAGACGGCGAGCTTGGGCGCCATCACCTACGTCGCGGACGACGCGACGCCGGCGAACCCGACCATCGAGTCGGTCGCCAGCATGGTCGACCCGCCGACGATCGAGCGGGTCGCCGATGGCGTCGTGACGATGACGTGGTCGGCCTCCTACCTCGACGAATACGGGGTGAGCGGGCTAATCAACCTCATGGGCGCCATCGTGACCGTCCACGGCACCGCCGCCGCGGTGGCCACTTTCGCAATCGAAGACCCCAACGCCGACGGCCGCGCCGAGCGGCTCCGTATCACGGTCGTGGATGCGAGCGGCGCGCTTCAAAATGCCCGGGTAACCGTCGTCCCGTTCACCGGACTGGGGAGCAGCTGACGTGTTCGGCGGCTTCGCTCCCCTTCCGCTGCGACTGACCAACGAAGACCCGCGCGAATCGTGGTCGGCGGGACAGCACGCGCGGGCCTGCTCGGACCTGAGGCATCAGCTGCTGTCCGCGCCGCTCGCGCTCGTGCGGTATCAGAGCGCCGCGGAGCCAACGATTCTCGCCTACGTGGGCCAGGACGGAAAAGGCTCCCGCCCCACGATCACCCACAACGGAAACGGCGACGACACGCTCACCTGGCCCGCGGCGGCCGAGGACGCCTTCGGCGGGGTGGAGGCATTCGCCATCTCCCATGCGGTGGGGACCGTGGTCACGGCGAACGCCCCGATCGGCTTTTCGCCGGCTGGCTGGGTGGCCAACGTCGAAGTGGTCACGTCACGCGAGGTCCGCGTCCGCACCTATTTCTTCGCCAACGGCCAGGCCCGCAACCGAGCTGTCTTTCTCGCGGTTTTCTGATGGTCACGACGCGAGACGCGATCCGTCTTCAAGGCGAGGCGGCGTGGTCGCGCCGGCGGCGGATCGGGCACTACGGCGGGGCGGTCGACAAGACCGATTGCGCCACCGAGAGGGTGCCGTACGCACACACGTGGTGGCGCTCGATCCAGCTCTACCGCGGCAACGCCTACACGAAGGCCCCGGGGGCGCTCGTCGATGTCGAGAACGTGGCGATCGGCCGGTTGTTCGCGAGCCTAACGCGCACGGCCGAAAAGCTGCGCACCAACAGCACCCCCATCACCAGCTACGAGCGACTCGGCTACTGGGTCGCCTACCTCGCGGTGCCCGTATCCCCAGTGGACACCGTCCAGGACGTTCGCCAGCGGTGCGCGGCAAAGTACGGGGCCGCCGCAGGACCCACCGAGTTCAACATCGACACCGCGGTAGCCAAGATCGCCGGTGAGGCGTTCGTGTCAACCTTGCGACCTCAAGGAGATGATCTCACCACGCCTCCGGAGCCGACGTTCTGGCCGAACGTGAATCCGGGAAGTCCCTCGCACGACCTCGGCGGCGGCACCTGGTCGAGCCATCGATGCACGCTTGGTGTCATCGCGCGGCAACTTCCGGGGCAGTCTCACTCGGACTGGGTGAGGACGGTGCAGATCCCGCTCGTCGAGATGCTTGACCGCGCCATCGATTCGCACGCGACGTTCGCCATCGGCAAGGCGTCGCCATTCATTCTGGACCAATCACCCATGGACACCACCCTTTTCGGTCAATAGCCCATGTCGTTCACGGACCCGACGAGCGGACAAGGATATGGCCAGAACTCGCCATTCCCGAGCTCGCATGCGACGTACATCGCCGACAGTATCGGAAAGGCGCTCGACAAGACGGGCGACACCATCGCGAATGGCTCGACCATTCAGCTTCAAGGCGCGCTGCTGGTTTCGGGGCTCGGACAGATCCGTTTTCGCACGGTCGAGTATCCAAACACCGCCTCATTCACGATGGGGGACGAGGAGTTTTGCCGCTTCACCGGAGCAAGCACCGCGAGCTTCAACGCGATTCTCCCAGCGGCATCCACCTCGCGCCGAGGGGCCTGGAAGCAGCTTTCGATCTCGGCGCTCGCAACCGCGGGTGTCATCAACGTTATCGACGGTGTGACGTCAATTGCCACAATGGACCCGACGCGGTCTGGCTCGCTCATCGTCTGGTGCGATGGTTCAAACTGGTACTGCGGCCCTCACTTCGCCACGCCCGCAGGCGGAATCGTTCCCCTTCGGTACTGACCTTGACCATCACTGCGTCGCTGGTGCCGGCCTATCCGACGCCAGCCCACCCCGTGGCCATCACGCTGAGCGGAGCAACGGCTGGCAACGTCGTCCGCGTTCGATGCGTCGGCGCACCTCGAGGATCGGAGCTGTTCGAGCGTCTGCAGCAGGCTCGGCAGACGACCACGGAGACGCCAACGGTGGCGGTCACCGAGGTGGCCGCGGGCGACACTTGGCGGGTGACCTTCGACCGAGCAGGGGCCTACGCCTTCGAGGCGCAGGAGTTCACAGCCCAGGCGTCGGCCTTCGGCGGCGGGTATCAGGACGACCCATCGGCGGCCGCGTCTCGAACCGCCATCGGTAGTGAGGATGCCTTCACGGTATTCGTGAGCCAGCCCATGACCGTGACGCTTCGCTCGCGGCGTGGAGACGCAGCCACCCTGCGCCTGCACGTCAACGACGCCACCATCCGCGCCACGACCCCTGCCACACACGGAAGCGAGGCCGGGTACACGCCTCGCATCGAGGGTCCTTTTGGGGGCCTCGGTCGCCTGGCCGAGGATGCGTCGACCGTGAACGCGCAGCTTCGAGCTCTCGAAGACGTCACGGTTACAGCGGCCTTCGACGTCTCCGCGGTGCTGCTTGAGCTGCGCGCTCAGATGATTGAGCACTTCGACGCGGAGGCGCCACACGATGCCACGGACGAAAGCAACGTCGCGACGCTCTTGGCGCTGCCTTCTGTCGCCGCCGAGCTCGCCGACGTCTCTGCCATCGCCGAGGCGGCCCGTCGCATCGGGGAGGCCCTGGCCAACCATGCACGCAACCTCGATGCGTCCGGGGCCGTGGCGGAGTCGCCGTATCACACCAGCGCGACGTGGGCGGCGGTGCCCGCCGGACCACAAGCCGACGACGACGACGTCGTGGCGGCCTACCTCGCCATCAGCGATCTGCGCCGCCGGTACACCGAGCACATCGCCA
>JBCCLB010000175.1:0-3896 GCA_039027095.1 Myxococcota bacterium
CCGGTCGAATCCCGGTAGCCAAAGTCGTGCGGTGGTTTCGCCAACTCTTCGATGCACTTGGCGTGCTGCACGCATCGGACTTTCAGCACCGCGACCTCAAGCCCGAGAACATTCTTTTTCTAACCGAGGACGACGTGCCCAAGCTCATCGACTTCGGGGTCGCGTCCTCTGCGCGATGGCGGCGGCTGACGAAGCAAATGACCGCCATGGGCACCTTCGACTACATGTCGCCGGAGCAGCTCGACCCGAGCGTCGACGAGGACCCTGTGCCCAAAGGAAAAACGGACCGGGGCTTGAGTCGCAAGGTGATCGACGGGCGTACCGACATCTACACGCTCGGCTACATCGCTTGGGAGACGCTCGTGGGTCATCGGCCCTTCGAGGCCGTGCCCGGTGCGCCGCTGGGCGAGACGATCGCTCAGCGTCGTGCCTTGGTCATTCCTCCGGTGCGGGAGGTACGGCCTGACGTACCCGAGGAGCTGTCGAACCTCATCGAACGACTTGTCGAGCCCGACCGCGAGAAGCGCGTGCAAACAGCGACGAACGCGGTGTCGGAGCTCAACCTCGTGGCCCGCGTTCTCTCAGAGCGAAATCGCCCGCGCATCATCCGCAACTTGACCGGACAATCCCCGCTTTTGGCCACAGGAGACTCCATCGACGCGGTGACAGACGACGACGCGCCGCCGCTGACGAAACTGGAAAAGGCGGCAACAGAGCCCGTCGATACGGACCGACCCTCTCGCTCCGCCTTCGTGCCCGTCGCTCAAACCGAAGCCGTGCCTCTCGGTCCAGCGAAGAAGGCGCCGAGTTCGGTCGGCTCCGGCACCGACGAACTTCCGACGATCCAACCGCCGCTCGAAACGGTCACCTCGCGACAGCCGCTTTCAAAAACGCCTTCACCACCACCACCGCCGGCACTGGTGCCTTCGCCTTCCGATCCTTCGGTCGGCGCCGATCCACTGCCGCCCCTGCCGCCTTCTCCCGTTGGCGCGCCACCACCGCCAGCCCCCGTGGCGGCGGCCGCGCCCACACCGTTACCCCCCTCCCCCGTGGGAGCGCCGGCCCCGCCCATCTATCCGCCGACCGACCCCCTGTCGCTGAAAGACCAGCCGTGGGCAAAGGCACCTCCGGCCGAGGTCGGCGCCGCTTCCGCGCCTGTCGCCGCCGCACGACATGCCGCCGTGTCTTCGCCGCCAGGCGGCTCAGGTGCGGTCGCCCCACGACCTGGAGGAGGGTCTACGGCTGGGGTCGCCGTGGCGCCGCGCTACGCCACGCAGCGCCATCGCAACCTGCGCCGACTCATGTTTGGCGCCGCATTCATCATCGGCGCGTTCCTTGGACCTTCTCTTGGCTGGGTGATCGTCCGCACCGCAACGGTCGACAGCGACGATCCTCCCGTCGTCGACTTTGAAGAGCCCGCGACCGCACCTGCGTCAACGCCCACGCCACAAGCCGCGCCCGAAGAAGTAGAAGTAGAGGAAGAAGAGGAGGAGGTAGAGGACCCGTACCCGACGCCGCCTGCGGAGACGGCGCCGCGTCCAAGAACTTCCCCATACCCGACGCCGAAGGCGGCGCCGCGTCCGAGAACTTCTCAGGGGGGTCCGCAACCGGCTACGCCCGCGGCAAAACCTCGGCCCACGAAACCGGTTCCCGCGCCCCCCAATCACAACCCGGGATTTCCTAAGGATCTCTACGGCGACCTCTAGGAAGCAACCCGAACGACACCATGTCTCCTTCGAAACAGAACCCTCCTCCGACGGCCGGCAAGACCAGCCGCACGCTGCCCGGAGGCGTCGGCGATACCAGACCGGTGGCGCTACGTGACCCGCGGACGACCACAGCGGTGGTCCTCGACGATGAGCCACGCGAGCAAGCTGCGCGCGACGCAGGGACCATCGACACGCCGGGTGCCATGGATGTCCCTACGACCGAGGCTGTTTCGCTGCATCCCGAGGAGCAGACCGTTACCGAGGCGCGCCGACGTTTCCGGGACGGCATCGACGAGTCCCGGTTTACCGAAGACGACTTACGTGCCGGTGAGGAACTTCTCGAGAGGTTTTACGCCAACAAGCCCCTGCAAGAAGCGCTGGCGGCAGCCCGAGCTGAACTAAAGCCTGGCCAGCGCCTTGGTGAAGCGCTGGGCGACATGATGTTCGGGCCAGAAGGCGAAGTCCGAGACGTACAGGAGAGCGATCGCAAAGAGAGTGTCGTCGTCACCGCGAAGGTTCAAAAGCGGTCCAAGCTCAACAACGAGCATCGCAACACGATCCTCGAGGCCACCAAAGTCTTGAAGGAAGCCTCTCCGGAGGCGCTCCAAACGGCGAGCGTAAGCCTCGGTCTCGCGGCAGAGACCTCGTTCGTCGGTAAAGCCACCCCCGAGGCCGCCTTCCAAGTCGCGGCCAACTTCTTCGACGCGCACTACGAGCGCCTCCCCAAGACCGTCGGTGGCCGCACAGCGCAGCTCCCCATCCCCGAGGCGGTGGCAAAGTACACCGCCGAGAAACAGTTCACCGACTTCGCGGCCGGCCCCAACCCACACCGAAACATCACCGGAACGCTGAACGGCGCCCCCAGCCCTGTTGCTGTCGACGATATTGCCGTGGACGGCCGTGGCGAGACTCCGGCCGCGGTTCCTGAGGCAACGGGCAGCGCTCCCGGCCGACGCAGCGCACCGACCGTCCCCGACGTCCCCGCCGCTGCCACCCAGGGCATCGGCACCACGCCACAAGCCCCCGAAGCGCCCTCCGACGAGGGCGCCGCCGGTTCGAAATGGGCCGCCCAGGCCCCCCCGGAAGATGCCGCCGAGTCGATTGATCCCGCCGTTTTTCCCTCGGCGATGGCTCCTGAAATCATGACCACCGCGGTCAACCTCAGGGCCCCCGCGCTCGACGGTGTCGATGACGGTGAGGACGCCCTCGCCCCCGCCGGCGTCCCATCTCCCAAGCCCGATCTACTACGTCGCCTTAAGCCGTTCTGGTACACGCTGGTCGCCATCGGCACCGTGGCCCTGATCGTGATTCTCTTTCGCGAGTTCAGCGGGCCCGAGCCCGCACCCGTCACGCGGCAGCCGCAGCCGGCCACGCCTCCGCCACCGGTGAAATCCGATGCACCCACTGCGATGGCCGCGGAGGATGAGGTCGACGTCGACTCTTCTACGTCGCCATCCGACATCGAACCAGTACCACCTTCGATGCCGGCGTCAGCTTCGACGACAGCAATCGCTCCACCGGCTCCCTCACCGAGAGCTTTACCCGTACCAGCGGTCGTATCTCCGCGACCGCAACCTCCTGCACCTACTGCCGTGCCCCCGCCATCGCCGAAGGTCACGCCAAAGCCCGTCGCTCCTCCCTCACCGTCGAACACGTCGCGGTACGACTTCAGGTCCCCTCAGGGCAAGTGATGATGAGATTGATGTCCTCGATACGGAACTCAGACGCCGCACTAGCAATTGCCGCACGCATCGGTGCCTTCACATCTGCGCTTCTGGCCACAACACCCGCCATGGCGCAGCCGGTGGATCAGGAAATGGAAGCGGTAGCGAAAGACCTCTTCCGAGAGGCTGTGATGGCGTTCGACGAAAAGAACTATGCGCGGTGCCGCGCACGCGCGCTCGCAGCCTACAAGCAGCAACAGCACCCGCGAATCGCGGGCCTTCTTGGGAGTTGCCAGTCCTACCTGGGACAAAACCAAGAAGCCGCGACGAACCTGCGCATTTACCTAGACAGCGAGGTCTCCAAGGAGGACTCGGCCGACTTCGTAGAGAAGTACGAGGCGCGCCTCCAGGTCGTAAAGTCGCAAGTTGGCGCGCTAACCGTTCGGCGAACCCCCGCTTCCGCTACCGTCACCGTCGATGGACGGGATGTCCCGGGCGACGAAGCTCCAGTTTTCGTCTCCCC
>JBCCLB010000176.1:0-3893 GCA_039027095.1 Myxococcota bacterium
GTCGCGCAAGTCAGGCGGGAAGCCCAGGTCGAGCACGCCGTCGCGCTCGGCGCCGCGGAGGTGGTCGTCACCGACGACGGTGAGGCTCTCGACGACACCGAGGGCTATCGTCTCGTGGTCGATGGGATCGGTGGCCCCCTCTTCGGCGCCGCCGTCGCGAAGCTCGACGCTGATGGCGTGGCGGTCACCTACGGCGGCACCGCGAACGCGAACCTGGAGCTGTCGTTGCGCACCCTCTACGCGAAGGGCCGAGCATCGATCCGAGGTCTCAACCTCTACGCGGTGTCGTCGGTCACCCCTCCGGCCACCTGGCTTCCGCGGCTGCTCAACCTGGCCCGTCACCGCCGGCTCGAGCTCGACGCTTTGCACGTGTCGAGCTGGCAAGAGGTCGGGGCCATCGCCCAAGGCCTCCTCGACCGAACCTTCACGGGCAAAGCCGTGCTCCGCGTCGACTGAGACGTCGCCCTTCAACCAAAACGCCGTGCGTACGCCGCGGGCGACGCTCCGAAGAATCCCCGAAAGTCGCGACTGAAGTGGCTCGCAGACGCGTAGCCTACCCGCAGTCCCGCTTCGGCCGCACCAAGCCCTTCGTCGACCATGAGGCTTCGGGCCCGTCGGAGGCGTTGATGCTTCACGTAGCGCATCGGACTCACCCGCATCACATCGCGAAACCGATGGGCGAAATGGCTCGGACTCATGGCGACGTGACGCGCGACGTCGGACACCGTGATGCGACGGTCGAGGGACGCGTCCAGATACCGGATCGCCCGCACGATACGTGGGTCACGCCAAAGGGCCGCGCCCCGCAAGGTCGCGCCGGCAGGGGTACGCAAGAGGTGGAGCAACAGCTCCCGCCGCACGAGAGGGACGATCGTCCGACGTGAAACCGGATCGTTCAACGCGGCGACGATGCGGTTGGTGGCGTCGAGCACGGGGGCGGAGACCGGCGCCACCACCGCGGTCGGGTTCGCGGCCCGAGGAAGGAAAACACCGGCGTCATTCAGGACGATCAGCGCCTCGGTTAGGAGGGCCGGGGCGAATTCCAACGATATCGAACGATAGGGCGCCTGAGGTCTCGCCCGGTCGACGCGAGCGCGATAGCGACGCTCGCCCGTCACGAGCAAATGCTGACCCGGCTCGTAGACGAGCCATTCATCGTCCACTTCGATCGTTTTGCGCCCGTCGACGATGATGGCGAGCGTCACCATCCGCGCGTCGACCGGCTTGGGCCCGACGGGCTGTGTGGCCCGGAAAAACCAAAGCCCGGGAATGGCGGTGGGTTGCCGTCCCTCCGCGTCGCCGACGTGCCGGTCGACGGCCTTTCGCAAACTCGCGAACGCGTCCACGGCGCCCATCCTTTCGCGTCGCCGCGATGCGGTCGAGCCGTCGTTCGCGACGCCGCGGTTTTGGGTTCACGCCCCGCAGCATCGGGCAAGCCGCGAGGGCCACCGGTCGCACGGAGGGTGTCACTTCGCAGCTTCCGACCATCCGTCCGCCGCCACGGGCATGGTCGAAGGGGGCGACTTGAACGAACCTCCACCGCGGATCGCACCCACCATGAACGAAACGACTCCGCCCCTCCGTCTTCTTTGTTCCCGAAGCATCCACCCCATCGGTCTTGGCTGTATGGGGATGAGTGAGTTCTACGGTCCTTCCGACCGGCGGACCTCGATCGATGTGATTCACCGCGCGCTCGACCTCGGCGTCGTGCACTTGGACACCGCCGACATGTACGGCGTCGGCGCCAACGAACGGCTTGTCGGGGAAGCCCTCCGCGGCCGTCGTGACGAGGCCCTGCTCGCGACGAAGTTCGCCTTGAGGCGTGGCGACGACGGCGCCTTCTTGGGCGTGAGCGGCCGCCCCGAGTACGTGCACGCCGCCTGCGACGCGAGCCTGGCCCGTCTCGGCGTCGACTACGTCGATCTCTACTACCAGCATCGGGTCGATCCGGACGTGCCCATCGAAGAAACCGTCGGCGCCATGGCCGAATTGGTTCGGGCGGGCAAGGTGCGGTTCCTCGGACTCTCCGAAGCTTCGGCGAGCACCGTGCGGCGCGCGCACGCGGTGCATCCCATCGCCGCCCTCCAGAGCGAACTGTCGCTTTGGTCGCGCGACCTCGAGCAGACCACCCTCCCGCTCTGCCAGGAGCTGGGCATCACCTACGTCGCGTACAGTCCCCTCGGCCGCGGCTTTCTCACGGGAGCGATCCGCTCGCAAAGCGATCTGTCGGAGAATGACTTCCGTCGCTCCAGCGAGCGCTTTCAGGGGGAGAACCTCACGCGGAATCGCGCCCTCGTGGCGCGTCTCGAGGCCTTCGCCCGCGACAAGAAATGCACGCCAGCCCAGCTGGCGCTCGCTTGGGTGCTCTCTCGCGGGCCGCACGTCGTGGCCATTCCGGGCACCCGTCGCATCCCGCGCCTCGAGGAAAATGAAAAGGCGGCGCACCTGAACCTGGACCCGGAGGAGCTGCGAACCCTCGACGAACTCGCGCCCCCCGGGGCATTCTCCGGTCCTCGGTATCCCGCGGCCCGCGCCGCCCTCATCGACCGATAGCTCTCATCGGCCGGTAGCCTCTTTCGGCCGGTAGCCCTCATCGACGGGCCCATATCACGCGCCACGAGGGCCAGAAGCTACTTCACCGAGACCTTCACGCCGCGGACGCCCATGTCGACGACGGCCTCTCCTCGCTCGGGCTCGAACACACCGTCTTCTTCGACCTCGATCCACTCGAAGCTTTGATTCGACGAGAGGGAGACGACGACCGTCACGTCGTCGGTCTCGTCGCCGGTGACGGTGAAGGTCTCGGCGAACTGACCGGTGACGACGCACGACCCGGCGGGAATGGGCGACGAATCGGAAATCGGATTCGGTACGGTCGTCGCGCCCACCGGGGCTTGGCCTCGCTCGACGCGGCCGAACGCCGTAAACGCCCAGAATCCCTGGAGCCGGTCGTCGTCGACGGTCACCGTCTGACCATCGAGGTCGAAGTCGGTGATGTAGTTGTTGAAGCCGACGAAGGATCCGAGGCGACCGGTCAGGTCGACCCCGGCGAAGCGGAGGGCGACGTCGTACTCCTGGTAGGCGAGCGACATGCGCACCCACTCGTAGGTGCCCGGGGCGATGTTGCGCAGGGGGATGCTTCGGATCACCTCGCCCGGCGCGGCGCGCGGTAGCTCGTCGAAGTCGATCGCGTCGTCTCCGCCGTCAGCGGTGCGCGGCGACTCGTAGAGGACGGCGCCGTCGCCGAGCATCGTGAACGCGTTGGGCGCGAGTTCGAAGTAGTGAACGCCAAGGCTGTGAAACTCCGGGCTCTGTGCGGCGTGGCCAGAGGGCAGAGACGAGGGCCGACCGAAGTTGTCGAGGCGCTCCTGCTCGGGGTCGACGGCCAACTCGAAGTGGAGGAAGGGCCCCGTGCCCAGTTCGCCCCCGCCCCCGGGGCGGTCGTCGGAAGGGCCGTCACCCAGGGGATTGGCGTCGTCGTCGAGGTCGCACCCGCAGACGGCGAGCGCGAGAAAGAAAAAGGAGAAGAGCTTCATAAAAAGAGTCCGCGGCAAAAAAAGGTGATCCAAATCGTGAAAACGCGATTTCTGGCCCGTTCAGGGCCCGGGCACAGCGTGCGGGAGTCGATGCCGCGCGCCACACGGTCATTCATGCTTTTTTCGCCTTCGGTGTCGCGAAGCGATCGGCGGGTTCGGGCGAGCATGTTGCCGAGATGGGTCGAACCCCCGACCCGGCATGCGCTTCTCCCGTTCCGGCGTACCCCTGCTGTGTCCGCGCGCAGGGCCCCGAGCGCGGTACCCTTATACCATGGGTCGACTGTTTTTCGGTTTGGGGTTCGCCAGCGTCGTCGGTTGCACCGCCGGGCCGCCTCCGTCCAACGATCCCTCGAGCAC
>JBCCLB010000177.1:0-3805 GCA_039027095.1 Myxococcota bacterium
ATGGCCTGTTTTCTGGTCGTGGACCTTCAGCCATGAGCGCCGCTTTTTGTTCAACGCCTCCAACGGCAAGTCTCTGCCGTCGTCATGCAATGGTTCGTCTTCTGCGAAGCACCAAAATAACTTCTTTTGCTGCGTTTCTGCAAACTGGCGAGCTTTCTCATCGCGGGGGGTGTCGCCGCCGCGGTCGTCGGGGGCATCTACATCGCCCAGGAAGCCGGCGGCGGTACGTCCGACGACGATCGAGGGGCGGCCCGCACGAGCCGATCGCGTGACGATGATGCGACGACGCGGGATCCCGACCCCAAGCCCGAGGAAACGCCCGAGACGGAACCCGCCGATCCAGAGCCCGTGACGGACCCCGACGTCGTGCCGCCGCCTCCTCCGCCGCCGCCAGCGCCGCGGCCGCCGCCGCCTCCTTCGCCAAAGACGAAGCCCACGCCACGACCGCCCCCTCCGCCGCCGCGGCCGGTGCCGGTCATTCCGAGCGCCCTCCCCAAGCTTCCTCCCATCCCCTCGGGCTTTCCCTTCCCTCCCGGCGCCGTTCCCCCGATATTTCCGGCCCCGCCGAACCCGGCCCCGCGCGTGGCGCCCCGCACCCCCAACGCACCGAAGGCGCCCGCGCCGACCGCGCCCGCACCCAAACCGACGCCCGAGCGCGAACCCAAACCGACGCCCGAGCCCAAGCCGGGTTCGCCTTCGGTTGCCCCGCCGGCACCCGCGCCAGCATCTCCGCGTCGTCCCCGGCTGCCCCGGATCCGGCGCGGGAGCTGACCGTCGCCCTCGCCCCGCTGCCCCCCCGACCCCAGGAGACCGGAGTCAGGGCCGACGACGATAATCCGACATCAAGTCCTGCAGCAGCAGGGCCCCCACTTGGGCGTAGCCCTTCGGGGTGAGATGAATGCCGTCGGGGGCCGCGCGCGCGTCGTCCCGCCAGCGCCGGAGCGACCCCCGCCCCCCCATCACCTCATAGGTGTTCCAAAACGCGCACCCCGCCTCGGTCGCCGCCTCGGCGAGCGCCGCCACGATGGGGGGGATCTTCGCTTCCGCGTCCACCCGGTCCGAGGGCGCGATCACGAGACACGACGCGTCGCCGCGAACCCGGCGCGCACGCGCGATGAGCTCGAGTGCCTGCTGCCGGTACCGTTCGGGGGTCACGACCGCATCGCTCGCCTCGTTGCCCCCGTACTCGAAGATGAAGAGCTCGGGCGCAGGCCGGCGCGCCAGTTCCTGCGCCCACGCCCCTTCATTCCAGGCGAGCGCCGTGCCGTAGCGGGCCCCGTTGATGCCGAGGTTGTCGAGGACCACGCCGGGGCGCTCGGTCTCGACGTCCGTCTCCACCACGAGCCCGCAGAAGTCGGGGCGCCCCGAGAGAATGCGGAGCTGAAAGGTCGCGGGCTCCTCGCTCCGCCGGACCGTATGGGCCAGGCGTCCCACCGGGGCGTCCTCGCTGGGCCGAAACGTCTCGGGCGGTTCGGTTCCGAGGGTGATGCGGAAGGCGTCGGCGTCGAGCCCGTGCTTGTAACAGAGGTCCCACCGGAGCGCCTTGTCGTGGAGGCTCGGGTCCTCGAGGGCCACGGTCACGGCGCGGTAATCGGCGAAGCCCGCGTGCAAGATGCCGCCGAGACCGAACGCACCATCCCCCCAGGATTCGACCGTCGACGGTGACTTCGGGCGCATACGCCAGCGGCCGCGAATGTCGAAGCGGACCCGCGACTGTCGGTACCCCTTGAACCCGACGTGAAGAAACCCTGGTCCTCCCGCGCCGAACCGACGTTGCAGGCCGACCCGGATCGCGTCGGGCCAAAAGTCGGCTTGTGCGTGGGAATCACCGAGCCACGCCACCCGGACATGGTCGCGACGACGACCGCGCTCGAGGTCCGCCAGGGCGCGGTAGAACGTTCCGAGCGGACCTTCGGCGGCCGGCGCGGGCGGCGCCGGCGCCACCGGAGCGACCGACGGGTCGGCCGAGGCGGCGACCGAAGACGCGGGGGTGACCGAAGGCGCAGTCGTCGTGTCCGCCCAAGGGGACGACGCGGGTCGCGGCGTCGGCTCGGCCGCGCGACGGGTCGGCGTGGGCGTCGGTGACGCACAGGCGACCGAGACGCTGAGGGCCGCGGTCACCAAGCCCCGACGCGCACGGCCGGGGCGCGGGGACCGGCCCGACCCGAGCCTCGTTCCCGGCTCGAGACGGGCAGGGCCCAGGTCCCGGTCGCTCGTCGGCATGGGCGGACCTTGGACGACTCCGTGGTCGTGCGCAACGTGGGCTCCCTGTCGGTGGCGTCCCCGCGGCGCGCGGTTTAAGACCCCGGCGATGACCGACGGGTCGGACGCCGTGCCTTCGGACCGGGATCCCTTCGGGGTCGAGGGGCAGACGATCGGCGACAAGTACCGGATCACCGACCTCATCGGCCAGGGCGGATTCGGCGTCGTCTACCGAGGCGTTCACCGAGGCTTCGGCGAGCCCATCGCCGTGAAGTGCCTGCGGGTCCCCGAAGCGCTCGACGCGGAGGCGCGCTCGGCCCTCTTGACCCGGCTTCAGGACGAGGGACGCGTGCTCCACCGGCTCTCGAAGCGCACGAGCGGCATCGTCCAAGCGTTGGACGTCGGTGCGGTCACGACCCCGGGGGGACGCTGGGTCCCCTACCTCGTCATGGAGTGGCTCGACGGGGTCACGCTCACCGAACACGTCGAGACACGGCAGGCCGAGGGCAAACGGACGATGCCCCTCGCCGAGGCCATCGAGCGGCTCACGCCGGCCGCGCTGGCCCTCCGGGTCGCGCACGAGCAGGGGGTGGCCCACCGCGACGTCAAACCGGACAACCTGTTCCTCACCCGCGGCGCGGGCATCAAGGTGCTGGACTTCGGCATCGCGAAAGTACTGTCGGGTCCCGCCGCGTTCTCCGCCGCGCCCGCGGCCACGCAACGACAACCCACGGCCTTCACCCCGAGTTACGGCGCACCCGAGCAGTTCAACAAGAAACGGGGGGCGACGGGGCCCTGGACGGATGTCTTCGCGCTGGCGCTCATCGTCGTGGAACTCGTCCGCGGTGCGCGTGCCCTCGACGGCGATGACCCGACCCAGTTGTACGTCGCGTCGGCGGACCCCGCGGCGCGCCCAACGCTACGAAACCACGGCGTCGCGACCTCGGACGAGGTCGAGGCGGTATTGGCGCAGGCGCTCGCCGTGGCGCCCGCCGATCGATACCAAGACGCGGGGGCCTTCTGGGAAGCGCTCTGCGCGGCGGCCGACGCCGACCCCACGACGACCACCAAGCGACGCGATGTCGTCCTCGGCGCCCCCCATCTCGAGCCGTCGCCTGGCGCCTTCGCGCCCACGTTGGCGTCGCCTGGCGCCGACGGGCAAACCGAAGAGACGGCGCCACCGGATGACGTCGTCGTCGCCGAGGCCCCGTCCCCGAAGCCGACAGACGACGACGAAGCTCCCTCGGTGATGCCGCCGACCCGGGTCGCATCCCCTTCTGCGCCCCCTCCTGTCCCCGACGGGCCAAAGCCTCCTCGAGCGAGCGGAGGAGCCCCCCCGTCCACGGTTCCACCCGCCGAGCCCCGGCGGCCCCGCCCCCGCCGGGCGCGCGACGTCGATCAGACCCTCGAGCCCGAGACGCGTGCGTCACGCTGGACCCTCCCGGTGGTGTTTCTCCTCGCGCTCACCGGCGCGGGGCTCGTCTACTTCGAGCTACGGCGTGTCGAACCCCCGCTCCCGGGAGACGAGGCCAGCTTCGGCACGGGACCCCTTCCCCGCGACCCCAATGCCGTCGCCACGGCCGCGCCCCCCGCCCCGGCGGCG
>JBCCLB010000178.1:0-3579 GCA_039027095.1 Myxococcota bacterium
CCCTCTTCCGCCACCCGCCGAGCGATGAAGAGGTGGCCGCCTTGCTCCCGCTCTTCGATGACGTCCGTACCGAAGGCGACGACTTCTCCGTCGCGGTGGGGCTCGTCCTCGAGGCTTTGCTTCAATCGCCGCGGTTTCTCTATCGCATCGAGCGTGAACGAGGGGAGGGGGTCGTCGCCCTCGACGGCCGCGAGTTGTCCTCGCGACTGAGCTACTTGGTGTGGGGCGCGCCCCCCGACGCGGCGCTCGTCGCCGCGGGCGCATCCCTCCGGGACGATGCCACGCTCGCCTCCGAGATCGACCGGATGCTGGACGATCCGCGCGCCCGCGCCACCGCCGCGCGTTTTCTCGTCGATTGGTTGGATCTCCATCGGCTCGACAATCTGCAACGGGACCCCGACCTTTTTCCGGACTGGGATCCCGCGCTCGGGGTCGACATGAAGGCCGAAACTGTGGCTTTCTTTCTCCACCTTGCCCTCGATGAGGAGCGCCCCTTGTCGTCGCTCTTCGACGCGCAATTGACCTTCGTCACGCCGGAGCTCGCGGCGCACTACGGGTTCGACCCCCCGGATGACGACGGCCGGGTGAGCCTCTCCGCGCTTCCCGAGCGGGGCGGTCTGCTCACGCAGGGCGCCGTGACCACCCTCGGCGGAAATACCTCGTCGATGGTTGGTCGCGGCCTGTACGTCCTCGAGAACCTCTTGTGCGGGCACCTCGACGATCCCCCCCCGGGCGTGGACACCACCCCGCCCGTGATCAGCGAAGAGGCGCCGCAACGAGAGCTCAGCGAAGAACGCGTCGACAACCCGGCCTGTGCCGGCTGCCACATTCAAATCGAGCCGGTGGCGTGGGGGATCGAGCGCTTCGACGCCACCGGTCGTTACGTGGAGGAGGATCGGTTTGGCAATCCGTTGCGCGAAGACGGCACGGTGGTTCTCGAGTCGGGCAAAGAATCTTTCGACTCCATCGGGGAGCTCGGCGCTTTGATGGCCAACAGCGAGCGGGTGCGGAAGTGCATGGGCCGCAAAGCGCACCAGTTCGCGCTCGGAAGGCCCTTGGTACCGCGGGAGCGAAAAGCGGACCGCTGCGCGGATGAAGCCGTGGACGAGGACTACATCGAGGGGGAGGGCACGTACCGCGACCTGCTCTTGGCCGTCGCCCGCGCGCCCTCCTTTCGTTACCTGGAGGGCCAGCCGTGAGTCGTCGTTACCGTCATGTACTTCCGCGTCGCACGCTTCTCCGCGGGGTGGGCGGCGTGTGCATCGCGCTCCCTTTCCTCGACGAGATGCGGGCCACGAGTGTGTACGCGGAGGCGGTTCCGGCGCCGGTCCGCGCCTTCAACGTCTTCTTCGGTCTCGGCCTCCCCACGCCGCTCCAGGACGAGGCCTTCGACGGACCTCTGGCTCCGCTTTCGCCGCTTCGCGATAAGATATCCATACTCCGTGGCGTCGACCAGGTACGGGTCGACGAGGCGGGGATCAATGCCCACTTCGATGGTGCGGCCGGGGCGTTCACCGGCACCCCGCCCGACGGCGAAGCGAAGGCAGGGGGCGCCTCGCTCGACCAACTGATCCGCCGCGGCGCCTACCCCAACGGGATGCCCGCCGGGGTGCTCGGGAGCGTGCTCATGGGAACGTACTTTCGGCGCAGCCGCGTGGCCCGCTACGTCCACAGCTGGAACCCGGATGGCTCGCCCGCCGCGCTCCCGCAGGAGGAGCCCACCGCGTTGTTCGCGGCGTTGTTCGGCAGTGTCCCGGGCGGCGGCGACGAGGAATTGACCCCTGAAGAAGAGAAGCGCCGCCGGTACCGACGGAGCATTCTCGACGGGGTGGTGGCGCAATACCAGCACTACACGGGCGACGCGGGGCCGCTCGGGGCGGCGTCGCGGGCGCGCCTCGCGGACCATTTGGATCGGGTCCGCGAATACGAGCAACGCGTCTTCGGGGCGGGGCCCTCGTGCACGATCCCCACCCCCCCCGACGACTCCGACATCCCTCACGGCGCGCCCGCCGACCCGGGCGGGGATGGGATCGACATCACGTTGGAGGACCTCATCGACGAGTGGCGCCTCATGTGCGACCTCTACGCCCTCGGGGTGCAGTGCGATGTCACCCGGTTCGGGGGGGTGACCTTTCAGGCGGCGGGAGAGCGCATTCGACTTCTCGGACGCTACGAGTACGACGGCTCGCTCGTCTACGACTTCGACGACCGCGGCGAGCGGGGTCAAGGGGGCTCCAACGGGTGCAGCCACGAGTGGTGGCACGAGTTCAACGCCAATGCGCCGAACACGCAGCTCCGGGCGCATGCGCATCTCATGCAGCGCGAGGTCGCCTACTTCATGCAACAGCTCGACGACCCGGAGTACGCCGACGAGAACGGCCAGACCATTCTCGACAATGCGCTGGTCACCATCACGACCGAGTCGGGTGATGGTCGCCACAACAACGTCAATCGTGAGCTCTCGGGGGTGATGCATGCCGTCAGCGGAGCCAATGGTCGCCTGAAGACGGGGGAGGTGCTCGACCTCGGGGTCGAGGCCATCGACCTCTACAACACCATCATCCGCGCCCACGGCATCGACAATAAACTCGGCCCGTCGGGCCGGCCCTACAACGAAGTCACCTCCGTCCTCACGTAGGGCCGGCGGGAACCTTAAGAGGTTCCCGCGCGTCCTCGACGGGCGGTGCCGTCGCCGCGCTCATTTCGGCGTCGAGGCGCTTCGGCTCGCCTGAGCGACAAAGGGCGGATCGATCTCCGTTTTCGCGATGTGGTTGATGTAGTTCGTGATCGTCTTCAGACCGACGATGGCCACGATCTCGTACAACTCTTCGCGCGTGACCCCGACCCGGTTGGCGTCGACCCAACCCCGCTCCGACAAGACTTCGCGCGTGGCGGCGGCCAGGGTGGCCAACCGTGCATCGGTGGGGGGGGTCTCGGAATCCAGCGCGTCGAGGTCCGCCTGGTCGATGCCCATCGACTTACCAGCGGTGCGGTGGGCCGCGGTGCAGTAGTGACAGCCGTTGTGCGCCGACACGGCGAGCATGACCGCTTGCTTCTCGGCTGGACGCAAGACGCTACCGGCGAGGGCTCCGGAGGCCGCCAGGTATGCCTTGGCGACCGCGGGGTTTCCGTCGGCCATGGCGGTCATCAGGTTGGGAACGAATCCGAAGGCCGCCTTGGCGGCGGCAAGGGCTTCTTCACGGGGGCTCTTCGACATGACGCATCCTTTCGCGTGCACCGGAACTCAGGGCCGGTGTGCGCCCAACTTGATTCTTGTCGAAAGGAGGGTAAACGGCTGAGTTGGCACATGACTTTTGTTCCCTTGCACAAATGGACCTGAACGATCTGAGCATCTTCGCGGCCGTTGCCCAGGCGGGTTCGTTCTCGCGGGCCGCGGGAACCCTCGGGGTATCGCCCTCGCACGTGTCACGGAGGATTGCGGCCCTCGAAGCCCATCTCGACCGGCGCTTGGTCCAGCGTACGACGCGGGCGATGGCCCTCACGCCGGCAGGGCGAGCGTTTCACCGACGCATCGGACCGCTGCTCGACGAACTCGACCGCGCGACCGCGCTCGTCGGA
>JBCCLB010000179.1:0-3024 GCA_039027095.1 Myxococcota bacterium
ATCCATCGTGCAGTACGACGAGACCGATCTCGATTTCGTGCTGCGGCTCTCCGAGCACCTCGGGATCACGATGTTTGTGGAGCAGGGGGAAGAGGCTGACCGCGTGGTCTTCTGCGACCACAACGATGCGTTTGTCGACCAGGGCCCGGTGGCGTTTCAGGGGCGGGGCGAGCGGACCGATGTCTACGCCCTGCGGTCGACGGCCCGCCGCACGCTCCAAAACTACGGGGTCAAGGACTACAACTACCGCACGCCGGCGCTTGCCCTGAAGACGACGGAGTCGGTCGTCGGGGGTCACGACGGGTATCGCTACGAATACGGCGCCCACCTGAAAGTGCCGAGCGAGGCCGAGTACATCGCGCGCATGCGGGCCGAAGAAGAGGCGTGTCGTGGGGTGCTGCACTACGGGTCCTCGACGCTGCCGGTGCTGTATCCGGGGGCGAAGGTGACGCTCGAAGGCCATCCGTTGGGCGAAACGCCGCTCGTCATTCGCGAGGTGGTGCACGACTTCACCAACCCCACGTTTCTTCATGGGGGGACCGGCGACGAGGGTGGCTACGACAATCAGTTCGTCGCGCTCTCCGCCGAGGTGCCGTTTCGCCCCGCGCGCGTGACGCCCAAGCCGCGGATTTACGGCTGCATCACCGCGATGGTGGAGGCGGCCGGCGACGGGCCGTACGCCGACATCGACGACCAGGGGCGGTACCGGGTGCGGTTTGCGTTCGACGTGGGCGACAAGGACCGCGCCAAGGCCTCGCGCCTCGTGCGCATGGCACAGCCCCACGCGGGACCGGGCTACGGGTTTCACTTTCCCCTACGGCACGGGGTCGAAGTGCTCATCACGTTTATCGACGGCGACCCCGACCGCCCCATCATCAGCGCGGCCGTCCCCAACCCGCAGACCCCGAGTGTGGTCACCGCGAGCAACGGCGCCCGCAACATCATCCGCACCGGCAGCGGCAACGAAATCAACATCGACGACACCGAGGGCTCGGAGCGGATCAAGCTCTCGGTCCCGTTCAGCGAGACGTCGTTTCAGCTCGGCAGCCCCAACAACCCCGGCGCCGGCATCGCCATGAGCACGCTCGCATCGCACAACGCGGTGGCGAAGTCCTCGGTAACCACCGGGAGCTCATTGGTGTCGGTCTTCTCCGACATCGCGAGCTGCTTTGCGAGCGCCGACATCATCGACTTCGCCGGCGTCAACAACATCACCTCGGCCCTGCTCGAAAAAGCGCCAGGCATGGTGAAGAAGGTGGCCGACGCCGCCGACGGTTGGATGGACTTTAAGGCCGCGGATGAAGCGCAAGGGATTACAAACGTCGAGCAGCGGCTGAAGGCGCTCGAAGCGGAGGAATCGCAGTTGCAGGAAGAGGTTGCGCAAGACCGCGTCGCCTGGGAGGCCCATGACCCCGACAATGCCTCGCCGCCGCCTCATTCCAACGAGCCGCGGCTGAAGCAAATCGCGAAGCAGAAACAACAGTACAATAAGAGTCTCGAGGTTCTGCGAAAGCGGAAGGAAGAAAACGACCAAGAGCGCAAAGAGACCAAGGAGTACACCGAGGCTGTCAAACACGGCGCCGACTTCGTGCAGACCGCGAAAGACGGAAAAAAGATGCTCTCTGGCATTGGGGAGGCCTGGGAGGACAGAGGCAAGGGCCACTCGGCGGCTGGGAAGCGCGATGCATGGACCAAGGCTTCCGACGTTGCATCCAAAACGGCGCAGTCGGCGGCCGGCACCGCGGCGAAGGCGGCCGCGGCGGCGGGGAGCGCGTTTGCGTCGTCCCCTCGGATCAGCGGCAGCGTACCGAGCCCAGGCTCGCCCATGAACCTTCAGGCGGCGGCCAACGGGGCGGTGCTGTTTGGCGGGTCGTCGGCGCTGGTGGCGGCGCCCCAGGCGTCGATGGCCGCGGCATCGAGCGCCATTGTGGCGGCGGGCGGCAAGGCGCTCGTCAAGTCGTTCGGATCTGCGGAGATGTCCGGACTGGCTCGCGTCAACCTTACGTCGGGCGCGGCCGTCGACTCACTTTCCGGTGGAACGTTTCAGAGTGTCTCGGCGTCGAGCTCGAAGATCATTGCCGGCTCCAGCCTGCTGCTGAAAGGCGGCGGGCCGACGACAGTTCTGGGGGCGACGATCACCGCGCGCGGCACAGGAAAGGTCTCGATCAAGAGCGGCGCCGCCATGTCACTCACCAGTGGCGCGGCGATGAATCTGCAGGCGAGTGGCGTGATGCACCTGAAAGCCGGCGGCGCCTTCGTGGCGCAGGGCAGCAAAGTGAACCTGAAGTCGAAAGGAAAGCTCAACGCCCAGGCGAGCGGGGCCTGGACGGGGAAGGGGGCCACCGTATCGCTCAAGAGCGACGGCAAGGCGGAGCTGACGGGGACCGACGTGACCGTCAGCGGCAAGGGTGGCGTTACCATCAAAGGAGCTTCCCCGAAGATCAAGGGGGATGGTGGCGTCACCATTAAGGCCGCCACCATCAAAGCCTCCGGTCGGGTGCTGTTGGGCTGAGGCGGCGTCGCGCGCTGATGCTGAAAAGGAGTGCCGAGGGATGACGCGACGGGTGAAGACGGTGGCGGCGTTGCGGGCAGCGCTCGACGACGACTCGGTGGCAGCTCTCGAGGCGTGGGGCGTCGATGCACGCAACGAAGACTTGACCGGCCTGGACCTGCGTCCGGTGCGCTGGCGCCACTGCCGCATGGACGGGGCGTGCTTCGACGGGGCCGACCTCCGAGGCAGCCGGTTTTGCGGCAGCAACCTGCGCGGTGCCTCGTTCGATGGGTGCCCGCTCGACGGCGCGGACTTCGGCCCCGACGATCGCGGGACCGCGACGCGGCTCGAAAACACGACGTGGCGCGACGTCGCGCTCGGCGATGTCCGTATGGTCGCGGGCGAGCTGGCCGGCTCGCGGGGGGAGCGCGTTGAGGTGACCCGGAGCGGGCGACACGGGGCGGTCCTTCGTGGCGCGCAATGGGAGGACGTGGCCGTGATCGGGTCGTCGTTGGTACGCGCCAACTTCCGAG
>JBCCLB010000180.1:0-2912 GCA_039027095.1 Myxococcota bacterium
CGTCGAGTTGCTCGCCCGCCACGATATCGCTTCGCCCTTCGAGCAGCGCGGCGGGCTCTACAAGACCGTGCAGGAGTTGCTCAAGGCGTTGCTGCGCCTCACCGCGGAGCGCGACGCCGCCCGCGACAAGGTGCGAGGCCTCGAGCGTCTCCTCGAGCAAGAGCGCGCGCAGACCGAGGCCCGCGAAGACGAATGGGAAGCGCAGTGCCGCGAGGCGGACGTGCGGGCGCGGGGCCGAGCCTTTCACCTTCGCGCCCAGCTCCTTCACGGGCTCGACCGCCTCAGGCGCTACGCCCCCGCGCGGGCGCTCGTTCTCCATTGGCGCTCCGCGCAGGCGTTTTCCGAAGCGGACTATGTCGAGGACGCCCGCGCCGGTGAGGTCGAGGGATGGCGGGCCGTCCAGCGGCGCGAAGGGCTCCCCGAGAGCGTCGCGGCATGGTGGCAGGCGTGGGGGCGCGAGACCGACCAGCGCACCGGCAAGCCCCACGGCCACCCCCAAACCTGGCGCTTCAACGGGGGGGACCATACCGGGGATGTCGACGGAGGAGGTGGTGGTGGCGGGGTCGCTGGCAGTACGGACGGCAAGGCAGAGGAGGGGCCGTCGCCGCCGTCGGATCGGGGAAGCGTCAACGACGTCGAGGGCGGTCACCGCGACAACGACGACGAACCGTGAGGGCCGTCGCCGTTGCCGTCGTCGTCGCCGCGGCCGCGGGTATCACCTCCCCAGGAACACGTGGCGCGGACCGCCCGCCACCGGAGTGAGCACCACGATGTCGCCCGACAGCTGCGCGTCGCGCGCGTACGCCGCGACGTCGATGTACCGCCGCAGCGACTCCGGCACCTCCGAGAGCGCGCCCGTCTCGTCGAGCCACTCCGCCGCCCAGTCCTCCGCGCTGTCGTAGGCCCCGAGGTACTGCTCTTCCAGCCACGTCCGCACCTCGCCGAGCATGGAGACGTGGCGATCCGCGTCGAGGTGCTTCGCCACCGCCACGGCCAGCGACCCGTGATCCATGATGAGCCGCGCCATCTCGACCACGGTCTCGAGCGTTTCGTAGGGGTTCACATCCAGGCCTTCAAAGCCCTCGTCGTCATCGATGCGCCACTCCTCTGCGCCCTCGACGGGGGAGGTCGCCAGCATCTCCGACGCGATCATCGCGCGTAGGGCCTCCGCCGCGTCGTCCGCGTCGTCGTGCTCCGCGCACACCGCATCGAGTTGGATCCACCGGCCATGCAGCGTGCCCGCGTTGTAGGCCGCCAAGCACGCCACGTAGATCGCCGGCCCATCTTCATCGTCGTCGTCCCCGTCGCGCGCCGTCGAGGCCGCGCGGGATGAAGCGGGGAGGGGGCCTCCTCCGCCCGCGTCGTGGGGGGCGTCGCCGTTGTTGTCGTTCTTGTAGCGGGGGTCATCGCCGTCGCCTGGGTGCGTCATGCCCAGAGCGTGCGAATCGCCTCAATTTCGGTGTAGGGGCCCCCAGAGCGAGCAAGAAAGCGACGATGCTAAACGTTGGGGTTCACCTCGCACGCGGATAGCGAGCTTTCGCGAATTTCACCGCGACGTTGCGGGACCGGCTACCGTCAAGACCAACCCGGGTGAGCCGGGTGAGACTGTCTGTACCTCCGAAGCTTGGCTTCGGCTCTTCGAGCGGCGACATCTCCGAGTCGACCGCGCACGATTCGCTCTGGTGTGTAGCCAGCGAATTTGAGTTCTTCGATGATCCGAGCTTTGGCCCAGCGTGGAATGCGCAACGTGAACCCCTTAACGGCTGCCTCTTCCTGTTTCGGGGTGCCCAGCCTGCCCTGAACCAGAAACACGCCGTCTTGAGCCAGCTCCCTCATCGATGACTGAGAGCTTTCGAACAGATCAAGGTAATCCGGGCACTGCCACCCGGAGAAGGCGGTCTTGACTGAAACCATCGTTTCATCACCCAAACCGGGTTCGGCTGAGACACGGCGACCACCATCGAAGAACACGTAGAGTAGGCCGTCGGTGTCGAAGTCGATGTCGCCGCACCAGTCGATGCAGGAGAAGTGGAGCCCAGCAAAGATCGAACGTGTCAGGTCGATAAGGCGCGTTCCGAACGATGTATCGTAGTGCTGCATCAGAGGAAGCCACTCCGGGTCATCGTCGTCGTTCGGTAGGCCTTGCTGGCCCACCAGATCGACATGGAGCGACCTATCTATCACGTCTTTCTGAAACCGGCGTAGCTCCGTGAGTTCAGTGCCTGATATGCCAACCGTTTCGATCTCGCTCTTCTTCGCACCTCGTTTCTCCAGGGTGCGTTGAGCGCGACTCTTGAGCGGCCGTCCGTAACGATGTTCGCCTCGAAAGTAGACCTTTCTTGAAGGATGCCAGTGAGCACGAGCGAGGGCGTTTACCACGAGCATCGCTTCGGCGATGGTCGCCACCGCGCCGGGACCGCCCCGTCCGAAGGACGCGACAAGGTCCTCGGCAAATAGGCTCGACCAATCTTCTTTCTCGGGCTCGCCAAAGAAGGGTTCGCCACCCAAACCCCGGTGGGGTGGCGGCGATTGTGCGATCCCTAGATCCCCAAGATGAGCGTACGCTTCTACTTCGGCCGAGTGGAGTTTCTCGAGATGAGGGCGCGCTTGCTCTTCGATGTTCTTGCGTTTGGGCGCTGCGGCCTCAAGAAGGTGGGCGCGTACCGACGCACAGAACGACTGGATGAATTTGAGGTTGCCTTCGGTGAGCCAAGGACGAGACATGAGCACAGAGGCTACCGGGGCGTCGCGCTCATGGCATGTCATCGACCGGTGGATCGCGGCGTACGACGAGGTCGTTGATGCCCGACGCGCCGAGGTCGAAGAACTGCTGACGTGCTGGGACGAGCGCCTCGCGGACCTGGGGGGAGACCCCACGCGACACGACTGGCGCCAATTCAGACCGCTTCGGC
>JBCCLB010000181.1:0-2635 GCA_039027095.1 Myxococcota bacterium
CGGGCCCGAAGCCTCATGGTCGACGAAGGGCTTGGTGCGGCCGAAGCGGGACTGCGGGTAGGCTACGCGTCTGCGAGCCACTTCAGTCGCGACTTTCGGGGATTCTTCGGAGCGTCGCCCGCGGCGTATGCACGACGTTTTGGTTGAACGGCGACGTCTCAGTCGACGCGGAGCACGGCTTTGCCCGTGAAGGTTCGGTCGAGGAGGCCTTGGGCGATGGCCCCGACCTCTTGCCAGCTCGACGGCCACCGATCCCGTCGACCACGAGACGATAGCCTCGGTGTCGTCGAGAGCCTCACCGTCGTCGGTGACGACCACCTCCGCGGCGCCGAGCGCGACGGCGTGCTCGACCTGGGCTTCCCGCCTGACTTGCGCGACCACCTCCGCGCCCATCGCGCGTGCGATCTGGACGGCGAACCCGCCCACCCCACCCGTGACGCCGGTCACCAACACCCGGCGCCCGGTCAGTCCGGGCCCTCCGGCTTCGACCGCCGCGAGGGCCGTTCCCGCCGCGACCGGGAGCGCCGCGGCGAGCTCGCTCGAGACGGCGTCGGGGATCGGAGCGAGGTAGGTCTTGGGAACCGCCACGCGCTCCGCCCACCCTTCCTGGGCCGCGACGAACGCGACGACGCGTGTGCCCTCTTCGAACCCATGGGCCGCTTCGGCGACCGTGCCCGCGACGTCCCATCCGATGCGAGAGCCCGCCGGTTTGCCCTGAGCGAACTTCAACTCGCCTCGGTTGAGACTGAAGCATTCGACGTCGATGGTCACCTCGTCGGGACCCGCCGGCCGCATGGGGAGCGCATCTAGGACCACGAACCCGGGACGTTCGGGATCGGTGAGAACGGCACGACTCCGTTCGCTCATGCCCGCGGGGTACCACTGTCGGCGGGATGCGGGCAGACCCGACGCGCAAATTGCGCGTCGGCGTGGCTACCGAAAGGCGACCTCGTCGATGGTCAGACCGAAGGTCTGCGTGCGATTGATGAGCGCGATGCGACCGAACTCGGGGACCCCGTCGCAGGTTGCCCCCAGGTCGAGGCTCACCGTCTGCCACGTCTCGTCGACCTCGACTTCGCGGGCGTCGCAGGCCTCCCCGCCTTCTTCCCCCACGACGACCTCGACCGTGCCGCGGCCTTCGGAGGCCCGGAGCGAGAGGGTCAAGGTGTCGTACGCCTCGACGGGGAGCGCATCGTTGATGCGAAACACGGCGCCCGACCATTGCGGGTAATTCGTCACCTGAAGGCAGCGGTCGCCGGCGGCACATGCCTGCGCCGATTCCTCGTACTGAGCCCCGCCGTAGGTGTTCATCTCCCAGAGGACGGGGTCGGAGCCGCCGAACGCATCCGCAAACACCGTCCCGTCGGGGACGTAGGTGCACATTCCGCCCTCCGGGTCGCGTGGCGCGAACTGCGCGCCAATGTCGAAGTTCTGCCCGGGGCCCAGGTTCGCGGGAAGCACGGCGGTGCCCTCGGCAACCTCGCCGTCGGGGCTCGTGAGCCGAAAGGAGATCCCCGGTGCGGACGGACCGATGGCGTCACCGGCATCGCCAATGGCCCACGCGCCGCCGTTCCGATTCATCGGGCGCCACGCGTCGGTCCCGTCGATGCGGTAGTCGACCGAGCGAATGGGAATGCGGTGGTTGGCGAAGACGAGCCGGATGAAAAAGTCGTTACGGTCCCGGACCACCGCGTGAACATTGCCCTCAACGGGGCAGGGGACCGGCCTCGCTTCGCCGATGGTGATCCCCTCGTGACCGAGCGCCGCGCCGGCCTCGCGCGACACGTCGAAGTGGAGGGCGGGACCCTGACATACGGGGTTGTCGTCGTTGGCCGGGCAGAGGTTGGTGACCATGACCGTCTGCGTCGAACTGATGGTGCTGATCTCCCAGCATTCGCCGCAGGACTCGGCAAAGTCGCCACCCGCGCTTCCCCCGGCGAAGGGCTCCGCGATGGCCAGCGTGATGTTGTCGCGGACGAAGGCGGGAAGCACGGGCAGGGCGTCGTTGTACTCACACATCCCTCCGATCCCGGCGTCGTAGGCGGTGAGACGTACTTCCTGACACGATTGCGAGGGCGTGATGGGGGTCACCCCCCCCGGTCCGTTCTGACCTCCCGAAGAAGACCCGCTGCCGTCGCCGTCGCTCGTCCCACAGGCGGCGAGAAAAAGACCCACCGTCAGACCGGTCCCCAAGCCCCCCAGGCGAAGGCGGCGCGGTAAAACCTCGAGCGACCGGTCACGCTCGAGAACTGGATTGGCGTTGGTCCGCAACAAGGTTGATCGAGGCTATCGTGACGACGGGGAAAGGCAACGTCGGGCGCGTCGGGACGCCTTCGCCACGCGAAGCGAAGGCGGGCCGCATCAGGGGATGATCGGCGTGGGGCCGCCCCCGGGCAGGGGGGGCCCGGGGGAGGGCGTCGCCGTCCCGGGGGACGAACGCGCGTTGAAAGCGTTCATGGCGCTCTGAACGGCATTGCGGCCGAGAAACATGAGGTCTTCCAGCGCGGGGCGGGGAATTTGGTACCGCACGCGGAGCGACGGCTGAGGGGCAGCGTCGATGAGGGTCAGAATCGGGGCGGTCCCGCCGTGGGGCAGCGCGCTCGCCGACCACCACGAAGGGTTCGGCGTTCCCGCC
>JBCCLB010000182.1:0-2593 GCA_039027095.1 Myxococcota bacterium
AGGTTTTGCCGATCGTCGAGCCGATGCCGATGCCGAATCTCTTGGTAGACCCGATGACGGATTTCCCAGCTCACGTGCACGTAGGCAAACCGCGGCCAGGGGCCCCGAGTCGGGTCGTGCCGGGGGGCGCAGTTGCGGAGCGCCTCGTAGCCCACCGACCGCATCTCGTCCTCGGCGAGCACATCCCAATGCCGACGCAGGGCGCCCACGGCCCGGTCGACGATCGGAAGCCCCTCGAGGACCAGCGCATCGATCTCGGCCTGAGTGCGCTGCGGTAACGACGACGACGACGTTACCTTCGTCTCCGCCGACGGCTCAGCCCCGACCGTCATCGCCGTCGTCGTCCGTTCCGGTCTTGAGGCCAGCGAGCGGCGGCTGGGCTTGGTTGCGGGCCACCTCGACCGGTTGGGTGGCGCTCTGTTCGGGGACGGCGCGGGGGCGCGCCCCATCGACGAGCGCGGCCGCCACCGGGTGCGCATCGCACATCATGGTGAGCTGCTCGCGCATCTCCTGCAGAAACCACGGCGGCATCTCGCCTTCCCACTCGGCGATCACCTTGTTGACCATCGCGTCGACGAACTCGTCCCGGCTGGGGACCGCTTTTGTGGGATTTGACGCGCTCATGATTTCAGGACGATAGGTAGGAAAAGGCACCTGGCCCAAACAAAAACGCCACGGATGATGAGCCCTCGACCTTCGAACCCTCCACTTGCTCGGTAGAGGGGTATGCGACAGGAATCCGTCAAAGAGATCCAGGCCGAGCTTGGCGACCGCTACCGCATGGTGGGTCTGCTCGGGAGCGGCGCCATGGGCGCGGTCTGGAAAGCCGTAGAAGCCGATTCAGGCCAGGAGGTCGCGGTGAAGGTCCTCCTCGGCCACCTCATCGGACCGTTTGCCGATCGGTTCCGGCTCGAGGCGGAGCTGATGGCCGAACTCGACCATCCGTCGGTCATGGAAATCTACGACTACGGGTTTACGACGTCGAAGCGGCCCTATCTCGCGATGGAGCTTCTCCGCGGAAAGAGCCTACGAGAGCTGCTCACCGAGCACGACAGACGCCGGGCGCCCATTCCCGTCGGGGTGGCGCTCCGCATCACCCGCGACGTGCTCGAGGGGCTCGCGTACTGCCACGGCCGGGGCGTGCTTCACCGCGACATCAAGCCCGACAACCTCTTCGTCGTGGACGGTGACTTAGAGCGAGGTCGGGTCAAACTGCTCGACTTCGGGGTCGCGAAGGCGGTCGGCGACGGCGAGGGCGACGTCGACGTCCAGCCGCTGCAGCGCCCCACCGCCGAGGGACAGCTCCTCGGCACGCCCTTCTACATGGCGCCCGAGCAAATCCGTGGTCAGCCCATCGACCACCGCGTCGACGTCTACTCCGCGGGCGTGCTGCTCTACCGGATGCTGACGGAGCGGAGGCCCTTCAACCAGGCCGCGTTCGACAAGCTCCTCATCGCGCAGGTGGGCGAGCCGCCCGCGCCCCCCACCACCCACCGGCCCGAACTCTCCGCCGGCATCGACTGGGTCACGCTGAAGGCCCTCGCCAAGTCCCCCGACAACCGCTTCGCCTCCGCCAACGAGATGATCGCCGCCCTCGACATCGAGATCGCAGCGCTCAAGGCCGGCGTGTCCGCGCCGCATCAGAGGCACCCGTCGGCACCCGCCGTCAGGCCGAGCGGCCCCGCGGCGCCCACCGCGCCGATGCCCCTGGGCGATGCGCCACCCGGGGTGGTCTACGCGGCGACCCCGCGGCCATCACCCTCCGGTCGGGAGGCCATGTCTCCGCCGGCGGGTACCGTCGTGTCTCCGGGTGAGGCCACGCCGAAGATCCCCTCCCCTTCGGCCCTCACCGGTCGGCTTGCCGAGCCCCCGGTGCCGTGGCGAGAGGCGGTGGGCGTACTTCTCGCCACGACCTTGGTGACCATGTTTCTTTTTCTCATGGTGAACTTTTTGTGAGCCCTCGGAGCTGGAAGTCTCCACGTAGCCTGAAAGGGGTAAATTTCACGTGATGGGCATGAACGCACGGGGGCCGGAAGCGAGGCCCAATCGACAGGAGCCAAAGCAGCCATGACCCTCAGCTCCGGAGATGTCGTCGACCACCGCTACGTGATCGAGCGTGAAATCGGTCGCGGGGGCATGGGCGTCGTGTACTTGGCCCATGATCAGGACGGGAAACCCATCGCGATCAAGACGCTCACGTTTCCGCCGCAGATCGACGTCTCCGCCCGGTCGCCGAACTATCAGCGCTTCATCCGCGAGCTGGATGTGCTGTCGAGAGTGCAGCACACCAACATCGTCCGCTTCATCGCAGGCGGCCGGCAGCCCACCGACAGAACCGGCACCCTGCTCTGGCTGGCCCAGGAGTACATCCCTGGCCCCACCCTTTACCAGCAGATCGCGGCGGCCCCTGGGCGCATCCCGGTCGCCAAGGTCGTTCGATGGATGTGCCAACTCTTCGATGCACTCGGCGTGCTGCACGCATCGGACTTTCAGCACCGCGACCTGAAGCCCGGAAACATCATCTTCCTGACGGAGGACGACGTGCCGAAGCTCATCGACTTCGGGGTCGCGTCCTCCAAGCAGTGGCGGCGAC
>JBCCLB010000183.1:0-2586 GCA_039027095.1 Myxococcota bacterium
GCTGGGGAGAAGGCCGAGGGACGGGTGAGGGACCAGGAGGGGAGGGCGTGGGGGGAGCTGGCGGGGGGTCGTCGGTCTGAGACGGATCGGGGAACTCCGGGTCGGGGTCCGGCGGGGGAGCGTCGCCCCCATCATCGGTCGGGTCCGGGGTCGACGCGTCCTCGTCTCCGTCGCCATTCCCGTCATCGTCGTGCTTGGCCTCAGCGCTCGCGCCATCGACGGGGACGATGGGGAACTCGTCTTCCTTTTCCTTCTTTCCGCCGAAGCCGACGAAGGCCACAACCCCGATGACGACGACGAGGGCCGCCGCGGCGCCGGCGTAGAGCTTGTTGTTGTTGCCCCCGCCCCGCGGTCCCGCCGCGCCGACCCGCATCGGTCCCGGGGCTGGGCCCGGCGTCGGGATCGCTTGGCCGCCGCCGGTGTTGGGGACGGGATTCGGGGGGGGCGCGCCGGGGCCTACGCCGGGGGGAGGCACGAAGGGTTCCCCGATTTGCGTGGCCCCGGCGCCGGGAGGACGGCCCCCGCCGCCCGTCGCCGCCGCTGGAGGCCCCGCGAGAAACGCCTCGGTCGCCGACACGGACCCTCCGCCGGGAGGCGCAGGGACACTGGACGGGACTTGTGTGCCTGCGGGGGCCCCGACCCCGCGGCCTTTAAAGTCCGCGTAGAACTCCTTCGCGGTGGCATGCCGGGCCATTTGGTCCTTCGACAGCGCGCGCATCGTCGCGGCCTTGATGTGCGGCGGGATCTGCGTCGCCATCGGATTGGCGGCCTCGAAGGCGTGGGGCTGGGCGGTCATGTGTTGGGTCGCCCATTCCCAAGGCGTGGTGGCCTTGAAGGGCAGCTTCCCGGTCAGCATCTCGTAGGCCATCACGCCGAGGGAGTAGATGTCGCTCCGGCGGTCCAGCTCTTTGCCGGTGAACTGCTCGGGGGACATGTACGGCGGCGTCCCGAGGACCATGCCGGCCTGCGTCAATTTCTGCTCGCGCGCGCTGTCGGCGGCCTCGTTCCGCTTGGCGATGCCGAAGTCGAGCACCTTGACGAAATCGACGACGCCGGCCCGGGTCGTGAGAATGACGTTCTCGGGCTTGAGATCGCGGTGAACGATGCCTTTCTCGTGCGCTTCGTGGAGTGAGCCCGAGATCTGTTCCAGGATTTTGTCGACGCGCTCGGGCGACATCGCGCCCTCGCTCTCGATCACGTCGGCGAGCGGCTTGCCGTCGACGAACTCCATCGCGATGTAGAGGTCGCCGAGGTCGGTCTGGCCGAAGTCGAAAAACTTGATGGTGTTGGGATGCTCGAGCTCGACGACCGTCCCACACTCGCGCATGAACCGCGCCACGACCTGGGGATCTTTAGAAAATTCCTGCAGGAGCGTCTTGACGGCGACCTTGCGGACCGCGGTCCCCATCTGTTGTTCGGCGATGTAAACGCGCCCCATGCCGCCTTCGCCGAGGAGTCGAACGACGCGGTACCGACCGCCGACGACCTGGCCGATCAAGGGGTCGTCGTCGTCGGAGGCGGCGACGGGCATCAACGCCCCACACTTGGCGCAGTAGCGGGCGCCGTCGACGTTTGCGTGGCCACACGCTTCGCAGTCCATGCTGGGGCGAGCATCGCAAGGGTCCGTAGGGAAGGCAACCAATCGCCCGGCGCAGCAACGACGCGACTTCGCTCGAATTCTCGGCTTCGGCGGGGGTAGCCGCGCGCCGCCTCGGGTGTTGACACCGCTAGTACGAGCAGATAGAGACGCCAGCCTCCTTTGGAGGGTCCGTGGTCACGGGACTGCATCCCCCCGAAGCCAAGGTCCAGACCCATGGTGCGAGACCCAGCGAGGGAGAGCGAGTGAGGGAGACACGGTAGAGGACGCGCTGGTGTAGCTCAATTGGCAGAGCACCTGCCTTGTAAGCAGGGGGTTAGGGGTTCGATTCCCCTCGCCAGCTCCGGCGGCGGCGGGGTCGTCCTCGTGGCGCCAGTGACGTCGACATCCGGTGGGTTGCCCGAGTGGCCAAAGGGAGCAGACTGTAAATCTGCCGGCGTATGCCTACATTGGTTCGAATCCAATACCCACCACCACAATGATTTCGCGGGAGTAGCTCAGTTGGTAGAGCTTCAGCCTTCCAAGCTGAATGTCGCGAGTTCGAACCTCGTCTCCCGCTCCAACCGCCCGACCCCAACCCCCAACGCCAAGAAACCCGCACGCCCCTTCGAAGAGTGCCCGATCGTCGTCCGCCCACCTAGCTCAGTCGGTAGAGCACTTCCTTGGTAAGGAAGAGGTCGTGGGTTCGAATCCCATGGTGGGCTCCGGTCAGCCGCGAAACGACCGCCAACGGTCACCCGCGGTGCCGCGTTCTGGTCTCGGACCAGTACCCCGCATCAACCCGCTCCGGGGACGTGAAGTGAACTGAAATGAACCCCGGAAACAGCTGAGAGTCGAGGCTTTCGAACATGGCCAAGGAGAAATTCGTACGCAACAAGCCGCACCTCAACGTCGGAACCATCGGTCACATCGACCACGGGAAGACGACGCTGACGGCCTCGCTGCTCGCGGTTCAGTCACGCGACGGTCTGGCCGAGGTGAAGAGCTAC
>JBCCLB010000184.1:0-2542 GCA_039027095.1 Myxococcota bacterium
AATGACCTACGCGACATAAGGACCGAGTAGTCCCCACAACCCGTCGGACGGCGTTCCGGCGGCCCGGTACTTCTACTCGGCACCCCCTCCGAATCGACTCGAAGGCCGCCAAAACGGGGCGGCAGGGGCTCGGAGGGGGTGTTCTGCGTCTCGCCCTCACCTTCTCCTCTCTTCCTTCGTCATGGCCCGCGACTATTCCCTCGAGCGCACCCGAAATATCGGGATCATGGCGCACATCGATGCCGGGAAGACGACGACCACCGAGCGGATCCTTTTCTATACCGGCATCAACCACGCCATCGGAGAGGTGCACGATGGCGCGGCGACGATGGATTGGATGGTGCAGGAGCAGGAGCGCGGCATCACCATCACATCGGCGGCGACCAACTGCTTTTGGAAGCCAGAGCAAGGCCCGTACGCGGGGATCGACCACCGCATCAACATCATCGACACCCCGGGCCACGTCGACTTCACGATCGAGGTCGAGCGCTCGCTGCGGGTGCTCGACGGGGCGGTCGCCGTGTTCGATGGCGGCAACGGCGTCGAGCCGCAAAGCGAAACGGTGTGGCGCCAGGCCGACCGCTACGGGGTGCCGCGCATCTGTTTCGTCAACAAGATGGATAAGGTCGGGGCCGACTTCGAGATGTGCCTCGCCTCGATTCGAGAGCGCCTCGGAGCCCGTCCCGTCGCCGTCAATTGGCCGATCGGCGAGGAGGACACCTTCGAAGGGGTCATCGACCTCATCACGATGAAAGCGGCGCGTGACTTCGACCCCGAGACCCGGGGCGCGCAGTTCGCGTGGACCGACGTCCCCGCCGAGCTGGTGGCGACCGCCGAGGAAAAGCGTTTGGCGCTCGTCGAAGCCTGCGCCGACGTCTCCGAGGCGGTGATGGAGAAGTACATCGGGGAGGAGCCCGTCAGCGCGGAAGAGCTCTTCGCGGCGGTGCGCACCGCGACCCTCGCGCAAGCCTTCGTGCCCGTGCTGTGTGGGACGGCGTTCCGCAACAAGGGCGTGCAACAACTCCTCGACGCGATCGTCGCGTTTCTCCCCTCCCCCCTCGACGTCCCCGCCGTGCGCGGGCTCGACCCCGACGCGCCGCCGAAGAGCACGCCGGGTCCGCTGTCGGGTCACGGGCCGCATCCCGACGATTTCGACCTGATGCGCGAAGCCAGCGACGACGAGCCGTTCTGTGGCCTCGCCTTCAAGATCGCCAACGACCCTTACGGTCACCTCACCTACGTTCGCGTCTATTCGGGCCGGGTCGAGAGCGGCAAGGCGGTCATGAACCCCGGCCGCGGCAAGAAGAAGGAACGCATTGGGCGCATTCTCCGCATGCATGCGAACAAGCGCGAGGAGGTCAAGGTCTGCTACGCCGGCAACATCTACGCCTTCGTCGGTCTCCGGCACACGTATACCGGCGATACGCTCTGCGACCTGAAGAAGCCCATCGTCCTCGAACAGATGCGCTTCCCCGAGCCGGTCATTTCGGTCGCCATCGAGCCGAAGACCAAAGCCGACCTCGACAAGCTCGCCGACACCCTCGCCAAGCTCACCTACGAAGACCCGTCGTTCAAGAGCTTCACCGATGCGGAGACGGGGCAGACCATCATCGCGGGGATGGGTGAACTCCACCTGGAGATCATCGTCGACCGGCTCCTCCGCGAGTTCAAAGTCCAGTGCAAGGTCGGCAAGCCTCAGGTCGCCTACCGCGAGCGGATCATGGCCGCCGCGACCGGGATCGAGGGCAAGTTCATCCGACAGACGGGGGGCCACGGGCAGTACGGACACGTCGTCATCGACGTCGCGCCCGGACCGACGGGGAGCGGCTTCGTCTTCGTCAACGACATCAAGGGCGGCGTCATCCCCGGGGAGTTCATCCCGGCGATCCAGAAGGGGCTCGAGGGGGCCATGGAGCGTGGGGTGCTCGCGGGATACCCGGTGGTCGACACCAAGGTTCGGGTTTACGACGGCTCTTTTCACGAAGTCGACAGCTCGCCTCCGTCGTTCGAGGTCGCGGCGTCCCTCGCCTTTCAGGCCGCCGCCGCGGAAGCCGGAATGGCCCTCCTCGAGCCGCTGATGGCGGTGGAAATCGTCACCCCGGAGGACTACCTGGGTGACGTGATCGGCGACGTGAACGCGCGCCGCGGACGCGTGAGCGACATGGGCCAGCGGGGTCAACTTCGCATCATCAAGGCCGACATCCCCCTGGCCGAGATGTTCGGCTACGCGACCGACCTCCGGAGCAAAACCCAGGGTCGCGCCGACCACAGCATGCAGTTTTCGACCTACGAGCAGGTCCCCACCAACCTCCAGGATCAAATCATCGCGCGTCAGCAGGGCTTCGTTTAATTCGACGCCGCCCGGACCCCGCGACGCCGAACCACAGAAAGAAGAGTCAGAATGGCCAAGGAGAAATTCGTACGCAACAAGCCGCACCTCAACGTCGGAACCATCGGTCACATCGACCACGGGAAGACGACGCTGACGGCCTCGCTGCTCGCGGTTCAGTCACGCGACGGTCTGGCCGAGGTGAAGAGCTAC
>JBCCLB010000185.1:0-2231 GCA_039027095.1 Myxococcota bacterium
CTCGCTTCTTCACCATCCTCGGCGCGGTGGCCGCATTCTGCGTGGGCACCGCCCTCTACTTTCTGTACCGGAGGTGCTACCTGTGAGCGACGACGACCCCGACAAGTTCCAGCGGGTAGACCTCCTACCGCCGGAGCTCGTGGCACCGGTCCGACACCCGTCTGAACCCGGACCCGTCTCGTCGCCGCGAATCTCGGTGGCTGCAGGGTCCGCCGATGGTGGCGATGCGCTGGACAAGACCATGCCCGCGGTCGTCGTCGGTGGGGTCCCCCAAACGGGCGACATCGAACCGGTGCCCCTGCCAGAGTCGTTGATGGAGGCGTCTTCTTCGTCGACGACGCTTCAATACAAGGACTTCAAGACCGGGCTCATCGTCAAGGATTGGCGGCTTGAAGAGCCTCTTGGCGAAGGAGGAGGCGGCAAGGTGTTTGCGTGCACGCACACCGAGACGGAGCGGCGCGGCGCCTTCAAGGTCGTCAACTTACGCGACGGTCCCCAGCTTGGAGTACAGCTTTCGAAGCTCACTTTCGAGGTCCGCACCTTCAACCAGAAGCTTCACCCCAACGTCATCGCCGTCCTCGACGCCAATCTCCGCAAACGGCCCATGTGGATGGTGACGGAGTTTATTCCGGGGCGCCCGCTCGAGGCCGAGCTCGACGCCCACCCTGAGGGGCTCGACCTCGATGTGGCGCTTCACTACGCCGAGCAGATTGGGGATGGGCTTGCGACCGTGCACGCCCTTGGCGTCATCCATCGCGACCTCAAGCCCGCGAACATCCTCGTCCGAACCGACACGATGCAGCCCGTGATCATCGACTTCGGCGAGTCGCGGTTCCGCCAGGCGAAAACCCATGTGGGCACGGGCAAGGTGTACGGGTCCGTCGGGTACGCGCCCCCCGAGATGCTGAGCCCAGACTGGTCCGCCGTCGCCGACGGGCGGATCGACGTTTTTCAGCTCGGGGTGATCCTCTACGAGATGGTCTCCGCCCAGGGGTCGCCCTTTCGCATCGGAACTCGCAGCATGATGGAGTCCGTCATCGCCACCGTACGCAGCGAGCCACCAAGTCTCGAGGCGCGGGTTGGGCCGGAGGTCTGGGCCATCATCTGGCGTGCGCTGCGCAAGCGCCCCGAGGAACGGTTTCCCACGATGGCGGACATGGTCGCCGCCATTCGTGAGGAGCGCGCGCGTCGTGGTTTTGCCCAAGACGCAAATCCGACCGCTCCTCTCCCCTCGCAGACTGCGCCGTCACTCTCGGCCCCGACAACGCCTTCCCCCGCATCATGGGCCCACGCGCCCACGTACGCGCCTGACGCAGGTTCAGTTCGCAGCAGCAGCGCCGCGCACGCTATGGACGTCGTTGCGGCGACCTCGCAAGCCGTACATGCCGGCACCCCACCCACGGCCTCTCCTTCCACCAACAACCGCACCGTGCTGTTGGCGGGAATTTCAGTCGTGCTCCTGCTTGGTCTCTTAGGCGTCGTGGGCTTCGTCGAGTTGAACGGAAACCGTGACGACGACGTACGCCAGGGGGATGACGCCGCCCGCGCGGCAGCCAGCCAACAAGAGGCGGCCGCCGAGCTAGACCCGCCTCGTGTCGAGACCGACGATGGTGATGCGCCGTCTCTAGCGGAGAAAGAGGAGTCTCCCAACAGTAGCTCCGCCCCGTCGCCGAACGACAGCCTAAGCGCGGACGCGCCCTCGACTGCGGCGGCGCCAACGCCGCCGCCCCCTCTCCCTGCCGCCCCGGCCCCGGCCCAGCGAATACGACGCACGTCCCGGCCTGCATCACCACCACCCTCTCCTCCACCACCCAAAAAGAAGAAGTACGTACCCGACTTTTAGTCGGGTCCAGGAGGACCACGCTCATGACATCTTGCACGCGAAAACGATTTGTCGCACTGGCCACCGCGGCCCTGGCGACCATGACGGCTCCCGACGCCATGCGCGCTACTGCCTGGGCCCAGCGGCCACCAACACGAGCCACAAGTGCATCTGCCCGCTTCGAAGCGGCGATGGATGAGGCGCAACAGAAAATGGCATCCGGCGACACGCGCGGTGCACTCGAAGCCTACCGACGTGCCTTCGCGATTTCCTCGGCGGGGTGGCTGGTTGCGGCCAACCGCGCCAACGCAGCCGACCAGCTGGGTCTCTACGTCGAAGCGGCGCAGATGTACCGCCACGCCTTGGGCGCGCTCTCGCCCGCCGATGAAGCCTATGCCGAGTACCAGCC
>JBCCLB010000186.1:0-1713 GCA_039027095.1 Myxococcota bacterium
CGCGCCGTCCCCGAACAGAGCGCCACCCAACCGGTCGAGGTGGCCCGCAACCAAGCCCAGCCGCCGCCCGTTGGCCTCAAGACCGGAACGGATGACGACGACGGCGATGACGGTCGGGGCTGAGCCGTCGGTGGAGACGGAGGGAACAACGCCGCCGTCCTCGGCCTCGGCCTCGTCCTCGTCCACGGCGTCGCCGCTACCGTCGTCGCCCCAGCGCTCGCAGGCCGACATCGATGCGCTGGTGCTCGAGGGGCTTCCGATCGTCGACCGGGCCGTGGGCGCCCTGCGTCGGCATTGGGATGTGCTCGCCGAGGATGAGATGCGGTCGGTGGGCTACGAGGCGCTCCGCAACTGCGCCCCCCGTCACGACCCGACCCGGGGCCCCTGGCCACGGTTTGCCTACGTGTATGTGAGCTGGGAAATCCGTCATCGGGTCTACCAAGAGATTCGGCATCGGCATCGGCTCGACGATCGGCAAAACCTTGCCGCGATGTGGCTCGATACGCCCGGTAAGCTCAGCGACGACGAGGCGACCCAGAAGGGAAACCTCGAGGACTATCTCCATCACGTGATGACCTCGGCGTCGCTCATGGTGGGGGCGGCGAGCCGACGCCAGAGCGTAGGCAGCGCCACGGCTGCCACCGCCGCGGCCGCGCTCGACGAAACGCGCTTTGGCTACAAGCTGCGGGCCGGGCTCGAGACGCTCGAATCCGAGCAGCGCGACCTCATCGACGCCTTCTACGGTGAGGACGCCACGCTGAAGGACCTCGCGAAGAAGCGCGGCGTTTCTTACGCCACGATCAAGCGCCACCACGAGCGCGCGCTACGCACCCTGAGTCGCGCCGCGCGATCGGGCGCCAGAAAAAACGCGAAAAAAGAGTGAGCCCCGTCGGCGCGATCTCTCCACGTCACCAGTAGACCCCGGCGGGCAGCGTCGCCGCGCCGGGTCGGCCCCCCCGTTTGGAACACCGCGGGGAGGGGGACGGGAGCGGTGCGCCCATGACGGACGTTCATCTACGGATTTTGATTTTGGACGATGACCTCATCTTTCTGCGGGCCCTCGCGCGAAAGCTCCGCGCCGAGGGTCACGAGGTCACGGCCCTGTCGGAGCCGACGCTGTTTTTCGAAGCGGGCGGCGCGGAGTTGGTGGCGGACTTCGACGTGGCCATCCTCGACCTGGAGATGAAGGACCACGACATGGTCGCCCTCGGCGAAACGATGACCGGGCTTGTGGACGTCGTTTTTCATTCCGGGACCGGTGATGATGCGCTTCGACGGCGGGCCAAGGCGGTCGCGACCTTCACGTCCAAAGACCAAGGGGATGCGCTCATGGCGAGGCTCGAGCGCGTAGCAGAGACCAAGAAGGCCGAAACGAAGGGCAAGGAAGGACGACGACGACGATGAGAAATCACACGCGGGCACAGATCCGGTCATCGGCCGACGAGGCGCTGTTTCAGGGGGTCGAGGTGCGGTCGGTCCGAGGCGTCGAGCGCCTCGGCGCCGTTTACGAACTCGAGGTGCAGGTCGTGGCGCGCGAGCGGAGCCTGCCGGTCGAGGCGCTCATCTCGGTGCCGCTCACCATCGGTTTCTTCGACGGTGACGACACCCTCAACCCGACCCGGCAAATCCACGGCGTGGCCACCACGGTGGCCGTGACGGGTGCTGGCGTACCAGTTCCAGCACCATCGCTGAGAGCAGCGAGACAGAGCAGCC
>JBCCLB010000187.1:0-1544 GCA_039027095.1 Myxococcota bacterium
CCGGGGCAGAAGTCACCACGGGAGGTGGGGCGATGGGTGGAGGCAAGGCGTCCTTGCACCGGACCTCGGCTGACAAGCTCCGTCGGCGTTCTTTGGCAAGTGAATCAGGACGTGGTGAGCAGGTGCAAGTTGCCTGCATAAGCACCGGATGTGAATCCGGTGCTAGCCCCGCATTCACATGCGGGGCTCCAAGTGAAACAACCGGACTTCGGCGACGTCCGGTTAAGTGGTCTTCGTGTTGGTTACTCGGGCAGGTCGAGTTCTTCGAGCAGTTGCTTCGCCTTCTCGGCGGTGGGTGTTTGCCCGTAGTTCTCGATGATGTCGCGGAGCAGGACGGCG
The DNA here is from genome assembly GCA_039027095.1 of Myxococcota bacterium. Taxonomy (GTDB): domain Bacteria; phylum Myxococcota_A; class Polyangia; order Polyangiales; family Polyangiaceae; genus JAPYTK01. Next base: position 340 of record JBCCLB010000187.1, read on the forward strand.
GCCGCTTCCTCGTTGAACGCGTCGATATGGGCGCGGGCCATCATGAGCTTGCCGCCCGCGATGCCGTCGGCCTTGGCCAGGGCGATGGATTGCATGAGCTCTTCGTCCGCCTCGTAACGCAGCACGCGGATCAAGGCCTCGTCGGCTTCGGGGACGCCGAGCCCGACGTTGACGACGGCTTCGAAGGTGTCGTAGGCGTCGGCGTGTCGGCCGCGCTCCACGGCCCGCAGGCCACGCTCGACGCGCTGAGTCACGCGGGTCCCGTCGGCGACGGGTCGGCCTTCCATGGGGTTTACTTCGCCGGCGGCGGCGAGATACGCGTCGAGCGCAAAGCCCGCTTCGGGCAGGGCGTCGCGGGCGGCGAGGAGTTGGTCGCGTTGTTCTTGCTCGAGGGCCTGGATCACGCGCTCCCAGCGTTGGCCGTGCGCGGCGACGAGGGGATGGTCGTAGATCTCCGGGTCGATCGAAGCCAACGCGGTGAGCGCACTGGTGTAGTCCGGCGCGTCGGCGGTCCAGGCGCCGTCCGCGTCGAGTAGTGCGGCCCGGGCGGCTTTCAAGGCCCGGTCGCGGGCCTCCATCGCGGCGATCGCCGCGGTGTCGTCGATCTCCACGCCCCCGGTAATGAGCACCGGCATGGGCGCGGCTTCTTCCGGTTCGTCCTCGGCTTCGGTGGGTTCGGTCTCGCCTTCGTCCGCGGGCGTGGCGCCGGGCAGGGCGGTCGGCGGGTGCGTTTCGAGGAAGCCGATGAGTTGTTCGGGCAGGTCGGCGGGGTGGCCTTGCCAGAGCGCTTCGCCTTCGGGTGAGACGACCCACACCGAGGGAATGGCGTAGTTCTCGCTGAAGAAGCGGGTGTCCAGCGCGGGCATCTGGCTGTGGGCGAGGGTGTGGTCCCAAGTCTGTTGCGAGCTGAGCGCGGCGGTGGCCCCTCCGAGCATGGTCTGCATCATGACGGTGCCTTCGTCGGGGCCGTCGAGGCAGATGCCGACCATCGCGACGCCGAGCGGCGCGGTGTGATCGAGGATGGCCCGGAGCGTTTCGAGCTGGCGGACGCTGGGCTGGTGCCAGGTGGACCAGAAGTGGACGACCAACAGCTTGCCGCGGTAGTCCTCGGCTTTGATGACGCGGTCGTCGAGGGTCTTGGCGGCGAACTGGACCGTGTCGCCGGTCGAGAGGGCGTGGGTCGACGACGCGAACGGCGTGAGCAA